>NZ_JARAKC010000005.1:0-398136 GCF_049887195.1 Mesorhizobium abyssinicae
TGTCGGTCCACGAGGCATTGGCATCCGGCACCGCCATCAGCGCCATCGCCATCGCCTTGATCACCATGTCGTTGACCGAGAGCTTGTAGGCGGGAACCTCGCCCTTCTCGGTCTTCTTCACCGGTGCCGCCGCATTGAGCTGCGTGCGCAGCGCCAACAGCGCGTCGAGCTCGCAGTCGAGCGTCAGGTAGAAATGCGGGATGGTTGACTTGGCCTCGACCAGGCGGCGCGCGATGGTCTTGCGCATATTGTCGTGCGGCACGAGTTCGTAGGACCCTTCGGCAAACAGCTTCAGCACCTGGTCGTCCGACATCGCCTTCGGCGCTGCAGCCGGAGCTGCCGCCGGAGCACCGCCAGGCGCCTTGGCAGCGGGCGCGGCCTTGGCGCCGCCGCCGGCAATCGCCGCCTCGACATCAGCCTTAACGACACGGCCATGCGGCCCCGTTCCCGTGACATTAGCCACATCGACGCCGGCATCCTTGGCGATGCGGCGGGCAAGCGGCGAGGCGAAGGTGCGGTCGCCGCCAGCGTGGCCATTGGCGGCCGGAGCAGGCTCTGCCTTCGCCGGCGCGGGCGCTGCCGCGGCTGCCGGCTTCGGCGCTTCCGCCTTTGGCGCTTCGGCTTTCGGAGCCTCGGCCTTGGGCGCAGCATCGCCACCACCCTTTGCGGCAGCGCCGGCATCCTCGCCTTCGCCGGCCAGGATGGCTATCAGCGCGTTGACCTTGACGCCTTCGGTGCCAGCCGGAACTACCAGCTTGGCGACCGTGCCTTCATCGACGGCTTCGACCTCCATCGTCGCCTTGTCGGTCTCGATCTCGGCGATCACGTCGCCCGGCGAAACCTTGTCGCCCTCTTTCACGAGCCACTTGGAAAGATTGCCTTCTTCCATCGTGGGCGAGAGTGCCGGCATGGTGATGTTGATTGGCATGTTTCCCTCCCGCCCGGCTCAGCGATACGTGACGGCTTTGACCGCCTCGACGACCTCGCCGACATTGGGCAATGCCAGCTTTTCGAGGTTGGCCGCGTAAGGCATCGGCACGTCCTTGCCGGCGATGGTGATGACCGGCGCATCGAGGAAGTCGAAAGCGCGCTGCGACACCTGGTTGGCGATATGGTCGCCGACCGAGCTCTGCGGGAAACCTTCCTCGACCACGACCAGGCGATTGGTCTTCTTGACCGAGGCGATGATGGTGTCGAAGTCGAGCGGACGGATGGACCTCAGATCGATGATTTCGGCGTCGATGCCCATGCCGCGCAACTCTGCTTCGGCCTTGACCGCGTAGGTCATGCCGATGCCGAAGGAGACGATGGTGACGTCCTTGCCCGGCTTATGAATGCGCGCCTTGCCGATCGGCAGCACGAAATCGTCGAGCTTCGGCACATCGAAGGACTGGCCGTAAAGGATTTCGTTCTCGAGGAAGATGACCGGGTTCGGATCGCGGATCGCGGCCTTGAGCAGGCCCTTGGCGTCGGCCGCCGTGTACGGCATCACCACCTTCAGCCCGGGAACATGGCTGTACCAGGCGGCGTAGCACTGCGAGTGCTGAGCGGCGACGCGGGCGGCGGCGCCGTTCGGTCCGCGAAAGACGATCGGCGCGCCCATCTGGCCGCCCGACATATAGAGCGTCTTGGCGGCCGAGTTGATGATCTGGTCGATCGCCTGCATGGCGAAGTTGAAGGTCATGAACTCGACGATCGGCTTCAGGCCAGCCATCGCGGCACCGACGCCGACGCCGGCAAAACCGTGCTCGGTGATCGGCGTGTCGACGACGCGGCGCGGTCCGAATTCCTGCAGCAGGCCTTGCGTGATCTTGTAGGCGCCCTGGTACTCGGCGACCTCCTCGCCCATGACGAAGACGTCGCCGTCGCGGCGCATTTCCTCGGCCATGGCGTCACGCAGCGCCTCGCGCACCGTGGTCGACACCATCTCGGTGCCGGCCGGAATGTCCGGATCGGCGGCGACTTCCGCTCTCGGCGCTGCGGCGACCGGTGCCGCGGCCTCGCTCTTGGCCGCAACAGGCGCAGGTGCTGCCGCCTCAGGCCTGGCGGGCTCCTCGCCGATGCCTTCGCCGGCCTTGTCGACGTCCTCGCCGTCAACCGCGATCACGGCGATCACAGCGTTGACCTTGACGCCTTCGGTACCGGCGGGAACCACGATCTTGGCGAGCGTGCCCTCGTCGACGGCTTCGACTTCCATCGTCGCCTTGTCGGTCTCGATCTCGGCGATGACGTCACCGGCGACGATCTTGTCGCCCTCGTTCTTCAGCCATTTGGAAAGATTGCCCTCTTCCATCGTCGGCGAGAGAGCGGGCATGAGAATTTCGATCGGCATGTCCTTGCCCTCCCTTTACAGTACGATGTCGGTCCAGAGCTCGGACGGATCCGGCTCGGCGTCGTTCTGGGCAAATTCGGCGGCGTCGGCGACGATGTCGCGGACCTCCTTGTCGATGGCCTTGAGCTCGTCCTCGCTGGCCCATTTCTTGTCGAGCAGCCGCGCCCTGACCTGCTCGATCGGGTCATGCTCGGAGCGCATCTTCTGCACTTCTTCCTTGGAGCGGTACTTCGCCGGATCGGACATCGAATGGCCGCGATAGCGGTAGGTCTGCATCTCCAGGATCAGCGGGCCGTTGCCGGCGCGGCACCATTCGGTGGCGAGATCGGCGGCGGACTTCACCGCGCGCACGTCCATGCCGTCGACCTGGATGCCGGGGATCTTGAAGGATGCGCCGCGATGCGAGAAATCGGTCTCGGCCGAGGAGCGCGACACCGAGGTGCCCATGGCGTAGCGGTTGTTCTCGATGATGAAGATCACCGGCAGCTTCCACAGCGAGGCCATGTTGAAGCTTTCGTAGACCTGGCCCTGGTTGGCGGCGCCGTCGCCGAAATAGGTCAGCGAGACGTTCTTGTTCTCGCGATAGCGGTTGGCGAAGGCGAGACCGGTGCCGAGCGACACCTGCGCGCCGACGATGCCGTGGCCACCATAGAAATGCTTCTCCTTGGAGAACATGTGCATGGAGCCGCCCTTGCCCTTGGACAGGCCGCCCCGGCGCCCGGTGAGCTCCGCCATGACGCCGCGAGGCGACAGGTCCATCGCCAGCATGTGGCCGTGGTCGCGATAGGCGGTGATCATCTGGTCGCCTTCGATCAGCGCCATCTTCATGCCAGTGACGACAGCCTCCTGGCCGATATAGAGGTGGCAGAAGCCGCCGATGAAGCCCATGCCGTAGAGCTGGCCGGCCTTTTCCTCGAAGCGGCGGATGAGCAGCATGTGCCGGTAGGCGGCAAGCTCATCGTCCTTGGTGAAGTCGGCAGGCTTCGGGGCGGAGAGCCCTTGTGATTTACCGTCGTTTTTGGATTTGGCAGGCGCTTTTCTGGCGGCGGTGGCCATGCATCACTCCCTGTTGGCGTCTCTTCGCGGACATTTAGAGCAGGATGAAATCCGCTCCGAGGGAGATCGTCTCTCCCCACCGATTTATACGAGGCTAACACGCATAAAAGCATTGCGCCATGCCGAAAAATGCATGGCTGGCATGCGTCTAAGCAATTAAAATCATTGAAAATAAAGACGATTAACTGGAATTCAGTTATTTCGCTGGAGCCGGCAGCATGATGGTGATTTCGTCGGCATGCGAGAGATTGAGCGCCTTGCGCGCCTGTTCGTCAAGCATGTCCTTTTCCAGCGTGCCCTCGTGCATCAGCTGGACACGCCGCTCGAGATCGACCCGGCGCGCCTTGACGGCATCGAGCTGCCCCTGCAGTTCGACTGCCCGGGCTTCGAGCTGATATTTGGAATAGATGCCGAATTCGCCGTGATAGGCATGGAAGCCGAAATAGGCCAGGAACAGCACGCAGAGCGAGGGGACGATCAGCCGGCCGGTGTTTCGCTGCTTGTGCTGACGTGTCCACATGATCCAGATCCTCGTGGCCGCGAACCCGAACGGCCCAGGCTCTTTTTCGCTCCATTGTGCTTAATGGACGGTTACGGACGGGCGTACGCGAAGCCTCAAAACGAAAAAGGGCGGGGAACGCCCCGCCCTTCCTCGATATCCCGATTGGTTGCCGGATCAGCCCTTGACCACCGACTTGCCGGCGTAGCGGGCCTGCTTGCCGAGCTCTTCCTCGATGCGGATCAGCTGGTTGTACTTGGCCATGCGGTCGGAGCGCGACAGCGAGCCGGTCTTGATCTGTCCGCAATTGGTGGCGACGGCGAGATCGGCAATGGTCGAATCCTCGGTCTCGCCCGAACGGTGCGACATGACGGCGGTGTAGCCGGCCTTGTGCGCGGTCTCGACGGCGTCGAGCGTTTCGGTCAGCGAGCCGATCTGGTTGACCTTGACCAGGATCGAATTGGCGACGCCCATGCGGATGCCGTCGCGAAGCCTGGCCGTGTTGGTGACGAACAGATCGTCGCCGACCAGCTGTGTCTTCTTGCCGATGAGGTCGGTCAGGATCTTCCAGCCCTCCCAGTCGTCTTCGGCAAGGCCGTCCTCGATGGTGATGATCGGATAGTCGGATGCGAGCTTGGCGAGGTACTTGGCCTGCGCCTTCGGATCGCGAGTCTTCTTCTCACCCTCATAGACGTAGTTGCCGTCCTTGAAGAACTCGGTCGCGGCGCAGTCGAGGCCGAGAGCGACGTCCTCGCCCGGCTTGAAGCCGGCCTTCTCGATCGATTCCATGATGAAATCGAGCGCCGACGGCGCGCTCTTCAGGTTGGGAGCGAAGCCGCCCTCGTCACCGACATTGGTGTTGTGGCCGGCGTCCTTGAGCTTTTTGCGCAGCGTGTGGAAGATTTCCGAGCCCCAGCGCACGCCGTCGCGCAGCGTCGGCGCGCCGATCGGCAGGATCATGAATTCCTGGAAGTCGATCGGATTGTCGGCATGCGCGCCGCCATTGATGATGTTCATCATCGGCACCGGCAGCACATGCGCCTTGGCGCCACCGACATAGCGGTAGAGCGGCAGGCCGGCCGCTTCAGCCGCCGCCTTGGCGACCGCCAGCGACACGCCGAGGATGGCGTTGGCGCCGAGCCGGCTCTTGTTCGGCGTGCCGTCGAGCTCGATCATCGTCTGGTCGATATGGATCTGGTTCTCGGCCTCCATGCCGCCGATCGCCTCGAACAGCTCGCCGTTGACGGCCTCGACCGCCCGCAGCACGCCCTTGC
The DNA here is from genome assembly GCF_049887195.1 of Mesorhizobium abyssinicae. Taxonomy (NCBI): domain Bacteria; kingdom Pseudomonadati; phylum Pseudomonadota; class Alphaproteobacteria; order Hyphomicrobiales; family Phyllobacteriaceae; genus Mesorhizobium; species Mesorhizobium abyssinicae. Next base: position 5,162 of record NZ_JARAKC010000005.1, read on the forward strand.
CGAGATAGCGCGGGCCACCATCGCGCAGCTCGACCGCCTCATGCGCGCCGGTCGAGGCGCCTGACGGCACGGCGGCGCGGCCCATCGAGCCGTCTTCCAGCACCACGTCGACCTCGACGGTCGGATTTCCACGGCTGTCCAGGATTTCACGCCCGATTATGTCGACGATGGCGGTCATTGCAATGTCCCCGATTGATCGATTGAAGCGTCGCGCCCCTCTTAGCCAAAGTGCCGCAAAAGGCAATCGGGGCGCCCGCAAATATTGCCCGCCCGCCGATTCACGAAGCGCAAATTTCTGTCATCATAAGTCATGCGCGGCGCGCAACGTTCTGGTCTATGATTCTGCTTGCGCGGGGCGAAACAGGAGAAGTTTCGCCATGTCCCAGTTGAGCGGTATCGTGAGTTTGTTCCTGATCGCGGCTGCGTTCCTTACGTCGTGCGACAACCAGCAGCCCCAGCAGGGCGCCGCGCAACTGTCGACACTTCAAGCAGCGCAGTAGGATCTTGCAGAAGAAAGGCCCTCGCATGTGCGGGGGCCTTTTTTGATTCCGCTCCGGGCTGGCCGAACGCTTCAGTGCCAGTAGGGCTCGACCCGGTAGTAGCTGTACGACTCGTCGCGTGCCGCCTGGCCGTCGGCGCCCGCCAATTCGTTGATCGAATAGGCCGGCGCGGCCTGCAACTGCTCTTTGGAGAACGGCACGACATAGCCGCCCCTGTCCTCGTCATAGTCGAGGCTCGCCCACGGGATGGCGTGGTACTTCTCGCCAACGCCGAGGAATCCGCCAAAACCGATCACCGCGAACATGATGCCGTTCGAGGTCTTGTCGAGCATGATGTCTTCGACGCTGCCGATGCTCTTGCCTTCGGTGTTGTAGACCGATGTGCCGATGACGCGCGAGGCGGCAATGGCTTCGGTGTGCCCGGTCAGGGTGCTCATGGTGGAACTCCTCTCGATTGAATGCCTGCATGGACAATGAGAGGGGCGGACGAAGGTTCCCGACTTTGTTTTTAGGCAATTCCGGACGGAAAACCGCTACGCACTTTTCCTGAAATTGCTTAGTTGTCGGTGAGGATGAAGGTGACCTTCATGTTGACGCGGTAAGCGGCGATCTTGCCGCTCTCGACGACGATCTTCTGGTCCTGGATCCAGGCGCCCTCGACGTTCTTCAGGGTCTTTGCGGCGCGCGCGATGCCCTTTTCGATGGCATCCTGAAAGCTCTTCTTGGACGATGACGTGATCTCTGTGACGCGGGCGACGGACATGGCTTCCTCCTGCCAGGGCGCTCAGTTGCGGCAGGAGCCTACAGCCGGCGGTTGCCTGCGACAAGCCGATGGGACGCCGAGTCGGGTCAGCGTCCCTTGGCGATGCGATCGAATGCCATCAGCCGTTCCAGCAAGGCTGGCATGTCCTTCAAGGGCACCATGTTCGGGCCATCGGAAGAGGTCGAGTTGTCCGGATCCTGATGCGTCTCGATGAACACGCCGGCGACGCCGACCGCGACCGCGGCGCGCGCCAGCGTCGCGACAAAGCGACGTTCGCCGCCCGAAGAACCACCCTGCCCCCCAGGCTGCTGGACCGAATGCGTGGCATCGAAAATCACCGGCGCCCCGATCTCGGCCATGATCGGCAGCGCCCGCATGTCGGACACCAGCGTGTTGTAGCCGAAGGAGGCGCCACGCTCGGTGGTCAGCACATTGGCGTTGCCGGAACCGGTGATCTTGGCGACCACGTTCTTCATGTCCCAGGGGGCGAGGAACTGGCCTTTCTTCACGTTGATCACCTTGCCCGTCCTGGCCGCCGCGACCAGCATGTCGGTCTGGCGTGAAAGGAAGGCGGGGATCTGCAGGACATCGACATGCGGCGCGACGATCGCGCATTGCTCCTCGGTGTGGACGTCCGTCAGCACCGGAAGGGAAAACGTCTTCCGCAGATCGTCGAAGACCGGCAGCGCCGCTTCCAGCCCGGCGCCTCGCGTGGCCGACAGCGAGGTGCGGTTGGCCTTGTCGTAGCTGGTCTTGTACACAAGCCCGATGCCGAGCCTGTCGGTGAGTTCCTTCAGCGCGCCGGCCATGTCGAAGGCGTGCTGGCGCGATTCCAGCTGGCAGGGGCCGGCGATCAGCGACAGCGGCGCGGCGTTCGAGAAGACGACGTTGCCGACGGTCACGGACGGATTGGGCGCCAGGGGTTTGTTCATTTTGTCTCCCGGAAGATGAAGGCGGCGCCCTGCCCGGGCGCCGGCCTGACGACAATATCATTGCCGCTCATGTGATGTGCGATGGCGTTGGCCGCAAGCAGGCGCGCTGCGATGGCGGCGCTGCGGACCGAGAAAACGATGGCGGCAAAGCGCAGATGCGGCGACGCTCCGGTCGGAAGGTTGCAGCGCGAGGCGAAGGCCGCCGGCTCCAGGACGGTCAGGGTTGCATTCGGCAATACGATCGCATCACCTTGCGCAGCTTGCTTGGCGGCAGCCGTCGAGAGCAGCCCGATCTGGCCAGAAGGCCTGTCGCTGACAGCGACGACTTCGACGATGCCTGTCACGCCGTTGGCGTGGGCTTGCAATGCGGTACGGTCGATCTTCGGTGCATTGATGCGCTCACAAGCGAAAAGGAAAGCCTCATCGGCATCCTTGCTGGCGCAGAAGGCCAGCTTGAAGGACGCCAGGTCGCTCTTGCCGCTCGTATCGGTGAAAGTGCGCGAAAAACTCAGCATCTCCCCCGCCGACATCCCGGCCCCGACGTAACGAACGTGGTCGGCATCGGCATCGCCGGTTCCGAGCACGACAGCGGAAAAGCCCTCGTCGCCGAGGTTTTGCCGGTAGAGACGATCTCGCGCGACGAACACGTTGCCTTCGCCTATCGCCAGGTCCGCGTCCTGGTCGTTGCCAACCGCCAGCGGCTCCAGGTAGGTGCCATCGGCGAAAAAGACACAGCAGTTTTCGGTGCCGAACGGGTGGATGCCGGTCGGCGCGACGACGAAGCCGAGTGAAACCAGCCGCGCCCGCGCGGCATCGAGGCGCGCTGTCGGCAGCACCAGATGGTCGAGCGGATGAGCCTGCGTCGCTTTGGTCATGCCGGCGCGGTGTGCATCATTCCGGAAGTCGGTTCAAGAGGGCTCGGCCAACCGCCCGGCGGGCTTTGCCGGTCTCGATCTCGGAGGCGTGTCCTTGTCGTCGAACGAAGCCACCCTAACTTACAACCATGGGAAGAACTGTGTTCATCGCAATGACGATTGCGGCGATTGCAATTGTGGCCGCGCTTGTGCTGGTCGCGCCAAAACGAGGCGGCGTCGACCCGGCCGAGACTTCGGCCGTTCAAACAGAGTAAGGCCGCCTGGCGCGCCTGCGTTTCTTGCGAATACAGCGATATTGCTGATATACGAATTTCGCCTCAGTTTGATGTCTGGCAACGTTTCGTCACCTACCGTATGGGCTAACGGCTGATCGCGCATCGCAACATGGTCGACTTTCGCTGGGCGGCAAAGGCCGGCTTCTGCCGCACTCGACCCGCCACGCACGAGTTCCGCCGGTGACAGCCTTGCCGAATTCCCTTCCAGCCGCGCAGGGAGCAGTTGTCACCCCCCGGCTCGCCGTCGTCATCCCGGCCAGGAACCGCCGCGGCAGCCTGCCCCGCACGCTGGCATCGGTCCTGTCCGATCCGCGGCCCGATATCGAACTGGTGGTCATCGACGACGGTTCCGAGGACGATACCGAGGCCTATCTTGCTTCGCTTGCCGATCCGCGCCTGGCGTGGCGCCGCCTCCCGGTGCCCTCCGGCGCCAACCGGGCGCGCAACGAAGGCGCGGCGCTGACCAGCGCGCCGCTTATTGCGTTTCTCGATTCCGACGATGCCTTCTGTCCCGGGCGCATCGAACGGCTGATCGCCTTCTTCGATGCCAATCCGGATGTCGCCTGCACGATCGACGGCTTCAAGGACGTCGCCGACAGGCGCCAGCGCCTGCATCGATTGCCCGACCCGACGCCTGACGCGGAGAGACTGCGCCGGCTCCTGCTTTGCCACTGCGTGCCGCTGACCAATTCGACCGTAACAGTGCGCCGTTCCGCCTTCGCGTCGATCGGCGGCTACGATGACGGTTTGTACCGCCATCAGGACCGTGAGTTCCTGGTCAGGCTGGGACGGCAGCACCGCATCGCCTTCGGCAAGGCCGTCGACGTCCTCAAATACCGCGAAGCCAATTCGATGTCGCGCAGCCATGCCGGCTACATCGCCGGGCTGAGCGATTTCGTCGCCCGCTGCGAGGACTATCAGACGCAGGATTACGCCACGATCCTCAGCTACCTGACGCTGCGCGGCGTCCTGAAGGCTCTGGCGCAAGGCAGCTTCGGCGTGGCGCTGGCGGAAATCATGGCGTGGCGCAGGGCGAGCAACCTGCCCGGCGGCTTTGGCGTGGTGACTGGCTATTTCGCCGGGCGCCGGCAAAGGCGCCAGCTCGAACAGTCGCTCGCTCAGGCGGCCACGACGTCGGCCGAATAACGCAGTTCACGCAACGGTTTGACCCGGCTGGTCGTCTCGGCATAGAGCGGATGCGCCTTGTAGGCGGCGAGCGCGGCGTCATCCTCGAATTCGGCGTAGACTACAACGTCGATCGCGTTGGAGAACAGATCGACCTTGGTGTTGAGCGTAACTTCGAAATGCGTCGAGTGCGGGATCCTGCCCAATTCCAGCAGGCCCGATCGAACGGCCTCCACATCCTCCTTGCGTCGCACGCTGAAGAAAACGATGTGCCGGATCAACCCAGCCTCCCTGATCGTCATTTCAGGCGTGTTTTGTGGGAGCAAGGGCGCAGCGTCAACCGGCAACGATGTCGCGCCCGCCATGCGCGGCGTCAGACCGCGCCGGTGACGTAGCGCACGATGCGCGATACCTCCCTGACCGTCGTGTCGAGGTAGCGGCCCTGGTTGTAGAGGCCGTCCCAGATCAGGGCGAAGGTGAGGGTGATGATGACGATGACATAACGCATGACTAAAGTTATCGCATGCGGGTGGCGGCAACCATAGAGATTCCAAGGGCCGAGGACATTCTCCTCTGGATTTGTTGGCTCCAGAACCGTCTTCGCCTGCCTCTTGAAGTTGACCCTGATGCCGTGGAAGATTGTGTCGGGAATTCAACGGAAAATGTAGCCGCTGCATTTGTGCCGGATGAATGAACCTCAAGAGGGGTGCGGGGTCGGCCATGTGTGCTGGCCTCCTGAAAGTCGGGGGCAGGAAATGGCTTTCAAGCAAGACTTGGGTGTTGCGCCCGGCGACGCGGTGCTGCTTGACGAATTGAACTTCGCCGAGATCGTCAAGGGATTGCCGGCCAAGGCGCGCCTGGTGCTTTCGGCCGCCATGGGCCTGCCGCGCGGCTCGCTCAAGGTCCGGATGCCCGACGGCCGCGCCGTCCTCGTCGGCGGCAAGGCACCCGGCCCCGACGCCGAACTGGTGCTGAAAAATTGGCGCCTGCCGGGGCGCGCCTTTTCCGGCGGCACCATCGGCCTCGCGGAATCCTACATGGACGGCGATTGGGACAGCCCGGACGTCACCAGCTTCCTCGAACTGTTCGTGGTCAATTCCGCCCTCGGCGAGAAGGTCGCCGGCGGCGCCAACTGGCTCATCAACACCGTCCAGCGCATCCGCCATTGGTTCAACGAAAACACGCATGCCGGATCGCGACGCAACATCTCGGCGCATTACGATCTCGGCAACGCCTTCTATGAGAAATGGCTGGATCCGAGCATGACCTATTCGTCGGCGCTCTATGCGACGGGCGCCAACGATCTCGAAAGCGCGCAGGCCGCCAAATATCGTGCACTGGCAAAAGATACCGGCATCGGCAGGAAGGACCATGTGCTGGAGATCGGCTGCGGCTGGGGCGGCTTTGCCGAATTCGCCGCGCGCGAGATCGGTTGCCGCGTCACCGGATTGACCATCAGCCGCGAGCAGCATGATTTCGCGAAAGCGCGTATCCAGAAAGCCGGGCTTGCCGACAAGGTCGACATCAAGCTGCAGGATTATCGAGACGAGACAGGCACTTACGACCGGATCGCATCGATCGAGATGTTCGAGGCGGTCGGCGAGAAATACTGGCCGGTGTTCTTCGGCAAGATGAAGACCTGCCTGAAGCCCGGCGGCACGGCCGGCCTGCAGATCATCACCATCAACGAGGCCGCCTACGAGGCGTATCGCGCGCGCCCCGATTTCATCCAGCGCTATGTCTTCCCTGGCGGCATGCTGCCGACACCCTCGATCCTCAAGGCTCTCGGCAAGGATCACGGCCTCGCGCATCTGCGCGAGCGCGTCTTCCCGCAGGACTATGCCCGCACCCTCGCCGAGTGGCGCCAGCGCTTCTGGGGCTCGTGGGAAAAGATCGTCCCGCTCGGCTTCGACGAGCGCTTCAAGAAGCTCTGGGAGTTCTATCTGCACTATTGCGAAGCCGGCTTCCGCGCCAGCTACATCGATGTGCGCCAGGTGGTCTACAAGGCCTGAGTATCTGGCCGGCAGAGCCGGCCCGACACAGATGTGACCCGCGTCAGAGGAGGATGCGGTATCTGGCGAAGCCCGCATCGCCCTCACCCGCCGGCTCGATCTTCAGCGACTTCACGTCCGCGATGAAATCCTTTGCCCTCGGGCCGGTGTCGAACACCACGCTGGCTCCGGGCAGCGGCGCGAACGACCAGTTGCCGTCCGCCGACGGATTGATCGTGCCCTCACTGATGACGTAGCGCACGATCACGTCGCGGTTGGTGTCCGGTGCCTCGTAGATGATCTTCGAAGCGTTTATGTCCGGGAAATTGCCGCCGCCGCCGGCGCGGTAGTTGTTGGTCGCGACGACGAATTTCTGCGCGGGATCAATAGGTTTGCCGTCGAACATCAGATCGACGATGCGGCTGGAGGCATTCGCCGGCCCGCCCTTAGCATCGTATTTCGGCGGTTGCGAAAGGTCGATCTTGTAGGTGACGCCGTCGATCACGTCGAAATTGTAGGACGGGAAGTCGGTGTTGATGAGCGGCTGGTCGGCCTTGCCGGGCTCGATCCGGTTGAAGATGCCGACCGACATCTCCAGCCATTCCTTGACCTGCGCGCCGGTGATTTCGACGGCTCGCACAGTGTTGGGATAGAGATAGAGGTCGGCGACGTTCTTGATGGCGATGTCGCCCACCGGCACGTCGGTGTAGTAGTCGGCGCCGCTGCGCCCGCCCGCCTTGAAGGGTGCGGCCGCCGACAGGAGCGGCACGTCCTTCCACTGCGTGCTCTTCAGTATGTCCTTCAGGTACCAGCTCTGCGCCTGGTTGACGATCTGCACCGACGGATCATCGGCCACCAGTGCGAAATAGGAATAGAGCGGCGCGGAGGTCTTGCCGACGGGACGGCGCACATAGGCGAGCGTCGCCTCATGGTCCTGCTCGAGCGCGGCGATGATGCGCCTGTCGTCGCCGACAGTCGCCTTGTTCTTGTTGTCGACCCGCTCATAGATCGGCCGCGCCTCGGACGTCGCGGAAACCACCCGCCACTTCGAGCCCTCGCGCTCTAGAAGCAGATCGATAAGGCCCATATGCGAGCCCCAGAAGCCGCCCATCACCGCCGGCTTGCCTTGCAGCGTGCCCTTGCCGGTGTCTACGCCATCGAGCGCCTGGAAATCCTTCTTGCCGGGGAAGACGAGATGCTGGTGACCGGTGAAGACGGCATCGATGCCTTCGACGCCGGCGACGAAGAAGGAGGCGTTCTCCATCATGTCGCCCTGCTTGATGTCGATGCCGGAATGCGACAGCGCGATGGCGATGTCGGCGCCCGCCTCCTTGATCTCAGGCACCCAGGCCTTTGCCGCCTCGACGATGTCGCGCGTCTTCACGTTGCCTTCGAGGTTCTTCAGGTCCCAGACCATGATCTGCGGCGGCACGAAGCCGATGATGCCGATCCTGATCGGCTGCTCGGCGCCCGACCCGTCCTTGATCTTCCTGTCGAGGATGACATACGGCTTGAGGTAGAGCTTGTCGTCGCGCGGGTTGGCGGCAAGCGCGGTGCCGCGGATGAGATTCGCGCAGACGAAGGGGAAATTGGCGCCGGCCAGCACCTTGTCGAGGAACGACAGGCCGTAATTGAACTCGTGGTTGCCGAGCGTCGAGCACTCGTAGCCGAGCAGGTTCATGCCCTTCATGATCGGATGCAGGTCGCCGTCCTTCAGGCCCTTCTCGTAGGCGATGTAGTCGCCCATCGGGTTGCCCTGCAAAAGGTCGCCATTGTCGATCAGCATCGCATTGGTTGCCTCCTTGCGCACCGCGTCGATCAGCGACGCGGTGCGTGACAGGCCCATCGTGTCGTTCGCCTTGTCGGCGTAGTAGTCATAAGGCAGCACGTTCACGTGGATATCGGTCGTCTCCATGATCCTGAGATGCGCCTGATTGGCCGCGGCGCGGGCCGAGAAAGGATGCAGCATGATCAGCGCCCCGGTGGCGGCGGCACCGGCCAGGAATTCGCGACGGGAGACCGGCAGTCGTGACATTGTTTTCTCCTCTTCGACAACGCGACACCCCTGCCAGCGAGCGCGGAGCTTGCCGGTGAAAGACGCATGAGTCCATGTCCGGCGAAATGCCTGTCGATCACGACAAGGTGACGTGTCGATGAAGCGAGACGAGGCGCGCGATGTCAGCCCTTGTCGTCGTCGCCCTGGGTGATCAGCCGCGCGCTGCGCTGGCCAGTGAAGTAGATCCATAGCCAGCTAAGCGAGACCGCGAGCCGGTTGCGGAAACCGATCAGGAAATAGATGTGGGCAACGCCCCACAGCCACCAGGCAAGCCAGCCGGTGAGTTTGATCCAGCCGAAGTCGATCGCCGCCGCGCGCTTGCCGATCGTCGCCAGGTCGCCGGCGTGTTGATAGCGGAAAGGACGCGAAGTCGTATCGCCGGCGAGCCGCGCCTTGATCGTCGCCGCGACGTGGCGCCCCTCCTGCTTGGCGGAAGGCGCCACGCCAGGCACCGGTTTCCCGTCCGGGCGCAACACATGCGCGGTGTCGCCGATGACGAAGATTTCCGGGCTGCCCGACACGGTGAGATCGGGCTCGACCAGCACCCTGCCCGCACGGTCGGCGTTCGCTCCCAGCCATTCCGCCGCCGGCGAGGCGGCAACGCCCGCGGCCCACAGAATTGTCTTTGCCGGCAGGCGCTTGTCGCCAAAGACAACGCCATCCGCATCCAACTGCGTAACCGCCTGGCCGAGTTCGACCGTGACGCCGAGCCGTTCCAGCGCCTTCTGGGCATAGGCGGAGAGCTGCGGCGCGAAGTTGGCGAGGATGCGATCGCCGGCCTCGATCAGCACCACGCGCGTCTGCCTGGTGTCGATGTTGCGGAATTCGTCGCGCAGCGTGTCATGCGCCAGTTCCGCGATGGTGCCGGCAAGTTCGACGCCGGTCGGCCCGCCGCCGACGATGACCAGCGTCAGCAGCGCCTGGCGCCTCGTTGCATCGGTTTCGCGCTCGGCCTGCTCGAAGGCGAGCAGGATGCGGCGCCGGATGGTGGTGGCATCCTCCAGCGTCTTCAGCCCGGGAGCGAACGGCTCCCATTCGTCATGGCCGAAATAGGCGTGGCGCGCCCCGGTGGCAAGCACCAGCGTGTCGAAGGCAACGGCGCTGCCATCCTCGAGCAGCACGCGTTTGCCGGCGCGGTCGACGCCAGTGACGTTGCCCAAAAGCGTCGTCACATTCTTGCGCTTGCGCAGCAGATGGCGGATCGGCCAGGCCACTTCCGAAGTCGCCAGCGATGTCGTCGCCACCTGGTAGAGCAGCGGCTGGAACAGGTGATGGTTGCGCTTGTCGATCATGGTGATGCGCACCGGCGCGCCGGCGAGCGCATGGGTCAGTTCGAGGCCGCCGAACCCGGCGCCGACGACCACGACATGATGGGTGGCTTCGTTCATTCACTTACCTCGCCAAGCAAACCCACCGGACCCAATCTAGGTATTATTGTGCATTGCAACAATAGCGGGAAGACCGTCCAATTGCCCGGGACTCGCCGCCGGATGTCGTGAATGCACATGTCGACCGGTTTGCACGAGGTATAGCGTCAGTGCCGGAATACAGGAGTGAAGCATGGCTGACGATCGCGACGAGCAAGGCCCGGCCCAATACGCCTCCCCGCCCTGTTTCATGCATGAACTCGATCCGCAGTTCCTGGCGCCGCTGACCGACTGGACTGATGTCAGACGTTGGCGCAAGGCCGAGCGCGAAAGGCTGATCGCGGCGCGGCTTGCGGTCTCCGCCGATGCCCGCGCGGCGATGTCGACGCGCATCGCCGAAGGCCTCGATGCTTTGATTGGCGACATTGGCGGCCGCATGGTCAGCCTCTACTGGCCCTTCCGCGGCGAGCCGGATCTGCGGTCCTGGATGGCGTCGATCAACGAACGCGGCGGGCGGACCGCACTGCCGGTCGTCATCGAGAAAGGGCAGCCACTGGTGTTCCGCGCCTACAGACCGGGCGACCGGTTGGAGAAGGGCGTCTGGAACATCCCGATCCCGGCGGTGGGCGATCCGGTCCTGCCCGACATCGTCATCTCGCCGATCGTTGGCATCGATCCCGGCAAATATCGTCTGGGCTACGGCGGCGGCTTCTTCGACCGCACGCTGGCGGCGATGCCGTTCAGGCCGCTGGTGATCGGCGTCGGCTACGAACTGCAGCGCATCCCGACGATCTACCCGCAGCCGCACGACATCCCGATGAGCGAGGTGGTGACGGAGGCTTTCGCCAGCTAGGCCATCTCCGGCCTGAGCCCAACCGCCGTCCGATCGACGATCTCGCGCAGCGCGAAGGACGAATTGATCTTCGTCACATGCGGCATCGCCGACAGCCATTCCTTGTGGATGCGCTCATAGTCGACCAGATCCTTCGCGGCGATGCGCAGGATGTAGTCGTATTCACCCGACATCAGATGGCAGGACAGCACGTTCGGGCAGCGCTTGATCGCTGCCTCGAAATCCGACAGCGTCTTCTCGAACTGGCCCGACAGCGATATATGCACGATCGCCGTCATCTGGTGGCCGAGCGCGGCGTTGGACAGCCGCGCGTGATAACCGCGGATAGTGCCCGACTTCTCCAGATTGTCGAGCCGCCGCGAGCACGCCGATTGCGACAGGCCGACCTTCTCGGCAAGCGCGGCGTTGGGTATCCGCCCGTCTTTCTGCAAAGCCTCCAGAATGGCGATATCAATCCTGTCGAGCGGCATTTTTCGTGGTTCCTGCGAAAATGTGGACGTTTTGCGCAACGATTATCGAAGTGCGCCTGTTCTCGCAAGCGCATTCGCAAACACTTGCGGGCCGATTCATGGTTCACTCGACCAATACAGGGAACGCGCCCGCAAAGGGCCGGATCAGGAGACAGAAAATGCGCGTCGGTTGCCCCAAGGAAATCAAGAACCACGAATATCGCGTCGGCCTGACGCCTGGCTCCGTCCGCGAATATGTCGCGCATGGCCATGAAGTGCTGGTCGAGACCGGCGCCGGCGCCGGCATCGGCGCCGACGACAACGCCTACCGCGCCGCCGGCGCCACCATCGCCAAGACGGCCGCCGACGTGTTCGCCAAGTCCGACATGATCGTCAAGGTCAAGGAGCCGCAGCCCAACGAATGGGTCCAGCTGCGCGACGGCCAGATCCTCTACACCTATCTCCACCTCGCTCCGGATCCGGACCAGACCAAGGGGCTGCTGGCTTCGGGCGTCACGGCGATCGCCTATGAAACCGTCACCGACGACCGCGGCGGCCTGCCGCTGCTCGCGCCGATGTCGGAAGTTGCCGGCCGCCTGTCGATCCAGGCCGGCGCGACTGCGCTGCAGAAGGCCAATGGCGGCCGCGGCGTGCTGCTCGGCGGTGTCCCTGGCGTGCTGCCCGGCAAGGTCACCGTGCTCGGCGGCGGCGTCGTCGGCCTGCATGCGGCCAAGATGGCGGCCGGCCTTGGCGCCGATGTCACCATCATCGACCGCTCGATCCCACGGCTGCGCCAGCTCGACGACATTTTCGGCGGCCGCGTTCACACCCGCTACTCGACCGTCGAGGCGCTGGAGGACGAGTGCTTCTCCGCCGACATCGTCGTCGGCGCCGTGCTGATCCCGGGCGCCGCGGCGCCGAAGCTGGTGACGCGCGAAATGCTGTCCGGCATGAAGAAGGGTTCCGTGCTCGTCGACGTCGCCATCGACCAGGGCGGCTGCTTCGAGACCTCGCACGCCACCACCCATGCCGAGCCGACCTACGAGGTCGACGGCGTCATCCACTATTGCGTCGCCAACATGCCGGGCGCGGTGCCGGTCACCTCGGCGCATGCCCTCAACAATGCGACGCTGCATTACGGCCTGCAGCTTGCCGACAAGGGCCTCAAGGCGCTTGTCGACGACCACCATCTGCGCAACGGCCTCAACGTCCACAAGGGCAAGATCACCAACCGCGCGGTCGCCGAAGCGCTCGGCTACGAGCTCGTCGAGCCGAAGGCGGTCCTCGCCGCCTGACAGGCACGCGAAGAGAGTTCCTCCTGTCGCCCGCCGGCTCCGTCCGGCGGGTTTTTCTTTGCGCGGAACAATTTAGCCAACAAAAAAGCGGAGCCAAAGCCCCGCTTCCTCGACGTTGAGACGTGCCGCCGGTCCATCCGCGGTCGGCAATCGATCAACACTTGCCTTTTAGCAAGTAATTGCGACGGCTATACGACAGTCTCGCCCGACATTCACGCAGATCCGTGGTGCCTTTGTGAAGCACTTCACATTCGGCATTCGAAAACCATGCCTAGTCGCATCGGCCTGTAGGCGGCTTTCTCTTCTGTCGCAGGCTTTTTCCCCAACTGCCCGCCAGCCTATCGGCGGGCATATTTTTTGGAACGCGTCAGGCGCGTTCGATGCGGCACTGGTAGCAATTGTTGCGCGCCGAGCGGACATGGATGTAGGCGATGTCGTCGCGCTCGAGCAGCGTTTCGGCGCGAGCTGCGATGTCCGGCGTCGCTATGACCCCGCCGCTGCCATAGACGATGCGGTCGTTGCGGCCATAGCCACGCACGATGTAGTCGCTGCTCTCGAGCATTTCGGGAAGCGCCGCGTCCTCCGGCGCGCGTGCGCATTCCTGCGCATGCAGGAAGATCGGCCCGGTCTCGGCATAGGGCTGCAGCTCGGGAAACGGCCGGTAGGCCAAAACGAGATAGGCATCGCCCGCGGCGACGTTCTTCAGGCAGTGGCGGCAGGGCACGCCGTCGCCGTCGGAAACCTGGCGCTCCGGCGTATGGCCGTACGCGTCCGCCCCGCCGCGCTGCAGGGCTCTCACATTGTCGGTCGGCAGCGCTTTGAACTGGATGGTCATGGCATGTCTCCGCTATCGCTGACCGGAAATTACGCGGTCCCCGGCACGCTTCCCACCCGATTCCTGCCAAGCAGCGTCAGTCGATGAGCGCGTCGAGCCCGCGCACCAGCGCCTTGCCGGCCCAGCCGGTCGCGCCGGCCATTATCACACGTATCGCCATCGTCGGATCCTCTTGCGCGATCTTCGTTGGCCCTGGACATCAAGCGATATGGAAAGAGCCGGCTCATTCAAGCCGGGCTCTTCCAGGCGAAGGCCTGACGCGGGCGCTATCGGATGAAGTCGTCGAAGCGGCGCAAGGTCACCCTGCGGTTGCGCCAGTTCTCCTGCTGTGTCGGCACCAGCAGGAACTCCTCGCCATAGCCGACGGTTTCGAGCGCATGGCCGGGCACGCCGAACTCGCGCACCAGCGTCCGCTTCAGCGAGGCGGCGCGCTGCTCCGAGAGGATCTGGTTCGACTGGAAGGAGCCGACCGCATCGGTATGGCCCTCGATCAGGATGCGGGCGCCGCGATCGCGCCGCAGGATGCGGTGCAGCGCATCGGCGATGTTGTCGATCTTGCCGTATTGCGACTCCGAGATCGCAGCCGAGCCGAAGGCGAAGTTGATCGACTGGATGTCGATCGAGCGCGCCATGCGCCTGAGATCCGGCCGGCGCTTGAATTCGCGGATGGTGACGCGCTGATTGGGGCGCAGCTTCACCCGGGGCGCGGCCTCGAGCTGGCGCTCGATCGTCGCGGCGGAAGGCGTGGTGGCCTGTGCAAATGCAAGGCTCGGCATGGCAAGTGCCGCAATCATGGCAACGGCAAATGTACGTCGGGTCAGCATGTCTTTCTCCTTCGGCCCGTCCTTCTGACGGGCGCGTTGATCTTGCCGACACCTTGGCAAAGTCAGCCTGAAGCGAGGATGAACGAACAGATGCCAAGTTTTCCGACTGGCCAGACATGTCGCTCCGCGCCATGATGATCCCGGAAGAACGCGGCAGCGGTTGACGGAGCTGACGAGGATCCGATGATCACCGGAGGATGCCTGTGCGGCGCAGTCCGCTACGAAAGCAGCGCGGAGCCGATCACCACGCGCCTGTGCTGGTGCCGCTTCTGCCAGTATATCGCGGCCGGCAACGCGGCGGTGAGCGTCTGCTTCCTGACCGCGCGGATCAAGATCGTCGGCGAGACGGGCGACTATGAGAGCGTGGCCGACAGCGGCAACAGGATGCACCGGCGCTTTTGCCCGGCCTGCGGCGTGCATCTCTTCAGCGAGGCGGAGTCGCGCCCGCATCTGATTTTCGTGCGCGCCGGCACGCTCGACGATCCGAATATGATCAGGCCCGCGGCGACGATATGGACGGCCAAGGCGCCGGCCTGGGCCTGCATCGACACTTCGCTGCCGACCTTCGAGGGCCAGCCGCCGCCGGTGGCCTAGGCGGCATCGACACTACGGCCGCATGACGCTCGCCGAACGCTCGGCGAAGGAAAGCGGGTGCACGATCTCCTTCTTCTGCGCCACCGGCGTGAAGCCGAGCTTCTGGTAGAGCGGCAGCGCCGCCGGGTGGTCGAGCGTGCAGGTCTGCACAGTCACCCGCTTCGGGCCATGCGACCAGGCAGCCGATATCGCAGCGCCCAGGAACCAGCGGCCGATGCCTTGCCCGTGCGCATGCTCCATCATGCCGAAATAGGCGAGTTCCACCTCTTCCGGCAGATGCGGCTTGAGATCGAAGAAGCCGGCCGGCGCACCGTCGAGATAGAGCACCCTGATGTCGCGATCCTCGCGGTGGAGGCCGGCCGAAAGCTCCTCGTCGTTCAGCCTCAGCACGTTCACCCAATGCCATTTGCGCCCCACCCGGTCCATCAGGTAGCGGTAGAAATGCAGCGGAATATCCCTGGTCTTCAGGAGCGCGATCTGCCGGTTGTACGGGACAGGCGGCGACGCGGCCGGCGGCGCATGCATTTCGAGAAACGTTACCGTGACGTCGATGTCCTGCAGCGCTCCGTTTTCCATCACGGTCATTCCTTGCCCGTCACCACGGGCGTATCGGCAAGCCCGCCCCATTCGGTCCATGAGCCGTCGTAAAGCCTGTTGTCGGTGTGGCCAAGCGTCTCCAGCGCCAGCGTGATCGCCGCCGCCGTTATGCCCGAGCCGCATGACGTGACGACCGGCTTCGACAGATCTATGCCGGCATCCTCGATCACCTTGCGCAAACGATCCCTGGGCAGAAGCTCGCCGTTATCGGCCAATGCCGTGACCGGCACGCTGCGCGCGCCCGGCATATGGCCGGAGCGGATGCCGGCGCGGGGCTCCGGATCGGTTCCGGCAAAACGGCCGGCGGATCGTGCATCGGCGATCTGGCTTTCTCGTCCGTCGACGATGCGGCGCATTTCGGCGAGGCCGACGACGCGCGCGGCATCGAAGTCGGCTTGGAAGATGCAGGGCGCGATCTTCGTCGGCTCCGCCGTCACCGGGCGGCCCTGCGCCTTCCAGCGATCGAAGCCGCCGCTCAGTATGTAGACCTGGAAGACGCCCATGACCCGAAACATCCACCAGCCGCGCGGCGCCGAGAAATAGCCCGGGCCGTCATAGATCACGATCGTGTCGTCGGCCGAAACGCCCATGGCGCCGACATACTGCGCGAAATTTTGCGGCGACGGCAGCGTATGCGGAAGCCCGGAATCGGGGTCCGAAATGGCGTCCTGATCGAGGAAGCGGGCGCCGGGAATATGCGCCGCCTCATAGTCGGCGCGCGCATCGCGGTTTTGCGCCGGCAGGTACCAGGAAGCGTCGATGATCGTCAGGCCGGGCTCGCCAAGGCGCTGCTGCAGCCAATCCGCGTCGACGATGAAAGGACTATCTTCGGCCATTCTTTCTCCTCCCATCCGGCAACAGTGTCGTCGATCAGATCGCCGGCATCGGTCCGAAGCGGATGCGGAAACGCCGGTTCTCGCGGCCCTTTTTCTCGATCTTGCCGATATGGATCTCGCCGACCTCGCCGGTGCTCTTCACATGGGTGCCGCCGCAGGGCTGGCTGTCGATCGAGGCATTTTCGCCGATGCAAACGAGGCGGATCCTGCCAGTACCGACAGGCGGGCGCACATTCTTTGACTTAACAAGACCGGGATTGGCCGCCAGTTCCGCCTCGGTGATCAGCCGGGTGAAGATCGGATGGTCGGCACGCACCAGTTCCATCAGCCTCGCCGTCACATCTTCCTTGGTGAAGTTGGCATCGGGAATGTCGAAGTCGACGCGGCTGTCGTCCTCGGAAACGGCAGCACCTGTGATCGGGAACGGACACACGACGGTGAGCAGGTGGCAGGCCGCGTGCATGCGCATCAGAAGATGCCGCCGCTCCCAGTCGATGGCGAGCTTGAGCCGCTCGCCGATCGTGGGCGCCGCTTGCCCGGGCGCCGGCACATGGATGATCTCGTCCTTGGTGTCGCCGGTGATGGTGGCGGCGATCGCGACCGGGCTGCCGTCGGCACGCTCAAGCCTGCCGGTGTCGCCAGGCTGGCCGCCCGAGGTTGCGTAGAAGATTGTCCGGTCGAGGATTATGCCGCCGCGCTCGTTGATCGCGACAACCGCCGCCTCGCTCGCCTTCAGGTAGGCGTCGTCACGAAACAGAGCTTCCGTCCGGTGCGCCATCACGCGACCTTTTCGAAGGGCACCGAAATGTCGGCCTTCTCTTCCATCCAGCCCGGCACCGGCAGGTTCTTCTCGCGCAGGAATTCGGGATTGAACAGTTTCGACTGGTAGCGCGTGCCGTAGTCGGCAAGGATCGTCACGATGGTGTGGCCCGGTCCCAGCTCGCGTGCCAGCCGGATGGCGCCGGCGATGTTGATGCCGGTCGAGCCGCCGACGCACAAGCCCTCCTCCTGGATCAGGTCGAAGACGATCGGCAGCGCCTCCTCGTCCGGGATCTGGAAGGAGAAGTCCGGCTTGAAGCCTTCGAGGTTGGCGGTGATGCGCCCCTGGCCGATGCCTTCGGTGATCGAGCTGCCCTCGGCCTTCAATTCGCCGCTGGTGTAGAAACTGTAGAGCGCGGCGCCCAGCGGATCGGCGAGCCCGATCTTGACTTGGCTGCTCTTGGCCTTCAGCCCGAGCCCGACGCCGGCCAGCGTTCCGCCCGAACCGACCGCCGAGACGAACCCATCGACCCTGCCGCCGGTCTGGGTCCAGATTTCCTCAGCCGTCGTCCTGATATGGCCGTCGCGGTTGGCGACGTTGTCGAACTGGTTGGCCCAGATCGCGCCATTCGGCTCGGTGCGCGCCAATTGCTCGGCCAGGCGCCCCGACAGCTTCACATAGTTGTTGGGGTTCTTGTAGGGCACTGCCGGAACTTCGATCAGCTCTGCGCCGAGCAATTTGATCGTGTCCTTCTTCTCCTGGCTCTGCGTGTCCGGAATGACGATCACCGTGCGATAGCCGAGCGCCTTGGCGACCAGCGTCAGGCCGATGCCGGTGTTGCCGGCCGTGCCCTCGACGATGACGCCGCCCGGCCTCAGCAATCCGCGCTGCTCGGCATCGCGGATGATGAACAGGCCGGCGCGGTCCTTGACCGACTGTCCCGGGTTCATGAACTCGGCCTTGCCCAGGATCTCGCAGCCGGTTGCTTCCGAGGCCTTGTTGAGGCGGATCAGGGGCGTGTTGCCGATCGCGTCGATCACAGAACGGGGCATCAAGGATTCCTTGTATGAGCGAGGCGAGACCCTAGAAACCCAAAGGCCCGGTTTCAAGGCAAGAATTCGCCTGGACCAGTCGCATTTCGGGCATTGCAATCTCCTGAATTCAGATGCCGTGTTCCGGCACGCATTTCAACCTTGCGCCGAAAAGCGCTCTTTTCATTCGATTCCTTCGCCGCTAGAGCACTACCGACACACTGGCAGGACTTAGCATGACACTCTATCGGGCCAACCCGAAGCATGGCGTCGCCTGGATCACGGGCGGCAGCAGCGGCATCGGCCGCGCACTGGCCAAGGATCTCGCCTCGAAGGGCTACGCCGTGGCGGTGAGCGCGCTCGCGGACGATCCGATCGACACGCTGATCGTCGAGACGGCGCAGATGCCCGGGCATGTGAAGTCGTTTCCTTGCGACGTCACCGACGAGACGGGGATGGCAAAGACGGCCGCCGCGATCGAGAAGGACATGGGGCCGATCGTGCTCGCGGTCTTCAATGCCGGCAACTACATCGCCACGCCGGGCGAGCATCTCGTGGTGCGCGATTTCCGCCGCTCCTTCGACGTCAACTATTTCGGCATCGTCAACGGCCTGGTGCCTGTCGTCGAGCATATGCGCGTGCGCGGGCGCGGCCATGTCGTTCTCGTCGGTTCGGTCACCGCCTATTCCGGCTGGCCGACCACCGCCGCCTATGGCGGCACCAAGGCGGCGATCAACATCCTGGCGGAATCGCTGAAATACGACTTCGACAAGATGAACATCAGGGTTCAGGTGATGAACCCGGGCTTCGTCGACACCCCGCTGACGGAAAAGAACACGCTGCCGATGCCAGGGCTGATGCCTGTCCACCGCGCATCCCGCCGCATGGTGCGCGGCATCGAGAAGGGCGGCTTCGAGGTCACCTTCCCCTACCGCATAAGCTGGCCGCTGAAATTGCTCGGCCTTCTACCGCGGCCGATCTGCCGCTGGGTGATCGGCATCACGACCGGCTGGAGGGCGCGGCCGCTGAATTTCGACCGCAAGCTGCCGGGCGCGGCCGACCAGGCGTCGGACCAGGCGAGCTGATCTGGCGAACGGCGATTGCCTGTTAGACGGCACGGCCATAGGTTGAGAATTGTTGCTTGGAGCTTCTGATGGGGCGGCGGATCGTGCTTGCGGTACTGGGGCTCGCTGTCATCTTCTCCATGGCCTTTGTTCTCGGCCCGCGCGTACCCGTCGACACGAGGATCCGTTTCGACCCGTCCATCATTGGCGACGATCCGCAGGCCTATCTGGCGCGCGACGAGGCTGCCGTGCCCAACATCCGCGACGGGTTGGAAAAGGAAATCATCTGGGCAAATCCTATGGTTCACGCCAAGACGCCGCTGGCCATCGTCTACATCCATGGCTTCTCGGCCTCGAAGGGCGAGGTCCGGCCGCTGCCCGACGACGTCGCCGATGAGCTTGGTGCCAACCTGTTCTACACGCGCCTCACCGGCCACGGCCAGGACGGCGCCGCGATGGCCGAGGGCAGCGTCAATGCCTGGATCAACGACTACGAGGAGGCGCTCGCCATCGGTCGGGCGATCGGCGACAGGGTGATCGTCATTGCCACCTCGACGGGTGGCTCGCTGGCGGCATGGGCCGCGACAGAGCCGCGCGCCTCGGACGGGGTTGCGGCGATCGCGTTTATATCGCCCAACTTCGGCGTCAAGGCGTCCGGCGCGGAGCTGCTCACCAAGCCCTGGGGCAAACAGATCGCCGAACTCGTCGGCGGCAAGGAGCGCAGCTTCCCGACCCGCAACGCGCTGCATGAAAAGTTCTGGACCCACCAATATCCGATGGCGGCGACGCTGCCGATGCAGGCTCTGACCGAACTCGCCTATGCCGCGCCTGTGGAAAAGGCGACCATCCCTGCCCTCTTCATCTTTTCGGATTCGGACAGAGTGGTGCGGCCAGACCGCACCCGCGAGATCGCCGGGCGCTGGGGCGCGCCCCACGAGCTGGTGCCGGTCGACGACACCGGCGACGCCGACAACCACGTCATTGCCGGAGACGCGCTGTCGCCGTCGACAACGGCCGTCCTCGCGGAGCGGATCGTCGTCTGGGTCAAGGCGCTGACCGGGCAGTAGCCGTCACAAGAAAAAGGGCGACCGAAGCATCGCTACGATCGCCCTCGCATTCACTGGTCGGCAGTCAGATTAAGCAGGCTTGCCGAACCGCAGGCTTCAAGCCGCCCGCGTCGCCGGCCGCTTGCCGCCGAAGCGGCGCTTGTTGTTGCCCTTGAACGGCTTGCGGCCTTCCGGACGCTCGCCTTGCGGCTTTGCCGCAAACGGCCGCTCGCCGTTCGGCTTGCCGCCGAACCGCTTCTTGCCGGAGCCGTTGTTGCCGCCGCCCGGACGCCGGCCGTCGCGGCGACCATTGTGGTCGGCACGATCATTGGCCGGCTCGAAATGGCGCTCGTTCCGTTCCTTGGGATCGCGCTGCGGATCGGGGCTGCCGAGATGGTCGGCAGTGATCGGCAGCTTGGCGCGGATGATGCGCTCCACCTGGCGCAGCTTGGCGTTCTCGGATGGATCGCAAAGCGTGATGGCGATGCCGTCCCTGCCGTTGCGACCGGTGCGACCGATGCGGTGGACATAGCTCTCCGCCTCGTCGGGCAGGTCGAAGTTCACGACATGGCTGATGCCGGGAACGTCGATGCCGCGCGCGGCGATGTCGGTCGCCACCAGGATGCGCACCGAACCGTCACGGAAATCGTTGAGCGCCTTCTGACGGGCGTTCTGCGACTTGTTGCCATGGATGACGGCGGCCTTGAAGCCATCACGATCGAGATCCTTGGTCACCCTGTCGGCGCCATGCTTGGTGCGCGAAAAGATGATGACGGACTTCATCGCTTCATCGCCGAGCATCCTCGACAGCACCTGGCGCTTCTGCTTGGTGCGGGCAAGGACGACGCTCTGGACGATCTCAGCCGCCGCCGTGCTTTGCGGCGCGACTTCGACGCGAACCGGGGTCTTCAACAGGCCCTTGGCCAATTCGGCGATCTCGTCCGGCATGGTTGCCGAGAACAGCGCCGTCTGGCGGTCGGGCGCGGTCGCCTTGGCGATGCGCTTGACGTCGTTGATGAAACCCATGTCGAGCATGCGGTCGCCTTCGTCGAGCACCAGCCATTTGGTGTCGGCGAGGATCAGATCGCCCTCACGCACCAGGTCGGTCAGCCGGCCGGGCGTGGCGATCAGGATATCGACGCCGGGCGCGATCTTCTTCACCTGGCTGAAGCGCGAGACGCCGCCGAGCACCAGCGCGGTCGAGACATGCGCGCCCTTGGCGAGGATCTTGATCGTGTCCTCGATCTGCACGGCGAGCTCGCGCGTCGGCGCCAGGATCAGCGCACGTGTGGTCTTCGGCCGGCGCTTGGTGCCGAGTCCGATGATCTTCGAGAGGATCGGCAGCGCGAAGGCCGCGGTCTTGCCCGAACCGGTCTGGGCGATGCCGAAAATGTCGCGGCCTTCCAGCTGCGGCGGGATCGCCTGGACCTGGATCGGCTTTGGATCCGTGAAGCCCGCAGCATGAGTGGCCTTGAGCAGCGCGCCGGAGATCCCGAGCGCGGCGAAACCATTCTGTTCCGCTGTGTTTTCGTTGGTCAAAATAATCTTCTTTCACGCGGCCTTCTGGCCGCAACATCGATGGCGGCAGGGCGCAACCTGCCGTCGAAAAATTGTCATGGAACGACAAGGCGGCGGACGGAACGTCCGCGCGGCTGCGCTGTCGTGCCCGCAAGCATCATGCCTCGGGGCTTTTTCGCCACTTTGTGATGTACCGGAAAGAGGGGCCGATATACCGGAAAGAGGGAAAACAGACGCAACCAGTCTCATTCGTCGAGAAGGCCGGACAATGCCGGCCCAAGCGCCTATGCCGCCGCATATGGACGAGTTCGCCTCGAAATGCAAGGGCTGCATGCTGCAATGCAGCAAAACGGCGGCGAAAGCGGCGCTTGCACTCCCCTGCCCGCATCATTTACGACAAACGCACCTATCCGTTTGGGGGACCGGCGATGAAGGACGTGCTGAAGGAACTCGAGCGCCGCCGCGAGATCGCCCGCATGGGCGGCGGCAGGGCACGCATCGACGCCCAGCACCAGAAGGGTAAGCTCACCGCCCGCGAGCGCATCGATGTCTTCCTCGACGAGGGCTCGTTCGAGGAGTTCGACATGTATGTCGAGCATCGCTCGACCGATTTCGGCATGGAGAAGACCAAGATCGCCGGCGACGGGGTCGTCACCGGCTGGGGGACGGTCAATGGCCGGCCAGTCTACATCTTCGCCAAGGACTTCACCGTGTTCGGCGGCTCGCTGTCGGAAGCGCATGCCGAGAAGGTCATCAAGGTGCAGGAGATGGCGCTGCGCAACCGCGCGCCGATCATCGGCCTCTACGACGCCGGCGGCGCCCGCATCCAGGAAGGCGTGGCGGCACTCGGCGGCTATGCCGAAATCTTCCAGCGCAATGTTCTGGCCTCCGGCGTCATCCCGCAGATCTCACTGATCATGGGCCCTTGCGCGGGCGGCGATGTCTACTCGCCGGCGATGACCGACTTCATCTTCATGGTGCGCGACACCTCCTACATGTTCGTCACCGGGCCGGATGTGGTGAAGACCGTCACCAACGAGACGGTGACCGCCGAGAGCCTCGGCGGCGCCTCGGTCCACACCACCAAATCCTCGATCGCCGACGGCGCCTACGACAACGACGTCGAGGCGCTGTTGCAGATGCGCCGGCTGGTCGATCTCTTGCCTGCCTCCAACACCTCGGAAATCCCGGAAATCGAGTGCTACCAGTCGGTCACCGACCACGACCTGTCGCTCGACCGGCTGATCCCCGACAACGCCAACAAACCTTACGATATCAAGGAATTGATCCTGAAGGTTGCCGACGAGGGCGATTTCTTCGAGATCCAGCAGAGCTTTGCGAAAAACATCGTCACCGGTTTCGGCAGGGTCGAGGGCCGCACGGTAGGCTTCGTCGCCAACCAGCCGATGGTGCTGGCCGGCGTGCTCGATTCCGACGCCAGCCGCAAGGCGGCGCGCTTCGTGCGCTTCTGCGACTGCTTTTCCATTCCGATCGTCACCTTCGTCGATGTCCCGGGCTTCCTGCCCGGCACCGCGCAGGAATATGGCGGGCTGATCAAGCATGGCGCCAAGCTTCTGTTCGCCTATGCCGAGGCGACCGTGCCGAAGATCACCGTCATCACCCGCAAAGCCTATGGCGGCGCCTATGACGTCATGGCGTCGAAGCATCTGCGCGGCGACATGAACTACGCCTGGCCGACGGCGCAGATCGCGGTGATGGGCGCCAGGGGCGCGGTCGAGATCATCTACCGCAAGGACATCGGAAATGCGGAAAAGATAGCAGCGCATACAAAGGCTTATGAGGACCGCTTCCTGTCGCCCTTCGTCGCCGCCGAACGCGGCTATGTCGACGAGGTGATCATGCCGCATTCGACCCGCCGCCGCGTCGCCCGGGCGCTGAGGATGCTGCGCAACAAGCACATGCAGAACCCCTGGAAGAAGCACGACAACATCCCGCTGTGACCTGAATGTCGCGCTTCATCATCAGCGCTGGGCGGCGGTTCGGCAGGTTCGCGGTGCTGTCCGCCTGCGGCGCGAGATCATGGGAGCCTTGCGACCGCCTCGACCGCCGCTTGCCCGCCTTCTAGAAATGGCCGCAGACTTGTCGCAAAGCCAGTATCTGAACGGTTGCGCCCAAAGGGCGTGGGAACGTCCGGATGATGGCAAGTCGACACACCCGTCATGGGCACAGCGTCTGGCCGCGCTTGGATACGTGGAGACGCCTGAGATCGAACCGATACAGCGGCCAGCACTCTCGACGCTGCTGAACCCAGAGACGGCCGAACAACAGATCGCCGGGTTTAACAACAGATGGACCGAGCGGATGGAGGACTATCTCCCAGCGCTAAGCGGCGGTCCTACTCGTAGTTTTCGTAGGATTTTTCCTCGATTAGGGCGGAGCTGAGCAACACGTTTATCTCGCGCTTCAGCGCGGCGCGGCGGTCGTTGGTTCGGTAGACGCCGCGGGCGAGTTCGATGAAACGATCACCGAAGCGCTTGTTGAGTTCTTCGACGCGGATATCGTCCTCGATGACCCAGAGCGCCTGGTTGACGGCCTTCAGTTCCGCGTAAAGGCCGGCCAGCGTCTCCGACGCCGGGAGGTGGTCGTCGCGAACGCGCGATAGCTCCTCCAGTTCGTGCAGGACGTTGGCCAGTTTGGACGCGTCGGCGATGCTTGCCGCCTTGATCTCGAGGATCGATATCTTGTCCAGCAGTTCGCCGGGGGCGATCTCGACGAGTATGGGGCGGACCATGCAATTGCCCTTTTCTGATGAGCCTTGTCAAACATCGCCGGCGAGGAATATGGACCCACCGGACGGAGCAGCGGCAATAGGCAGCCGAAACGAGCCAAGTCAATCTCCCGGATGGCGGCGGCTGCGCCGACGCCGACGAATCGAAAGGTATGTGTCTTGGATCCAATCCTCCTGGTCGGCTTTCCGGCGGTCGGCGATTTCGTCCGCTGTCATTCGGCCATCCGCATCCTCGCGGAGCGGTTTCCCGAGCGCCCGATCGATGTCGTGACCTCGCCCGGCAACGTCTCTTTTGCGCGGTTCATGCCGCATGTCCGCAAAGCCTGGCCCCTGAAGAAACGGCATATGGAGCTCGGCCTGGCCGAGCGCCGCAGCCTGGTGCGCGAGCTTCGCCAGCAGAACTATGGCGCGGCCTATCTCATGACGAGCTCAATCAAAGCCGCCCTGATACCTTTCATGGCCGGCATACCGGAGCGCATCGGCTACCCGCAGGAGCTGCAGTTCGGGTTGGTCAATCGCTTCCCAGCCGGCTGGCTGCGCCATTTGTGGGCGTTCGGTCCGCGCAAGACGCGTCTCTATGAGGAGGTTTGCTCCATCGCCACCCTAGACGCGAGGCCGGCCAACGTCGATTGGCCAGCGCCGCAGCTGGTCATCCCGGCCGCGGAATTGGATGAATGGCGCAGCCGTGCCGGGGTCGAGGCCGGCAAGCCGGCACTGGCAATCTTCACCGGAGACATGACGAGCTCCCGATCGTGGCCAATGGAGCGCTTTATCTCGGTCGCCAAGGACCATTCCAATCGCGGCTGGGCGGTATGGATCGTCGGCGGTCCTCGCGAACACGATGCGGCGAACCGAATTCGCGCCGAGCTGCCGCAAGCGGTCGATTTCACCACGACGCCGCTGCTCGACGTGATGTATCAGCTTGGCGCGTCGGCGCTGTTCCTTGGCGTCGATGGCGGCATGTCTCATGCTGCCGCGGCCTTGAATGTTCCCTGCGTGCAGATCTTCGGCTCGAACCTTTCCTACATACATGGGCCGGTCAACGACCATGTCCGCTTTCTCGAGCCGCCCATTTCGACCCCGAGCTGGATCGAGGATACATCGGGGGTCAGCGAGGAACGGGTGCGCGAGGCGCTGGCCGGTGCCTTCGCGGAACCGCGCCGCCAGCAAGGCGCCTGATATCAGCTACTCCTCTTGCGCCGCTCCGAAACCCGCACCCATGGTGGCGCGTGCCGCGCTCGCCCAGGGCGTTGCGTGATTGTCGATGCGCATCTGGAAGATGAAATAGGTCGGCGAGCAGAAGCCGATGCCTTTCACCTTGGCGGCGCCCGGCGTGTCCGCCGGCAGCGACTGGCACATATAGTCCTCGCGGCAGAAATGGTCCGCCGAGCAGGCCGGCCGGTTGCCGCGATTGACGGCGCCGCCGAGGCACTGGTCGAAATTGTTTGTCGCCACGCAGGTATCGAACTTCTTGCCGCCGACCAGTCCGCAGATCTCGTTCGGCATCGGCTTGCCGGCCTTGAAGGCGGCGAAGCTGCGGTCCTTGTCGTCGCAAGCTCGATAGGCGATGCCGGCCGGCACGCCGATCTTCGGCGGCCGACAGGTGTAGGCGGTGCGTGAAATGTCGGAGGCGAACGCGGCGAACTGGCCGGTCACGGTGTAGCGATCGTTGAAGGGCTGCGCTTCATTGCTGGCGATCGAGCCGCTCAGGCACGGATGGCCGGAAAACATCGCCTTGCTGTCCTTGGGCAGCAGGCATTGCGCCAGCCTGGTGCGCACGCCCGAAGCCGTGGCGAGCGGCGTGCAGATGGTGCCACCGCCGCACTGCCAGGTCTGGCCGAAGCGGGCGGCGTCCTCCGGCATCAGGCACGGCATCGCCATCTCGGCCGGCACGTAGGAGACTTCGCCGGCATCCCTCCATTCGGCCGGCGGTGCGAATGAGAACGGGCGGAAGCGGTTCGGCTCCTTGCCCTCGGTCACGGCGCGCAGCCAGGCCTCGCGGCGCGTGATCTCGGCATGGAGATGCGGCGAGATGCCGACCTCGATGCGGTTGAGCGGCGACGTTGTCCTGTCGTCGAGGCCGATGAAATGGAAGCCGGCGGTGGAGCCGGCCTGATGGCAGCCCTGGCAGGCGCCGTTGTCCAGCCGTTCGACCAGCGCCTCCGGCGTGCGCGCCAGCTTCAACCCGGAATAGTCGAGCCCGGCGAAATCCGTGGGCTCGAACAGCGACGTAAACGGATGGTTGGCCTGCCTGGCGCTGCCGAAGGTCGACCATGAGATGACCTTCTTCGCCAGGAATTCGTCCGGCATCTCATAGACGCCGAGATCGACCGCGCCGACATTGGCCCGGACATAGTCGGCGAGCTTTTTCTTGAGCACGGCATCTTCCGACAGCCGCGCGACGTCAGGCGTGTTCTCCAGCGGCTTTTCGCTGCCTGTGGCGCCACCGATCCCAAAAATCCGCATGAGGTAGGCGGCCTGCCCGCCGAATTCGGTCTCCTGGCCGGAGGGAAAGCGCACCACTTGCGCGTTGAGTTCCAGCTGCTTGAAGGTCAGTTCTTCCGGCTCCAGCGGCCCGCCGGCCAGCCAGCCGGCATCGACGGCCTCGTCGAGCTGCGGCGTCCAGCGCCCGGCAACCCCGACGCAACCGCCGTCGACATCCGGAGCGACGCTGTAGACGGCATTGAAATTGAACGGCAGGCGCGAGGCCAGGACCTTGCCGTTCTTCCTGAAACTGTAGGCCAGGCGGTAGATGAAGCGCACCTCGCCGCAACTCTTGTCGCCGTTCAAAGTGGCGAAGTCGCGCCGGTCGAGACGGTTGACGACGCCGACCAGGCGGAAGCGAGCCGCGTCCGTCTTCAGCCAGCGCATGTCCATGATGCGGCCGACATTGCCGTCGGTGACCTCGTAGAGGTTGCGCCCGCCGGCCTTCATCTCGGCGCGCAGGCCGGCGACATCGCCCGCCACCATCTCGACGATGGCGTGATAGGCGGGTGCCTCGTCGTAGAGTGTCTTCAAATCATCCTTGCCGTCGACGCTGAACACGCCGGCGAATGAGAATCCCTTGGCATCGAGCGCGGCAAGCACGGACGGATCGTCGACGATGGTCACCGGCTGCTCAGCGCGAGCGCCGCACGGTACCAACAGCGCGACGACAGCCGCAATGACGAGAGCGAACCGCCCCATCAGATGGCATCCGCCTGTTTTGCTTCAACCAGTTCCTGCAGCACCGGCACCATGGCCAGCGGCAGGTCCTCCGCGATCAGCCCGGGACCGAAGCGGCCGCCAGCCTCGGCATGGATCCAGACCGCCGCCGCCGCCGCTGCGAACACTGCCATGCCTTGCGCCAGAAGGCCGGCGATGATGCCCGCCAGCACGTCGCCCGACCCGGCCGTGGCAAGCCAGGGCGCGCCGTTGCCGTTGATGGCCGCGAGGCCGTTCGGTGCCACAATCACCGTATCGGCGCCCTTGTAGACGACGACCGCATTGGCTCGCTGGGCGGCTGCGCGCGCCTTGGCTAGTTTGGAGAGGTTTTTGTCTGCGGCAATGTCCGGAAACAGGCGAGCAAACTCACCTTCATGCGGTGTCATCACCAATGCGGGCGCGTGCGGCTCGTGAGTAGCTTCAAAGAGGCTCGCAGGCTCATCGCGAAACGAGGTGATGCCATCGGCATCGAGGACCAGCCCGCCGATCCCGCTGGCAGCGCCTTGCCGCCCGGCTCGCAGTATCGCCAAGGCAACATCCCGTGTCCTCTCGCCAACGCCGAAGCCAGGTCCGAGAACAAAGGCCGAAGGCCGGCGCTCGCCGATGAAGTTGTTCAGGTCGGCTACGGTGTCGGTCCTGCGCAGCATGATCGCGGTCAGGTGCGCGGCATTTATCTGCATGGCGTCCGCTGGCGACAGCACGGTTACCGCTCCTGCCCCTGCCCTCGCGGCGGCAAGCGCCGACAAGCGCGCGGCGCCGGTTGTCGACGGCCCGCCGGAAAACACCCCGGCATGGCCACGTTTGTATTTGTGCGCGTCGGTGGCCGGAACTGGCAAGTTCCCGACCCAGAGAGCCGGCTTATTCTCAAACGTTCTTGGAATGAGGTCGTTGAAGACCCTGTCGGGGATGCCGATGTCGGCAAGCACGATCTCACCGCAGAGTTCGCGACCTGGCAGCAGCAGATGCCCGGGCTTTTTTCGAGCGAAGGTAACGGTGATGT
Organism: Mesorhizobium abyssinicae; assembly: GCF_049887195.1. NCBI lineage: Bacteria > Pseudomonadati > Pseudomonadota > Alphaproteobacteria > Hyphomicrobiales > Phyllobacteriaceae > Mesorhizobium > Mesorhizobium abyssinicae. The sequence continues at coordinate 33,701 of NZ_JARAKC010000005.1, forward strand.
CGGCCCGAAAAGCTTCTTCCCCAAGCACTGCACCGGTATCGCCGGAGACTCCCGAAGGCAAATCGATTGCAACAACCGGCAAGAGCAGGGATTTGGCAAAATCGATGGCGTTCGTAGCGTCGACGGGCAGCGACTTCGACAGTCCTGCCCCGTAGAGCGCATCGACGACGATTGAGCCGAAATCAGGGGCAAAAGCCGTCAGCGGCCTCGGCGCGACCGGGCACTCCGCCGCGGCAATCGCGGCGTCGCTGCCGGCCCGCGGCTTGCCCGATACCCACATCGCGACATCGACGCCGGCCTCGGCCAGCAACCGCGCCACGACATAGCCGTCGCCGCCATTGTTGCCGGGGCCGCACAGCACATGTACGGGCGTCGCGGCCGGGTAACGCGCCAGCACAACGGCCGCGACCGCCGCGCCGGCCCGCCGCATCAGGCCGATGCCGTCGAACGGGCCGGTCGCGATTGCCAGCCGGTCGGCCTCGGCCATTTCAACCGGAGATAAAAGTTCGTTGCTCATGGATTGCCGTCCGCCCTCCGGTGAAGCATTGTCCAGTTTTCGATTTGAAGCAAACAGCGAACACTGCCATTGCCTATAAACGCATCGTTCGATGCGATGCGCCAACTGGCAAAACTGCCTGCAGATTGCGCTATTTGCCTAATTATTGTGCGGACGGGAGGGTCAGCAATGTATAGGCTTCGAGCGTCGATGACGCTTCCAATGCAGCGAATGACGCGAATGCGCATCGGGACGCGGCATGGTAGTGAAATCGCCCAATGGCGCTTCGAATCCGTCCGGACTGGCACAGTTCGTGCTTGATCGAAGCGCAAGCGGGGCACACAACCCGTCTTTTTGGCAGTGGAGGCCACGTTTTACATGAAAAAGATCGAAGCGATCATCAAGCCATTCAAGCTGGACGAAGTGAAGGAAGCGCTTCAGGAGGCCGGACTGCAAGGCATCACCGTGACCGAGGCCAAGGGCTTCGGCCGGCAGAAGGGCCATACCGAACTCTATCGCGGCGCCGAATATGTCGTCGACTTCCTGCCCAAGGTGAAGATCGAGGTGGTGCTGGGCGACGACGCCGTCGAAGGCGCCATCGAGGCCATCCGCAAGGCGGCGCAGACCGGCCGCATCGGCGACGGCAAAATCTTCGTCTCCAACATCGAGGAAGTCGTGCGCATCCGTACCGGTGAGACCGGGATGGACGCCGTCTGACGCCTTTCTGCAACGTCATCATCAAAAAAACGTCACACAGGGATACATGACATGACGACAGCCAAAGACATCATGAAGCAGATCAAGGACAACGACGTAAAGTTCGTCGACCTGCGCTTCACAGATCCGAAGGGCAAGCTGCAGCACGTAACCATGGATGTCGTCGAGGTCGAGGAAGACATGTTCGCCGACGGCGTCATGTTCGACGGCTCCTCGATTGCGGGCTGGAAGGCGATCAACGAGTCCGACATGGTGCTGATGCCCGATCCCGACACGGTGCACATGGATCCGTTCTTCGCCCAGTCGACCATGGTCATCCTCTGCGACATCCTCGATCCGGTCTCCGGCGAATCCTACAACCGCGACCCGCGCGGCACCGCCAAGAAGGCCGAGGCCTACATGAAGTCGGAAGGCATCGGCGACCAGATCTTCGTCGGTCCGGAAGCCGAGTTCTTCGTGTTCGACGACGTCAAGTACAAGGCCGATCCCTACAATACCGGCTTCCGCCTGGACTCCACCGAACTGCCGTCCAACGACGACACCGACTACGAGACCGGCAATCTCGGCCATCGCCCCCGCATCAAGGGCGGCTACTTCCCCGTGCCGCCGATCGATTCCGCTCAGGATATGCGCTCGGAAATGCTGACCGTGCTCGCCGAAATGGGCGTGCGCGTCGAGAAGCATCACCATGAGGTCGCCGCCGCGCAGCACGAGCTCGGCATCAAGTTCGACACGCTGGTGCGCAACGCCGACAAGATGCTGATCTACAAGTACGTCGTGCATCAGGTCGCCAACGCCTACGGCAAGACGGCCACCTTCATGCCGAAGCCGATCTTCGGCGACAACGGTTCGGGCATGCACGTCCACCAGTCGATCTGGAAGGGCGGCAAGCCGACCTTCGCCGGCAATGAATATGCCGGGCTGTCGGAGAGCTGCCTCTACTACATCGGCGGCATCATCAAGCACGCCAAGGCGATCAACGCCTTCACCAACCCGCTGACCAACTCCTACAAGCGCCTGGTGCCGGGCTACGAGGCGCCGGTGCTGCTCGCCTATTCGGCGCGCAACCGCTCGGCGTCCTGCCGCATTCCGTTCGGCTCGTCGCCGAAGTCGAAGCGCGTCGAGGTCCGCTTCCCCGATCCGGGCGCGAACCCCTACCTCGCCTTCGCCGCCATGCTGATGGCCGGCCTCGACGGCATCAAGAACAAGATCCACCCGGGACAGCCGATGGACAAGGATCTCTATGACCTGCCGCCGAAGGAGCTGAAGAAGATCCCGACCGTCTGCGGCTCGCTGCGCGAAGCGCTGCAGAGCCTCGACAAGGACCGCGGCTTCCTCAAGGCCGGCGGCGTTTTCGACGACGACCAGATCGACAGCTACATCGAGCTGAAGATGGCCGAGGTGATGCGCTTCGAGATGACCCCGCATCCGGTCGAATACGACATGTACTACTCGATCTAAACTTCTGATCGGATTGAGATTTGAAGCCCTCGGAGGTCTCCTCCGGGGGCTTTTTCATTGTCGTCCATGGTGATGATGCGAGCTATCGCGAGCCGGTGCTCAACAGGCGACGCGCAGGCTTGCCGTCAGCGTGTTTCCCCGCGTGCGCGATTTCCGTGCCGCCGCTTGGGCGATCTCCATGCAAAAAAAGCCCCGGCGTTTCCGCCGGGGCCTTCTGGTCGCAGAGTATTCTGTTGCGGCGCGAACGCGCGCCGAGCGGATCAGGCGGCAGCCGAAACCTGGCCGCTGGCCGGTACCGCCGCGATCGTCTTCAGTATCTGCGAAGCGATCTGGTAGGGGTCGCCCTGCGAGTTCGGACGGCGATCTTCCAGATAGCCCTTGTAGTCGTTCTTGACGAACGAGTGCGGCACGCGGATCGAGGCGCCGCGGTCGGCGATGCCGTAGCTGAACTTGTTCCACGGCGCGGTCTCGTGCTTGCCGGTCAGACGCTTGTCGTTGTCCGGGCCGTAGACGGCGATGTGATCCATCAGGTTCTTGTCGAACTCAGCCATCAGCGCTTCGAAATAGGCCTTGCCGCCGACTTCGCGCATATAGGCGGTCGAGAAGTTGGCGTGCATGCCCGAGCCGTTCCAGTCGGTGTCGCCGAGCGGCTTGCAGTGGTACTCGATGTCGATGCCGTACTTCTCGGTCAGGCGCTGCAGCAGGTAGCGAGCCATCCACATCTGGTCGGCGGCCTTCTTGGAGCCCTTGCCGAAAATCTGGAATTCCCACTGGCCCTTGGCCACCTCGGCGTTGATGCCTTCATGGTTGATGCCGGCGGCGAGGCACTGGTCGAGATGCTCCTCGACGATCTGGCGCGCGACCGAGCCGACGTTCGAGTAGCCGACGCCGGTATAGTACGGGCCCTGCGGCGCCGGGTAGCCGCTCTCGGGAAAGCCGAGCGGACGGCCGTCCTTGTAGAAGAAATACTCCTGCTCGAAGCCGAACCAGGCGCCCTCGTCATCGAGGATGGTGGCGCGCTTGTTGGAGACATGCGGCGTCACGCCATCGGGCATCATCACTTCGCACATCACCAGCACGCCGTTGGTGCGGGCCGGATCCGGGAACACGGCGACCGGCTTCAGCACGCAGTCGGAGCTGTGGCCTTCGGCCTGCTGGGTCGAGGAGCCGTCGAAGCCCCACAGCGGCAGCTGCTCGAGCGTCGGGAACTCGGCAAATTCCTTGATCTGGGTCTTGCCGCGAAGATTGGGGACCGGTGTGTATCCGTCGAGCCAGATATACTCGAGCTTGTATTTGGTCATTCTAGAGCCTCTCGTTGCTTGATCACCGCGCCGGGCGACGACGCATGGCCGGGCCGAGCCGACCTGCCGCGTCTTAAAAAGCAATTCGTGTGCCACTCCGGCAGTGGTGGGTGCGGCAAAATGGTCGTCACAAAGCGCTGAATTTGCTGAGCCGCCTCAGCGATGCGTTCAGATCGATCAAAAGCATAGTTTGCACAAAAATAGTGCAAATATTGATCTTTTTGTGGGCATATTGCCTAAATGAGTCGCAACCACTATCTTGGAAAGTAGATGAATCGACAGGCTCCTGGAGAAGAAGGGAGATCGCCAATGCAAGTCACCCCGCCCCGTCCGTCGGCAAAGATTTTGATGTTCCCCCTGGCAGGGCGCAAATCTGCCTCAAATTTAGGCGCAAAGGCCAAGTTCGCGGCAGAGCTTGCCTCGCTGCGCAACACGCATGCCGATTTTGATGGCTGGTACCACGAGGCGGCGATTGAGGAAGAGAGCACGCAGCGCAAGAGCTGATCGAGCCCTCCAGGGATTTCAGGATGGGAAAAGCCCGGCGTGATCGCTCACGCCGGGCTTTTGCTTTGAGCGCCTGGGCAGCGCCTACTGCTTGGTGTTGAGGTCGGTTCCCAGCGTATCCCTGACGAAGATCATGCCGATGATCAGCGACATGGCGGCGATCACCACCGGGTACCAGAGGCCGTAATAGATATCGCCCTTGTAGGCGCTGAGCGCGAATACCGTCGCCGGCAAGAGACCGCCGAACCAGCCATTGCCGATGTGGTAGGGCAGCGACATGCCGGTGTAGCGGATGCGGGTCGGGAACATCTCGACCAGGATCGCCGCGATCGGCCCGTAGACCATGGTGACGAACAGCACGAGGATGAACAGGATGCCGATGGTCATCGGCCAGTTCACCGCCGCCGGATCGGCGAACATGGCAAACGCGCCGCCGCCCGGAATGCTGTAGACGGTGATCTCGGGCGCACCCGCCGCCTCATCCTTGGTCAGCAGCTTGTCCTTGACGGCCTGGTCGACAGCAACCGTCGTCTTCTCGCCGCCGCGGATCGCCGCCGCGTCGAGCTTGAGCTCGGGATTGGCCGCGACAAAGGCGTCGAGCTTCTGGTCCGGCACCTTGGCCGCCGCGCGCTTCAGCGGATAACCGCCGTCCCGCAACGACATGTTGACCGCCTTGACGAAGGCAGCGTCCTTGGCCTTGGCCTGATCGCCGGCGGCGACGGCGTCGTAGGACTCCACCGTCTCATTGCCGATCTTGACCGATGCGGCCGTTCCGGGTGCCGCCGTCGTGACCACGTCGTAAGGCACCGAGTTCTTGGTCAGGAACGACGTGGCGATATCGCAGGACGTCGTGAACTTCGCCGTGCCGACCGGGTTGAACTGGAACTTGCAGTCGCCGGGCGCCGCGGTCACCGTCGCACGGGTGTTCTGCTGCGCGGTGGCGAGCGCCGGATTGGCAGCCCAGGTCAGTGCCTTGAACAGCGGGAAGGTGCAGACGATGCCCAAGGCGAGGCCGGCCATGATGATCGGCTTGCGGCCGATCTTGTCGGATAGCCAGCCGAACACGACGAAGAAGATCGAGCCGATCGCCAGCGCCACCGCGATCATGATGTTGACCGACTGCGGGTCGACCTTCAGCACGTTCTGCAGGAAGAACAGCGCGTAGAACTGGCCGTTGTACCAGATCACGGCCTGGCCGGCGGTGAGGCCGAGCAGCGCCAGCAGCGCGATCTTGGCATTCTTCCACTGGCCGAAGGCTTCCGAGAGCGGTGCCTTCGAACCCTTGCCTTCCTCCTTCATGCGCTGGAACGTCGGCGACTCCGAGAGCGAGAGCCGGATCCAGATCGAGATGGCGAGCAGCAGGAAGGAGACGATGAAGGGAATGCGCCAGCCCCAATCGGCATAGGTTTCCTTGCTCATCGACCCCTGCACGATGAGGATGACGATCAGCGACAGGAACAGACCGAGCGTCGCCGTCGTCTGGATCCAGGAGGTGTAGAAGCCGCGGCGATCGTCGGGGGCATGTTCGGCGACATAGGTGGCGGCGCCGCCATACTCGCCGCCGAGCGCCAGGCCCTGCAGCATGCGCAGCCCGATAAGGATCACCGGCGCGGCGATGCCCCAGCTGGCATAGCCTGGCAAGAGACCGACCAGGAAGGTCGACAGGCCCATGATCGTCATGGTGACGAGGAAGGTGTATTTGCGGCCGACAAGATCGCCGATGCGGCCGAACAGCAGAGCGCCGAAGGGGCGGACCAGGAACCCGGCGGCGAAGGCGAGCAGCGCGAAGATGTTGCGCGTCGCTTCCGGCGCCGAGGAGAAGAAGGTGGCGCCGATGAAAGCCGCCAGCGAGCCGTAGAGATAGAAGTCGTACCATTCGAAAACGGTGCCGAGCGAGGAAGCGAAGATGACCTTCTTCTCCTCCCGCGTCATGCCGCGGCTTGTTCCGCCGGCGGTCGATGCCATTGCCATTGAAAAGTCCTCCCGTGAGATCCCGTCTGTCCGCGATGGCTGCGCGCCATCGTCCACCTCTCCTCCGAGAGCAGACTCAAAGACGCAGCCACAGGTAAAAAGTGGCAGAAAGCGCCGGCGAAAGGCACCGCGACGATGGGATTATGACTTTCGTATTAGGTGCAGTGCGAAAGCGGAGCGCTGCGCTCAGGCTTTCAGCGCCTCGAGCAGGCCGATGGCCGCCAACATGTCGCGCTTGCGGGCCGAGCGGCGCGCCACGGCCTCGGCGTCCTGGCCCCAATGCTCGATCTGCCAGTCCTCGTCGACATGGGCTGCGGCCCAGGCCGTTTCGCCATCGAGTTCGCCGAAATCGACAGCCATGGCCAGCAGCGCTGATCCGGTCAGCGAGGTCATGACATGGATGGCGGCGAGCCGCAGCGGCTCGTTGCGCTGCGCAAGATGGGCGCCGAGCACGGCGATGGTCTCGCGCGGCTGCTCGACATGAACGATGCCCTCGGCGAGAAGGAAGCGGGCGCCAAGCGCGCCGCGCGCCCAGTCGATGACCGGGTCCCAAAGCTGGTTCTGCCGGTCTACCAGCCCTTGCGGGCCATCGGCGCGGTAGCAGAGCAAGTCGGACGAGGCGAAGCGCAGGATATCCTCCAGCACCGCCTGAGGATCGCTGGCGACGCCGTCGACGGCGGTATTGACGAGGCGCATGACTGGCATGGTGACGGGGTCAATGACCTCGCCTTGCGCGTCGAACTCGCCGGCAACCAGGGCCGCCGCCTTTTCGGTTGGCAGGGCCAGCAGTGCCTTGCCCGGCGTGCGTACCGGCCTGCCGTCGAGATGGACGGCGAAGCCTTCCTCAACCGGCGCGAGCGAGACGGCCTTGTAGAAGCGCTTCGGCAGCGGCGTCTTCATCTGGATCTGGGCGCGGCGCACGGGATCGGGATCGGAGAGCTGCTTTCCCGCTTCGAGGTCATTGAGGATGTCGCGCATGTCGAACTCCTTACGCTGGAACCTGCCTGCGCGGCCGGTTGACGATGATCAGGCCGGCGGCGATCAGGCCGAGCGCCAGGAAGATCCTGACCGTCGGTGGTTCGCCCAGCAGCACCGCGCCGCACAGAACGCCGAAGACGGGGGACAGGAAGGCGAAGCTCGACAGGCCGGCCGCCGGATAGCGCGTGAGCAGCCAGAACCACAACACATAGGTGAATGCGACGATATAGAAAGACTGGAACAACAGCGCCAGGGTCGGCAAGGCGGTGACCGCGCGGATCGGCGGGCCGGCGAAAGGCATTACCAGCAAACCGACAACAGCTGCGCCAGCCAGCTGGTAGAGCAGCAGTTTCTCGGCGCTGGTCTCGACCAGTTTCGACCGCTTGATGACGATGCTGGTCATCGCCCACAGGATCCCCGACCCGAGGCTGAGCAGATCACCGGTGAGTGTGACATTGTTGCCGGCAACGATGCCGTCGGAAAAGACCGCCGCAAGGCCGCAGAAGGCCAGAACCAGTCCGCCCAGCTTGCGCGCGTTGATGCGCTCGCCGAGCAGGAAATGACCGCCGATCAAGACCCAGAACGGCATGGTGTTGACCAGCAGCGTGTTGCGGGCAACGGTTGTGTATTCCAGCCCGATATAGAGGCACAGGAACTCGACCCCGAAGAGCACCCCGACAATGATGCCGGCGACAAGCGTCCCGTCCGCTTCGAACAGCTTGATGCCGCGGAGCCGACACCAGCCGAGCACGCAGAGCCCGCCGAGGATCGAGCGCGCGATCGAAACGAAGACGGGATCATAGCCGGCGTAGGAGACCTTGGCGGCGACATAGTTCAGCCCCCAGGAGAAGGTCAGCCCGACCATGATCGCGGCGGCCGCCATGTCGACCGCATCGCGGCGGTCGAGCGTGCCGGTGACGCCGCTCACCCCTCCTCCTCCGCGCTCTGCTCATCGAAGCCGATCAGATTCCAGCTCTGGCGCATATGCGGCGGCATCGGCGCGGTGACGTCGATGACGCCCTTGTCCGGGTGCGGGATGAGGATGCGGCGCGCATGCAGATGCAGTCGGTTCTGCATACCGCCTGGAAAATCCCAATTGGTATCGGCCTCGAAATATTTGGGATCGCCGATGATAGGGCAGCCGATATGAGCGGCGTGGACGCGCAGCTGATGGGTGCGGCCGGTATAGGGCTCCATCTCCAGCCAGGACAGCGATTGCGCCGCCTGCTCGACGACGCGGTAGTAGGACACCGCATGGTCGGCGCCCTTCTCGCCGTGCTTGGCGATGCGCACGCGGTCGCCATCCGGCGTCGGCTCCTTGATCAGCCAGGTCGAGATCTTGTCCTCGCGCTTCGGCGGCACGCCCTTGACCAGCGCCCAGTAGGTCTTCTTGGTCTCGCGCGCCCGGAAGGCTTCCGACAGCTTCATCGCCGCAAGGCGGGTGCGGGCGACGACCAGTACGCCGGAGGTGTCGCGGTCGAGCCGGTGCACCAGGCGCGGCTTCTCGCCCTTCTGGTTGCGCCAAGCCTCCAGCATGTCGTCGACATTGCGGGTGACGCCGGAGCCGCCCTGCACGGCGAGCCCCGCCGGCTTGTTGAAGACGAAGACCTTCGCATCCTCGTGCAGAAGCATCTTGGCGAGCACATCGGCGTCGCCCTGGTTGCGGATCGAATGGCCGGTGAGCGGCGCATCGCCCTTCTTGTCGACCTCGAGCGGCGGAACGCGAACCGTCTGGCCGGGCTCGACGCGGGTGTCGGCCTTCACCCTGCTGCCGTCGACGCGGATCTGGCCGGAGCGCAAGAGCTTCTGCAAATGGCCGAAGCCGAGACCCGGAAAATGGGTCTTGAACCAGCGGTCGAGCCGCATGCCCGCCTCGCCGGCTTCCACCGTGATCTGTTCAACGCCTGCCATTTGTCTCGCTTTGCCTCTTCGGAAGCGGGGGCAATAGCACTAATGCATGTCGCCCAAAAGTGTTTGGCGGTTTTGGGACAACGACATGCATGAACAAACCTAAGGCAGGCTTCTTGCGAGCCAAAGACCCAGAAACAGGGCGAGGATCGCGCCAATGACGCTGGCGAGCGCATATCCGAACGCCGGCAGCGTTGCGCCGCGCTCCCAAAGCGTGGCGAAATCGAGCGAAAAGGCCGAGAAGGTGGTGAAGCCGCCGAGGATGCCGGTGGCCACGAACAGCCGCACCTCGTTCGAGCCGCCGCGCCGCGCGAGCACGGCGATGAACAGGCCCATGACGAACGAGCCGAGGATGTTGATCGCCATCGTGCCCCAGGGATAGTTGGGGCCGACCAGGCGCAGGGCGCCCATATTGGTCAGGTGGCGGATGCCGGCGCCGATGCCGCCGCCGATGACAACGAGAAGTAGATTGGCCATGGCGGCTTTCTGCCGTTGCCGGATTGCCCGGTCAATCCCTCTCGATGGCGGAGGGAACCGCGCAGATCGTCGAGCGCGTCAGAAACCGCCTCTCGCGGCCATTGTCGAGCGAGAACATGCCGCCCCTGCCCGGCACCACGTCGATGATCAAATTCGTGTGTTTCCAGGCCTCGTACTGTGAGGCGCTTATATAGACCGGCGTGTCGCCGATCTCGCCCAGCATGACGTCGCCGTCGCCGACGATGAAATCGCCGCGCGGGTAGCACATCGGCGAGGAGCCGTCGCAGCAGCCGCCGGATTGATGGAACAGAACCGGGCCGTGATCGGCGATGATCTCGGCGAGGAACGCCTCGGCCTCCGGCGTGGCGGACACTTTGCCCAGCGATTTCTTGTCCAAGATATCCTCCCCCTGTTTGAAGGGGGGACGCGGCGAACCGCGCCCTCCCCGCACCTCGGGATTCGATCAGAAGAAGCCGAGCTTCTTCGGGCTGTAGCTGACCAGCATGTTCTTGGTCTGCTGGTAGTGGTCGAGCATCATCTTGTGCGTCTCGCGGCCGATGCCGGACTGCTTGTAGCCGCCGAACGCCGCATGCGCCGGATAGGCGTGGTAGCAATTGGTCCACACGCGACCGGCCTGGATGGCGCGGCCGAAGCGGTAGCAACGGTTCGCATCGCGGCTCCAGATGCCGGCGCCGAGGCCGTAGAGCGTATCGTTGGCGATCGACAGCGCCTCGTCATCGTCCTTGAAGGTCGTGACCGACACCACCGGTCCGAAAATCTCCTCCTGGAAGATGCGCATCTTGTTGTGGCCGCGGAACACGGTAGGCTTGACGTAGTAGCCGCCGGCAAGGTCGCCCGGCAGGTGGTTCTGTTCGCCGCCGGCTAGCACCTCGGCCCCTTCCTGGCGGCCGATGTCGAAGTAGCTCAGGATCTTTTGCAGCTGCTCGCTCGACGCCTGCGCGCCGATCATCGTGGCGGGGTCGAGCGGATCACCCTGGACGATCGCCTCGACACGCTTCAGCGCCCGCTCGATGAACTTGTCGTAGATCTTCTCATGCACCAGCGCCCGGCTCGGGCAGGTGCAGACCTCGCCCTGGTTGAGCGCGAACATCACAAAGCCCTCGATCGCCTTGTCGAAGAAGTCGTCGTCCTCCGCCGTCACATCCTGGAAGAAGATGTTGGGCGACTTGCCGCCGAGCTCCAGCGTCACCGGAATCAGATTCTGGCTGGCATATTGCGAGATCAGCCGGCCCGTCGTCGTTTCGCCGGTGAAGGCGATCTTGGCGATGCGGTTGGACGACGCCAGCGGCTTGCCGGCCTCGAGCCCGAAACCGTTGACGATGTTGAGCACGCCCTCCGGCAGAAGGTCGCCGACGAGGTCGGCCCACAGCATGATGGTCGCCGGTGTCTGCTCGGCCGGCTTCAGCACCACGCAATTGCCGGCGGCGAGCGCCGGCGCCAGCTTCCACACCGCCATAAGCAGCGGGAAATTCCAAGGGATGATCTGGCCGACGACGCCGAGCGGTTCGTGGAAATGATAGGCGACGGTGTCGTGGTCGATCTCGGAGATCGAACCCTCCTGGCTGCGCAGGACGCCGGCGAAATAGCGGAAATGGTCGATGGCCAGGGGCAGGTCGGCCGCGGTCGTCTCACGGATCGGCTTGCCGTTGTCCCAGGTCTCGGCCAGCGCCAGCAGGTCGAGATTGTCTTCCATGCGGTCGGCGATGCGGTTGAGGATGAGCGCGCGGGCGGCTGGACTTGTCCTGCCCCAGGCGTCCTTGGCCTTGTGCGCGGCGTCGAGCGCCGCCTCGATGTCGCTGGCGTCCGACCGGGCGATCTCGCCCAGCGGCCCGCCGGTCACCGGCGAGATGTTCTCGAAGTATTTTCCGGAAAGCGGCGCCACCCATTTGCCGCCGATGAAGTTGTCGTAGCGCTTGGCGAAGGGAACCTTGGCCGTGCGGGAAAATTCCACCTTGTTCATTGTCTGCCTCCCAGCAAAACAGCGCCACGGAATGTGTCGCGTCGCGGGAGACAGTCGCGGATGGCTTTTAGCTTGTCAGCCCGGGGTCGGACGATCGCAGCTGCCGAGTGTCGCAGAACTGCGACAGGTCGGGTCCGGGAAAATCAATGGGTGCGGTGGATGCCGAAACGGGCGAGCTTGCGGTGCAGCGTGGCGCGGGAAATGCCGAGGTTCTGGGCCGCGGCGGAGACGTTGCCGCCGGTGCGTGCAATTGCGCGCTGCACCACACCGCGCTCGGCATCATCCAAATCCTCGGAGGTCTTGGCTGCATCGCCGAGGAGATCGGCGGCAAGCAGCCCCTTGGCAAGGGCTTCTCGGGTTATGCCGAGCGCAAGACGCGCGGAGCGCGTCGCACCGACAACCAGATCGTCGGCATCGACGGCAATGAACGCGCCGGCGCCGCGCTCGGCGACCGGAGCGAGCAGGATGCGGGCGTTGGAGTACACCATGCGGAAATTCTCCGCCTCGATCCGGCGGGCGGCGTCACCGACCGCAACCGCGATGAGCTGGACAAAACCTTCCGTCAGATCCGACCGGCAGGACGACACGTCGAGCGCCGCCGCCAGATTGCCTTCGTGGTCGTAGACCGGCGCCGTGGTGCAGCTGAGCAGCGTGTTGCGTGAGAAGAAGTGCTGGTCGCGATGGATGGTCAGCGCCCGCTGGTCGGCGATACAGGTGCCGATCCCGTTGGTGCCTTCGCTGTCCTCGCTCCACACCGTGCCGGTCCACAGGCCCCATTCGTCGAACGTCTCGTCGTCGGCGACCGCGCCCCTGCGCTCGATGGGGATGCCATTCCGGTCGGCCAGCATCACACAGCAGCCGACGCCGCCGACTGCGAGATAGAGCCGGTTGAGACTTGCCTCGGCGGCGCGGGCCAGTGGCTCCATGCGCTGCCTGGCCAGCATCAGCTCGGCTTCGGTCAACCGCTTTGGCGCCTTGCGCTCGGCCGGATCGAGACGGTGCAGCTGGAGAGAACGCCGCCATGAGGCGACCAGCGCCGAATGGGCCGCGTCGCTCCTGGCGATCGAGGCCTGGACATGATCCGCATGATCGGCTGTCTGCCGCCCGCTCAAAATCCTATCCTCCCGGCGGCGGATCTCCTCCGCCCGTCGTTATATTCCGAGGAATATATCCGACATATGCAGTTTTAAAGGATCAGAGCCAGTCGGCGCTATAAGACGATGGTTCAAGACGGCTGCAGGCCTGCCGGGCAGCCCGCCGACCCACGGCCAGGATCAGTTCGCCCCGGCCTTCTTCGGCTTGCTGGAGCCGATCATCTTCCAGTTCTTGTAGAACATGGCGTTGACGCGCTCGACGCTGACCGAGACGATCGCGAGAAGACCGGCGATCAGGCCCGGGAACGGGGACGGGCGGATGATGTCCATGAAGACGCAGTAGCGTCGCCCGTCATACTCGTTGACCGAGCGGTGCAGCAGCGTGTCGTCGAAAATGTAGAGCGGATTGTCGTGCCAGTAGTTCCTGGCGTCGTTGCACTCGACGAAAATCTCGGCCTTCACCGGCAGCAAATTGTAGAGAATGCGCAGGCTGAGCCGAAGCGGACCGAAATGCCAGGAGGTCGATTCCTTGCCCCTGAAGACGGATACGGCGATGGTCTTGATGTATTTGAAATCCTTGTTGAATTCCGCCACGTTGTCGATCTTGTGCTTGCCGTACCACTGATAGACATACATGCCGCGCCGGCCGGTGCCGAAATTGGCGTCGATATCGGCGATGATCTCGTCCTTGCGCGCCTTGAAGACGTCGAGAACCTCGTTGACCTCTCGCTGATAGTCGGCGGGAAACTGCTCCAGCTTCCAGACGCCAGGGTTCCGGTAGCAAAGCAGGTCGACCAGCAGGTTGAACGGTGACAGCAGCCAGGTGAAGAGGCCGTTGCCGAGAAAATAACCGCGGAACAGCGACAGGGTCTTGTTCTTGTTGCGCAGCACGTCGATCAGGCCGCAGACGATCCAGATCGTCGTCAGGATCGGAATGAAGTAGAAGCCGAGCGCGAGAAGCGGAACCGCTATGATCAGCTGGCGGAGGGATTTGCGAAGGGTTTTTGTCATTGGTTGCTCGCGCCGGGCGCGATTCCTGTTCCGAATGATTATCGCCAAAGGCTCTTGGCCGCGACCACCACCCAGGTCGTGCGCCTTGATAAGGTCTTTTGTTGCTCGGCACAATGCCGTCGCATACGGCCCGAATGGTCGATGGCTGTTGCCAACAAGAATATTTGGAGTCGGCTGCTCCACTTAAGGTCAATGCGCTGTCGGCAGGCTGAGGTCGTCCCATTTCTCCTGCGGCACGGCATCGCCGACCAGGAACTCGGAGCGTCGGCGCTTCGCCTCGCTTGGCCAGCCTCGCGCTCGCTGTCAGGACCATGAAAAAAGCCCCGTTTCCGGGGCTTTTTTCGATCGTGAGGGCCGTCAGCCCTTGCGCGGCAACTGCGGCACAAGGCTGCGCTTGCCGCCGTCCTTGCCCTTCGGCTCCGGCTTCTGCGCCACCGCCTTCTTGGCCGCGGGTTTCTTTGCCGCCTTGCGGGGCTTCGGCGCTTCTTCCGGCTCTTCCTTCTTCGGCTTCACCGGCGCTTCGTCGGCCAGCGATTCGAGCTTCAGGCCGGTCTCGCCGGTTTCCTTCTTCTCGACGGTGACGCGCACCGTGCCGCCCTTCTTGAGCTTGCCGAACAGCACCTCGTCGGCCAGCGGCTTCTTGATGTGCTCTTGGATGACGCGGCCGAGCGGACGGGCACCCATGCGCTCGTCATAGCCCTTGTCGGCCAGCCAGGCGATCGCGTCCGGCGACAGGTCGAAGGTGACGCCGCGCTCGGAGAGCTGGGCCTCCAACTGCATGACGAACTTCTGCACCACCTGATGGATGACCGGCACCGGCAGCGAGCCGAACGGGATGATCGCATCGAGGCGGTTGCGGAACTCCGGCGTGAACAGCCGGTTGATCGCCTCGACATCGTCGCCTTCGCGCTTGGTCGAGCCGAAGCCGATCGCTGCGCGCTGCGCATCCGACGCACCCGCATTGGTTGTCATGATCAGGATGACATTGCGGAAGTCGATCTGCTTGCCGTTGTGGTCGGTCAGCTTACCGTGGTCCATCACCTGCAACAGGATGTTGAACAGGTCCGGATGCGCCTTCTCGACCTCGTCGAGCAGCAGCACGCAGTGCGGATGCTGGTCGACGCCGTCGGTGAGCAGGCCGCCCTGGTCGAAGCCGACATAGCCGGGAGGCGCGCCGATCAGCCGCGAGACGGTGTGGCGTTCCATGTATTCCGACATGTCGAAGCGGATCAGTTCGACTCCCAGCGAGGCGGCGAGCTGCTTGGCCACTTCCGTCTTGCCGACGCCGGTCGGGCCCGAGAACAGATAGGAGCCGATCGGCTTTTCGGGTTCACGCAGGCCGGCGCGCGCCAGCTTGATCGCCGAGGTCAGCGCGGTGATCGCGGTGTCCTGGCCGTAGACGACACGCTTCAGCTCGACGTCGAGACCCTGCAGCACCTTCTCGTCGTCGGCCGAAACCGTCTTCGGCGGGATGCGCGCCATGGTGGCGATCGTGGCTTCGATTTCCTTGATGCCGATCGTCTTCTTGCGCTTGGCCTCAGGCACCAGCATCTGCGAGGCGCCGGTCTCGTCGATCACGTCGATCGCCTTGTCTGGCAGCTTGCGGTCGTTGATGTAGCGCGCCGAAAGCTCGACCGAGGCCTTGATCGCCTCGCTCGTGTAGCGGACCTTGTGGAACTCCTCGAAATAGGGCTTGAGGCCCTTCATGATCTCAATGGCGTCCTCGATGGTCGGCTCGTTGACGTCGATCTTCTGGAAGCGCCGCACCAAAGCGCGGTCCTTCTCGAAGAACTGGCGGAACTCCTTGTAGGTGGTCGAGCCGATGCAGCGGATGGCGCCCGACGACAGCGCCGGCTTCAGCAGGTTCGACGCGTCCATGGCGCCGCCTGATGTGGCCCCTGCCCCGATCACGGTATGGATCTCGTCGATGAACAGCACCGCGCCCGGATAGTCCTCGAGTTCCTTGACGACCTGCTTCAGCCGCTCCTCGAAGTCGCCGCGATAGCGCGTGCCGGCAAGCAGCGTGCCCATGTCGAGCGCGAAGATGGTGGCGTTGTGCAGCACCTCCGGCACGTCGCCTTCGACGATGCGCTTGGCCAGGCCCTCGGCGATCGCCGTCTTGCCGACGCCGGGATCGCCGACATAGAGCGGGTTGTTCTTGGAGCGGCGGCACAGCACCTGGATGGTGCGGTTGATCTCCGACTCGCGGCCGATCAGCGGATCGATCTTGCCGGCCTTGGCCTTGTTGTTGAGGTTGATGCAATAGGCCGTCAGCGCGTCCTGCTGCTGCTTCTTCTTGCCGTTCTCCTCCTGCGGCTCGGCGCTGTTCTGGCCGCCCTGCTCGTCATCGGCGCCGCGCGGGGTGCGGCTCTCCGACGCGCCGGGGCGCTTGGCGATGCCATGCGAGATGTAGTTGACCGCGTCGTAGCGGGTCATCTGCTGTTCCTGCAGGAAATAGGCGGCGTGGCTCTCGCGCTCGGCGAAGATGGCGACAAGCACGTTGGCGCCCGAGACCTCCTCGCGGCCGGACGACTGCACGTGGATGACGGCGCGCTGGATGACGCGCTGGAAACCGGCGGTCGGCTTGGAATCCTCGTCATAGCCGGTGACGAGATTGTCGAGCTCGGTGTCGATATAGGTGAGAACCGTGTGCTTCAATTCGTCGAGGTCGACGTTGCAGGCGCGCATGACGGCGGCCGCCTCGGTGTCGTCGATCAACGCGAGCAGCAGGTGTTCGAGTGTTGCGTATTCATGGTGCCGCTCATTGGCGAGCGTCAGCGCCTGATGTAGCGCCTTTTCCAGGCCTTGGGAGAAAGCCGGCATGTTACCTCACTTCTTCTCCATCACGCATTGCAGCGGATGCTGATTCTGTCGGGCGAAATCCATGACCTGGGACACTTTGGTCTCGGCCACCTCGAATGTATAGACCCCGCACTCGCCCACTCCATGATTGTGAACATGAAGCATGATGCGTGTGGCGGCTTCGCGGTCCTTCTGGAAAAAACGCTCCAGCACGTGAACCACGAACTCCATGGGCGTGTAGTCGTCGTTGAGGATGAGGACCCGGTAGAGACTGGGCTTCTTGGTCTTGGTTTTGGTGCGCGTGATGACGGCCGTACCGCGACCGGCCTCGTTGCCGTCGCCTTCACTCTGCATCCGCACCACGCCTGCCGTGGCAGTCAAACCGATCGTCACGTAGTCCTGCCTTTTTCGAATCCCCATGCGAGTTCGACATGTAGGTGTTCGATGGACGATTTTAAGCCCTTCTGTTTAGCTGACAATATGGCTAGGTGGGCAAACTTCAGCGATTTTCGCAATCGTGAAGGCAGCAAAGCCGCCGGATTGAAGTGAACATGAAAAAACCCGGCCGCGCATCCGCGACCGGGTCTGTCGTGCAGGCCGGCTGGCCTAATTTCAGTGCCTTGCGGCGAAATTACTTCGCCTTGGCGACGATCGATTCGAACGGCTTGTAGGCTTCCTTGGCGAGCTCGGCATAGAGGTCGCCGATCTTTGCGGCCTCGGCTACGAAGCTCTCGTAGCTCTGCTTGGCGTAGTCGGACTGGATCTCGATCGCCTTGTCCAGCGACTTGGCCGAGAACAGCTTCTCGAAGGCGGCGCTGCCGGCCTCGAAGCTCTTCTTGGTGTACTCGCCCGCTTCGGTGGCGATCGCCTGCGCGCCCTTGGTGAGCGAAGCAAAGCTCTTCAATCCGGTGTCGGCAAATTCCTTGCCGTATTTGCTGAAGTCCTCGTAGGTCTGGGCCATTTCACGCTTCCCTTCGTGGTTGAAACGCCCTTTTGCCCCGGGCGCCCTTGTGCAATGCACCGTAAATATATTGTGCGATGCACAAAAGTCAAGTTTTTGCCTGTTTGCTGGGCATAGGCGGACGGGAAGAGTCCAAAATTCGAATAAAAAGCGGTTCAAATCGCCAGAAAATGGTGAACGCGGCGGTTACCATAAACGGATTGGTAACGCTGGCCGCGATAGCTTGACCGGAAGCGAGGCAGGCTCACGCCGCCGCCTCCGGGGCAACGAAAATTCAGGGAAGTATCAGTGCGTCAGGCGTTGTCGGGCTTCGTCTCCAAATCCTCCTCATTCCTCAAGGCGGCCACGATCGTCGCCTTGGCGATGGGCGTCGTCGTCGCCGATGCCGCATCGTCGATGGCGGCGAAGTCGGCCGCCATCGTCATCGACGCCAAGACCGGCAAGGTGCTGTATTCCTCCGACGCCAATGGTCGGCGCTATCCCGCTTCGCTGACCAAGATGATGACGCTCTATCTGACGTTCGAGGCGCTGGCGAAGGGCCGGATCTCGAAGAACACGCCGGTGCCGTTCTCCGCCCACGCCGCGGCCGAGCCGCCGACCAAGCTCGGCGTCAAGCCCGGCGGATCGGTGTCCGTCGACACCGCCATCCTGTCGATGGTGACCAAGTCGGCCAATGATTCCGCGACGGCGCTGGGGGAGCTGATCGGTGGCAACGAAGCCAATTTCGCCCGCATGATGACCGCCAAGGCGCGTCAGCTCGGCATGAACGGCACGGTCTTCCGCAACGCCAACGGCCTGCCCGATCCTGGCCAGTTCACCACGGCCCACGATATGGCCATGCTCGGCATCGCGTTGAGGGAGCACTTCCCGCAATATTACGGCTACTTTTCGCAGCGCTCCTTCCTGTACGGCCGCCAGCGCATCAACGGCCACAACCGCTTGCTCGGCCGCATCAAGGGCGTGGACGGAATCAAGACCGGCTACACCCGCGCTTCCGGCTACAATCTGGTCTCGTCGGTCAACGACGGCGATCGCAAGCTGGTCGCCGTGGTGATGGGCGGCGCCTCGGGCCGCTCGCGCGACAACCAGATGGCCGGGCTGATCAACGCCTACATGCCGCGGGCCTCGACGCGCGGTGGCGGCGCCCTGGTCGCCAAGGCCGGTGGCGGCAATCCGATCAGCGCCCTCGCCAAGGTGTTCCTGCCGAAGCACGATGCACCGACCCCGGACGAAAAGCCGGCGGTTGAAGACGAGGCGACGGTCGCCTCCGCCGACGACAGCGCGCCCGTTGTCGAAGAAACCGCCCCGGTCGTCGAGGATACGACGCCGGTCGTCCAGATCAAGAAGGTCAAGACCGTGGCTGTCGCCGCTGTGGCTGCGGCCCCGGCGCCGCAGGCCGTCGCCGCCTATGCCGAACCTGAGCCGGCGCCGGCGGTCGATCCGGTCAAGACGGCCTCGGTGCCGTCGGGCTGGGCGGTGCAGGTGGCGTCCTCGCCGAAGCAATCGGAAGCCCAGGCCTTCCTCGACAAGACGAGCAAGCAGGCGCCGAAGGTGCTGGCCGATGCCTCCGCGTTCACCGTCGCCTTCGACAAGGACGGCGTCACCTACTACCGCGCCCGCTTCGGCGGCTTCTCGTCGAAGGATGCCGCGTGGAATGCCTGCACCGCTTTGAAGAAGAAGAAGATCAGCTGTTACGCCGTCCAGCAGTAGGGCGGCATTGGAATCTCCCGGGAAATTTCTGCGTCGAAGGAGACTAGTTGTGGTTGGAGAGCAAGACGTCCTTGGCTTCATTGATCCGCGCCGCAAGGAACGACGTGCCGCCGATATCGGGGTGCAGGCGCTGCATCAGGCGGCGGTGCGCCTTGCGGACATCCGCCGCGGCGGCCCCCGCTTCAAGACCAAGGATCTTGTAGGCCTCCTCCTTAGTCATGGCGCCCGCACCTGGCGCAACACCCAGCCCTTCGCCACTGTCCGGCTCAGCGTTTTTGCGCCAGACGGGAAATCGGCCGTCAAGATACGTCTCTAGCAGCTGGCGGCTCTCCGGATCGCCGGAGAGCTCACGATAGAGGTGCTGCAGCTCGGCCAGGTTCATCGCGCCAAGCATCTTGCCTTCATGGCGGCCGGCCAGAACGAGCCCTTCC
Organism: Mesorhizobium abyssinicae; assembly: GCF_049887195.1. NCBI lineage: Bacteria > Pseudomonadati > Pseudomonadota > Alphaproteobacteria > Hyphomicrobiales > Phyllobacteriaceae > Mesorhizobium > Mesorhizobium abyssinicae. The sequence continues at coordinate 53,504 of NZ_JARAKC010000005.1, forward strand.
AGTCCGCCGGTCTTGTGATCGAGCTCCATTTCCAGCGCGGCAGTGCGCACGGTGGAGCGTTTTCGCGGCGGTGGCTGCGCCGGCCGGTTCATGCGCATCGTGCCGTACCAGGCTGCCGCGCCGACCAGCATGATCCCACCGAGGCCGCTGCGCCCGACGGCGAATATCGCTGCGCCGGCCAGGGCAAGGAGAATCGGCCCCAGCGTCTTCAATCCATCCGCCATTTTCGCAGGATCGGCGCGCACGAAAATCGTGACGGCGCCTAGAAGCACCAGAAGCAATGCGACCAATGCGATCAGTATGCCCATCGATTCCCGTCGCCCTGCAAAGTCACGACAGACCGCTCGTTTGACCGCCATTTCCTGCCGGAGTCGTGACCCTTCCGGCAAGCCGGGGCCTGCGCGGGGCGCGCCTGAGCGATCTGCTGATTGTCGCACATAGATTGAAGATGTGGCGCGGCGCCAATGCTTGCAAGTCCCATGTCTCACCACGGGGAGGGCCAGCAGGCGCCGGCGGATCGCAACCAGGCCGGCAGGATCGTGCGCCTACAGCAGGCCCAGCTCGGCCAGTTCCTGCCTCAGCTTCGGCGGCATCTCGACCAGGCCTGCCCTACCCTTGCCGAGATCGGCCGGCGCGTCGGACGGTTTCAGGTAGCGCCAGCCCTGGAAGGCGCGGCGCGGCTGCCATTCGGTGCGCACGACTTGCGGGTCGAGCATCAGGTGACAGCGGCCGATGCCTTCATCATCGGTGAACGGCCGGATCTCGGTGATCAGCTGGCGGCATTGCACGCTGCCCTTGATCACCCAGTAGAGCGAGCCGCCGTCGGTGACCTCGTCGCCACGCGACGGCATCATGCGGGTGGTGTGCCAGTGCTCGGCCGGCTCGCCGGCGCGCCGCCGCTCGTCGAGGCGAAAGTCGATCCACTCTTCGAGATCCTCGACGCTGTCGCAGCCGACGCAAAGTTTTAGGAGATTGAGAGCCATCGCTTAAGGTTTAGTCCGGCACGCGAAACCGTCAACGCCCCTGCCCGACTTCTCCACAGTGCCAGCGACCGCGTTCAGCACTCGACGACGTTGACGGCGAGACCGCCGAGGCTGGTTTCCTTGTACTTCTCGTTCATGTCGAGGCCGGTCTGGCGCATGGTCTCGATCGCCGCGTCAAGCGGCACGAAGTGGGTGCCGTCGCCCTTGATGGCGAGCGAAGCGGCGGTCACCGCCTTGACGGCGCCGAGCGCATTGCGCTCGATGCATGGCACCTGCACCAGCCCGGCGACGGGATCGCAGGTCATGCCGAGATGATGCTCCAGCGCGATCTCGGCCGCATTCTCGACCTGCTCCGGCGTGCCGCCCATGACGGCGCAAAGGCCCGCCGCCGCCATGGCCGAGGCGGAACCGACCTCGCCCTGGCAGCCGACCTCAGCGCCCGAGATCGAGGCGTTCGACTTGATGATGCCGCCGACGGCGGCGGCGGTGAGCAGAAAGTCGCGGATGCTCGGCTGGTCGGCCTCGGGATGGAAATGCAGCCAGTAGCGCAGCACCGCCGGCAGCGTTCCGGCCGCGCCATTGGTCGGCGCGGTGACGACGCGTCCGCCGGCGGCGTTCTCCTCATTGACCGCCATGGCGTAGATCGACAGCCAGTCATTGGCGAGCAAGGGGTTCGGCCGGTTCTGCTGCCACTGTTCCTGCAGCTTGTCGTGCAGTTGCCGGGCACGACGGCGCACCTTCAACCCGCCCGGCATGATGCCGTCCTGCGACAGGCCGCGGTCGATGCAGCCTTTCATGGCGCCCCAGATGGCGTCGAGACCGGCGTCGAGGTTCTCGCGCGACATCTGCGTCTCTTCGTTGACGCGCTTCATCTCGGCGATGGAAAGCCCGCTCTTTGCCGCCATCTTCAGCATCTCGACGGCATTCTTGAAGGGATAAGGCACCTTCTTGCCTTCCGTCGTCACCGAGCCCTTGGCCTTCATCCGCTGCAGCTCTTCCTCGGAAACGACGAAGCCGCCGCCGATCGAATAATAGATGCGCTTGAGCAGCAGTCGGTCGCCGGCGTCGTAGGCATAGAACGCCATGCCGTTGGCGTGGCCGGTGAGCGGCGTCTTGCGGTCGAGCACGAGATCGGTCGCGGGATCGAAGCGGTAAGTCGGGTGACCCGGCGGCGCGATGCGCTTTTCGGCTGCGATCCCGGCAACGATGCCGTCGGCGAGGTCGGGATCGACCGTCTGCGGAGTCTCGCCGGCAAGGCCGAGAACGACGGCGCGGTCGGAGCCATGGCCGATGCCTGTATAGGCGAGCGAGCCGTGCAGGCTGGCGCCGATGCGGTCGACCTTTGCACCTGCCGGGCGTGGCCAGTCACCGGCGAGGATTTCGTCCAGAAAACGCCGCGCGGCGGTCATCGGCCCCATCGTGTGCGAGCTCGATGGGCCGATGCCGATCTTGAACAGGTCGAAAACCGAAAGGAACACGCGCCGTTGTCTCCTGAATCCGTCTCGGCATACATATAGGAATTGCTGAGATGTTTCCGCTGTTTTGCGGATCGCGGCTGAGCGCCCGCCGACCTTGTCTGCTCCGGCAGCGACATTGATTGTCGGGTCACGCCGGCGGGGCTATTCTCCGAGACGCCAGGTAATCGTTGGGGAGGAAGCAATGCTTGCGTTGGATGCCAAGCCGGAACCGGTGTGCATCGTGCCGGCGCAGACGGCCATCATCGTGGTGGACATGCAGAACGCCTTCGCCTCGGCGGGCGGCATGTTCGACCTGGCGGGCTTCGACATATCGGGTGCTGCACCGGCCATCGAGGCCAACAAAAGGCTGCTTGCGGCCGCGCGCAAAGCTGGCCTCACCGTGGTCTATCTCCAGATGTCGTACAGGCCCGACCTCGGCGACGCCGGCGATGCCTCCTCGCCGAACTACCACAAGGAACTGGGAATGGTGCTGATGCGCCAGCGCCCCGAGCTACGCGGCAAGCTGTTGATCGACAACAGCTGGGACTGGCAAATCGTCGATGCGCTGAAGCCGGATCCGGGCGACCAGATCATCCGCAAATCCCGCTACAGCGGCTTTTGCAACACCGGTCTGGAAGCGTATCTGCGGGCTCGCAATATCCACCATCTGCTGTTCAGCGGGGTCGCCACCAATGTCTGCGTCGATGCGACCGCGCGCGACGCCTACATGCTGGAGTTCTGGCCTGTCCTGGTCGAGGACGCGATGAACCATTCGGGCCCCGACTTCAACCGCCAGGCAACGCTGTGGAATTTCGAGAACGCGTTCGGATGGGTCACCCGGACCGACATGGTGGTCGAGGCCCTGCGCGCGAAAGCCGCCCAACCCCTGCCGGCCTAGCCGACCGTCGAAGCGGCCGGCTCGCCTGTGGTACAAGGGGACATGGGCGATTCCTTCCATCTTTCGACGGCCGACCTCGCGGCACTGGCCTTCTTCCTCATCGTCTGGGTGCTGCATACGCTGGCCTCCGACGGCAAGCTGGTCAGCCGCGTCTCGTTGACGACGGCGATGAACGCCCAGCGCACGGCCTGGATGCGAACCATGGCCGAGCGCGAGATCCGTATCGTCGACACCGCCATCATGACCGGTCTGCAGCAAGGCACCGCCTTCTTCGCATCCTCCTCGCTGATCGCGCTTGGCGGCTGTTTCGCGCTGCTCGGCGCCTCCGACCAGGTGCTTACGGTGCTGAGTGACCTGCCGCTGAGCGCGACCTCTTCGCGGGAGGCTTTCCAGATGAAGGTTTTCGGCCTGGTGCTGATCCTGGCCTTCGCCTTCTTCAAGTTCGGCTGGGCCTACCGACTGTTCAATTACTGCTCGATCCTGATCGGCGCGGTGCCGATCCCGTACGGCGAGGCTTCGCGCAATCCGGTCACCGAGACCGCGGTCTGGCGCGCGACGCGCATGAACATGCTGGCCGGCAAGCATTTCAATTCCGGCCTGCGCGCGGTGTTCTTTTCGATCGGCTATCTCGGCTGGTTCATCGACCCGGTGATTTTCGTGCTGTCGACGCTGCTGCTGCTGGCGGTGCTGGTCCGGCGCCAGTTCTTCTCTGCGGCCAGGGAGGCCGTCCTCGGTCAGCCGCCCGGGAAGGGCCGGTCGATGCGGCCGGACAGCCAGTAAGCGGCAAGCCCGATCCATTCGCGGATCGCCATGGTCGTCACCTGCAGCGAATCGGCCGGGTTGTCGCGGAACAGGCCGATGCCTTCCTTGCCCGAGGTGCGGTAATCCACCGGCCATGGGATGGTCGGGAAGCCAGCCTTGTCGAACAGCGCCTTGGCGCGCGGCATGTGGAAGGCCGAGGTCACCAGCAGCCAGGTCTCGCCCGCCTTCGGCGCCACCATCTGCCTGGTGAAGACGGCGTTCTCATAGGTGTTGCGCGACTTGTTCTCGAGGATCAGCCGATCGGCGCCGACGCCGAGCGCGCCAAGCAGGCGCGGCGCGGTGTCGGCATCGCCCTCGCCGTCCAGGAACAGTTCTCCGGTCCCGCCGGATACCACCACCTTGGCCTGTGGGAACCGCCGGGCGAGGATCGCGGTCTCGACCATGCGGTCGCCGCCACTGTTCAACTCATAGCCGCCGCGTGCGAGGTTGATGGCGCCCTCGAAGCCGCCGCCGAGCACGACGATGCCGTCGACTTTTTGCGGCAGCGACGGTTTGGCAAAGCGCTCCTCCAGCGGGTTGAGCATCATCGCGCCGAGCGAGGTCCAGGCGGAAAGCGACAGGATCAGGAAGGCGAGCACGCTGCCGGTGGCGGCCAGCCGCCGGCGGCCGAACGCGGCCGCGAGCAGGCCCGCCAGCAGCAGGAAGATCGCCAGGTTGAGCGGCTGGATGAAGAACCAGAAGATCTTGGAAAGATAGAAGAACATCCCTCACCCCATTACAGCGCCGCGCGCGCCCTGGACGCGCAAAGGACGCTGTAACACTTTGATCTTGCGCATGATCCTTTCCGACAATCGAATCCGATTCTCGGAGGCACGAGCTAGATGAGGGACGATCCTACCACCACTTTTCCGGCTGAAATGTGCCGGCCGCCTGCTCGATGACATGCGCCGTCTGGAACAGGGTTTCCTCGTCGAAGGGACGACCGATGAGCTGCAGGCCGAGCGGCAGGCCCTTGGCGTCGAGACCGGCGGGCACGCTGATGCCCGGCAGGCCGGCCATGTTGACGGTCACCGTGAAGATGTCGTTGAGGTACATCTTGACCGGATCCGACGCCATGTCCTCGTCGGCAACGCCAAAGGCGGCCGACGGGGTCGCCGGCGTCAGGATGACATCGACGCCAGCGGCAAAGACGTTCTCGAAGTCGCGCTTGATCAGGGTGCGGACCTTCTGCGCCTGCAGGTAGTAGGCATCGTAATACCCGGCCGACAGCACATAGGTGCCGATCATGATGCGGCGCTTGACCTCGCGGCCGAAACCGGCGGCGCGGGTCTTTTCATACATGTCGACGATGTCCTTGCCCGGCACGCGCAGCCCGTAGCGGACGCCGTCATAGCGGGCGAGGTTCGAAGAGGCCTCGGCCGGCGCCACGATGTAATAGGCCGGCAGCGCGTATTTGGTGTGCGGCAGCGAAATGTCGACGATCTCGGCGCCGGCTTCCTTCAGCCAGGCAATGCCCTTCTGCCACAGAGCTTCGATGTCCTGCGGCATGCCGCCGACGCGGTATTCCTTCGGAATGCCGACCTTCATGCCCTTGATCGGTTTGCCGATCGCGGCCTCGTAGTCCGGCACCGGACGATCGACCGACGTGGTGTCCCTCGGGTCGACGGAGGCCATCGACTTCAACAGGATCGCGGCGTCGCGCACGTCGCGCGCGATCGGCCCGGCCTGGTCGAGCGAGGAAGCGAAGGCGACAATGCCCCAGCGCGAGCAGCGGCCGTAGGTCGGCTTGATGCCGACCGTGCCGGTGAAAGCCGCCGGCTGCCGGATCGAGCCGCCGGTGTCGGTGGCGGTGGCGCCGGCGCAGAGGAAGGCGGAAACGGCCGAGGCCGATCCGCCGGACGAGCCGCCCGGCACGAGCTGGGCATTGTCCAGCGTGCGCTGGGTTTTCGCGCCGCCGGCCGAGACGAAGCCGCCGTCGCCCTGATGCGTGGTCGGCATTACCACCGTATCGAGGCGCGAGCGCCGCCACGGATTGATGACCGGACCGTAGTAGGAGGTCTCGTTGGACGAGCCCATGGCGAACTCGTCCATGTTGAGCTTGCCCAGCATGACGGCGCCGTCGGCCCACAGATTGGCGGTGACGGTTGATTCGTAGCGCGGCTCGAAACCGTCCAGCACGTGGCTGCAGGCCTGGGTGTGGACGCCCTTGGTGCCGAACAGGTCCTTGATGCCGAGCGGAATGCCTTCCAGCGCGCCGCCCTCGCCCCTGGCGAGCTTGGCGTCGGAGGCCTTGGCCATGTCGCGAGCCTTGTCGCCGGTGACGGTGACATAGGCATTGAGCACCGGATTGGCGCGCTCGATCGCCTGGAGATAGGCCTCGGTGATCTCGGCCGCGGTGATCTCCTTGCCGCGCAGCCTGGCGCGGGCCTCGGAAATCGTCAGATGTGTCAGGTCGCTCATCAGGCAAGGCTCTTTTCGTAAAACACCGACCACTCGGAGTCGGGATAATCCAGCACCGGGCCGCAGCGCGAGAATCCGGCGCGTTCATAGACGGTCCAGGCGGCGGGGTGGCGGTCTCCGGTTTCCAGCACAAGGCGCTTCATCCCCTCGCCACGCGCCAGCGCCTCGACCCGTTCAACGATTTTCGCGCCGATCTTCTGGCCGCGATGCGAGGGCCTGGTGTACATGCGCTTGACCTCGCCAACGGCGCCGTCATGACGCTTCAGCGCGCCGCAGCCGATGGCAAGACCATTGTCGCGGGCGACGAAGACGGTGGTGTCCTTGCCTGCCATCTGCTCGACGGTCATGTGGTAGCAGTGTTCTGGCGGCGTCAGTTCGAGCAGCGTCGCGTTGAGCTCCTCGACCAGCGTGCGCACATCGTCCTGCAAGGCGGTCTCGACGGCGATCTCGATTGCCATCGGCCGGTTACTCCACGACCTTCGGAACGAGGAAGAAGTTCTCTTCGGTGGCCGGCGCGTTGGCGACGATGTCGGAGGCCTTGTTGCCGTCGGTCACGATATCCAGCCGCTTCTTCATCTCCATCGGCGTCACCGATGTCATCGGCTCGACGCCGGAAACGTCGACCTCGTTCAATTGCTCGACGAAGCCGAGGATGGTGTTCAGTTCGCCGGTCATGCGCTCGGCGTCCTCCTCGCTCACTGCAATGCGGGCAAGGTGCGCGACACGCTTCACTGTCTGAAGATCAACGGACATTTCTGTTGCCTCTGGAAAACCAGCGCTATAGCGGCGCCGCGCGCGCCGCGCAACCTGCATCGTCGCGCGCGGATGGCCGAGATCTGGGCTTAAGGCGGCGTCACGCCTTCGCAGAGGAAATAGCTGCCGCTGTTGCCGGCCTGGTCGCTTTCGTCGTCGACCGGGCGGACCGATACAAGATCGAGCTGCTTTGGGCTCATCTGCGTTACCGACAGCACATCGGGAAAGACAAAGCCCGGCTCCTGGCAGATGGCGGTGACCGCCCAGCTCGGCGAGCGTGTCGCCTTGGTGACCTGAAGGAACTCGCAATTGTATTCGACGCCTTGCAGGCCGTGGGCCGACAAAACGATGTTGCCGGCCTCGATCACATCCTGCAGCTTGCCCTTCTTGGCCTGCGCGCACAGCTCTTCGGATTGCAGGTAGACACCGTCGATGAAGTCCTCCGCCGCCGGCGCGGGAGAAGCGGCAATCAGCATCGAAACGCAAAGTGTCTGCCTCAAAGCCATGATTTCATTCCATTTCTCTCATGAATGATCTCGGCGCGACGCGCCTCTCGGCCCTATATCGTGATGGTCTGGCCGATTGCCGGCAAGGCCACTTTCACACCTGAGCCCTCCATTCCCGCGACGAATTTGTCGGCGGTCTGGTCGATGATCGGAAAGGTGCCGAAATGACAGGGCACGACTGTGTCGAAATGGAAGAAGCGCCGGCAGGCGAGCGCCGCCACCGCGCCGCCCATGGTGAAACGGTCGCCGATCGGCACGAGGCCGATCTTCGGCTCATGCAGTTCGTTGATCAGCGCCATGTCGGAGAAGATGTCGGTGTCGCCCATATGGTAGAGCGTCTTGTCCTCCGCGAAATGCAGGACCAGACCGCCGGGATTGCCGAGATAGGTGTTGGCGCCGCCCTCGCCGCCGAAGGACGATGAGTGCAGCGCCTGGACGAAAGTGGTGGTGAAGGCGCCGCAATCGACGGTGCCGCCGATATTGCCGGGATTGATCCTGCTGCCGTTGGCGCCTTGGCCGACCAGATACATGCAGATTTCGTAATTGGCGACCAGCATGGCGCCGCTCTTCTTCAGCACCTCCAGCGCGCCGCTGACATGGTCGTTGTGGCCATGCGTCAGGAGCACATGGGTCACCCCTTCGGCCGGTCCTTCCCAGCCGCCCGTCCAGGACGGATTGCCGACCAGATAGGGGTCGATCAGGATATTGGCTCCCGCCGTCTCGACGCGGAACGCCGAATGTCCATACCAGGTCAGTTTCATCAACGACTTCCTCGATTTTTGTTGCGCCAGAGGATAGAACGCCTCGGGCAAAATTAAAGGGCCATCACATTCGGTGCATCAAAAAGGATGCGCCGCACCGTGCGTCTGAAGGAAAGCCGTTTGGGCATCATATCGATCGAGGACTTGCCGGCGCGCCTCGTCGGCGGCAGGACGCTCGCCGGGCTCGACCTCGGCGACAAGACGATTGGCGTGGCGGTCTCCGACCGAGGCCTGGCATTCGCCCATCCGCGCCCCGTCATCATGCGGCGGAAATTCTCGCTCGACGCGGCGCTGCTGCTCGCGCAGCTGGAGAAGGACAATGTCGGCGCGATCGCGCTCGGTCTGCCAGTGAACATGGACGGTTCGGAAGGTCCGCGCGCGCAGAAATCGCGCGCTTTTGTGCGCAACATGGCTGCCCTGTCGGACCTTCCCTTCGTGCTTTGGGACGAGAGGCTGTCGACGGTCGCGGCCGAGCGGACGCTGATCGAAATGGATTTTTCGCGCAGGAAGCGTGCCGGCAAGATCGATTCGGCGGCGGCCGCCTTTATTCTGCAGGGAGTACTGGACCGGCTTCAGTCGCTCGGTCCAGACGCTCTTGCGGAACCGGATTCCCCCAGCGGGTCCTGACCCAGGCGGCGATGTTGCGGCGGCGTCGGAACGCCCACAGCGCCATCAGCAGGAAGCTGTCGAAGACGCAGGCCTTGGCCACCATGCCGGGAATGAGCGCCGGATCGATGCCCAGCATCTCGCCGTAAAGCTGGAATACCAGGTCGTGCAGCGGGCGGCTCAGCATCACATAGCCGAAATTCATGTCGTTGAGCGACAGGAAGAACCAGCCCCAGAACAGGAGCAGCGGAGCGGCCCAGAGCGCGAACAGCGTGCGCATCAGCGGCCATCCCTCGAATTCGCTTCCGGCCGGCCGGAAATGCGTGACAGCAGTGAACTGTGCGCGGCGCCTCGTGCCATGACATGGGCGGTCGCGCGGACTTCGGTGTCGGCCGCAAACGCCTCGACCCGCGCCGTGCGCTGCTCGGCCAGCACCGCGACATAGGATGCGAGCAGCGCGGTCAGTTGCACGGCGACGACCATGAACAGGCCGTCGATGCCTTGCGCCGCGCCGCCGACCAGAACCAGCGACAACACAGCCGAGGCGGAAATGAAGGCGATGCGCACGACACTGTCCGTGGCGTCGGGACTGGCCGCTATGTTAATCAGCGTCTCGACGAAGGCCCAGCAGAACAGCACCGCCACCACCAGCAGCGCGATCGCCAGCGGCGCCACGATGGCGGCGTTCTCCAGTCCGGTGATGCGGCCGTTTTCGACTTCAAGGCCGAGCACCGCAAGGGCCGCGGCGACGCCGCGATTGCCGTCGATGCAGATATACGCCAGCAGGGCGAAAACGATCGCCCAGTGCAAGGCCAGAAAGGAGGTCAATACGTGCCGCATGGCGTTCCTGCTTCGCAGGGCAAGGAACGGCATGGTTAACCAATCCTTGCTCCGGTGAGAACAGTGGGCCCTGCGGGTCGCCGCCGCAATGGAAACCATTCGTTAAGGTTAACGTGTATCCACAGGCCACGCGAGGGCCTGGCGGAACCCGCTCAGTTCACCGGCGGATAGAGCGTGTCGACTATCATCCGCGCATCGTGGCGTGAATCGAGCATGCCATAGGTGTTGCGCCACTGGCCGGCGAGACGCGTCTCGACGAAGGCGTCGGCGATCCGCCCTGCCCCCAACCGGCGAAGCTCTGCTGCCGCCGCCGACAGCGCCAGTTGCTCGGTAAGCAGGCGCGCCGAACCCTCGTCGGTCGCCGCCACCTGCATGGCTGCCTTGAGCACGCCGATGGTGCCGCGGCCGCCGGCGCCGAGATCGCGGTCGATGCCGGCGAGCACTTCCTCGAACAGGCCCGGCGCGCGGCCAAGCACGCGCAGCACGTCGAGCGCCATGACATTGCCGGAGCCTTCCCAGATGGCGTTGACCGGCGCCTCGCGATAGTAGCGGGCAAGCGGCGCCTCCTCGACATAGCCATTGCCGCCGAGGCATTCCATGGCTTCGTAGAGCAGCGGCGGCGTAATCTTGCAGACCCAGTATTTGACCACCGGCGTCATGGCGCGGGCGAAGGCCGCCTCGCCGCGATCACTCGCCGCCTCGTCGAAGGAACGCGCCAGGCGGAACGACAGCGCCGTGGCGGCTGCGACATCGAGCGCCATGTCGGCCAGCACGCGCTGCATCAGCGGCTGGTCGATCAGGTTGGCGCCGAAAACTTGGCGATGGCGGGTGTGGTGGATGGCCTCGGCCAGCCCTGCCCGCATGATCGCCGACGAGGCGACCGCGCAATCGAGCCTGGTCAGCGTTACCATATCCATGATCGTCTTCACGCCGGCGCCCGGCTCGCCGACCATCTCGCCGATGGCGTTGACGAACTCCACTTCCGAAGAAGCGTTGGAGCGGTTGCCGAGCTTGTCCTTCAGCCGCTGGAAGCGGAAGCCGTTGCCGGAGCCGTCGCCGAGGATGCGCGGAACAAGGAAGCAGGAAAGCCCTTCCGGCGCCTGCCCGAGCACCAGGAAGGCATCCGACATCGGCGCCGACATGAACCATTTATGGCCGGTGAGCCGATAGAATCCGCTGCCGGCGCGTTCGGCCCTGGTGATGTTGGCGCGCACGTCGGTGCCGCCTTGCTTCTCGGTCATGCCCATGCCGAGCGTCAGTCCGGTCTTCTCGACCGGCGGCTTCTGGCTCTGGTCGTATTTGCGCGTCGTCACGCGTGGCGCCCATTCGCGGAACAGTTTCGGGCTCGCCATCAGCGCCGCCAGCGAGGCGCTGGTCATGGTGATCGGGCAGAGGTGCCCGGTCTCCAGCTCGGCGGTGATGTAGAAGCGCGCGGCCCGCACCTGGTGGCGGCGGCCGATCTCCGCGTCGCCGTTTTCCCAGACCGAGGAATGCAGCCCGTTCGCGACGGAACGGCGCATCAGGGCATGGTAGGCGGGGTGGAACTCGACCTGATCGATGCGCCGGCCCTGGCGGTCATGCGTCCGGAGCTTCGGCGTCTCGACATTGGCGAGGCGGGCCAGTTCCTGCGCTTCCTGCGTCAGCACGAAACGGCCGAGCCCGTCGAGATCCTTGCGCACCGGTTCGGAAAAGCGCTCGGCAAGCTGGATCAGCAACGGATCGCCCCGCCAGGCGTTGCCGCCCGTCAGCGGCGGCGGCTGGTTCGTCACGTCGTCGGTCACGCCCTGTCCCTATCATGCGAAGGCCACGAATCCGAAGCCATCGGGCCTTATAGCCCAAGCGATGCAAGGCGCGCGACGAAAATACCGGGGAGAATGGCCGCAATCCAAAGCTGGTGCTTGCGGCTGGGGACACCGCACCCTATAGCAGCGCCTTGAGATGACCGACGCTTCGTCCCTGCCGCTCTATCCCCACCGCCATCTTCTGGGCATCCGCGATCTTTCCCCCGCCGATATCGAGCTTTTGCTCGACCGGGCGGACCGGGCCGTCGCCATCTCGCGGCAACCCGAGAAGAAGACCTCGACGCTGCGCGGCCGCACCCAGATCAACCTCTTCTACGAAGCCTCGACCCGCACGCAGTCGTCGTTCGAGCTTGCCGGAAAGCGGCTCGGCGCCGATGTCATGAACATGTCGGTGGCAAGCTCTTCGGTGAAGAAGGGCGAGACGCTGATCGACACAGCGATGACGCTCAACGCCATGCGCCCGGATATCCTCATCATCCGCCACCAGTCTGCCGGCGCGGCGGCCCTTCTGGCGCAGAAGGTCGGCTGCTCCGTGGTCAATGCCGGCGACGGCGCGCACGAGCATCCGACGCAGGCGCTGCTCGACGCGCTGACCATCCGCCGCGCCAAGGGGCCGCTGGCGAAGCTGATCGTGGCGATCTGCGGCGACATCCTGCATTCGCGTGTCGCCCGTTCCAACATCATGCTCTTGAATGCGCTCGGCGCGCAGGTGCGCGTCGTCGCGCCCTCGACGCTGCTGCCGTCGGGCATCGACAGAATGGGCGTGATCGTCGCCCGCTCGATGGCCGAAGGCCTGAAGGACGCCGACGTGGTGATGATGCTGCGCCTGCAGCGCGAGCGCATGGAAGGCGCCTTCGTGCCGTCGATCCGCGAATATTTCCGCTACTTCGGCCTCGACGCCGAAAAGCTCAAGGCGGCCAAGGACGACGCGCTGGTCATGCATCCCGGCCCGATGAACCGCGGCGTCGAGATTGCGTCCGAAATCGCCGACGGGCCGCAGAGCGTCATCCAGGAACAGGTGGAGATGGGCGTCGCCGTGCGCATGGCGGTGATGGAAGCGCTGCTCGACCCGCGCCGCAACCACGAAGGGCGCGGCGCATGACGACAACGGTCTTCAGCAAGGCGCATGTCGTCGATCCCTCGCGCGGCATCGACGAGGTCGGCACGGTCATCGTCGACGGCAGGAAGATCGTCGCCGCCGGCAAGGCGGCGCTGAACCAGGGCGCGCCGGAAGGTGCCGTCGTCATCGACTGCGCCGGCAAGGCGATCATCCCCGGCCTCATCGACAGCCGCGTCTTCATAGGCGAGCCGGGCGGCGAGCATCGCGAGACGATCGCCTCGGCAAGCATCGCCGCGGCGGCCGGCGGCGTCACCTCCATCGTCATGATGCCCGACACCGATCCGGTGATCGACAATGTCGCGCTGGTCGAATTCGTGCTGCGCACCGCCAAGGATACGGCCAGCGTCAACATCTTCCCGGCGGCGGCGATCACCAAGGGGCTCGACGGCCGCGAGATGACCGAGTTCGGCCTGCTGCGCGAGGCCGGCGCCGTCGCCTTCACCGACGGGCGCCATACCATCGGCAACTCCCTGGTGATGCGCCGGGCGCTGACCTATGCCCGCGATTTCGGCGGCGTCATCGCGCATGAAACGCAGGACGCCGACCTCGCCTCGGCCGGCGTGATGAATGAGGGCCTCTATGCCAGCTGGCTCGGCCTTGCCGGCATTCCGCGCGAGGCGGAATCGATCCCGCTGGAGCGTGACCTCGCCCTGGCGCGGCTGACGCGCGGCGCCTATCACGCGGCCAAGATATCGACGGCGATGGCGGCCAATGCGGTGAGCCGGGCGAAAGCCGACGGCGCCAATGTCACGGCCGGCGTCGCCATCCACAATCTGTCGCTCAACGAGAACGACGTCGGCGAATACCGAACCTTCTTCCGGCTGACGCCGCCGCTGCGCGCCGAGGAGGATCGGCTGGCGATGATCGAGGCCGTGAAGGACGGTACCGTCGACATCATAGTTTCCTCGCACGATCCGCAGGACGTCGACACCAAGCGCCTCCCCTTCGCCGACGCCGCTGCCGGCGCGATCGGGCTCGAAACGCTGCTCAGCGCCGCGCTCCGTCTCTACCACAATGGCGATGTCCCGCTGCTCAGGCTGGTCGAGGTGCTGTCGACCGCACCGGCGAAACTGTTCGGCCTGCCCGGCGGCACGCTGAAGCCGGGCGCGATTGCCGACCTTGCGCTGGTCGATCTCGACGAACCTTGGATCGTCAGCGAGAGCGGCCTTCGCTCGCGCTCGAAGAACACCTGCTTCGAGGGCGCGCGGCTGCAAGGCAAGGTCTTGCAAACGATGGTATCGGGCCGCACAGTGTTTTCAATCTAGGCCGATGGCGGCATAGTCCGCCATTTCGTGCGGTGAAGGAAACGCGGGGGGAAACAATGAGTTATGGCGGTATCCTGGCGCTGCTGTTCGGCTATCTGCTGGGCTCGATTCCGTTCGGCCTGCTGATCACCCGCGCGGCCGGCCTTGGGGACGTGCGCAAGATCGGCTCCGGCAATATCGGCGCCACCAATGTGCTGCGCACCGGCAACAAGGGGCTCGCCGCCGCAACGCTTCTGCTCGATGCGCTGAAGGGCACGGCGGCGGTGCTGATCGCCGGCCGCTTCGCGCCGGAGCTTGCGCTGTGGGCCGGTTTCGGCGCTTTTATCGGCCACCTCTTTCCGGCCTGGCTCGGCTTCAAGGGCGGCAAGGGCGTCGCCACCTACCTCGGCGTGCTGATCGGCCTTGCCTGGCAGGTGGCGCTGATCTTCGCCGTCGTCTGGCTCGCCGTCGCCTTCCTGTTCCGCTACTCCTCGCTCGCGGCGCTGACCGCTGCGGTCGCGGTGCCGATCGCGCTCTACTTCCTCAGCACGCCGGCGATTGCCGGACTGTTCGCGGTGATGAGCCTGATCGTCATCGTAAAACATCGCGCCAACATCTCGCGGCTTACCGCCGGCACCGAGGGCAAGATCGGGGCCAAGGGATGACCAAGCCCGCCGCCGGCCCGCGCCTCAGCGACCGGCAGCGGCTGAGCTGGCTTCGCCTGATCCGCACGCCGAATGTCGGTCCGGCCTCGTTCCGCGAACTGATCAACCGCTTCGGCTCCGCCGAGGCCGCGCTCGAAATGCTGCCCGAGTTGATGATCTCCGGCGGCGCCAGCCGCATCGTCCGTATTCCCACGGTGGCCGAGGCCGAGGCGGAGTTGGAGGCGGCAAGGCGGGCCGGCGGCCGTTTCGTCGGCATTGGCGAGGCAGACTATCCGCCCTTGCTGAAGAACATGGACAACCCGCCGCCCCTCCTTGCGGTGAAGGGCGAAGGTGCGGCCTTCCGTCTGCCGGCGGTCGCCATCGTCGGCGCCCGCAACGCCTCGCTCGCCGGCGTCAAGATGGCGCGGATGCTGGCGGCGGACCTTGGCCGCGACGGCTACGCGATCGTCTCCGGCCTGGCACGCGGCATCGATACGGCGGCGCACCAAGGCAGCCTCTCTACCGGCACTATCGGCGTGCTGGCCGGCGGGCTCGACATGCCCTACCCGCCCGAGAATGCCGGGCTCTGCAACGAGATCGCCGAGCGCGGCGGCGCCGTCGTCTCGGAAATGCCGTTCGGCTGGCAGCCGCGCGCGCAGGATTTTCCGCGCCGCAACCGGCTCGTCGCCGGCATGGCGCTGGGGCTGGTGGTGGTCGAAGCCGCGCAGCGCTCAGGCTCGCTGATCAGCGCCAGGCTGGCCGGGGAGATGGGCCGCCTGGTCTTCGCCGTGCCCGGCTCGCCGCTCGATCCGCGCGCGGCCGGCTCGAACGGCCTGATCAAGGACGGCGCCACCCTGGTCACCGAAGCGGCCGATGTTTCCAGCGCCATCGCGCCGCTGGCTGGCGTGCGCGCGCCGAGGGTTGCGCCGCTGGCAGAGCCGCCCGACCTCTCGGCGACGCCACCGCCGCGCGAGGACGATCGCGCCGGCGTGCTCGAGGCGCTCGGCCCGACACCGGTGGCGGTCGACGAGATCATCCGCCATACCGGCTTGAGCGCCGCGCAGGTGTCGATGGTGCTCCTGGAACTCGACCTCGCCGGCAGGATCGAGCGTCACGCCGGCGGCAATGTCTCGCTGGTCTTCGGAGAGGCTTGATCCTTGAAGCCTGTCGCCGGCGAGCAGTCGAAGCAAACACGGATCACACGCATGGCCGCTCTTGCCTGGGCGGGCTTGAGTGTCGCGCTGGCCCTGCAATGGTCCATGGACCTCAGCATGGTGGGTTTTCCGGACGGCTACATAACCCCGTTTGCAAAAACCACGAGCCCGCTCCTGGGGGTTCTGACGGCCGCTTGCATGGCTCAGGGTCTCTACTTCCTGTTCGCTGGCCTGCTCGGCAGAACGATGAGCGCGATCGGGCTCAGCCTGCGAATCCTGATCGCCGCCATCCTCACGGTGGCGCCGGTGTTGGTCGTAAAGGATTGCCCGCATTCCGCGACATGCAGCGCGGCCTATGAGGCGCTCACCAACACAATGATGGACGATGGGACGGGCGGCTAGGGCGGTTCAGCGTTTCATGGAATCGCCGAACCGTCCTAAGTTTTTGGTTTGACGCAATTCCGGACGGAAAACCGCTGCGCACTTTTCCTGGAATTGCTCTAGCGGAACAGATATTTCGACACTTCCGGGTTGCCGCGGCGCCACATCACATTGTCCAGGAAGTAATGATGGACGTTGATGAATATCAGCACGATGAAAAAGAACAGCGATGAGCCGAGGACCTGCCTGTCGTAGGGGATCAAGGCAGTCAGCACGAACGGGATCAGCCAGAAACCGAGATAGCCCAGCGCACCGCCTCCGACGATGAATCCGAGGACACGAAGCCGGTAGAGAGGGCCGAGAAACGACAGGATCTTCGGTTGCGGATCCTTTCCGGCATCCTGGCCGTCGCGCTCGACGTTGGTCTGATAGCGCCAGACCACCGCAAGGTACTGGAGCGAGTGGAGCGCGGGCACTACCAGCAGCCAGAGCGGGTTTATCCTCGCGATCAGGATCCAGAGGTAGAGCGATGCGACATACGCCACGATGCCGTTGTACGGCAGGCCGCCGCCGTTCTTCCGCCAGCGGCTGGCCAGCATCAGGACCGTGGCCGCGGTGGATGCCAGGGCCACCAGCAGGGCAATGTCGGTGATCCACGAAGGGGCCGCGAATGTGTAATATTCCAGGCCATAGTATTTGCCCGCGGTGACCGCCGTGTTCGTCTGCAGCCAGGCCAGGATCCAGACGGCATAGCTGTTGACCAGCAGCACCTTCTTGTCCCGGTCGTCGAAGAATTTGCGCTTGAGCACGGCATCCACCATCAGCATGCCGTAGCCCTGCTTGACGTAGTGCCAGCCGACGAAGAAGAACATGGCGTTGGTCGCATATCCCAGCAGCCGTGTGTTCGCCGTCGCCGCGCCGTAGGCAAAGAAGGCGCTCATGATCAGGGGAACGGCGATGCCGGCGAAAATGTAGCGGATCCGGAGGCCCTTGTCGTATCCGTCGCCGCTCACCTTGCGCCCGAAATTGCGGTAGAAAATCTGATATGAGTGGGCGAAGTGGGGATAGTTTACCAGGTAGGCCACGAAGACCATCGTAGCGGCAACGAGGCCTTCGTATTCGAGCGGCACAAGAAACAGAAGCGGCAGGATGAGAAACGCGCTGCCGCCGAGCATAAGGAAGTCGGCGATCGGGCCGAACAGATATTTCTGGGGTTTCGCCACCGCGGGGGCCAGGGTGTCCGCCGAAAGGTGAAGTGCCATGTATCGCCTCCCTTGCGAACGCCGACTCTAGCCGCCGCCCCGTCTGGCGACAAGCTTGGCGCCGCCGGCCCACGCCCTCGTTGTGGATATCGAAGCCATCACGAGACGCGTTTCGGCGACTGCAGCTCGCGCCCCATCCTGGCTGCCTGAAAGATCGTCATCAAAACCAGGACAGGCTCGCCATCGGTCGGATTGATCATCAGGGCGACGCGGCCAAGCTCGTCGCTCATGGCACAGTTCCAGTCCTTGATCGCGATCACCTTTTTCTCGGACAATTATTGCCCTCCCCTGGCGCCCTTTTGTGCCCTTCCGCTGCGCACGAGCCGACTGTCGGAGAACTCCGGGATGTCCTTCAATCCGCATGATCCAGCAGTTTGGTGGTGATCGTGGCTTCGCGACGGTGTTCGGCATTGGCCCGATCGATGCCTTCCACGGTGATGGCGAAAGTCCCGTTTTCGGTCCTCGCTATCCAGCTCTTTGCCTTCAGATACCAGAGATGAAAATCCAGATGCTCCCGCGGGCAGCCTGACAGGCGTTCGAGCTCGTCATCGCCAATGCCTGGATTGTTGACGTCCTGGCGGCGCCTTACATAGAGAAGCGCCAGCAGTTTCGCCTGGATCACGACATCCCGCTCAAGCCCCTTGGTATTGCTGGCCTCCTCGGTCAGCTCACGGCGCAGGCCCAAATTGTCTCTATACTGGATGTCGTACTGCGCGCGCTTGACCGGATCCTTGAGCGTGTTGTGGGCTTCCACGATTTCGCTGAAGCGTGAATCATCGCCGGTGTCCCGATTGTCGGGATGATAGCGCATGGCAAAATAACGAAATATCCGCTCAATCGTTTCCGAGTTGGCGTTCGGGCTGATTTCAAGAAGTTCGTAGTAGTCAGTGAACATTGGTGGTGCTGCCTCGAATCTACACCACTCCCCCGCGGTCAGCTTCGCGCAACTGGTACCCACATGCAAGCTCGCTTCCCGCGAGGGACTGGCTGGCGACCAGCGCCAACTGGCGCACGGCTACCTCTGTCCCGGTTCGGGACCAGAAGCTGGCACCTGTCTTGCGTTGGAGAGATTGCCGGGACACCTCCACCGGTCCTGATCGTGGGGTCGGGTTGTCAATCTCGCCGGGCCATGGGTTTGGGGTTTCATGCCCGGCGAGTCTTTCTTTCAACGGTCCAACAATGCTGAAGCTCCGCCGAAAGCCGCAACTCAACTATCCGAACAGTGATCGCTTCGGCGAGGACGGCCTGCGCCTCTATAGCGCCTACGAAGCGGCGAAGGTTCGACAGCGATTGCAACAAGGTGGGATGAAACGCATCCGGGCAGCCGCGATCGTCCTGGCCGCCATCGCTTTTGTGCTACTCGTGATCGCTTTCCAGCTGCCCGGCGGCTAAGGGCCAGGGCGCTCGCAGTTTGGGCTGGTGCCTCGATGGCGCCGGTTGGCGAGCTTTTGAGGCTCAATGGCTATCCGGCCAAGCTACCGGCGTCCCTGCCGGCGCTGACTCCTCGATTCAACGCTTGTAGCCGGTAGGCAGATCGGCCACTGCCAAGCGGTAGCTGCGCTCTACTGCCGAAGAATATCGGCCTTCGTTGGCCAGATTGTCCCATATGAAGAACACGGCCACGACGGCAAGGATCAATAGAACCGCTCGCATCGGAAAGCCTCCCTCATAGCGGCCCGGCACCCGCGGCGGGGTAGGCCAGTGAGGCCGGGCCTGACCGGTGGGCCTTGGTTGGGGGCGTCGCCGGCTGAGCTATTTTAGGCCATTTCATGCATCATTGCTAATTTAGTAAAATGCGGCATGTGTTGCCTGGCCGTCAGCAAACCGGGGCCTTGAGCTGATGCCAATCTGGGTAGCTCCTAGCGCTTCCCCTTCACCCTCATCTTGAGACCGTAAACACTGGTGGTCGCGGTGATGAAGAGCAGGTCGTTATCTTTGCCAGCAAAGGTCACATTTGTTGGCGTTTCCGGTACTTCGATACGTTCGATCCTTTTGCCCGTCTTATCGAACACCATCACGGCGAACTCGGTAAGATAGACATTGCCCTCCTCGTCGATGGTCATGCCGTCTGAACCGAAATCGCAGAAAAGACGTTTGTTCGTAAGCTCGCCGTCGGGATTTATGTCGTAGGCGTAAGTCTTGCCCGCGCCGTAGTCCCCCACGTAAAGCACCTTGCCGTCTGCCGTACCAATGATGCCGTTGGGCTTAAACAGGTCGTTCGTCACACGCGTAACGGTCTTGTGGTCGGGCGTGACAAAGTAGACGTTTTGCCCCTCCACCCTCGTACTTTGGTCGTGATCCGAATAGAAATCAGGTCGGTAAAATAGATGCCGCCGTCTGGACGAATCCACAAGTCATTCGGGCCGTTGAATACCTTGCCGTCGAAGTTCGTCACAAGCACCGTGACTGTCTTGTCGGGTGCGATGGACCACAGTTCGCCCTTCTCGGGGGCAACGACGATCAGGTTGCCGACCTTGTCGAAATCGGTTCCGTTCGCACGTCCAGCTGGCTTGAGCCAGTCGGAGAATTTCCCGTCTGCCGCGCTCCATTCAACAATCCGGTTATTTGGGTCGTCGGTAAAGAACACATTGCCATCACCATCCGCCGCCGGGCCTTCGGTGAATGAATAACCTTCAGCCAACTTTTCCAGCTTCGCACCTGGGGCGATGATAGGCGAATCCGCTGCGAAGGTGGAACCGGCTGTGAGCGACAGAACGGCGAGAAGGATGCTGAATGCTTTCA
Source organism: Mesorhizobium abyssinicae (assembly GCF_049887195.1). NCBI lineage: Bacteria > Pseudomonadati > Pseudomonadota > Alphaproteobacteria > Hyphomicrobiales > Phyllobacteriaceae > Mesorhizobium > Mesorhizobium abyssinicae. The sequence continues at coordinate 73,879 of NZ_JARAKC010000005.1, forward strand.
TTGTTCGCATGATTTGCTCCTCCGGAAAAATCACTTTGTGCCTCTGGAGACCGCCGAACAAGCCTTTCTGAAGCTTTGGCAAGCGATTGCTCTGGCGTAGCGGCCCGGCGGCCGGCGCGGCGAATTGGTTCGCAAGCGTCTGCTAATATGTGGATAGCCTGTCGTCGAGCCGCCGTGTTAAATTAGGCGGACATGGCGAAGCTCTTTTTAATCGCGCTCACCATCGCTCACAGCTGGTACACCGGCTACCACGATCCGGTCACCGGCTATGAATGCTGCGACGCCAAAAAGGACTGTGGAGTCATCGCTCCGCGCTTTGTCGAGCCGTTGCCAGGTGGCGGTTTCAATGTCCGGACCGGATCCAAGTCCCGGTATTTCATCCCCAAGAACCGCGTTATAGAAAGCGAAGACAGCCAGTATCACATCTGCCTGTCCCCGCCGTTTTCTTATATTCGGTGCTTCTTTGCGCCCCGTACCGAAGCGAGCCGGGAGAGGTCGGCACTGGATCACTTCGAGTGAGTGTAATCAAGCTACAGCTAATATAGCTCGCTACGCAGCCTCACCGGGTGTAGGGTGCCTCGTCGTCCGACCTAAGGCCACGGACGATGGAGCATTCACGGAGCATAGCTATGCGTGGTTTGATCCTTGGCCTGGCTGCCCTCGTGGTCAACTCATCATTTGCGCAGGCAGCAGGCGACAGCATCGCCGGCCGGAAAGTCATGGTGCAATGCCAAATGTGCCACGGCACGGATGGCCTCGGCAAAATGTCTTACACGCCCAATATCGCCGGGCAGAAGTACGACTATCTGGTCCACGCGCTGATGGCTTACAAGGCCGGAGAGCGCAAGAGTTCAATGATGTCGCTGGTCGTCAAGAAGCTGAGCGACGAAGACATCGCCAATGCCGCGGCCTACTATGCCGCGATCAAGATTGCCGTCGAAGTTCCGCCCTGATAAGGCACGATCCTGTCGGGCATTGACGTCTTGCGCTGCGCTGCATGAAAAGCACCGCCGAAGAAACGTCTTCGAGTTTCGCCGCGAAACTTGCTCCCTCACGAGCGTGGCGGCCCAGCGGCCGGGGGTGTGGGTGGGGTGGCGCGACCGCCGGGCCTAACCGGCAAACAGCAAGTTTGGGGGACGTTTGTCGGCGGCCGCAATTATAGGCCGATATAACGGGATATAAAAGCAGAAGGTGGCCGACGCCTTGTTGGGGCGCACGGCCCGAGAGGGCGAACCTCTCATTATTTGATCTTTCTTGATTCCATAGGTCCCAGCCCAACAGACACGCGTCGCGCTCGCCCCTGACTAGATGATCGATCGCGCTGGACGCACGTCGCGAAGAACTTCAAGCAGCCCGTTAGCCTCGTGGGAAACCAGCTGCGTTCGTTTCAGGCGAAACGATATCTTTCTGAATTCATTGATTAATTTGGTGAGCGCGATGGGATTCGAACCCATGACCTACTGATTAAAAGTCAGTTGCTCTACCGGCTGAGCTACGCGCTCCCGCGGGCTCGAATAAGGCCGCCCTCGAAATTGGGCGGAACATAGGGAGAGTGCATCGACCGGTCAACCGGAAAAACATGGCCTCCAGGCCGTGTCCGGCGCGGCATTGTGAGCCATGCGAGCGTGCGCGGCACAGCGCGCGAGAGGGTCGAAGGCTGGGCCTTGCATCCAAGCGCTGCTACCATCGGGGCGCATTCTGCAATCTGGACGGGAACGTGGGAACAATTGCCTACGTCACCCGTTTTTTTCCCACAAGGGACATCAACACCCTTCGAGGAGAAGAGCGATGAACAGGATCGCATCAAGCCTGCTGGCGGCCGCGCTGTCGGCTTCGTTCGTGGCAGCGGACGTCATGTCCGTGAATGCCCAGCCAATCTATGCGCCGCAGCCGCAAGGGCTTTCGTCTGATGTCCAGACGGTTCAATACCAGGAGTGGCGACGGCACCGCACCATGTCGCGCAACCGCGTCTATTCGCGCAACGGTGACATGTACTGGAATGGCCATCGCGGCTATCGCGAATATCGCCGCGGCTATCGCCGCCATGGCGACTTCTGGTTCCCGCTGGCTGCTTTCGCGACCGGCGCGCTGATCACCGGCGCCATCGTCAACAGCAACCGGACCCGTGTCTATCGCGGCGGCGATGCGCATGTGCAGTGGTGCTACGACCGGTACCGGTCCTATCGCGCCTGGGACAATACGTTCCAGCCGTACAACGGCCCGCGTCAGCAGTGCATTTCGCCCTACTGACCTGACCATCGGAACACGGGAGGCTGCGAGGGCCCGTGCCGGCAACGGCACGGGCCTTGCGCGATATCCCGGTCGCAAAGGAAGTGATGCGCGGATCAGCTGGCCCAGCTGATGGTCTTGAAGATCAGATACAGGCCTCCGCCTTCACCGCGTGGGGAGCGGTAAGCGCCGAGCGCACCGCAGATTCGAACCATTGCCCCGGTCAGCCCTCAGCCGAGCGCCTCCAGGGATCCATTCCCTCTCGCCCCCAGTACTCAGCGCCTGATGGGGCTTCTTATGGCACGCTCAGCGTTCTGCGCACAGCGTCGCGCCAGCCCGCCAGCTTGGCGGAGCGTGTCGCAGCGTCCATCTCCGGCTTGAAGCGGCGGTCGAGCGCCCAGGTCTTGGCGAAGTCCTTCGCCTTCGGCCACACGCCCGCCTTCGAGCCCGCCAGCCAGGCGGCACCGAGCGCGGTCGTCTCGAGGATGGTCGGCCGGTCGACCGGCGCGTCGAGGATGTCGGCCAGGCGCTGCATGGTCCAGTCGGAAGCGACCATGCCGCCGTCGACCCGCAGCACGGTTTTCGCGGATGCCCCCTTCCAATCCTTGCGCATGGCGTCGAGCAGGTCGCGGGTCTGATAGGCGACGGATTCCAATGCCGCGCGGGCAAACTCCGCCGGGCCTGAGTTGCGGGTCAGGCCGAAGATCGCGCCGCGCGCCTCGGCGTCCCAATGCGGCGCGCCGAGGCCGACGAAGGCCGGCACCAGATACACATTCTGCGCCGGATCGGCGGCTGCCGCGAGCGCGCCGCTCTGCTCGGCCTTGCCGATCACCTTGATGCCGTCGCGCAGCCATTGCACGGCGGCGCCGGCGATGAAGATCGAGCCTTCCAGCGCATAAGTGGTCTTGCCGTTCAGCCGGTAGGCGATTGTGGTGAGCAGCCGGTTCTTCGAGCGCACCAGATCGGCGCCGGTGTTGAGCAGCGCGAAGCAGCCGGTGCCGTAGGTCGATTTCATCATGCCGGGCTCGAAACAGGCCTGGCCGATGGTCGCCGCGTGCTGGTCGCCGGCGACGCCGAGGATTCTTATTTCGGCGCCGAACAAACCCTTCTCGGTCACGCCATAGTCATCGGCGCAGTCCTTCACCTCGGGCAGCAGCGCGGCCGGGATGCGCAGGATCGACAGCAGCTCGTCGTCCCACACATTCTTCTCGATGTTGTAGACCAACGTGCGCGAGGCATTGGTTGCGTCGGTGGCGTGGACCTTGCCACCGGTCAGCCGCCAGATCAGGAAACTGTCGATGGTGCCGGCGAGCAGTTCGCCCTTTTCGGCGCGCTTTCTGGCGCCCTTCACCTTGTCCAGCATCCAGGCAATCTTGGTGCCGGAGAAATAGGGATCGAGCAGTAGACCGGTCTTATTGGTAAAAGTCTTTTCCAGCCCCTGCTTCTTCAGCTTCTGGCAGAGCGGCGCGGTGCGGCGGTCCTGCCAGACGATGGCGTTGTGGATCGGCTTGCCGGTCGCCCTGTCCCAGATGACGACGGTCTCGCGCTGGTTGGTGATGCCGATCGCCGCCACATCCGAGGCATTGCTGCCGGCCGTCTTCAGCGCGGCCTTCACCGTCGCCACCACGCTTGCCCAGATCTCCTCCGGATCGTGCTCGACCCAGCCTGAGGCCGGATAATGCTGGGTGAATTCCTGCTGGCCGGTGCCGGCGACTTTCATCTTGTCGTCGAACAGGATCGCCCTGGTCGATGTGGTCCCTTGATCGATGGCAAGCACAAAGCCGCTCATTGCCGTTCCCTCCACTCTTCATGCAACAGGGGAGACGGCAAAAGCCGCCTCCCCCGCAGGATCCATGCGGGCGCTGACGCCCGCATCAGTCAGTCTTACTTCTGCCAGCTCTTGACCAGCTCATCATAGTTGATGGTGATCGGCTTTTCCTTCTCGTTCTCGATCTTCAGCTGAGGCGCGAGATTGCCCTTCTTGACCGCGTCGGCGTTCCAGTAGGCGAGGTCATGCTCTTCGGCCATCTTCGGGCCGATATCGCCCTGGACGCCCGACTTCTCGATGCGGCTCATGACCTTTTCCTGCTCGGCGCAGAGCGAGTCCATGGCTTCCTGCGCGCTCTTGGCGCCGGACGAGGCATCGCCGATCGCCTGCCACCAGAGCTGAGCCAGCTTCGGATAGTCAGGCACGTTGGTGCCGGTCGGCGACCACTGGACGCGGGCCGGCGAGCGGTAGAACTCGATCAGGCCGCCGAGCTTCGGAGCACGCTCGGTGAAGCTCTTGTCGTGGATCGTGCTCTCGCGGATGAAAGTCAGGCCGACATGGCTCTTCTTGACGTCGACGGTCTTCGAGGTGACGAACTGCGCGTAGAGCCAGGCGGCCTTGGCGCGGTCGGTCGGCGTCGACTTCATCAGCGTCCATGAACCCACGTCCTGGTAGCCGAGCTTCATGCCGTCCTTCCAGTAGACACCGTGCGGCGACGGCGCCATGCGCCACTTCGGCGTGCCGTCGTCGTTCATAACCGCCTTGGCGCCGGCGTCGACCATCGAAGCCGTGAAGGCGGTGTACCAGAAGATCTGCTGTGCGACCGCACCCTGCGCCGGCACCGGGCCGGATTCGGAGAAGGTCATGCCCTGGGCTTCGGCCGGAGCGTAGGCCTTCAGCCAGTCGAGGTACTTCTGGATCGAGTAGACGGCAGCCGGGCCGTTGGTGTCGCCGCCGCGCGCGGTGCAGGAGCCGACCGGACGTGAATTCTCGTCGACCTTGATGCCCCATTCGTCGACCGGCAGACCGTTCGGGATGCCCTTGTCGCCGTTGCCGGCCATCGACAGCCAGGCGTCGGTGAACCGCCAGCCGAGCGACGGGTCCTTCTTGCCGTAGTCCATGTGGCCATAGACCTTCTTGCCGTCGATCTCGCGGCCGGTGAAGAACTCGGCAATATCCTCATAGGCCGACCAGTTGACCGGCACGCCGAGGTCGTAGCCGTACTTGGCCTTGAAGTCGGCCTTGTTCTTCTCGTCGTTGAACCAGTCGTAGCGGAACCAGTAGAGGTTGGCGAACTGCTGGTCGGGAAGCTGGTAGAGCTTCTTGTCCGGCGCCGTGGTGAACGAGGTGCCGATGAAGTCCTTGAGGTCGAGGTTCGGATTGGTGACGTCCTTGCCGTCGCCTTCCATCCAGTCGGACAGGTTGCGCACCTGCTGGTAGCGCCAGTGGGTGCCGATCAGGTCGGAGTCGTTGACCCAGCCGTCATAGAGGTTCTGGCCGGTCTGCATCTGGGTCTGGATCTTCTCGACGACGTCGCCTTCCTGGATCGTGTCGTGCGTCACCTTGATGCCGGTGATGGCCGAGAAGGCCGGCGCCAGCACCTGCGATTCATAGGAATGGGTGGCGATGGTTTCGGAGACGACCTTGATGTCCATGCCGGCAAACGGCTTGGCGGCGTCGATGAACCACTGCATTTCCTTTTCCTGGTCGGCGCGCGAGAGCGTCGACAGCGGACCGATTTCCTTGTCCAGGAAGGCCTTGGCCTCGTCCATACCGGCATAGGCATTGCCTGCCCCGAGCAATAGGACAATGGCGGTCGTTGATGTTAAAATTTGCCGTCGCATAAGTTTCCTCCACATTTAGGTTTCAAGTGCGATCTGGAGCGGCCGCCGGCACGCGACCGCTCCAACAGTTTCCCCCTCTATACGTAGCGGAACACGCCGATGGCGTAGACTACGGAGAGAGCGAGAGCCCACCACAGGTTGGGCCCAACCAGACCCAGCCAAGCGAGATGGATGAAGGCGCTGCCAAGCAGCGAAAGGAAGAGACGGTCGCCGCGCGTCGTCTCGAAGCGGAGCACGCCGATGCGCGGATTGCCGCCCGGCGAGGCATATTCCCACGCCGCCATACCGCAAAGCAGCAGGAAGACGGTTCCGAAGAAGGCCGCCGTCGGCCAAGTCCACGCCATCCAGGAGAGGTCGAGGTTCATGGTCATACCCTCCCCAGGGCGAAGCCCTTGGCGATGTAGTTACGGACAAACCAGATGACCAGCGCGCCGGGTATCAGCGTCAGCACGCCGGCGGCGGCAAGCAGGCCCCAATCCATGCCGGCGGCCGAGACGGTGCGGGTCATGGTGGCGGCGATCGGCTTGGCGTCGGTGGTGGTCAGCGTGCGCGCGATCAGCAGCTCCACCCATGAGAACATGAAGCAGAAGAAGCAGGCGACGCCGATGCCGCTGGCGATCAGCGGCATGAAGATCTTCACGAAGAAGCGCGGGAACGAATAGCCGTCGATATAGGCGGTCTCGTCGATCTCCTTCGGCACGCCGGACATGAAGCCCTCGAGGATCCACACCGCCAGCGGCACGTTGAACAGGCAGTGCGCCAGCGCCACCGCGATATGGGTGTCGATCAGGCCGAAGGCCGAATAGAGCTGGAAGAACGGCAGCGCGAACACCGCCGGCGGCGCCATGCGGTTGGTCAACAGCCAGAAGAACAGATGCTTGTCGCCGAGGAAGCGGTAGCGCGAGAAGGCATAGGCCGCCGGCAGCGCCACGGCGACCGAGATCACCATGTTCATCACCACATAGGTGATCGAGTTGATGTAACCCGAATACCAGGACGGGTCGCTGAAGATGGTGCGATAGTTGGCGAGCGTCGGCGCATGCGGATAGAGCGTCAGCGACGAGACGATCTCGGCATTGGTCTTGAAGCTCATGTTGATGAGCCAGTAGATCGGCAGCAGGATGACGATGATGTAGACCGTCGGCACGATCCACCACCAGCGCGATTCCTCGCCGCGGCGCCGCATCAGCCGCGCCACCTCGTCCTGCGACAGGGCGCTGCTCAGCCCTTCCGAAACCGCCGTCTCGCTCACTCTGTTTGTTCTTTCGTTGACGCCGCTCATCTCAGCGCTCCGCGTCGTAGTTGGTCATCACGGTGTAGAAGACCCATGACAACAAAAGGATGATCAGGAAGTAGACCAGCGACATCGCCGCCGCCGGACCGAGGTCGAACTGGCCGAGCGCCGTCTTGACGAGGTCGATCGACAGGAAGGTCGTCGAATTGCCGGGGCCGCCGCCGGTAACGACGAAAGGCTCGGTGTAGATCATGAAGCTGTCCATGAAGCGCAGCAGCACGGCGATCAGAAGCACGCGCTGCATCTTCGGCAGCTGGATGTAGCGGAACACCGCCCAGCGCGAGGCACCGTCGATCTTGGCCGCCTGGTAGAAGGCATCCGGGATCGAGACCAGGCCGGCATAGCAGAGCAGCACGACGAGGCTGGTCCAGTGCCAGACATCCATGATGATGACGGTGACCCAGGCGTCGATCGGATCCTGGACATAGTTGTAGTCGATGCCGAGCGCATTGACGTAGTAGCCGAGCAGGCCGATGTCGTTGCGGCCGAAGACCTGCCAGATCGTGCCGACGACATTCCACGGGATCAGCAGCGGCAACGCCATCAGCACCAGGCAGACCGGCACGCCCCAGCCCTTCTTCGGCATGTTGAGCGCGATGAAGATGCCGAGCGGCACCTCGATGATGAGGATGATGAAGGAGAAGATCAGGTTGCGGACCATCGCTTCCCAGAAGCGGTCGGAGGACAGCAGCTCCTCGAACCACTCGGTGCCTGCCCAGAAGAAGACGTTGTTGCCGAAGGTGTCCTGCACCGAATAGTTGACGACGGTCATCAGCGGGATGACGGCCGAGAACGCCACCAGCACCAGCACCGGCAGGACAAGGAACCAGGCCTTGTTGTTCCAGGTCTTTTCCATCTATGCCCCCATCTCGACGCGCCAGGAATCGGCATAGATGTTGATGCCGGCAGGGTCGAAGCGAACCTTCGGATCGGCCGGCACGGTGTCGTCCTCGCCGATGACGGCGGCGATCTCGCGGCCCTCGAGGCTGGCGCGGACCACCTTATGGCGACCGACATCCTCGACCTTGCTGACCTTGACGGCCATGCCGTCGCGGCCGAGCCTGACATATTCGGGGCGGATGCCGAGCTCGATCGAGCCGGCACCGGCGTTCGCACCGACAGTCTTGGGCACGCCCGGCAGTTCGATGCGCTGGTTGCCGAGCGTCGCGGTCCTGCCGTCGATCGCCACCGGCATGACGTTCATGCCGGGCGAGCCGATGAAATAGCCGACAAAGGTGTGGCGCGGGCGCTCGAACAGTTCGGCCGGCGTGCCGATCTGGACGATCTCGCCGTCATACATGACCACCACCCGGTCGGCGAAGGTCAGCGCCTCGGTCTGGTCGTGCGTGACATAGACCATGGTGTAGCCGAAGCGGCGGTGCAGCTGCTTCAACTGAGAGCGCAGCACCCATTTCATATGCGGATCGATGACGGTGAGCGGCTCGTCGAACAGAATGGCGTTGACGTCGGAGCGGACCAGGCCGCGGCCGAGCGAGATCTTCTGCTTCTGGTCGGCGGTCAGGCCGCGCGCTTTCCTGTTAGCCCATGACGCGAGATCGATCATCTCCAGCGTCTCGCGCACCTTGCGGTCGACATCGGCTTCCGGCACGCCGCGGTTGCGCAGCGGGAAGGCCAGATTGTCGTAGACGGTCATCGTGTCGTAGATGACCGGGAACTGGAACACCTGAGCGATGTTGCGTTCCTGCGTCGACAGCCTGGTGACGTCCTTGCCGTTGAACAGCAACTGGCCGTGCGAAGGGTGCAGCAGCCCCGAAATGATGTTGAGCAGCGTGGTCTTGCCGCAGCCGGAAGGCCCGAGCAGCGCATAGGCGCCGCCATCCTCGAAGGTGTGATGCACCTCCTTCAGGGCAAAATCTGAATCCTTCTGCGGATTGGGCAGATAGGAGTGGCGGATGTGGTTGACGTCGATGCGTGCCATCGCTTCCTCCTCAAGCCGCCAGCTTCGGCGCGGCGACGGCGCGACCGTTTCCGTCGAAGACCATGATGTGGCGCGGGTCGATGAAGACCTCGACTTCGGCGTCCGGCTCGAAGTCGCGGATGCCGTGGGTCAGCATCACCCAGCGCGCGTCGGCGAAATCGAGATGGATGAAGCTCTCCGAGCCGGTGATCTCGGTGATGGTGACCTTGGCGCGCACCGGCACGGCGGCTGCGTTGGGGCGCTCCAGCGACAGATGGTGGGGCTGGAAGCCGATCGTATAGCTTGCATCGGCGATGCCGACGAGCTCCGCCGGCACCGGCAGCGTGACGCCGCCTTCCAGCAGGAAGACCGCACCCTTCTTGGCAAGCACGATGGTGTTGAGCGGCGGGTCGGCGAAGGTCTTCGCCGTCACAAGGTCGACCGGCTTGCGGAACACTTCGATGGTCGGTCCGAACTGGGTGATGCGGCCTTCGGCGAGCGTCGCCGTATTGCCGCCGAGCAGCAGCGCCTCGTGCGGCTCGGTGGTGGCGTAGACGAAGATGGTGCCGGCGGCGGCGAAGATCTTCGGCAGCTCGGCGCGCAACTCCTCGCGCAATTTGTAGTCGAGATTGGCGAGCGGCTCGTCAAGCAGGACGAGGCTGGCGTTCTTGACGATGGCGCGCGCCAGCGCGGTGCGCTGCTGCTGACCGCCGGAAAGGCTGAGCGGCGTGCGGTCGAGATAGGGCGTGAGCTTCAGGAGTGCCGCGGCGTTGCGCACTTCCTTGTCGATCTTCGACTGCTCGGCGCCGGCGACCCTGAGCGGCGAGGCGATGTTCTCGTAGACTGTCATCGCCGGGTAGTTGATGAACTGCTGGTAGACCATGGCGACGTTGCGCTTCTGCACCGGCTGGCCGGTGACATCCTTGCCGTCGAACCAGACCGAGCCGGACGTCGGCGCGTCGAGGCCGGCCATCAGCCGCATCAGGCTGGTCTTGCCTGACAGCGTCGGGCCGAGCAGCACGTTGAGCGAGCCATGCTGAAGTGTCAGCGACACGTCACGGATGTGCTCCGCCGCGCCGACCGTCTTCGACACGTTTCTCAGTTCCAGCATGATGCCTCCTCCCCGGCTCTGTGCATCACACGGCCATCCTATTCGGCCGCCGCGACGTGGCGGCGGCTTATTCCACGCATGAATTCGTCGAGCGTCGCCGCCTGCTCTCGGCTGAGATGCAGGCCGCGCTTGGTCCGGCGCCACAATACATCCTCGGCGGTCAGCGCCCATTCGTTTTGGACCAGATAGCGTATCTCGGCCTCATAGAGATCGGCGCCGAAGTTGCGGCCGAGATCGGCATTCGACTTGGCGAGGCCCAGCACGGCCTGCGCCAGCGTACCGTAGAGCCGGGTCAGCCGACGCGCCAGGCGCTGGTCGAGGAACGGATAAGCGCTCTTCAGTTTCGCCACTTGCGCCTCGAAGCCGGTGGCAGGGAAGTTGCCGCCCGGCAAAGGCGCGTCCGCCGTCCAGCGCTTGCCGCGCTTGCCGAGGAAGCCTTCGATCTTTTCCAGCATCGATTCCGACAGCCGGCGATAGGTGGTGATCTTGCCGCCGAATGCGTTGATGATCGGCGCTGCCCCCTCGCCGCCGTCGGACTTCAGCACGTAGTCGCGGGTCGCTTCCTGCGCCTTGGAGGCGCCGTCGTCATAGAGCGGGCGCACGGCCGAATAGGTCCAGACGATGTCCGAGCGCTTGACGGCCTGAGCGAAATATTCGCTCGCCGCCGCGCACAGATAGTCGATCTCGGTGTCGCTGATCTTCACCTCATGCGGATCGCCCGGATAGTCGCGGTCGGTGGTGCCGATCAGCGTGAACTCTTCCTCGTAAGGAATGGCGAAGATGATGCGGCCGTCCTTGTTCTGGAAGAAATAGGCGCGCGGGTCGTCGAACTTCTTGGCGATGACGATGTGGCTGCCTTGCACGAGGCGGACATTGTGGACGTCGTTCTGGCCGACCGTCGCCGACAGCACGTGGTCGACCCAGGGGCCGGCGGCGTTGACCAGAAGCCTGGCCTTGACTTCCTCGGTCTCGCCGGTCCGCACGTCCTCGAGCCGGATTGCCCAGAGGTCGCCGTCACGGCGCGCGCCGACGACCTTGGTGCGGGTGCGGATGATAGCGCCGCGGTCGGCCGCGTCGCGAGCATTCAGCGCTACCAGCCGGGCATCGTTGACCCAGCCGTCGGAATATTCGAAGGCCTTGCGGAACAGCGGCTTCAGCGGCTTGCCGGCCGGGTCCCTCGCCATGTCCAGCGTCTTCGTCGCCGGCAGCAGTTTGCGGCCGCCAATGTGGTCGTAGAGGAAAAGGCCGAGCCGAATCAGCCAGGCCGGCCGCAGGCCCTCGGCATAGGGCAGCACGAAACGCATCGGCCAGATGATGTGCGGCGCGTTCTTCCAGAGAACTTCGCGCTCCATCAGCGCTTCGCGCACCAGGCGGAATTCGTAGAACTCGAGATAGCGCAGGCCGCCATGGATCAGCTTGGTCGAGCCGGACGAGGTGCCGCTGGCCAGATCGTTCATCTCGGCGAGAAAGACCGAGAAGCCGCGACCAACTGCGTCGCGGGCGATGCCGCAGCCGTTGATGCCGCCGCCAATGACAAAAATGTCATGGATCGGTGATGCGTCCAAGAAGTCCTCCAGCGATTTCGCATTGCAGCATTTTTGGTCTTTTGCGAAACCGTCACGGAATTAATTCGAAATAGGAACGAATGTCAAACGAAATATCACAGGCGTGTGATGACGCTGCGGAGATGGCCTAGCCCAGCGATGTTTCGATCAGTTGAACCTCGGCTTCGTCGCAGATCTTGCGCACCGAGGGGATGTCGCAGCGGTCGGTGATGAAGGTGTTGACCTGCGACAGATGGCCGATGCGGACCGGCGCGGTGCGCTCGAACTTGGTCTGGTCGGAAACCAGGATGACGTGCCTTGCGTTGGCGATGATGGCTTGCGCAACCTTGACCTCGCGAAAGTCGAAATCGAGCAGCGCGCCATCATGGTCGATGGCCGAGGCGCCAATGACGGCGTAGTCGACCTTGAACTGCCGGATGAAATCGACGGCCGCCTCGCCGACGACACCGCCGTCAGATCCGCGCACGACGCCGCCGGCGATCACTACCTCGATCGAAGGATAGACACGCATCCTATTGGCAACATTGATATTATTGGTGATGACCATGAGGCCGTTGTGGTCCAGCAAGGCCTTGCTGACGGACTCGGTTGTAGTGCCGATGTTGATGAACAGTGAGGCGTTGTCGGGGATCAGCCTGGCGGCGGCGCGACCGATCGCCTCCTTCTCGTCGGCGGCGATCTTGCGGCGCGCCTCATATTCCATGTTCTCGATCCCGGACGGGAACAGCGCCCCGCCATGGATGCGGGTGAGCAGCCTCTGGTCGCAGAGGTCGTTGAGGTCCTTGCGGATGGTCTGCGGCGTCACGTTGAAATGCGTTGCCAGGTCGTCGACCAGCACGCGGCCATGGTCCTTGGCCATCTGGATGATCTCGGCATGACGCGGCGACAGAAACATCGCTCTCCCTCCCGTTTTCGTTTTTCTTGTCTATATCGCAAAACGAAAGCGATGAAAAGGGATAAGCCGGCTAACGAAAACCATATGATCCCAAAGCCAAACCGGCCGCAAGCTGCGGCGAGTTGCTTCAGGTGGGGCGGCGAGCGATTTCGGTGATGACGTCGAATGCCGCCTCGACATCGGCCGCCGTCGCCTCGAACTGGCCGGCCTGGAAACGGATCGCGATCGCGCCATCGACCTTTGTCTGCGTCAGGTAGATGCGGCCGTCATCGTTGATGGCATTGACCAGGCGAAGATTGTGCTCGTCGGGGTTGGCGCCCGGTTCTGCCCGATGCCGGAACGAAAACAGCGACAGCATTGGCTCGGTCACGATCTCGAAGTCCGCCTCCCCCGCAAGCCGCGCGGCGAGAGCCTGGCTCCAGGTGACGTGATTGCGGATCATGGTGCGCAGCCCTTCCAGCCCATGGGCGCGAAGCAGGAACCAGAGTTTCAGCGCCCGGAACCGGCGACCGAGCGGCACCGACCATTCCGAGTAGTTGATGATGCCGTCGTGGCCGTGGGTCTTCAGATAGTCCGGCTTGATTGCAAGCGTGCGCACGAGATCTTCCGGCTGACGGATGAACTGGATCGAGCAGTCGAATTGCGCGCCCAGCCATTTGTGCGGATTGAACACGATGGAATCGGCGTCCTCGACGCCGGCCCAGAAATGCCGGTACTCCGGGCAGATCATCGCCGATCCGGCCCAGGCGGCGTCAACGTGCAGATAGAGCCCGTGCCGTTTGGCGACAGCAGCCACGGCGGCGATGTCGTCGGTGCCGCCGGTGCTGGTGCCGCCGACGCAAGCGATGATACCCGCCGGCAGCATGCCGGCCTCGCGGTCGGAGACGATCGCGGCCTCGAGGGCCACGGTGTCCATGGCGCGGAAGCGGCCGGCTGCTGGGATGCGCACGAGGTTCTCCTCGCCGATGCCGGCGACCCAGATGGCGCGATCGATCGAGGTGTGGACCTGGTCGGAAGAATAGACGCGCGGCCGCGCCTGCCCGGCGAGACCCTTGCGGTTGCCTTGCCAGTCGAGCGCGCGCTCGCGCATGGTGAGCACGGCGGCCAGCGTCGCCGACGAGGCCGAGTCCTGGATGACACCGGAAAACCCTTCCGGCAGGCCGAGCGCCTGGCGCATCCAGTCGACGGTTCGGGTCTCCAGCTCGGTCGCCGCCGGCGAGGTCTGCCACAGCATGCACTGCGCTGCCATCGCGGAGACAAGATATTCGGCTACCACCGAGACGGGCGCAGCATTGGCCGGGAAATAGGCGAAGAAGCGCGGATGCTGCCAATGCGTCATGCCGGGCACGATCTTTTCCTCGAAATCGGCGAAGATCCGCTCCATCGGCTCCGCGGTTTCCGGAGGCGAGACCTCGATGGCACGGAAGACCTCGCCGGGCGCGAGCGCTGGCCGCACCGGCCGTTCGCGCAAGGTGTCGCGGTAGTCGACGCCCCAGTCCGCGGCACGCCTCGACCATGCGCGGAATTCGCTGTTGTCCATGTTTCCTCCCGATAGCCGGCGGCGGCGCCGGCGAGTTCAGCCGGCTCGAATTGTGATTAACATGTTAAATATATAAAGGCAATGCGCCAGCGAGGTCGCGCCGCCCTAGCCCGGATAGTCCGGCAGGCTGGCAAAGGCCGTCCTCAGCGCGTTCGACCAGCCGTCCGAGATGGTGCGGTAATATTGATCGTCCTGGCCGATGCGCTTCTTCATGCTGACCTTGAAGGCGTCCTTCTCGTAGAACAGGAGATCGAGCGGCAGGCCGACCGACAGGTTCGACTTCAGCGTCGAATCGAATGAGACCAGAAGCAGCTTCACCGTCTCGGCCAGGCTCATGGTGCGCTCATAGGCGCGGATGATGATCGGCTTGCCGTATTTGGTCTCGCCGATCTGGAAGAACGGCGTGTCGTCGGTCGATTCGATGAAATTGCCTTCCGGATAGATCATGAACAGCCGCGGCGGGCTGCCCTTGATCTGGCCGCCGAGGATGAAGGAGGCGTTGAAATAGGAATCGGCCTTGTCGCCGGCCGGCGAGGAATGAGCGATGACCTCCTTGACCGTGTCGCCGACCAGCCGCACCGTCTGATACATGGACGGCGTCTCGAGCAGCGTCGCGTGACGATCGGCAACCGCCTTGGTGCGTTCGTCGAGCAGGCTGACGACGGCCTGCGTGGTCGCCAGATTGCCGGCCGACATCAGCACGATGACGCGTTCGCCGGGCTCCTCCCAGACATGCATCTTCTTGAAGGTGGAGATCGAATCCATGCCGGCGTTGGTGCGCGTGTCCGACATGAACACGAGTCCGCGATCGATCTTCAGGCCGACGCAATAGGTCATGGCTGCACTTCCAGAGCAATTCGAGGAAAAGTGCGTAGCGCCTTTCCGCCCGGAATTGCGTCAAAAAACCTGGAGCTGATCGGCGATTCTATCAAAGCCGCACCGCTCCAGCGGCGAATCTTGCTGAATTACTGCTCTACCGTGACGGTGACGGCAAGCTTCTCGTCCGCTTGACCGAGCAGAATCCCTGATATGGGCGAGGCATCGCGGTAGTCGCGACCCGTCGCCACCCTGACATAGCGTTCGTCGGGAGAGATGCCGTTGGCGGCATCGAAGGCAACCCAGCCGAGGCCCTGAACATGCGCCTCGGCCCAGGCGTGGCTTGCCGCCTGCTCGACAGTCGCGTCCATCATCAGATAGCCGCTGACATAGCGGGCCGGAAACCCCATGGCGCGCGCCGCGGCGGCGAAGATATGGCTGTGGTCCTGGCAGACGCCGGTCTTCAACGCCAGCGCCTCCTCGGCCGGCGTCATCACGGTGGTGGCGCCAGGCTTGTAGGCGACACGCTCGCCGATCGTGCCCATCAGCCGGTGCAGCCGCTCGATATCGGTGCCCTTCCCCGCCGAGCCGGCAAGCTCGCGAATGCCTTCGCCGGCGGCGGTCAACGGCGTTTCCTGGGCAAACAGCCAGAGCGGCGCGAAACCATGATGCGGACCGGATACGCCAGTGGTGTCGCGCGTGAGCACATCGCCCGACGCTTCGATGGTGATGGCGTGAGGCTCGCCTTCGACGCTCAGAAGCCTTGTGTCGTTGCCGAAGTGGTCGGTGAAACGCACCTCCTCGCGCGCGCCGTCGATGTTCAGGCCCCAGGACTGCACGGTCTGCGTGTGGCCGCTGACCGGCAGCAGGCGCAGCCGCTGCAGCAGATATTGCACCGGCGCATCGTAGCGGTACTCGGTCCGATGGGTGATCTTGAGCCGCATGGCTTCATTTTCCGTTTGCGAGCATGAAGCTCAATAGAACCTGTAGTCCTGCGCGATCTCGTCGCCGAGCCTGGTGTTGTCGCGGATGAAGTTGGCCAGGAATTCATGCAGGCCGGCGTCGAATATATCCTTGATCGAGCCCGCCCGCAGCATCGCCTGCGTCTTCTCGGCCGTGGCATGGCAAGCGTGGCGCTCGCCATAGTCGTCGCCCAGGAATTTCAGATGCTCGGCGAGGAAGCGGTAGCAGAAGGTGAGCGAACGCGGCATGCGCACATTGAGGATCAGGTAGTCGGCAATGTTGGTCGGCTTGTAGTCGGCATCGTAGACCCACCGGTAGGAGCGATGCGCCGACACCGAGCGCAGGATCGATTCCCACTGATAGTTGTCGAGCGTCGAGCCGACCCAGGAGATCGAGGGCAGCAACACGTAATATTTGACGTCGAGGATGCGGGCCGTGTTGTCGGCGCGCTCGACATAGGTGCCGAGTTGCGAGAAATCGAAGATCTCGTTCCGCAGCATGGTGCCGTAGAAGGAGCCGCGGATCAGCGCCGTCTCGCGCTTGATGGCGTCGAGCACGGTCGGCAGGTCGCGTTCGTCGGTGGGCTTGGCCAGCATGCGCTTCAGCGACATCCAGGCCTCGTTGATGCTTTCCCAGGTCTCGCGCGTCAGCGCGGTGCGCACCATGCGGGCATTGTTGCGGGCGGTCTCGATCGCCGACATCGTGCTCGACGGGTTCGAGGTGTCGCGCAGCAGGAAGTCCGAGACGTTGGCCGCGGTATAATCCTGATACTTCTGGGTGAAGGCGACGTCGGATCCGGCGCTAAGCAACACGGAATTCCATTCTTCCGACGCGTTCTGCGTACGGGTGAGCGCCATGCGCAGGCCGGCATCGACAAGGCGGGCCATGTTTTCGGCCCGCTCGATGTAGCGGTTCATCCAGTAGAGCCCGTTGGCGGTGCGGCCGAGAAGCATGGGAAGTGGCCCTTCGGGCTAGTGAGTAGGGAATAGGGAGTAGGCAGTAGTAAGAGCTTGAATTTCAATGAAATACGGCATTCCCAGTCCCCTATGCTTTCACACTACTGCCTACTGCCTACTCACCAATCCCTACCCACTCAGCTCAATCATCCAGCACCCACGTATCCTTCGTCCCGCCGCCCTGCGAGGAATTGACCACCAGAGAGCCCTCTTTGAGGGCCACGCGCGTCAAGCCGCCGGGCACGATCTGGATACGGTCGGAGACCAGCACATAGGGGCGCAAATCGACGTGGCGCGGCGACAGGCCCTTCTCGGTCAGGATCGGACAGGTCGACAGCGCCAGCGTCGGCTGGGCGATGTAGTTCGACGGCTTTGCCGCGAGCTTCTTGGCGAAATCCTGGCATTCCTTCTTGGTCGCCGCCGGCCCGACCAGCATGCCGTAGCCGCCGGAGCCGTGCACTTCCTTGATGACGAGTTCGTTGATGTGCTCCAGCACATATTTCAGGCTGTCCGGTTCGGAGCAGCGCCAGGTCGGGATGTTGCCGAGGATCGCCTTGCGGCCGGTGTAGAACTCGACGATCTCCGGCATGTAGGAATAGATCGCCTTGTCGTCGGCGATGCCGGTGCCCGGCGCGTTGGCGATGGTGATGTTGCCGGCGCGGTATACGTCCATGATGCCGGGAACGCCAAGTGCGGAGTCCGGGCGGAAGGTCAGCGGATCCAGGAAAGAATCATCCACCCGGCGGTAGAGCACGTCGATCTGCTTGTAGCCTTCGGTGGTGCGCATCGCGACGTGGCCGTCGACGACGCGCAGGTCCTGGCCCTCGACCAGTTGCACCCCCATCTGGTCGGCGAGGAAGGCGTGCTCGAAATAGGCGGAGTTGTAGCTGCCTGGCGTCAGCACGGCGATGGTCGGCGCGCCCTTGGTGCTCTGCGGCCTGACCGCGGCCAGCGACTGGCGTAAGAGCTGCGGATAGTTTTCGACCGGCCGCACCTTGATCTGCTGGAACAGCTCGGGAAAGAGCTGCATCATCGTCTCGCGGTTCTCCAGCATGTAGGAGACGCCGGAGGGTGTGCGGGCATTGTCCTCGAGAACGTAGAACTCGTTCTCCGAAATGCGCACGATGTCGACGCCGATGATGTGGGTGTAGACGCCGGCGGGCGGCCTGACGCCGATCATCTCAGGCAGGAAGGCCTCGTTCTTGGCGACCAGTTCCCTGGGCACGCGGCCGGCGCGCAGGATCTCCTGGCGGTGGTAGATGTCGTCGAGGAAGGCGTTCAGTGCCTGGACGCGCTGCTCGATGCCTTGCGTCAGGCGGCGCCATTCATTGCCCGAGATGATGCGCGGAACGATGTCGAAGGGGATCAGCCGCTCCGAGGCTTCCTGCTCGCCGTAGACGGCAAAGGTGATGCCCGTCTTGCGGAAGACGCGTTCGGCGTCCTGCATTTTCTCGGTAAGCCTGGCCGGGTCTTGCTCCTTCAGCCAGCGATCATAAGCCGAATATGGTCTTCTCAGTCCGGAAACTTCCGGAAGCATTTCATCGAACGCTGCCAATCGCGTACTCCCCTGTAAGACCATTTCACTGGCGTCGCCGGAGAAAATCAAGCGCAATCGGTGATTTGATGAGTGACGGCGGTCGTTATGTCAGGACTGCCCAAGATTAAGGCAGGGCCGACAGGACCGGGTCAGGCTGTGCCTTGCTCCCGGGCAAACGACAAAAGGCGACTCAGAAGGCGCGGAAGGTCACGATGGTGAAGGTGTCCTTGATGCCGGGCAAAACCTGCACCTTCTCGTTGATGAAGTGGCCGACATCCTGGTCGTCCTCGACATAGAATTTGGCGAGCAGGTCGTAATTGCCGGCAGTCGAGTAGATTTCCGATGCGATCTCGGCATCGGCAAGCGCGCTGGCGACCTCATAGGCCTTGCCGAGATCGCACTTAATCTGCACGAAAAATGCCTTCATTGCCCGGTCCTGCCTAGCCTGTGAGCGAATAAGCGGCCCTTTTGGCAGACTGCCGCCCGGCTTTCAAGCATCAGCCGGCCATGCACCACAGTTGGCTGCTCGGCAGCGCCGAATGGCTGATGCTTGCGAGCTGCTGAAACCACCAAGCGATGCCATGCGTATGTTAGGATGCATCTTCGGACTGCGATTTCCCCCGGGGACAACGGAGACAGGCCATGCGCCGCTCACTATTCGCATTCGTAATCATTCCATTCCTGTTCATGTCCTCGGCCTTAGCCGGCGACGCCGAGATCAAGGCGGCGCAGACGGTCATCGACAGCCAGCTGAAGGCCTTCGTCGCCAATGACGGCGCCAAGGCCTACAGTTTCGCCGCGCCGAACGTGAAACGCGTCTTCCCGACCGTCGACATGTTCATGAACATGGTGACCAACGGCTACGCGCCGGTGCGCAAGCCGCAAAGCTATGCCTTCGGCAAGGTCGAGCAGACGGGCCCGACCTCGATCATCCAGCAGGTGATGATCGTCGGGCCCGACGGCAAGGACTACGAGGCGGTCTACACGCTGGAGCAGCAGCCTGACGGCAGCTTCCAGATCACCGGCTGCAGCCTGCGGGCGTCGACGTCGCTGAGCACCTGATCCGGTCAGACGACCGGAATATCGCCGCGCGCCCAGCCCTCGGAAATCTCGGCCGCGCGCGCCTCGAAGGCGCCGGCCTCGATCGCGGCGCGGATGTCCTGCATCAGTTTCTGGTAGTAGGACAGGTTGTTCCAGGTGAGCAGCATCGCCCCCAGCGATTCCTGCGAACGCACCAGATGGTGCAGATAGGCGCGCGAATAGTCGCGCGCGGCCGGGCAATCGCTCTCCTCGTCCAGCGGGCGCGGATCGTCGGCATGGCGGGCGTTGCGCAGGTTGACCTTGCCGCGGCGCGTGTAGGCGAGGCCATGGCGACCGGCGCGGGTCGGCATCACGCAGTCGAACATGTCGATACCGCGCGCCACCGATTTCAAGATGTCGTCCGGCGTGCCGACGCCCATCAGGTAGCGCGGCTTGTCGGCCGGCAGTTCGGGACAGGTGATGTCGAGCATTTCCAGCATCACCGCTTGCGGCTCGCCGACGGCCAGCCCGCCGACGGCATAGCCTTTCAGATCCATCGCGTTCAGTGCTTGCGCCGAGCGCACGCGCAAATCGGCAATGTCGCCGCCCTGGACAATGCCGAACATCGCCTTGCCCGGCTGGTCGCCGAAGGCCGTCTTGCAGCGCTCGGCCCAGCGCAGCGACAGTTCCATGGCGCGCTCGATCTCTTTCGGCTTGGCCGGCAGTGCCGTGCATTCGTCGAGTTGCATCTGGATATCGGAATCGAGCAGACCCTGGATCTCGATCGATCGCTCTGGCGACATCTCGTAGGGCGCGCCGTCTATATGCGAGCGGAAGGTGACGCCCTTTTCCGAGAGCTTGCGCAGTTTGGACAGCGACATCACCTGGAAGCCGCCGCTGTCGGTGAGGATGGGATGCGGCCAGCGCGCGAATTCATGCAGGCCGCCGAGCTTCGCCACGCGCTCGGCGCCGGGCCGCAGCATCAAATGATAGGTGTTGCCGAGGATGATGTCGGCGCCGACGCCGCGCACCTGGTCCATATACATGGCCTTGACGGTGCCGCCGGTGCCGACCGGCATGAAGGCCGGCGTGCGGATCTCGCCACGCGGCATCGATATCACGCCGCGCCGCGCCTTGCCGTCGGTGGCAAGCAGCTTGAAGGTGAAAGCCTCAGCCATTGAAATCCTTGTCGTGCACAGGCGCGCCGGGTGCCTGCTCGTCGAGCGACTGCCGGTAGCGGATGCAGCCGCGCATGAATTTTTCCCAGGGCGGCACCGCGATGGCAGGTTCGGTCTTTTCCGGCAGCAGGGCCCAGAGGTCGGGGTGATGCCAGCAGAGATCGTGGCCGGTGGAGTCGCGATGTGTGCGAATCCCGGCGCGCAATTTCTTCACCTCCGCGACCAGAGCGTCGCGGTCCATGTGTTCCAGATCATCGTCCATCGCTCGTCTCCGCTCGGTAAAGCAAGCTGGCGTCTCCGTAGGAGTAGAACCTGTAGCCGCTGTCGATGGCATGCGCATAGGCCGCGCGCATCGTCTCCAGCCCGCTGAAGGCCGACACCAGCATGAACAGCGTCGAGCGCGGCAGATGGAAATTGGTCATCAACAGGTCGGCGGTGCGGAAGCGGTAGCCGGGTGTGATGAAGATATCGGTCGGGCCCGACCATGCGGCGAGTTTGCCGTCTTCCCTGGCGGCGCTCTCCAGCAGGCGCAGCGACGTCGTGCCGACGGCGACGATCCGCCCTCCCCGCGCCCTTGCCGCGTTGAGCGCTTCGGCGGTCTCGGCGCTGACAGAGCCGGTCTCGGCATGCATCTTGTGGTCGGCGGTGTCGTCTGCCTTGACCGGCAGGAAGGTGCCGGCGCCGACATGCAGCGTGACGAAGCGGCGTTCCACCCCCTTGGCGTCGAGAGCGGCAAACAGCTCGGGCGTGAAATGCAGCCCGGCGGTGGGCGCTGCGACCGCGCCCTCCTCCCTGGCGTAGATGGTCTGGTAGTCGCTGCGGTCGCGCTCGTCGTCGTCGCGCTTGGAGGCGATGTAGGGCGGCAGCGGGATGTGGCCGACGGCGTGCAGCGCCTCGTCGAGGAACGGGCCGGAGAGATCGAAGCCGAGCAGAACCTCGCCGGCCTCGCCCTTCTCGATCACCGTGGCGTCGAGCTGGCCGAGGAAGCAGGAATTGGTGTCATGGCCGAAATGGATGCGGTCTCCGGCACTGATACGCTTGCCCGGCCGCATGAAGGCCTGCCAGCGGTCGGGCGCGACCCGCATGTGCAGCGTCGCCTCGACCTGCGCCTGTGCCTCGCCGCGCCTGCGAATGCCCTTCAGCTGCGCCGGAATGACCTTGGTGTCGTTGAAGACGAGCACGTCGCCGCCGCCGAGCAGCGACGGCAGGTCGCGCACCGTACGGTCGGACAGCCCTTCCCCCGGCCTGACGACCAGCATCCTGGCGCTATCGCGCGGCTCGGCGGGGCGCAGCGCGATGCGCGCTTCCGGCAGGTCGAAGTCGAAGAGGTCGACGCGCATCAGAAGAGCCGGATGAGCAGCGCTCCGGCGAGCAGCAACACGGCGCCGGCAATGCGGCCGAGCGAGATCTCGCGCACCGCCACGCCGAGGAATCCGGCACGGTCGATGAGCATGCCGGCCAGCAGCTGGCCGGCGACCAGGAACGCCATCAGCGCGGCGGCGCCGATGCGCGGAGTGAGAATGGTCGAGAGCGTGACGTAGAAGCCGCCGAGCATGCCGCCGGCGATGAACAGCCATGGCGCCGGCGCCTTCCAGTCGAGCGAAATGCCCTGCAGCTTCACCACGACGACAGCGATGATGCCGAGCACGACCGCGCCCGACAGGAAGGAGAACGCAGCCGCCGCGACCGGCAGCCCCAGGCCGCGCGCCAGCTGCGAATTGATGGGCGCCTGAACGGCGATGAAGGCGCCGGACAGGATGCCGAGCAGGGACCAGACGGCGCCCATCATCGTTATGCCGCCTTTACTTGACGTCGGCCGCGACCTTCAGCGACACGATCTTGTCGGGGTCCTGCACCGGCTCGCCGCGCTTGATCTTGTCGACATTGTCCATGCCTTCGAGGACCTGGCCCCAAACCGTGTACTGGCGGTTGAGGAAGGAGGCGTCGTCGAAGCAGATGAAGAACTGCGAGTTGGCCGAATTCGGGTTCTGGGCGCGCGCCATCGAGCAGGTGCCGCGGCCATGGTTGGCGTTGGAGAACTCGGCCTTCAGGTCCGGCTTGTCGGAACCGCCCATGCCCGCGCGCGAAGGCGCGAAAGAGGGCTTGCTCGAATTGCCGAACTTGACGTCGCCGGTCTGCGCCATGAAGCCGTCGATGACGCGGTGGAAGACAACGCCGTCATAGGCGCCTTCGCGCGCCAGTTCCTTGATGCGGGCGACATGGCCGGGCGCCAGGTCGGGGAACAGTTCGATGACGACCTGGCCCTTGGTCGTTTCCATGATGAGCGCGTTCTCGCGGTCCTTGATCTCAGCCATGTCAGATATCCTTTTGAAAAAACAGATTTGATTTGACAACTTTACTTGTCGGCGGCGATGCGCACCTTGATCATCCGGTCGGGGTCGCTGACCGTCCCGTTGTCCGCCTCGTCGCCCTTCTTGATGTTGTCGACCAGCTCCATGCCGCTGACGACATTGCCGACGATGGTGTACTGGCCATCGAGCGACGACGCCGGCGCGAACATGATGAAGAACTGCGAATTCGCCGAATTCGGATCCTGCGAACGGGCCATGCCGACCACGCCGCGCTTGTAGTGCTCGGTCTGCGAGAATTCGGCCGGCAGGTCCGGCAGGTCGGAACCGCCGGTGCCGACGGCCTGGGGGTTGAAGCCCTTCTTCATGTTGCCGAACTTGACGTCGCCGGTCTGCGCCATGAAGCCGTCGATGACGCGGTGGAAGGCGACATTGTCGTAGGCGCCCTCGCGCACCAGCTTCTTGATCTGCGCGACGTGCTTGGGCGCCAGGTCGGGGCGCAGCGCGACGGTCACGTCGCCATCCTTCAGCGTGATGATCATGGTGTTTTCGGGATCGGCGGCGAAGGCCGAGACCGAGGCGGTCACGAGACCGGCCAGCACGACAAGGAACGTAGCGAGCTTCTTCAGCTGCATGGTATTTCTCCGAAGATCTTTTGTTTGGTGCATGTCGTCACCCCAAAGCCGGCATCCCCTTTTGGGCGACATGCACTATTTCGCGAATTTTGCTGTCAGCGCCCCGGCGACGGCCGCCGGCACGAAGGGGCGGATGTCGCCTCCCATCGAGGCTATCTGGCGGACAAGTGTGGCGGTAATGGTTCTGACCGACGGGCTGGCGGGCAGAAAAACCGTCTGCAGTTCCGGCGCCATGGTCTCGTTCATGCCGGCCATCTGCATCTCGTAGTCGAGATCGGTGCCGTCGCGCAGGCCGCGGATCATGATCGAGGCGCCCTCCCGCCTTGCCGCGTCGATGACCAGACCGTCGAACGCCACGACCTTGATGCGGGCACCGTCGCGGCCGAATTCGGCCTTGGTCGCCGCCTCGATCAGCTTCACCCGTTCCTCGAAGGAAAACAGTGGCTTCTTGCCGGGATGAATGCCGATCGCCGCATAAATGATGTCGGCCACGGCGAGCGAGGCCTTCAGCACATCGAGGTGGCCGTTGGTCAGCGGGTCGAAGGAGCCGGCGTAAAGGGCGATGCGTTCGGTCATGGCAGGCTTCTAGCGGGCGCGCGGACGGAACGCAAATCCGATTGATCAGGCATCCGTGAACCTTTTCGCAGACGTGAACGACAGATGAATGCGACGATCAGGAACGTTTCACGCAGCGTTCACTAGGTTGCCGCTTCAGGAGATGAAACCAAAGTCCCATCTATCCGTTATTAGGCGCAGGAGAACACGCACATGCTGATCTACATGCTAGCCACCGCAATGACAGTCGCCATGCTGATCGCCACCGCATTCGGCCTGCATCAGGAAGCCGTGCGCGTTCGCGCCAAGACGAACACGCGGCGCTTCGAAGCCCGCAAACCCTACCGCCACTACTGAATTCGACCCGCCTGATTGCGGCGACAGTCCTGATTGCGCCGGCCGTCTGGCCGGCGTTGCCGTTTCAAGGCCTATTCGGCGGTATCGGGAGCGGCGTCCGTGGCGTCCGTCTCGCCCTCGACGCTCTCTTCCTCGTCCGATTGCGGTTCTGAAATCCGCTCCACCGAGACGACCTTCTCGCCCTCGGCCGTGTTGAAGATGGTGACGCCCTTGGTGGCCCGGCTGGCAAAACGGATGCCGAAGACCGGAACGCGTATGACCGTGCCGCCATCCGAAACCAGCATGATCTGGTCATCATTGCCGACCGGGAAGGTCGCCACGAGCTGGCCGATCTCGGCCACCTTCGACACGTCGGTGGCGCGGATGCCCTTGCCGCCGCGCCCGGTCAGGCGGAAGTCATAGGACGACGACCGCTTGCCATAGCCATATTCCGTCACCGTCAGCACGAAGCGCTCGTGCTCCTTGAGGAATTCGTAGCGTTCGTCGGAAAGCTCCGCCTCCTCGCCGATCTCCTCGTTGGTCAGCGCGATCTCTTCTTCCTCGCCGGCCACACCGGCTGCAAGCCGCCGCTCCGCCGCCGCCCGCTTGAGATAGGCGGCGCGCTCGGCCGGCGATGCGTCGACATTCTCAATCACCGACATGGAGATGACGCGGTCGGTGTCGGCCATGGCTATGCCGCGCACGCCGACAGAATTGCGGCTCTGGAAGACGCGCACGTCGCTGACCGGAAAGCGGATGCACTGGCCCGAATTCGCGGTCAAAAGCACATCGTCATTGTCGGTGCAGGTCTCGACGCCGAGGATCTCGTCGCCCTCCTCCTCCAGCTTCATGGCGATCTTGCCGTTGCGGTTGACCTGGACGAAGTCGGACAGCTTGTTCCTGCGCACGGTGCCGCGCGTGGTGGCGAACATCACGTCGAGCTCGCCCCAGCTCGCCTCGTCCTCGGGCAGCGGCATGATGGTGGTGATGCGCTCGCCCTGCTCCAGCGGCAGCATGTTGATGAGCGCCTTGCCGCGCGACTGCGGGTTGCCGATCGGCAGGCGCCACACCTTTTCCTTGTAGACGATGCCGCGCGAGGAGAAGAACAGCACCGGCGTGTGCGTGTTGGCGACGAACAGCCGGGTGACGAAATCCTCGTCCTTGGTCGACATGCCGGAGCGGCCCTTGCCGCCGCGGCGCTGCGCCCGGTAGAGGGACAGCGGCACGCGCTTGATGTAGCCGGAATGGCTGACGGTGACGACCATGTCCTCGCGCTGGATCAGGTCCTCGTCTTCCATGTCCGCGCCGCCGTCCGAGAGCTCGGTGCGGCGCGGCGTGCCGAACTCGTCGCGAACCGCGATCAGCTCGTCCTTGACGATCTGCTGGATGCGCGCGCGAGACGACAAAATATCAAGATAATCAATGATTTCCGCGCCAATCGTGTTCAACTCGTCGGCGATCTCGTCGCGACCGAGCGCGGTCAGGCGCTGCAGGCGCAATTCGAGGATGGCGCGTGCCTGTTCCTCGGAGAGGTTGTAGGTGCCGTCCTCGTTGATGCGATGGCGCGGGTCGTCGATCAGCAGGATCAACGACTCGACGTCGCCGGAGGGCCAGCGCCGCTCCATCAACTGCTCGCGCGCCGTCTGCGGATCGGGCGCCGTGCGGATCAGCTTGATCACCTCGTCGATGTTGGCGACGGCGATGGCCAAGCCGACCAGGACGTGGGCGCGTTCGCGCGCCTTGCGCAACAGATACTTGGTGCGGCGGCTGATCACCTCCTCGCGGAAGCTGACGAAGGCCTTCAGCATGTCGATCAGCGTCATCACTTCCGGCTTGCCGCCGTTCAGCGCCACCATGTTGGCGCCGAAGGAGGTCTGCAGCGGCGTGAAGCGATAGAGCTGGTTGAGGATGACGTCGGCGACGGCGTCGCGCTTCAGCTCGACCACGACGCGGTAGCCCTGGCGGTCGCTCTCGTCGCGAATGTCGGAAATGCCCTCGATGCGCTTGTCGCGCACCAGCTCGGCCATCTTCTCGATCATCGAGGCCTTGTTCACCTGATAGGGAATCTCGGTGATGACGATCGATTCACGGTCGTTGCCGCGGGCCTCGATGTTGACGCGGCCGCGCATGACGATGGAGCCGCGCCCCGTCGAATAGGCGCTGTAGATGCCGGAACGGCCAAGCACGATGCCACCGGTCGGGAAATCCGGCCCAGGCACGATCTCCATCAGCGCCGGCAGGTCGATGGCCGGATTGTCGATGAGGGCGATGGCGCCGTTGCAGACTTCGCCGAGATTGTGCGGCGGGATGTTGGTGGCCATGCCGACGGCGATACCGCCGGAGCCGTTGACCAGTAGGTTGGGAAAGCGCGCCGGCAGCACCTTCGGCTCGCTGCCCGACGCATCGTAAGTGTCCTGGAAATCGACGGTTTCCTTGTCGATATCCTCCAGCAATTCATGCGCGACCTTGGTCAGACGCGACTCGGTGTAGCGCATGGCCGCCGGCGGATCGCCGTCGATCGAGCCGAAATTGCCCTGCCCGTCGATCAGCGGCACGCGCAGCGACCAGTCCTGCGCCATGCGCACGAGGGCGTCATAGATCGAGGCGTCGCCATGCGGATGGTATTTACCCATCACGTCGGCGACCGGGCGCGCCGACTTCACATATTTGCGGTTCCAGTGGTAGCCGCTCTCATGCGAAGCGTAGAGGATGCGGCGATGCACCGGCTTCAGGCCGTCGCGCACGTCGGGCAGCGCGCGGCTGACGATCACGCTCATGGCGTAATCGAGATAGGAGCGCTGCATCTCCTCGATGATCGAAATCGGCTCGATGCCGTTGGGGCCGCCGTCCGGCCCGCGCGGTGTCTTCTGGTCGGTCAAATCAGGTCACAATCCAGTCGGGAATCACTTGCTGCTTATATAGGAAGCGGCGCCGAAACTCCAATCTTCATGGCGCTTTTCCAGAGACAATTTTGACGGCAATTTCAAAAGGATACCGCTGATTGCGACGATATGGCCACGGCGGGTTTTGCCGCCGCTGCGGCTGGTTCGCAACCGATCGCCTCATCGAGCGGGAACCGCAAATACGCTGAACTGGCCCCGTTGGCGGCCTTGCGGGTGTCCTCAGCGGCGGCACGTCCGGCCCGCCCGGTAGGCGCCGGGCGCTTCTCCCATCTCGCGTCGGAAGCGGCGGTTGAAGGTCGACAGGTCGTTGAAGCCGGCGTCGAAGGCGATCGTCGAGATCGCCGTGTCGGAGGTTCGCAGCCGCACGGCGGCCCTGTGCAGCCTGGTCCTGAGCAGGAACTGGTAGGGCGTCATCCCGGCCACCTGTCGGAAGGTGCGCAGGAAATGATAGGGGCTGGTCGCCGCGCTGCTGGCGAGGTCGGCGAGCGACAGCGGGCGGTCCGCGTCGAGTTCAATCAGCCGCACCGCCTCGGCGACCCGTTTCTGGTCGCGCCGGCTTGGCGTGACGACGGCATCGGCGGCATCCGAACTCGCCGTGACCACCGCCCCGGCAATGCGCAGGCCGATTTCCTCGAATGCATCAGTATCGCCTGTCTCCCGCGCGGCCTCCGCTTCAGCAAGCAACGACGCGAGCGCCGGCAAGGGCGGCAGGCGCGGGCCGGTGAAGCCAAGCCGCCTGGCGCCAGGCACGTCGGCAACGACGCGTTCCATGTAGGCCGGCGAAAAATGGAAGGAGAGGCAGCGGTCGCCGGCGCCGTGCTCATGCCCGCATTCATAGCAGGCGCCTGGATTGCCGAGCAGGATCGCGCCGGGCGCCAGCATCGCCGTGCCTTCGCGCGTCCGGTAGCGGAACGTGCCCTGGGTCACCGCGGCGACGCAAAAGCCGCGATGCTCTTCCTCGAACGGGCTGTCGCCGGCGCCGGCGGTGCACACCACGTCCGACACCTGCCAGCCTTGCCCGGAAGCAATTTCCTTGTCGCGCGTCATGGCCGGAAAGATAGCAATTTTCCCCAAGCACAGAACCGTGTCCGGCCGCTATTGCTCGCCCTCTCCTGACAAACGAGGCAGCAATCATGACCGATCCTTTCACCGAGGCCCTGCACAGCGCCAGCCCAAACGCCGACCTAGCCAAAAAGCTGGAGCTCTATGGCCGCTTCGTCGGCGCCTGGACGTTCGACGCCACCCGCCATCTCGAAGATGGCACGGTTCTTACCGGGCGTGGCGAGGTGCATTTCGGCTGGGTTCTGGAGGGCAAGGCGATCCAGGATGTGTGGATCCTGCCCGCGCGCAAAACTGGTGTGCAGACATCCCTCGGCGCGTGGACGTTCTACGGCACGACGCTGCGCGTCTACGATCCCGGGGTCGATGCCTGGCACATCTTCTGGAGCGATCCCCGTAACCAATACTACAGCCGGCAACTCGGCCGCGCCGAGGGCGATACGATCGTGCAGATCGGCGCCGATGGCTCCGGCGCGTCGGTGCGTTGGAGCTTTTCGCGCATCACCGAGAATTCGTTCCGCTGGCTCGGCGAGCGCTCGCCTGACGGCGGCGCCACCTGGCGGCTCGAGGTCGAATTCCTCGCCCGCCGCACGACTCAAGGCTGATCGGCCAACCTATTGCAAAAACGGAGAAAACGATGCTTGACCACATCTCGCTCGGCGTTCGCGACGCGACTGTCTCGAAGCGCTTCTACGATGCCGTGCTGCAACCGCTCGGCTATAGCTGTCTCAGCCAGTCGCCCGGCTCGCTTGGCTATGGCGCCGATGCGGTGGCGCTCTGGGTGAATGAAGCGGCGCGGCCGGTTTCGGCGGACACGGAGTCCGGCCTGCATTTCTGTTTCGCCGCGCCGACGCGCAAGAGCGTCGATGCCTTCCATGCGGCTGCGTTGCGTGACGGCGGCGGCGACAATGGCCCGCCTGGCCTGCGCGCCGCCTATGGCGACAACTACTATGCCGCCTTCGTCATAGACCCTGACGGGTACCGGCTTGAGGCTTACTGCGGCAAAGCCGAATAGCCGGCTGAAATCCCCTCCCTTCCTGTTCCCACCGCTTCCGCTTTGCTCTACCAATTGGCGAGCTTGGGCTTCGCCCGGCAGGAGGGGACCAGCGATGCCGAGTTTCGACAGCCTGTTCAACGCCTTCGTCACCATACTGGTGACCATCGACCCCCCGGGGCTGGCGCCGCTCTTCCTCGCCGTGACGCGCGGCATGAACCGCGAGGAGCGCCAGCAGGTTTCGGTGCGCGCCTCGGTGATCGGCTTCCTGGTGATGGCGCTGTTCGCGGTTGCCGGCGCGTCGATCCTGTCGGTGTTCGGCATCACGCTGCCGGCCTTCCGCGTCGCCGGCGGTTTCCTGCTGTTCTTCATCGCCTTCGAAATGGTGTTCGAGCGCCGGCAGGACCGCAAGGAGAAGATCGGCGACGTCGCCATCACCAAGGATATGATCCACAACATCGCCGCCTTCCCGTTGGCGATCCCGCTGATCGCCGGCCCCGGCGCGATCTCGGCTACGGTGCTGCTGTCGGGACACTTCGACGGGTTCGCGGCGCAGGCGGCGCTGGTCGGCATCATCTTCGTCTGCCTCGCCATCACCTATCTGGTGTTCGTGCTGGCGGAGCGCATCGACCGCATCCTCGGCCAGACCGGCCGCTCCATCCTGACGCGGCTGCTCGGCGTCATCCTGGCGGCGCTGGCGGTGCAGTTTGTCGCCGACGGGGTCAAGGCGCTGATGGCTGCTTGAGCCGTACCCTACTGCCTACTGCCTATTGCCCTATTTCGCCGCCGTATCGACGACCTCGAAATCGTGGGTGACGGTGGCCGTCTTGGCCATCATGGCGGTGGCGGAGCAATATTTTTCGATCGAGAGGTCGATCGCCCGCTTGACCTTGTCATGCGAGAGCGCGCGGCCCTTGACGATGAAATGCATGTGGATGCGGGTGAAGACCCTGGGCTCCTTCTCGGCGCGGTCGGCGTCGAGCTCGACGACGCAATCCTCGATCGCCTCGCGGCCTTTTTCGAGAATGTGGACGACATCGTAGGCCGAGCAGCCGCCGGTGCCGATCAGCACCAGCTCCATCGGGCTCGGCCCCGGCGTTTTGCCCTCCGGGCCGGACGCGGTTCCGAGGACAACCTTGTGGCCGCTGCCGGACTCACCGACGAAGGTGCGTTCCTCGACCCATTTGACGCGTGCTTTCACGGCATTTTCCTTGCGAGGCCTTGGCTAGCCTATTGACCGAACATGACCGTATGCATGATCCGGCCAGGCAGCAGCGTGAAGATGCCGGCGCCGATCAAGGCGAAGACATAGAGCTTGATCATAGCGCCGCGATGCGCGGCGACGCGATGGGTGTGCGCATACCACACCGCCAGCGGCGCGGTGACCAGCACCAGGATCGACAGCAGATGGATCGGACTAAACGGGCCGATCAGGCGGATCTGCTGGATCCAGAAACTCGAGACGGCGATGACCAGCATCAGCGCCGCCCAGGCATAGCCCATCACGCGGTGGCTCGGCGTGCCTTTCGGCAGCGCCAGCTGCGCGCCGCCAATCGCCAGGGCGGCAAGGGCCGCGAATGCATGCCACGGAATGGGAGGGGGCGCGGATAGCAATGGTCCGAGCGACATCTCCCCTCCTCAATGCCGGTTACGTGGTCCTGGCGCTCAGAACGGGATCTCGTCGTCGAGTTCGCGCGACGCGCCGCCGCCGCCACCCCTGGAGCCGCCACCACCGCCGCCGCGGCTGAAGCTGTCGTTCGGGCCGGACTGGCCGAAATCCGAGCCGCGGCTGCTGTTGCCGCCACCGGCATAGCTGCCGACCTGACCGCCGCCCTCGCCGCGCGCGTCGAGCATCTGCAACTCACCGCGGAATTTCTGCAGCACGACCTCGGTCGTGTAGCGGTCATTGCCGGTCTGGTCCTGCCATTTGCGCGTCTGCAACTGGCCCTCGACATAGACCTTCATGCCCTTCTTCAGATACTGCTCGGCCACCTTGGCGATCTGGTCGTTGAAGATGACGACGTTGTGCCACTCGGTCTTTTCCTTGCGCTCGCCGGAATTCTTGTCGCGCCAGCTTTCCGAGGTGGCGATGCGGATGTTGACGACCGGCTCACCCGAGTTCAGGCGGCGGATTTCCGGGTCCGCCCCGAGATTGCCGACCAGAATGACCTTGTTGATGCTACCCGCCATCGTACTTCTCCGCGCTCATCCGAAACAAATTTTTGACGCTGCACCTTACAGCTTGCGGGCAATCGCCGCCCGTCGTGACTGGCTTTTCCCACAAGGTTTTTGTTCTCTTTTCGTTCTATGATGTGGGCGACGCGCTGTCAATGGTTGTCAGCAGCATGTAGTGTTCCGGCCCGGAATTTCCACGTGATCGGGAATGGATGGAGTGCCAGGTGAATTCGATCGCACATGGGGACCAGCCGCGCGAACAGTGGCGCGCCGGTGTCGAGACACGCATGCACGTCTCGGCCAGAAATGGCGCCGCGCAGCTTTGCATCTTTGAGCAGTGGGTCGAACCCACGGTCGGCGCCCCGACGCATTGGCATTCGGTCGAGGAAGTGCTCACCGTCATCGCCGGCACGGCCGAGATGTGGATCGACGACGAGCACAGCGTGCTCACCGCAGGACAGTCTCTCATCATCCCTGCGCACAGGAAGCACGGCTTCCGCAATGTCGGCAACGAACCGCTTCACATCCATGCGGTGCTCGCTTCGCCGATCTTCGAAGCGACGTTCGACGGGCCGGCCGGACTGGTGAGACGCTGGCTTGCTGACGGTTCGTAAACAGCGCTTGCCAAATCAATAAGTATCGACTTATGCTTCAGCCATGATCGAGGCAGAGATTTTCCGCGCGCTGGCCGACCCGACGCGCCGCGCCGTCTACGAGCGGCTCGCCGCCAGCGAGATGACCGTGTCGGAGCTGCGCACCGGCATGACGGTATCGCAACCGGCGGTTTCCCAGCACCTGGCGGTGCTGCGCGGCGCCGGCCTGGTGGTCGAACGGCGCGCCGGCCGCAACGCCTATTACCGCGCCGACCCGCAAGGTCTCGAGCCGCTGCTCGGCTGGATCGAACGCTACCGCGCGTTCTGGCCGGAACGCATCGAGAAACTGAAGACAGTTCTGAAGGGAATGGACCAATGACGGAACGTCCTCCTGCCGAAGCGCCGCTCGACTTCGAATGCGAGCTTGCCGATCCGCCGGAGAAGGTCTGGCGCGCGCTGACCGAACCGGAACTGCTGGCGGCCTGGATGATGCCGAACGACATCACGCCTGAAGTGGGCAGCCGTTTCGCCTTTGCCGGACCCGAGGCGCCGATCGAATGCGAAGTCCTTGAAGCCGAGCCTGGACGACTGCTGCGCTATTCGTGGCGCGAGCGGCCCGGTGCCGACGATGCAGACAAGCTTCCAGCATTGGACAGCATCGTCACCTTCACGCTTGCCCGCACGGTTTCCGGCGGCACGCATCTGCGCATCGTCCATGACGGCTTCGCCCGCACACCCGCCGTCGTCATGGCTGGCGCCGGCTGCCGGCTCGCTTTCAACGCGCAAGGCGCAGGACGCGCGATCGCGGCGAATGCGCCGCTGTTGCGGCGCGCGGCCTGAGCAAGGGAGAAACGAGATGAGCGGGCTTGCCAATCTGGTGCCGATGGTGATCGAGCAGTCGAGCCGCGGCGAACGCGCCTTCGACATCTTCTCGCGGCTGCTGCGCGAGCGCATCATCTTCATCAACGGAGAGATCAACGACGGCATGTCGGCGCTGGTCTGCGCGCAGCTCCTGTCGCTGGAGTCCGACAATCCCGACAAGGAGAT
This sequence comes from Mesorhizobium abyssinicae, assembly GCF_049887195.1. Taxonomy (NCBI): domain Bacteria; kingdom Pseudomonadati; phylum Pseudomonadota; class Alphaproteobacteria; order Hyphomicrobiales; family Phyllobacteriaceae; genus Mesorhizobium; species Mesorhizobium abyssinicae. The sequence goes on from NZ_JARAKC010000005.1 coordinate 107,119, forward strand.
ATCGCTCTACATCAACTCGCCTGGCGGGGTGGTGACCAGCGGCTTCGCCATCTACGACACGATGCGCTACATCTCCTGCCCCGTGTCGACCGTGTGCATGGGCTTTGCCGCCTCGATGGCGTCCTTCCTGCTGATGGCGGGCGAGCCGGGGCGCCGCATCGCGCTGCCCAACTCCAGCATCGTGCTGCATCAGCCGCTGGGCGGCTTCCAGGGCCAGGCTTCCGACATCCAGCGTCACGCCGAAGGCATCATGCGCACCAAGCGGCGCATGACCGAGCTCTATGCGCATCATTGCGGCCGGACCTACGAGGAGGTCGAGCGCACGCTCGACCGCGACTATTTCATGACTGCCGAGGAGGCGAAGGCCTGGGGCCTCGTCGACCATGTCTACGACACCCGCAAGAAGGCCGCGTGAAGGAATGCCGGCGCGCGGCAATTTGATCGCGTGCGATCTGGCATCGCTGCCGTGCCGACCCTATAGTCCGGCAATGATTGGCAAGCATTCTTCCACACTCCTGGGAATCGTGGCGGTCGCGTGCGTGTTGGCGGGCGCCGCCGTCGCCGATGACAGCGCGACGCAGAAGGGCGCGCTGCCCGGCGTCAGCAGCGACTATCGCATCGCCAAGCCTGCCCCGCAGCCCGAACCCGACGACGCGCTGCCCGCCGGCGGCAACGGCCAGTTCAAGATCGGCGATACCGACGTCAGGATTTCCGGCAGCATAACCATCGACATGGCGACGGGCGGGATCAGGCCGCCGGGCCACTAGCCGGCTACCGTCCGGGCGCTTCGCTGCCTAGACTGCGATTCCAATGTTTCCAATGGCAATGGGGTGTAGCGTGCTTGCACAAACGAACAGCCCCGCCGTTGCTTCCGCAAAACGGACGGGGCTTTTCTGGATTTGAAATCCAAACTTGCCGGGAGTGTTCTGCCGGCGTTTGATTTCGGATGCATCGCGGCATTCAGCCGACGATCCGACTATCGTCTCTAATTGTGAGGATTCGACAGGTCACGGTTTGTCGGGCTGACGCTCACGCCTGCCCTGGCACTTATGCCCGCCGCGGCTCCATCTTGGTGTGGAGCCTCAAGGGACTGTCCGGTGGCGTCATGCTCCGCTCCTGGGTCCGTTGCGACAATTGTCGTCCAGAGCGCAAATCGCAAAACCTGCGGCGTCTCGCAGGCCACCTTTGGGCGGCGAGGCCATCGAAAGACAGCCGGCTCCGTTGGACCTGTGGACACTGCTCCCCTCGCTCGGAGACGTCAACCATCGAATAGCCGGTTACCGAAAAATGTGATCGCCGGGAGGTTACGTCCAGGTCAAGTCGAGACCGGATTTCCACACCGCTTTGTCAGGAGCGTGTTCGGCCTTTGTTCTTTCCGCTTGCTCGCCCGCGCGAAAGACGCTTAAACGCTTTTGTCGAGAATTGTGGCGTCTCTCGACGTGGCGGGAAAATTACCTACATAGGGGATGGCCGGGAGAAACCCGCCGATCCCACGAATTCCAGACCTGAGGCGGCGACCGGCGATGGCCGACCATAAATACCTTTCCATTCGCGGGGCGCGCGAACACAATCTGAAGAACGTCGATCTCGACCTGCCGCGTGACAGCCTTATCGTCATGACCGGCCTGTCAGGGTCCGGCAAGTCGTCGCTCGCCTTCGACACGATCTATGCCGAAGGCCAGCGCCGCTACGTCGAGAGCCTGTCGGCCTATGCGCGCCAGTTCCTGGAAATGATGCAGAAGCCTGATGTCGACCAGATCGACGGGCTGTCTCCCGCCATCTCCATCGAACAGAAGACGACGTCGAAAAATCCGCGCTCGACGGTCGGCACCGTCACCGAGATCTACGACTACATGCGCCTCCTGTTCGCGCGCGTCGGCGTTCCCTATTCGCCGGCCACCGGCCTGCCGATCGAGAGCCAGACGGTCAGCCAAATGGTCGACCGGGTGCTGGCGCTCGAGGAAGGCACGCGCCTGTTCCTGCTGGCGCCGATCGTGCGCGGCCGCAAGGGCGAGTACCGCAAGGAACTCCTGGAGCTGCAGAAGAAGGGTTTCCAGCGCGTCAAGGTCGACGGCGTCTTCTACGAGATCGCCGACGTGCCGGCGCTGGACAAGAAGTACAAGCACGACATCGACGTGGTCGTCGACCGCATTGTCGTGCGCGGCGACCTGGCGACGCGACTTGCCGATTCCATGGAGACGGCGCTTAAGCTCGCCGAGGGCCTGGCCGTCGCCGAATTCGCCGACAGGCCGCTCGACGCCAGCCTGACCGGTGAGGACTCGGTCAACAAGTCGAAGAACGAGACGCATGAGCGCATCCTGTTCTCGGAGAAATTCGCCTGCCCGGTTTCGGGCTTCACCATTCCGGAGATCGAGCCCAGGCTGTTCTCCTTCAACAATCCGTTCGGCGCCTGCCCGACCTGCGACGGTCTCGGCAGCCAGCGCGCCATCGACGCCAATCTGGTGGTGCCCGACGAGAACCTTTCGCTGCGCGACGGCGCCGTCAGCCCGTGGGCGAAGTCGACCTCGCCCTATTACGCGCAGACGCTGGAAGCGCTGGGCAAGGCCTATGGCTTCAAGCTCGGCGACAAGTTCAAGGATCTTTCCGCCGCGGCGCAGGAAGCCATCCTGCACGGCACCGGCGAGCGCGAGATCACCTTCCAGTACGATGACGGTCTGCGCTCCTACAAGACGACCAAGACCTTCGAGGGCGTCATCCCCAATCTCGACCGGCGCTGGAAGGAGACCGAATCCGCCTGGATGCGCGAGGAGATCGAGCGCTTCATGTCGGCGACCCCCTGCCCCTCCTGCGGCGGCTACCGGCTGAAGCCGGAGGCGCTGGCGGTGAAGATCGCGGGAAAACACATCGGCGAAGTGACCGAGCAGTCGATCCGCAATGCCGACCAGTGGTTCACCGATCTGCCGGCGCAGCTGAACGACAAGCAGAACGAGATTGCGGTGCGCGTGCTCAAGGAGATCCGCGAGCGGCTGCGCTTCCTCAACGATGTCGGCCTCGACTATCTGACGCTTTCGCGCAATTCCGGCACGCTGTCGGGCGGCGAGAGCCAGCGCATCCGGCTCGCGTCGCAGATCGGCTCGGGCCTCACCGGCGTGCTCTATGTGCTGGACGAGCCGTCGATCGGCCTGCACCAGCGCGACAATGCACGCCTGCTCGACACGCTGAAGCACCTGCGCGACATCGGCAACACAGTGATCGTGGTCGAGCATGACGAGGACGCGATCCTGCATGCCGATTATGTCGTCGATATCGGTCCGGCCGCAGGCATCCACGGCGGCGAGATCATCGCGCAAGGCACACCGCAGCAGATCATGGCGACCCCCGCCTCGATCACCGGCAAATACCTGTCGGGCGAGCTCGAAGTGGCCACACCTGGCGTGCGCCGCGAGGCGAAGAAGAATCGGCGTATCAAGGTCGTCGGCGCGCGCGGCAACAATCTGAAGAACGTTACCGCCGAGATCCCGCTCGGCACCTTCACTGCCGTGACCGGCGTGTCCGGCGGCGGCAAGTCGACCTTCCTGATCGAGACACTGTTCAAGGCGGCCTCGCGCCGCATCATGGGCTCGCGCGAGCATCCGGCCGAGCATGACCGCATCGAGGGGCTGGAGTTCCTCGACAAGGTCATCGACATCGACCAGTCGCCGATCGGGCGCACGCCGCGTTCCAATCCCGCCACCTATACCGGCGCCTTCACGCCGATCCGCGACTGGTTCGCCGGGCTGCCCGAGGCCAAGGCGCGCGGCTATCAGCCGGGACGCTTCTCGTTCAACGTCAAGGGCGGCCGCTGCGAGGCCTGCCAGGGCGATGGCGTCATCAAGATCGAGATGCACTTCCTGCCCGATGTCTACGTCACCTGCGACGTCTGCCACGGCAAGCGTTACAACCGCGAGACGCTCGACGTGCTGTTCAAGGGCAAGTCGATCGCCGACGTGCTCGACATGACGGTCGAGGAAGGCGTCGACTTCTTCGCTGCCGTGCCCGGCGTGCGCGACAAGCTGGAGACGCTGAAGCAGGTCGGTCTCGGCTACATCCATATCGGCCAGCAGGCGACGACCCTGTCGGGCGGCGAGGCGCAGCGCATCAAGCTGGCCAAGGAACTGTCGCGCAAGGCGACAGGCAAGACGCTCTACATCCTCGACGAGCCGACCACCGGCCTGCATTTCCACGACGTCGCCAAGCTGCTCGAAGTGCTGCATGAGCTGGTCGACCAGGGCAACACGGTGGTGGTCATCGAGCACAATCTCGAGGTCATCAAGACCGCCGACTGGGTGCTCGACCTCGGCCCCGAAGGCGGCGACGGAGGCGGCGAACTGGTCGCCTCCGGCACGCCGGAAGCGATCGTGCGCGAGAAGCGCAGCTACACCGGCCAGTTCCTCAAGGAGCTGCTGGAGCGGCGCCCCGGAGGCAAGCGCGAAGCGGCGGAGTGAGTGCGCAATCGTCAGTGCCTGGAGAGCGTTTGAATGACAATCACAAAGGCGCTTGCGGCGGATCTCCCCGCGGTCGTTTCGCTGACCACAGCTGCCTACGCGCCCTACACCGCGCTGCTCGGCGCGCCGCCCATGCCGGTGACCGAAGACTATGCGCCGCGCATCGAGCGCGGCGAGGTCTGGCTGCTGGAGAGCGGTGCTGAGCTTGCCGGGCTGATCGTGCTCGAGCGTCATGCCGACCATGTCATGATCTTCAGCGTGGCCGTGTCGCCTGCGTTTCAAGGCAAGAAGTTGGGCATCGCGCTGCTCGACTTCGCTGACGAGCAGACACAGACATGGGGTCTGCCGGAGGTGCGGCTCTACACCAATTCGCGGATGGAGCGAAACATCGCGCTCTATACGGCCTATGGTTTCCGGGAAACGGGTCGCCGGGCACACCCCTACCGGCCAGGATGGATTGTGGTCGACATGGCCAAGCCGGTCGGCCAAGCCGCCTGATAGCTCTTTTGAAACTGGGAGGATGACAATGGCCAGCCAAGGAACGATCCGCTCGGGCATGGGCGGCTGGACGTTCGAGCCGTGGGACACGTCCTTCTATCCGGACAAGCTGTCCAAGGCCAAGCAGCTCCAATACGCCAGCCGGCAGGTGCCGAGCATCGAGGTCAACGGCACCTTCTATTCCAGCTTCAAGGAGCCGACCTTCGTGAAATGGGCAAACGAGGCGCCGGACGGTTTCGTCTATTCGCTGAAAGGCAACCGCTTCGTCACCAACCGGCGCGTGCTGGGCGAGGCCGGCGAGTCGATGATGCGTTTCCTCGGCTCCGGCGTCGCCGCGCTCGGCGACAAGCTCGGCCCGATCCTGTGGCAGTTCGCGCCGACGAAGAAGTTCGACGCGGACGATTTCGAAGCCTTCTTGAAGCTGCTCCCCGAGAAGCAGGACGGCGTCGCGCTGCGCCACGCGCTGGAAGTCCGCCACGACAGCTTCATCGTGCCGGAATTCGCGGCGCTTGCGCGCAAGTACAAGGCGGCGATCGTCTATGCCGACCATGCCAAATATCCGGCCATCGCCGACGTCACCGGCGATTTCGTCTATGCGCGCCTGCAGACCGGCAGCGACGAGAATCCCGACTGCTACACGCCGAAAGGGTTGGATGAGTGGGCGACGCGGGTAAAGACCTGGGCGGAAGGCAAGCAGCCGGCCGACCTGCCGCGCGTCGATCCCAAAATCGACGCGCCGATCAAGCCGCGCGACGTGTTCGCCTATTTCATCACCGAGGGCAAGGTGCGCGCACCGTTCGGCGCCATGGCGCTGATGAAGCGCGTGACGGGCTGACGCGGCAAAATCTCGGTATCTTCGCGGATATCGTAACGGTATCGACACTTCCTTGCGGCACTAATAGCCGACGCCAGAGCAGACTCTGGCGCCGCCGCCGGCAAGGACAGGGCATGCTGCTCGACTACAATTCAATGCTGCTGGCGGTCGGCTTTTCCGCCGCCTGCCTCAGCATGACGTTGTTCGGCACATGGCTGACCGCCCGCTCCGACAGGTTCCTTCTGACCTGGGCCATCAGCGTGCTGCTGATCGTCGGCGAGGTGTTTGTCTATGACGCCTATATCAAAGCCCCTGGGCCTGTCCTCGGCGTTCTGACGCTGGCACTTCTGCTGCTCGGCTTTTCGGTGATGCTGGGTGCCGCCCACCAGTTCAGGACAGGGCGCTCGCCATTGCCCCGCGTCCTGGTTGGCGCCGGCATTTCGCTCGCTTTGGCGCTGCCGCCCATGGCGCTCGGCTATGACGGGCTTGGCTTCATGCTGGAGAATTTCCTTGCCGGCCTGCTGCTGTTCGCGACGGCGCATGAATACTGGCGCGGGCGGGAGGAAGCGCCTGCGCCGCTGCAGGGTGTCGCCCTGCTCTATTCGCTGACCGCAGCTTCGTTCGTGCTGTGCGCCGCGGTGCTGACCTGGGACGGCAGACTGGTGCTCGGCCACGCGCCGAGCAATTGGGCCGAGGATCTCAGCCTCATCATCGTCATCGCCTCGATGACCGGCATCGGCGGGCTGTCGCTGGCGCTGAACCAGGGGCGGCTGGCGCAGCATCACCGGCGCAATGCGCTCACCGATCCGCTGACCGGCCTGCTCAACCGGCGCGCGCTGTTCGACCTGCATGGCGAGGCGCCGGTCGGCGCTTTCATGGCGGTGGTGGTGTTCGACCTCGACGGCTTCAAGGCGATCAACGACGAATTCGGCCATGCCGCCGGCGACGCGGTGCTGAAAGTATTCGCCGAGGAACTCGCCGCCAATCTTCAGCCGACCGATGCCGCCGCGCGCCTTGGCGGCGAGGAATTCGCGCTGGTGCTCAAGCGCACCTTGCCGGAAAAGGTGGAGTTCGCCGCCGAACGCATCCGCGCATCGTTCGCGGCGCGCCGCATCGAAACCGAGACGCCCCCGCTGTCCTGCACCGTCAGCGCCGGCTACGCCTTCGGCAGCCAGGACGGCACCAGCTTCGACAAGGTGCTGAGCGCCGCCGACAAGGCGCTTTATGCCGCTAAGCGGAGCGGCCGCAACCGCGTGCTTGCCGCGACGCTGCGGCGCGCGAGCTAGCGCCCGGCCTGCCTTCGCTTCAGTGCGCCATCACCTCGTTGTAGGCATCGAGGTCGACGTAGAAAACCTTGGTCATTTCACCAATCAGCTCGTCCGGATCGTAGCCCTGCGACCTCAGGATGTTGATGGCGGTGATGATGTCGACGCGCTCGGTGAGGCGTCGCTTCTGGTAGTCCTCCACAAAACGATCCATCGCCTTTCCCCTGGCAAGAGTCTTTTGGACGCATTGACCGACAATCACTGCGGGGAAGCTAGGCCTGCTTGCTTGCGTGGAACTTGCCGGCTGGGCCCGCGCCTTCCCCCTCATTCGCGACTGGTACGGAAAGCGGCCGACTCACCAAGGCCAAGAAAAGACTAGCATGCGGCATTAAACGCGCCAGAGCTGCCGAACACTTCGTCATCCTTGGGCGCAGCGACGCGAAGCGGAGCGAAGACGCTAGGATCCATGCCGTTACTTGGAAGCGCCACTAACGGCGCAGAATTGGGAATGGTTGGGGCGCTGAGCAATCATTCTATTCTGTACCGCTGCACCATTCGGCAGAGGTAACGGCATGGACCCTGGGGTCTGCGCCGCGTCGCTTCGCTCCTTGCTCCGCCCAAGGATGACGAAAAGGCAGCTACACCGTCAGGAACTTCCGAACATCCGCGCGGTCGAGATCTTCGGCCGGGCCGGTGTGGACGATCTGGCCGCGGTCCATGATGTTGACCTCGTCGGCGAGCTCGCGGCAGAAGTCGAGATATTGCTCGACGAGCAGCACGGCAATGCCGGCCTGGTCGCGCAGGTAACGGATGGCGCGGCCGATGTCCTTGATGATCGAGGGCTGGATGCCTTCGGTCGGCTCGTCGAGCACCAGCAGCTTCGGCCGCATCACCAGCGCCCGGCCGATGGCGAGCTGCTGCTGCTGGCCACCGGAGAGATCGCCGCCGCGCCGGCCGAGCATCTGCTTCAACACCGGAAACAGCTCGAAGACGTGCGCTGGAATGTTGCGGTCGGCGCGTTTCAGCGGCGCGAAGCCGGTCTCCAGGTTCTCGCGTACCGTGAGCAGCGGGAAGACCTCCCTGCCCTGCGGCACGAATGCGATGCCCGACCGGGCGCGGTCATACGCCGCGCTCCGGTCGAGCGCCTTCCCCTCGAAGGCAACGCTTCCGCTCGTCAGCCGGTGGTGGCCGACGATCGATCTCATCAAACTGGTCTTGCCGACGCCGTTGCGGCCGAGCACGCAAGTGATCTTGCCGGCGCCGGCCTTCAGCGAAACGCCGCGCAGCGCCTGGGCGGCGCCGTAGTGCAGCGTGGCATTGGAGACTTCGAGCATGGTCAGCGTCTCCTCCAACGCTTGAGGAAGGCAAGGTCGAAACGATGGAAGGGAACCCGCCAGACCATGCTCAGCGCCCCAGATAGACTTCGACGACACGCTCGTCGGCCGAGACGAAATCGAGCGTGCCTTCCGACAGAACCGAGCCCTCGTGCAGGCAGGTGACCTTGACGCCGAGCTCGCGCACGAAATGCATGTCGTGCTCGACGACGATCACCGAATGGTCGCGGGCGATATCCTTGAGCAGGCGCGCCGTCTCCACGGTTTCGGCATCGGTCATGCCGGCGACCGGCTCGTCGACCAGCAGCAGTTTCGGGTCCTGCGCCAGCAGCATGCCGATCTCCAGCCATTGCTTCTGGCCGTGGCTGAGATTGGCGGCGAGCTCGTCGCGCTTGTCGCCCAGACGGATGATGCCGAGGATGTCGTCGATGCGCCGCACGTCCGCCGTCGAGCGGCGATGGAACAGCGCCGGGAAGATCGAACGCGGCCCCTTCAGCGCCAGCATCAGATTCTCTTCGATAGTGTGGCTCTCGAAGACGGTCGGCTTCTGGAATTTTCGGCCGATGCCCATCATGGCGATCTCGGCCTCGTCATGCCGGGTGAGATCGACCTGGCCGTCGAAAAAGACCTCGCCCTCATCCGGCCGCGTCTTGCCGGTGACGATATCCATCATCGTCGTCTTGCCGGCGCCGTTGGGGCCGATGATCGCCCGCATCTCGCCCTTGTCGAGCACCAGCGACAGATTGTTGATGGCGCGGAAGCCGTCGAAGGAGACCGAGACGCCGTCGAGATAGAGGATGGTGTGCGACTTGCTCATGATCGGTCACTCCGCCGGCTGCGGTTCGGGGCCGGAGGCCGACCATGAGCCCGGCGACCTTGCGGCGCTGCGTACGATCTTCGGCTGCGGCTCCTGCGGATCACTGCCGACTTCCGCGGCGAGCGAGGCCGCGCGCAGTGCTCTGGCCTTGCCGCGCCAGCTGTCCCACATGCCGACGATGCCCTTGGGCAACAACAGTGTGACGGCGACGAACAGTCCGCCCAGCGCGAACAGCCAGAATTCGGGCAGCACGCCGGTGAACCAGGACTTGCCGGCATTGACGAGCAGGGCGCCGACGATCGGGCCGACAATGGTGCCGCGCCCGCCGACGGCCGCCCAGATCACCACCTCGATCGAGTTGGACGGCTCGAACTCGCCGGGATTGATGATGCCGACCTGCGGCACATACAGCGCGCCGGCGATGCCGGCCATGATCGCCGACACGGTAAAGGCGAACAGCTTGACGTTCTCGGCCCGCCAGCCAAGGAAGCGGGTGCGGCTTTCGGCATCGCGTACCGCCATCAGGAGCTTGCCGTACTTTGAACGCACGATCGCCGAGGTCAGCAGAACGGCGAGTGCAAGCGTCATGGCGCTGGCCGCGAACAGGGCCGAGCGCGTCGCATCGGCCTGCACGTTGAAGCCGAGGATGTCCTTGAAGTCGGTCAGGCCGTTGTTGCCGCCGAAACCCATGTCGTTGCGAAAGAAGGCGAGCAGCAGCGCATAGGTCATAGCCTGGGTGATGATCGAGAGGTAGACGCCGGTGACGCGGCTGCGGAAGGCGAACCAGCCGAAGACGAAGGCGAGCAGGCCGGGCACGGCAAGCACCATCAGCGCTGCGAACCAGAAATGGTCGAAGCCGTACCAGAACCAGGGCAGTTCCTTGTAGTTCAGGAACACCATGAAGTCCGGCAGGATGGGGTTGCCGTAGACGCCGCGCGAGCCGATCTGGCGCATCAGGTACATGCCCATCGCATAGCCGCCGAGCGCGAAGAAGGCGCCATGGCCGAGCGAGAGGATGCCGCAATAGCCCCAGACGAGATCGAGCGCCAAGGCAAGCAGCGCGTAGCAGAGATATTTGCCGACCAGCGCGACGATATAGGACGGCACGTAGAAGGCGCTTGCCGGCGAAACGGCGAGGTTGAGCAACGGCACGAGGACCGCCGCCGCGAGCAGGATGAGAACCGTGATGGCGATGCGGCGGTCGCCGCCGAAGAGGCGTTGCGCGATCATGCTTCCACCGCCCGGCCCTTGAGCGCGAACAGGCCGCGCGGGCGCTTCTGGATGAACAGGATGATCAGCACCAGCACGACGATCTTGCCGAGCACGGCGCCGGCATAGGGCTCGAGGAACTTGTTGACGATGCCGAGCGAGAAGGCGCCGACCAGCGTGCCCCACAGATTGCCGACGCCGCCGAAGACGACGACCATGAAACTGTCGATGATGTAGCCGCGGCCGAGATTGGGCGAGACGTTGTCGATCTGGCTGAGCGCGACGCCGGCGATGCCGGCGATGCCCGAGCCGAGCGCGAAGGTCAGCGCGTCGACCCAGGGCGTCCTGATGCCCATGGAAGCTGCCATGCGGCGGTTGGCGGTGACTGCGCGCATGCGCAGGCCCCAGGGCGTGCGCTTCATGACGTAGAGCAGCACGCCGAACACCAGGAGTGCGAAGATCAGGATCCACAGCCGGTTCCAGGTGATGGCCAGCTGGCCGATGTCGAACGAGCCCGACATCCAGGACGGATTGCCGACCTCCTGGTTGGTCGGCCCGAAAATGGTCCGCACCGCCTGCTGCAGGATCAGCGAGACTCCCCAGGTCGCAAGCAGCGTCTCCAGCGGTCGGCCATAGAGGAAGCGGATGACGCCGCGCTCGATGGCGAGGCCGACGAGTGCGGCAACCAGGAAGGCAAGCGGCAGCGCGATGACCAGCGACCAGTCGAACAGGCCGGGGAACGACGTGCGGATCACCTGCTGGACGACGAAGGTGGTGTAGGCGCCGAGCATCACCATCTCGCCATGCGCCATGTTGATGACGCCCATGACGCCGAAGGTGATGGCAAGGCCGATGGCCGCGAGCAGCAACACCGAACCCAGCGAAATTCCGTACCAGATGTTCTGGCCGGCATCCCACAGCGCCAGCGTCGAATTGATGGTGGCGATCGCGGACGATGCCGCGTCCTTGACCGCGCCCTGGGAGCTCGCCTCGACCGAGGTGAGCAGCGAAACCGCGTCGCGGTCGCCGCGCGCGGCAATCAGGGCGATCGCTGAGAGCTTGTCGGCCTCGGGCCTGTCGGAAACCAGGAGCGACGCCGCGCGGGCCTGCTCGAACAGCGCTTTGACGCTTGCATCCGTTTCAGCAGCGATGGCCGCATCGAGCGGCTCGATGTTCGCCGCGTCGGGCGTCTTGAACATGGTGGCGGCGGCAGCGATGCGCACGGCCGGGTTCGTGGCGCGCAGCGTCAGCGTGCCGAGCGCATCGCGGATGACGCGTCGCAAGCCGTTGTTGACCTTGATCTTGGTGAGGTCGGTCTTGGCCGCCGAGGCTGCTTTCTCGCCGCTCAGCGGATCGAGCAGGTCGATGCCGTCGCCGGCGTCCTTGCCGACGTAGACCTGGGAGTCGGCCTTGCGGATATAGAGATTGCCGTCGGCGAGCGCTGAAAGCGGCGGCTCGACCGCGGGATCGCCGGTGGCTGCAAGCTCGCGCACCACGGCTTCGGTGGCGGAGAAATTCGTGGCGGCGGCGAATTTGGCGATGATGGCGCGAAGATCGGCTTCGGCCGCGCTGGACGGCAACAGGCTTGCCATAACCAGCAGCAGCGTCAGGCCAATCGCGCGGATCAGGATCATCGGTTCAGGTGGCTCCCAGAGGGATTGAGCTTGGTGTCCGGGCGGGCTGGAGGTCGAGCCCGCCCGGCTGCGGTCCTGGTCGCGGAGAGGCCCGCAACCAATCAGACCCGGGAGGTTACGGGCCAAGGTCCGGACCTGGCCATGGGCCTGGCGGCCCAGACCTGGATCAGTTGGTCCCCTTGCCGCCGCACTTGCCGGTGGCAACGTTGAAGTTGCCGCAGGCCAGAGGCGCGCGCCAATCTGAGATCAGGTCCTTGGAGTCAGGTAGGTAGTCCGACCATTCGTCGCCCATCACGAGGCCGGGCGTCTGCGAGACGGTCTCGAACTGGCCATCGGCCTGGATCTCGCCGATCAGCACCGGCTTGGTGATGTGATGGTTCGGCATCATGGTCGAATAGCCGCCGGTCAGGTTCGGCACCGAGACGCCGACCATGGCGTCGATGACCTTGTCCGGATCGGTGGTGCCGGCCTTCTCGACCGCCTTCACCCACATGTTGAAGCCGATATAGTGGGCTTCCATCGGGTCGTTGGTGGTGCGCTTGTCGTTCTTGATGAACTTGTGCCAGTCGTCGATGAACTTCTTGTTCTCGGGCGTGTCGATGCTCTCGAAATAGTTCCACGCGGCGAGATGGCCCACCAGCGGACCGGTGTCGAGACCGGCCAGTTCCTCCTCGCCGACCGAGAAGGCCATGACCGGGATGTCCTCGGCCTTGATGCCCTGGTTGCCGAGTTCCTTGTAGAACGGCACGTTGGCGTCGCCGTTGACGGTCGAGACGACGGCGGTCTTCTTGCCGGCCGAGCCGAATTTCTTGATCGCCGAGACCTCGGTCTGCCAGTCGGAGAAGCCGAATGGCGTGTAGTTGACCATGATGTCCTCGGCCGGCACGCCCTTCGCCTTCAGATAGGCTTCGAGGATCTTGTTGGTGGTGCGCGGATAAACGTAGTCGGTGCCTTCGAGCACCCAGCGCTTCACCGAGCCGCCGTCCTCGCTCATCAGGTAGTCGACGGCCGGAATGGCCTGCTGGTTCGGCGCGGCACCGGTGTAGAAGACGTTGCGCTCGCTCTCCTCGCCCTCATACTGGACGGGATAGAACAGGATGTTGTCGAGTTCCGAAAACACCGGCAGCACGGACTTGCGCGACACCGAGGTCCAGCAGCCGAACACGGCCGCGACCTTGTCCTTGGAGATCAGTTCGCGCGCCTTTTCGGCGAACAGCGGCCAGTTGGAGGCCGGATCGACGACGACGGCCTCGAGCTTCTTGCCGAGCAGGCCGCCCTTGGCGTTCTGCTCCTCGATCAGCATCAGCATGACGTCCTTCAGCGTCGTCTCCGAAATCGCCATGGTCCCCGACAGCGAATGGAGGATGCCGACCTTGATCGTGTCGTCGGCCGCCTTGGCAGGCGCCGTCAGCAGGCCGGCGGCGAGAACGCCGGCCGAAAACATTTTTGTTATTGTCGAGAAATTACCCCTCATATTGCACACTCCCAAGCTGGTTGTTTTGCATCGCAACATAGCTATGCAACCACCATGCCAAACAGCGAAGCGGCACTGGAAATGTCGAAATATACCAATCTTATCAGCTTGTTACGATATTAGTCGTCAAACATGTAATGGGTTGCCAAAGACCCGAATGCGGCAAAATTGCGCAATGCTGCCTATCTTTTGCCCATATTGGTCTGGTGCTCAAAAATTGGGCCTTGCGACATACGGCAAGTTGCGGCGCGGCGCCAAAATAGGGCAAGGTCCGCTTGAACCGAGCCATGCCATGATTTCCCGTATCTCCAGCATTTTCAGCGTCGTGCTTCTGTTTGCCGTGACGGGGGCAGCCCGCGCCGACTTCACCGAGGGCAAGATGCCCGACGGGATATACCATTGCGAGGTCTACCTGCTCGGCGCCTTCCTCAACCTCGGCGACATCACCATCAAGGGCAATGTTTACAGCGGTCCGGTGACCTTCGGCGCCGCACCGCAAGGCTACAACTATCAGATGAATGCCAATGGCGAGATCAGCTGGCTCGGTCCGCTGGGCGGCTATACGAGCGGCGGCAACTCCGTTTCGATGACACAGGCGACGCTGGAGGGCCCGGAAGGTCCGTCCTTCGACATCATCATGAAGCAGCCCGACGGAGCCTTCACCGCCTCGACCTGCACCAGGGGATAACCTGCCTGTCCGCCGAGGAGGGTACGGGCAGCCGTTCGCGAGACGTGAGGCGGCAGGCCTTCAGCTTTCCGCGGCGACTTCGAGCGCCAGCCGCGTCATGTCGGTGAACAGTTCCTGGCGCTCGGAATAGTCGGTCTGCTCGCCATTGGTGACATGATCGACCACGTTCAGCAGCGATAGCGCCCGCGCGCCAAAATGGGCCGAAATGCGGTAGAGGGCGCTGGTCTCCATATCGACGGCGAGCGCTCCCAAGGCCATGGCTTCGGCATAGCGGGCGCGGCCCTTTGGATGATAGAAAATATCGCTGCAGATGGTCAGCCCCGCCCGGTGCTCGATGCCAAGCGTCTCGGCCCGCTGCAATGCCCGGGCAAGCAGCGCCGGATCGGGACCGGCAGCGGCGTAGAGTCCGAAGACCTGGCCGCTGTCGGCATTCTCGGCGCGGACCGATTGCGAGACCACCAGGCCGCGCAGCGGCACCTCGGCGCTCAGGCCGCCACAAGTGCCGGTTCGGATCAGCGTCTTGACGCCGTGGAAGTCGAGAAGCTCATGGGCGTAAATCAGGAAGGACGAGACGCCGATGCCGGTCGACTGGATGCTGACCGGCTTGCCCCGGTACCGGCCGGTGAAGCCCAGCGCGCCCCTGCGGCGATTGACGCAGCGCGGCGCCTCGAGAAAAGTCTCAGCCATCCATTCGGCGCGCTCCGGGTCGCCCGGCAGCAGCACCGTTTCGGCAAAATCACCCTTTTCCGCTTCGTTGTGCGGCGTCACGGCATCTACCCCAATTCCCCGCCGCGTTTGTCACCGCAATCATGGCGATCTCGCGCCGATGCGCAAGCCGCGATTGCAAAGCTCCAGTGGCCGGACTCACTGGTTATGAGCGGACGGATCGCTCTCCGGCGCCGCCACCTGTAAACGGCATGGCGCGGGCGTCTGTGCGCTCGATCACATTCAGTCCGCCGTTTTGATGCGCGTCGTCGTTCAGGATTCCAACACGTCCTTGACGATGGTCGCCAACTGCTTGAGCGAAAACGGCTTCGGCAGGAAGCCGAAATGGGCCTCAGCCGGCAGATTCCTGGCAAAGGCGTCCTCTGCGTAGCCCGAAACGAAGACGAACTTGATATCCGGCTGTCGCTTGCGCAGTTCGCCGAGCAGCGTCGGCCCGTCCATCTCCGGCATCACGACGTCGGAGACGACGATGTCGACCTTGCCGCCGAGCGCCTCGAACACTTCCAGCGCCTCGACGCCGGAGGACGCCTCGTGGACGGTATAGCCGCGCGAGGTCAGCGCCCGCACGCCGCCCATGCGCACGGCATCCTCGTCCTCGACGAGCAGCACGGTGGCCGAGCCGGACAGGTCCTTGGCGGCCTCCGCCGGCTTCACCGGCGCCGCCGGCGCCTCGCCCGGCTCGCTTGCCGGCCTCGCCTCCGCGATGTGGCGCGGCAGGAAGATGCGGAACACCGAACCCTTGCCGACTTCCGAATCGCAGAAGATGAAGCCGCCCGTCTGCTTGATGATGCCATAGACCATCGACAGGCCGAGCCCGGTGCCCTTGCCGACCTCCTTGGTGGTGAAGAAGGGCTCGAATATCTTCTTCAGCACGTCAGGCGCGATGCCGGTGCCGGTGTCCTCGATCTCGACCACGACGTAGTCGGCCGGGGTGAGTTCGCGGTAGGAGAAGCTCTTGCATTCCTCGGCCGTGACGTTGCGGGTGCGCACCGCGAGGTCGCCGCCCGCCGGCATCGCGTCGCGCGCGTTGACGGCGAGGTTCACCACCACCTGCTCGAACTGCCCGATATCGACCTTGACTGGCCAGAGATCGCGGCCGTGGTCGATCTTCAGCTTGATGTCGTTGCCGACCAGACGGGCGAGCAGCATCCTGAGATCGGCCAGGACATCGGTGAGGTTCAGCACTTCCGGCCGCAGGGTCTGCTTGCGCGAGAAGGCGAGAAGCTGCCTTACCAGCGAAGCCGCCCGGTTGGCGTTCTGCTTGATGTTCATGATGTCGGGGAAGGACGGATCCGACGGACGGTGGTTGGTCAACAGCAGGTCCGACGCCATGATGATGGCGGTCAGCACATTGTTGAAGTCGTGCGCGATGCCGCCGGCGAGCTGGCCGACCGCCTGCATCTTCTGGCTCTGCGCCATCTGGCCCTCGAGCGCCTTCTGCTCGGTGGTGTCGACGGCATAGACGATGGCCGATTCCTCGGCGCCCTCGCCGCCGGTGCCCTCGGCGACCGCATTGACGTAAAAGCGGATATGCCGCTCCTCGTTGCCGGGCAACAGCGTGTCGATCGGCTCGATGTCGGCCTGCCGTTGCCTAGCCTTCTCGAAGGCCTCGGCGAACGCCGCCCGGTCGCGCTCGTGGACGACGGTGTCGAGCCGCACGCGGCGGTCGACAGCGTCGCGATCGACGACCGAGGAAAACAGCGACAGGAACGGCGCGTTGGTGCGCAGGATGCGGCCGCTGGCGTCGACGCCGGCGATCGCCATCGGCGTCGAATTGAAGAAGCGGGTGAAGCGGACTTCCGAGGCGCGGAGATCGGCCGAGGCATCCTCGCCCTGGGTGCGGTTGAGCACGATGGTGCGGGTCGGACCGCCGACGCCCTCGCGGCTCGCCGAGACGCGGTGCATGAAGCGTACCGGCAGCGCCTCGCCGGTCATCGTCGTCAGGTCGAGGTCGATGACGGCGTTGCGCGTGGTGCCGGGGTCGGCCTTGACCGAGCGGACCAGCGCCATGCCGTCGCCGGCAACGATCTCGGGCAGCGAGACGGCGCCCGGCGTGAAGCTTGCCAGATCGATGCCGAGCCATTCGGCGAGCGTGGCGTTGATGTAGGTGACGCGGCCTTCCTGGTCGGCGGAAAAGAAACCGGCCGGCGCATGGTCGAGATGGTCGATCGCCTTTTGCAGGTCGAGGAAGAAACGCTCCTGCTCGGCCCGTTCCTGCGAGATGTCGGCAAGCTGCCAGGCAAGCATCGGCAGCCGCTGGCCGGGCACATTGAAGGCACGAGCGCGGGTGCGGTACCAGTGCGCGCCGGGCTCCGCGCCGGGGCGGATGGACTGCGCAAGCCTGAACTCGCCGTCGCCCGCCTGGCCGTCGCGCAGGCCGGACGCCAGCCGGTAGATGGTCATCGAGGCTTCGGGAACGTCCGACAGCAGCCCCTCGACCGTCTTGAGGTCGGCCGCCGACGAAGCGCCCGTCATGTCGGCGTAGGCCCGGTTGGCGTAGACGATGCGGCCCTTGGTGTCGGTGACCAGCAGGCCTTGCGACATCGAATCGACGAAGGCTTTCGAAAGTTCGTCGCTGGTCGAACGCGGCGCGACCTGAACGAAGCCGATCGCAGTAGCAAACAGGAACCCGACGCCGATCATCGCCAGCACGCCGAGCATGCCGAGCAGGAAGGGATCGCCAAGGCGCTCGCGGAAAAGCCCGAAAACGATCGCCGCACCGGTCAGGACAACGATGAATATGATAAGCCGGGTCACGGCACCCGGACGCGTATTCTGGTCGACGATCGGTACCGGATAGAAATCGCCGCGCGTTTCCTTGGCCATGTGCCCCCTGCTCGTGATTCCGGTGCCCGACACCCCGCGGACGGCCGGTTGAATCACATTCTCCTGTAGCGGAAAAGGCCCCGGTGGCAAATGTCAGATAAAAATGGCGCCAGGCCGTGGATTCGTGTTTCAAACTGTTCACGAAGCGTGATGCCAACTTGCGGCGGCCGGTCCGCACGGTCTAGTGTCGCGTCACCTCAAAAAAGGGCGGTGCACCGATGCTGCAGTGGCTGGATAGCGTGGCGGGTCCTGGTTATGTCGCCGCAATCCTGTGGACGTTTGCCGCGCTCGTCCTGCTGGTGGTCGTTCTCCTCATCATCAAGCTGGTGCGCAGCCTGACCTTCGGGACATTCGTCGCCGGCGGCCGCAACCGCAAGACCAGGCTGGCCGTCATGGATGCCACCGCCGTCGACAGCCACCGCCGGCTGGTGCTGGTGCGCCGCGACGACATCGAACATCTCATCCTGATCGGCGGGCCGACCGACGTCGTCGTCGAGCGCGATATCAGGCTGGCGGCGCCGCGCCGCCCGGCGCTGACCGGAGACGGCGGCCAGCAGCAGGCCCAGGCGCCGCGGCCGCGCCCCGCCCAGCCGGGCCCCGTGCCTGTGAGGCAGGCGCCGCCCGCGCCGCAGCCGGTAAGCGCCACGCCGCCGCCCGCCCGCCCGCGCCAAGCCGCGCCGTCACCGGCGCCGAAGCCAGCCGCTCCGAGCTACCAGGCGAGCAACATCACGCCGCTGCCAGCCTATGGATCGGCGAACACCAATGCCGTCCGGCATGCCCCACCGCCGGCGAAGCCAACCTCCATCGACGATACGCTGATTCAGGAGCTCGAGGTTTCGCTCGATGAATCGCATGCGAGCAAACCGGCCGCCAAGGCGCCGCCGTCGCTCGACGATGAAATGACGAAGCTGCTCGGCGAACTCGCCAGCCAGAAGCGCTAGAACGGCGCGTCGTTTCGCGAAGACGCAGAACGCGCCATCTGCTTGTTTCGACACGATTTCGGACGGAAAGCCGTTTCACGCCTGTTCCTGGATTTACCTGCCCCAGCAAGGCCGAAATCCGGCGACATCGCTTGGGCAACCGAGGGAGCCGCGTCACGCGGGCACAAAAATGGCCGGTCGCCCGGCCATTTTCTAAACCCCTGGGTGATTATCCCAGCGCGTCAGTCGTCGCGATAGACCTTCTCCCGGCGCTCGTGGCGCTCCTGCGCCTCGATCGACAGTGTCGCGATCGGACGCGCATCGAGCCGCTTCAGCGCAATCGGCTCGCCAGTCTCCTCGCAATAGCCGTAAGTGCCTTCGTCGATGCGCTGGAGCGCGGAATCGATTTTCGAGATGAGCTTGCGCTGACGATCGCGGGCGCGGAGTTCAATTGCTCGGTCGGTTTCCGAGGAGGCGCGGTCGGCGAGGTCGGGATGGTTGGCGTTTTCTTGCTGCAGGATTTCGAGGGTTTCGCGCGCTTCGCGCAAAATGTCGTTCTTCCAGGCGACGAGCTTCATTCGAAAGTAAGATTTCTGCCGTTCGTTCATGAACGGCTCGTCTTCAGAGGGTACGTAATCGGCGGTAACGATGTCGTTCATTCGACTCACCCAACAACCCCAAATTTGGCGCCTATATATTCGCGCAGAGAAGCGTGCACAAGCGCAATCGGCGACCGTTTCACGCAAATGTAATATCGGACCCACAGCTGTCCATGATATCGTTATGCTTGCGAGCGGAAATCGAATTCATCCATGATTCGTTGTGGTTGAAGGCTATTGGCCATTGTGCGCCATGGCTTTCTCGTGGCTAATCCCATTGTGCCAACCAGGCATTTTGGGGGAGCGGTGAGCAAACTCTACCTGTTGAGACATGCCAAGGCCGGATGGGCTCTGCCCGGAGTCCGTGACTTCGATCGTCCGCTCGATGCCTCCGGCATCGCCGATGCCGAGGCGATCGGGGCAGCCATGCGCAGCCGCAACTACGTGCCCGACCTGACCCTTTGCTCCAACGCAAAACGGGCCCGCCAGACCCTGGAGGGACTGGCCGGCCAGACAGATACCGGCCGGGTGCTGTTCTTCGACACACTCTACAGCGAGGACGCCGCCGGCTATCTCGGCATCATCCGCGACAATGGCGGGGTGGGCTCGCTGCTGGTCATCGGCCACAATCCGATGACGGAGGATCTCGCCATGGCGGTCTCGGGCGACGGCGAGGAGGCCGCGCGTGGCATAATGAACTATGGTTTCCCGACATCTGGCCTCGCAGTCGTCCGCTTCCCCGGCAGTCTTGCCCATGCCGATCAGGGCAGCGGCTATCTCGAGGCCTTTCTGACACCGGCCGATCTCTGAGACCCAAATTGGCGGCGCCATTCCAAACCGCAGCCTGAGTGCCTATATCGGGAACCGACGGGCCCTCAGAGAGCATGTTTTGGCATCATCGCTGACCACTTTCACCGACGAGGCGAAGATCGCTCTCGACACGCTTTCAGGGCGCGCTGCCGGGCTCTTTTCGCCGTCGCTCAGGTTGGGCGTCACCGGGCTTTCCCGCGCCGGCAAGACAGTGTTCATCTCCGCGCTTGTCCACAACCTGATCCATGGCGGCCGCCTGCCGCTGTTCGAGGCACAGAAATCGGGACGCATCGCGCGCGCCTTCCTCGAGGAGCAGCCCGACGACGCCGTTCCCCGCTTCCAGTACGAGGATCATGTCGCGGCGCTGGTCAACGACCGTGTCTGGCCGGACTCGACGCGCGCCATTTCCGAGCTGCGGCTGACCATCGAATACGAATCAGCTTCCGGCTGGAACCGTATGTTTTCGGCTGGAAAATTGTCGCTCGACATCGTCGACTACCCGGGCGAATGGCTGCTTGACCTGCCGCTGCTCGGCAAATCCTTCGCCGATTTCTCGCGCGAGGCGATGGAGATGGCGGCACTCCCCGTGCGCGCCGATCTTTCCGAGGGCTGGCGGACGCTCGCTGCCACGATCGATCCCAATGCCGATGCCGACGAGATGACGGCGCGCCGGCTTGCCGAGGGCTTTTCGGCCTATCTCAAGGCGTGCAAGCTCGACGAGCGGGCGCTGTCGACCTTGCCGCCCGGCCGTTTCCTGATGCCCGGCGACCTCGACGGCTCGCCCGCGCTGACCTTCGCGCCGTTGCCGGCACTGGCCGAGCGGCGGCCCCGCCCCGGTTCGCTGCAGGCGATGATGGAGCGGCGCTACGAGGCCTACAAGACGCATGTGGTGAAACCGTTCTTCCGCGAGCACATCACGCGTCTCGACCGCCAGATCGTGCTGATCGACGCCATGCAGGCGCTGAACGCGGGCCCGGCCGCCATGGCCGACCTGGAGCGTGCCGTCACCGAAATCCTCGCCTGTTTCCGCCCCGGCCGCGGCAATTTCCTCACCGACCTGTTTTCACGGCGCATCGACCGCATCCTGGTGGCGGCGACCAAGGCCGATCACCTGCATCATGAAAGCCATGACCGGCTGCAGGCGATCGTGCGCCGGCTTGCCGACCGCGCGGTGGCGCGGGCGAACTTCACCGGAGCCGATGTCGACGTGGTCGCCATGGCGGCCGTGCGCGCCACCCGCGAAGGCACGGTCAAACAGGGCCGCGAAACCCTGCCCGTCATCATCGGCACGCCGCTGAAGGGCGAGCGGATCAATGGCGACACGTTCGACGGCAAGACCGAAACAGCCATATTTCCTGGTGACTTGCCTGAGAAAGTTGACACGGTTTTCAATCCCTCCGTAGCATCGCCGTATGGCGGCGACCCGGCGATCCGCTTCGTGCGATTCCGCCCGCCAAAGCTCGAACGCACGGCCGAAGGTGTTACGCTGTCGCTGCCGCATATCCGTCTCGACCGGGCGCTGCAGTTCCTGATTGGAGACCACCTGGCATGAGCGCGCCCCGCAAACCCGCTGCATTCCGCATCGAGCCGGAGCCGAGCCGGGAGGCGCCGAAGCCGCGGCCCGTCGAGGCTGAGCCGGCGCGCCGGCCACGCGCGGCAAAGGCCGACGTGGCAGTCGTCATTCCATCCGAGATCGACGTCTTCGACGAGCCCGACATCGTTGCCGCCGAGCCGCCGCCGGCCACCGCGCCGCGCAAGCGTTCCCTGCTCGCCCGCCTGTTCTTCGGCGCCGTGGGCGTGCTGGTTTCGCTGGCGGTCGGCCTTTGGACGGACCAGCTCATCCGCGACCTGTTCGAACGCGCCGAATGGCTGGGCTGGCTGGCCGCCGGCATGGCGGCGATCGCGGTGCTGGCGCTGGTAGTCATCCTGGTGCGCGAATTCCTGGCGATTGCCCGCCTGGCCGAGGTCGAAAAACTGCAGCGGCGGGCGCTTGACGCGGTCGCCCGCGACGACCCGAAGGCGGCGCGGTCCGTCGTCGACGAGCTTTCAGCCTTCGTCGCCGCCAAGCCGGAGACCGCGGCCGGCAGGCGCGCGCTCGCCAAACTGCGCGGCGAGATCATCGACGGCGGCAATCTGGTGCGGCTCGCCGAGACCGAGATCCTCGGCCCGCTCGATGTCCGCGCCAGGGCGATGATCCTCGAAGCGGCAAAGCGCGTTTCGCTGGTGACCGCGGTCAGCCCGCGCGCCCTCGTCGATGTCGCCTACGTCGTGTTCGAGGCCGGGCGACTCATCCGCCGCCTGTCGGAGCTCTATGGCGGCCGGCCGGGCACGCTTGGCTTCTTCCGGCTGGCGCGCAACGTCCTTGCGCACCTGGCGGTGACCGGCTCGATCGCCGTCGGCGACAGTTTCGTGCAGCAGATCGTCGGCCACGGGCTTGCCGCGAGGCTTTCGGCGAAACTTGGCGAGGGGGTCGTCAACGGCATGATGACGGCACGAATCGGCATAGCGGCGATGGAAACGGCGCGGCCCCTGCCCTTCATCGCCGCGAGGCGGCCTGGACTGAGCGATTTCCTCTCCGCGCTGACATCGTTCGCGGCCAGGAAAGATGGCGAAACTTCGGCCCCCGGCAAGTAATCGGCGCCGCCAAGTGACGAAGCATTAACCAATCTTGTTCATGGTCTGACACGTCTAGCAAACAGCGTTCTTGCTGCCGGGTGTCGTCTATGAAAAGAGTAAATCTGTACAGCGTCCTGCCTCTTGCGGTCGCGGTTGTGGCACCTTTGGCCCTTGCCGGAAAAGCGCTTGGAGCCGAACCCGACAAGCAGTTCTTCCGGTCGGTCGAGGGCAAGTGGGTCGGCCCGGGCGAAATCGTTGCCGGCAAGTACAAGGGCACGAAATTCACCTGCAATTTCAATGGCACGACGCCCGACGGCAAGACCGGCATGACGCTCGACGGCGATTGCCGCGTCGGCGTGTTCACGCAGAAGATGTCCGCCACCGTCGAACGCAAGGGTCGCGACTACAAGGGCAACTTCATGGGTGGATCGTCCGGCAACGGGCTCGATATCATCGGCGGCAATGTCGTCGACGCCCAGAAGGTCGTCTTCACCATCAACCGCAATCAATTGAACGGCGTCATGCAGGCGCGCATCCCCGACGACAATTCGATGACGGTGACGGTCGCCGTGCGCGTCAACAAACAGCTGGTGCCAGTGATCGGCATGAGCCTGAAGCGGGTAGACACCGTCGAAGTCGGCTCGATCGCGCCGAACTGAGATCCACAACCTGCAACAAAAAAAGGCGGCGGCCTCAAGCCACCGCCTTGTTCGTTTTCGGACGCTCAGCCCTTGATGGCGGCCGTCACTTCGTCATAGGCCTTGCAGGCCTCGGCCAAAGTCGAGGCGTCCTTGTACTTGTCCGTCACAGCCTGGACCTTGGCCGACAGGTCGGCTGCCTTGGACGGATCCTTGGTGATCGCTTCCTGCAGCGCGGCAGTCATGTCCTGCGCCTTCTTGGTCGCCATTTCGGCGGTGCACTCAGGCGCCTTCGAACAGGCCGAACCGGCAAGCGCCGCAACACCCACGGCGACGAGCAAAAACTTCTTCATGTCAGTCATCTCCTCAAAAAAGGCAGCGGTGGTCGCTCCTTCCCAATGGCCGAAGCCGAGCGTCCCTTAGCCGTCGATTGTGGCAACACGCAACGCGTGCATCACGTAAACTTGTGTAACGCGGCTGCAACATCGCGGCGGCCCGGAGCCTGGCCGCCGCGATGGTCGACGCAGGGTTCAGCTGCGAGGCTGTAGCAGCGCCAGCAGAGCCGTCGATACGGCAAGGATGGCAGTAAGCGTCAGGGGCGCCGTAGCGCCGTAATTGTCCACGACATAGCCACCGACAACCGCGCCAATGGTGATGGCGACCTGGAAAGAGACGACCATCAGGCTGCCCGCCGCTTCCAGCGCGTCAGGTGCCGCACGCGACAGATTAGTCGGCAGCACCACCGGCCCCATGCCGAACGCCAAGCCCCAAAGCGTAACGAAGCCGAAGGCAGCGCCGATGTGCACACCCCAAAGCACCAATGCTAGCGCCGCAAACGCCATCAACGCAGCGGTGATCACGAGCGCCGTGCGGATATTGGCATCGGCCAAGCGGCCGCCGGCAATGTTTCCGACCACTGCGGCGATGCCAAATCCAAGCAGCGCGAGCGCTATCGGCCCGGTCGCAAGCAGCGTCACGTGTTCGAGGAAGGGGCGCACATAGACTGAGCCGGCGAAATGCCCGGTCATGAGCAAGACAATGGCAAGCATGCCGAGTTGAATGCCACGCCGCCGTGTCAGCCGAAATACGTCGGCAAGGCTATTGCTTGCACTTGCAGGCAAGGTCGGCAGGCTGAGAAACTGCAGCAGCATGGCAACCAGCGCCAGCCCCGCTGTCATCGCCATGGCGCTGCGCCATCCCAGCCAGTCGCTGATCAGCGCTCCCATCGAGGGTGCGGCAATGGTGGCGAGCGAGACGCCAAGAGTGACGATGGCCATGCCTCGACCTGTCGCGTTGGCGCCAACCAGCCTTGCCACGACGGCAACCGAAAGCGCCCAGAACGCGCTGAGCGCGATGCCGAGCCCGGCTCTGCCAAGCAACAGCAGCCAGAAATTGGGCGCCAGCGCCGCAAGAATATTGGAAGCGACCGCCAGGGCCATGAGGCCAATCAGCACCGTCTTGCGGTTCAATCGGCCGATGAGAACATTGCTCAGCATGGCCGTCACGGCGCCGACCGAAGCGGTGGCGGTGACGACCTGTCCGGCCGTTCCCTCGCTGATGCCGAGATCGCGCGCCATCGGCGTCAATAGACCGGCCGGCAGGAATTCGGCGGACACCAGGGCAAAGCTGGTGGCCGCCAGTGAAATGACCGCGAACCAGGTGGCTGCGCCCCACGCGGTTGGCGCATCGGCATCAAGGCCGATCGCTGCGTCTTCAAGCTGTAATGTTGTGTCAGTCACGGAAGAATCTCCAAAAATTGGAGATCTTAGATAGGCAAGTCCGCCCGGATGATATGTACCTTAGAATCCGAAATTCATATCTATTCGTCCGGGATTTGTGCGACGCACAACGCCCGGCGAAACATTGGTGATGCGTTTGAACGCGCGAGCGAAGGATGCCTCGGAATCGTAGCCCAAACGGGTAGCGACTTCGGCAACCGACAAGCCGTTCTGGCCCAGCAATTCGCGGGCAAGCTGCATACGCATGCGGGCGAGATAGTGTGCGGCGCCTTCCCCCAGGACAGCGCTGAAGCGCTCGGCGAAAATCGAGCGCGATTGGCCTGCCACGCTCGCCAAGCTTCCCAGCGTCCAGTTATGGCCGGGCTCGCGGTGCATGGCTGCCAGAGCGCGGCCGATATGCGGGTCGCGGATGGCTGCGAGCCAACCGGTGGTCGACGCGCCGTTGCAATTGACCCAGCAGCGGATGAGCCGGGCCGTTAGCAAGTCCGCCATACGCGACAGGATCGTGGCGCTGCCCATCTGCGGTTGCGCGGCCTCCACCGTCATGGCCGCCAGCAGAGGACCGACGACAGGGTCATTCCCAGCCACGTCGCAACCCTTGATGACAGGCGGCATCAACGTAATCAATGGGTTGAGCGCACAGGAGCCCAAGGCCATGGAGCCGCAGAAAAGAGTGCTCGTCGCGCCCGTTCCCTGCCGAACCACTTCGCAGACATTGCCGCCCAGCTTGATTACCTGGCAACCTTCGAGCGAGCCGCCTTCAACGTCCGGCGCGCTCGCCAGCCGGTGGGCGATGCCTTGCGGCAGCAGGACCAGATCGCCATTGCGCAACTCCTGCCAGCCCTGCGCTTCGGTGTGAATCCAGCATGGACCCTGGCCGACAAAATGAAACCGCAGCAGCTGTTGTTTCGGAAAGTCTATGCTCCACGGATGCCGGAGCTCGCAACGGCCGTAGTTGACGCCACTCAAGCGAAAGTCCTGCAGAACTTCGCTGAGCGCATCCATCGGAATATGTGTCGGCGAAGACGGGCGGGACGAATGGTCAAGCATTTACCAGATATAGATGCCGATCGTCCGACAGGCAAGCGGAGACCATTGTTCCACCAGAGGAATCGCGTCAACGGCACCTGCCCGTCCTGGTAGGTTTCCCACCCTTGCCTCTGGCTCCAACTGCATGCAAGGAGTGCTGCTGAACACAGGGACAAGAGGCATGGCGGCAGAAGCATCGGGCAGCGATCTTATCCAGGTGGTGGCGCTGCTCGCGGCCGGCGTGGTCGCGGTCCCGATCTTCAAGCGCATGGGGCTCGGCTCCATCCTCGGCTATCTCGCCGCCGGCGTCGTCATCGGCCCGTTCGGCCTCGGAATCTTCTCCGAATCGGAAGCCATCCTCCACGTCGCCGAACTCGGCGTCGTCATGTTCCTGTTCATCATCGGGCTGGAGATGCAGCCGTCGCGACTCTGGGGCCTGCGCCGCGAAATCTTCGGCCTCGGCGCGCTGCAGGTCGGCGTCTGCGCGGCGCTGCTCACCAGCGTCGGGCTCGCCGGCGGCTTTCCGATCGCGCAGTCCTTCGTCGCCGGCGCCGGCTTCGTCCTGACCTCGACGGCGATCGTCATGCAATTGCTGGAGGAGCGCGGCGAGATCGCCACGCCCAAGGGCCAGCGAATCGTCTCGATCCTGCTGCTGGAGGACCTGGCGATCGTGCCGTTGCTGGCGCTGATAGCCTTCCTGGCGCCGGGCGGCGCCGAGACCAGCCTGTCGCAGCGACTGACCGAGGTCGGCATCGGCCTTGCCGCGATCGTTGGCCTGGTGGTGGCGGGGCGTTATCTGCTCAATCCGTTCTTCCGCATCCTGGCCGAGGCCCGCGCCCGCGAGGTGATGACGGCAGCGGCGCTGCTGGTGGTGCTGGGATCGGCGCTCGCCATGCAGCTTTCGGGCCTGTCGATGGCGATGGGCGCGTTCCTCGCCGGCGTGCTGCTTTCCGAATCGACCTTCCGCCATCAGCTCGAGGCCGACATCGAACCGTTCCGCGGCATCCTGCTCGGCCTATTCTTCCTCGCCGTCGGCATGTCGCTCGACCTGCACGTCGTGGCCGCGAACTGGCGGCTGGTCGCCATCTATGTCGTCGCCTACATGGTGATGAAGGCGCTCGGCATCTACGTCGTCGCCCGCATGCTGAAGACCGGTCATCGCGAGGCGTTGGAACGCGCCGTGTTCATGGCGCAAGGCGGCGAATTCGCTTTCGTGCTCTATTCGGCGGCGGCGGCGGTCGGCATCATCGACGGCCAGGCCAACGCGACGCTGACGGCGATCGTCATCATCTCCATGGTGCTGACGCCGCTCGCCATCATCGCGCTGCGCTATGTGACGCCGCGCGACGAGCAATCGCTCGACGGCGTCGACGTCGCCGAAGGCCTTTCCGGCAGCGTGCTCATTATCGGCTTCGGCCGCTTCGGCCAGATCGCCTCCCAGCCGCTGCTGCTGCGCGGCATCGATGTGTCGATCATCGACAACGAGGTCGAGATGATCCAGGCGGCGGCCGATTTCGGCTTCAAGGTCTATTACGGCGACGGCACGCGGCTGGATATCCTGCACGCAGCCGGCGCCGGGCGGGCGCGTGCAGTCCTGATCTGCGTCGACAAACCGGAAGCCGCGGTGCGCATCGCGCAGTTGATCAAGGCCGAATTCCCGCTGGTGACGATCCTGGCGCGCGCCTTCGACCGCGGCACTGCCTTGCAGCTCATACGCGCCGGCGTCGACTACCAGCTGCGCGAGACCTTCGAATCGGCATTGGTCTTCGGCGGCTCGGCGCTCGAAGCGCTGGGCGTCGACCCGGAAGACGTCGCCGAGGTGATCGAGGATGTCCGCCGCCGCGACACCGCTCGCTTCGAGATGCAACTGGCCGAAGGCGTGCGCGCCGGCCAGCGCTTCCTGAAGGGCAATATCGGTACGCCGATCCCGACGCCGCTGACGCCGCCGCGCCGCACCGGCCAGGCGCTCAACGAGGAGACCGCCGGCGTGCTGAGCAAATCCGAGCCTGCGGAGGAATAAGAGATGACTGAACTGGACAAACGGGCGCTCGCCGTCACTGCGTTCTGGCGCAATGCCGGCGAGGACGCCTGGTTCGAGAAGAACGACGCCTTCGACGCGGATTTCCGATCCCGTTTCCTCGACCTGCACTACGCCGCCGCGCGGCGCGAATGCGACGACTGGTGCGAACACGCCGAAGGTTCGCTGGCGCTGATGGTCCTGCTCGATCAGTTTCCGCGCAACTGCTTTCGCGGCACCGGCCATATGTATGCAACCGACCCGCTGGCGCGCCATTTCGCCGGCAAGGCGATCGCCGGCGGCCATGACCTGGCTCTGGAAGAAGACATTCGCTTCTTCCTCTATCTGCCGTTCGAGCATTCGGAGCTGCTCGTCGACCAGGCGCGGTCGGTGGAGCTCACTTCCACCAGCGCCCAGGCCTACCTGAAATATGCGGTCGAGCACCGCGACATCATCCAGCGCTTCGGCCGCTTCCCGCACCGCAACCGCATGCTCGGCCGCGAGACGACGCCGGAGGAACAGGCGTTCCTCGACGGCGGCGGATTTTCCGGCTGATTTCAGCCGGATTGCAGGCGTCGGTCGGCAGTTCCTAAGCCAGCCACCAATCCCGACCCGACGGCAAGCGCTCGATACCGGACGCATCGACCGCGCCGAGGCGTTCCGACACGCTCTTGCCGCCAATGGCAAGCTCCGGCGCGATCTCGGCCAGGGGCGCCAGCACGAAGGCACGCTCCAGCATGCGCGGATGCGGCACTTCCAGACCGGTCTCGTGGATGATGCGGTCGCCGAACACCAGTATGTCGATGTCGATCAGCCGCGGCCCCCAGCGCTCCTCGCGCACCCGCTTCAGCCGACGCTCCGCATCGAGGCAAAGATCGAGCAGTTCGCGCGGCGCAAGCCCGGTCGCGATCGTGGCGGCGGCATTGAGGAAATCGGGCTGGTCGAGCTTGCCCCAGGGCGGCGTGCGGTAGAGCGAGGAGACCGCGACGACGCTGGTCTTGTCGTCGCCATCCAGAAGGCGCAGCGCGGCCGCCATCGACTTGGCGGGATCGCCGAGATTGCCGCCAAGGCTGAGGTAGACCGTGTTATTCGGGCCAGACAACGGTCACCTCGACATGGTCGAGCACGCCGGGCACCGGCGCGTTGGGCTTGCGCACGGTGATCTCGGCCCTCTTGATCTGCGGAAACCGCGCCGTCAGCGCCTTGGCCACTTCCAGCGCAAGCGCCTCGATCAGGAAACGCCGGTGCCCGGTGACGATCTTCTCGATCACCGTGAAGGCGACGCCATAGTTGACGGTGTCCTCGATCGAATCCTCGACGAGCGCCCGGCCCGGCTCGACGGTCAGCGCCGCGTCGACATAAAAACGCTGGCCGAGCGTCTCCTCCTCGTCCAGCACGCCGTGCCGGGCAAAGAAGGCGCAGTTCTTCATGCGGATGACATACATGGCTCAGCGTCCGGACGGGTCGGTTTCACGCGCCAGCATAGCATCGGCCAGCGTCAGCGCATCCACGTTGATTGCGACATCGTGGACGCGAAATAGATGCGCGCCTTTCAATCTCAAAATGACACTGGTGGCCGCCGTTCCGGCGCCGCGCTCGGCGGCGTCCCGACCGGTCACGGCGCCGATGAAGCGCTTTCGCGAAGTTCCGGCCATCAATGGGTGGCCCAGCGCCTGAAGCTCGGTAAACCGCGCCATCAGGTCGAGGTTCTCCTCGGCCGTTTCCTTGGCGAAGCCGAAGCCGGGGTCGAGCACGATCTGATCATCGGCGACGCCGCTGGCCCGCGCGATCTCCAGCGACTTGCGGAGAAAGAAAAGCTGGTCGTCGATGACGTCAGGCAGCTTCTGCCTGCCACGTCCCGTGTGCATGATGACGAGGCCGGCGCCGGTTTCGGCGGCGACGCGTGCAATGCCCGGCTCGCGCTGCAGGCCCCAGACATCGTTGACGATATGCGCGCCGGCGGCGACGGCCAGGCGCGCGGTGTCCTCGCGATAGGTGTCGACCGAGATCAGCGCCTCGCCGGAACCGGCGAGCGCCTCGATGACCGGCAGGACACGCGCCTGCTCTTCCTCGCCGGTCACGGCGGACGCGCCTGGCCTGGTCGATTCGCCACCGACATCGATGACGGCTGCGCCCTCCTCCACCATGCGGCGCGCCTGGGCGAGCGCGGTGTCGCGCGCGGCGAACAGCCCGCCATCGGAAAAACTGTCCGGCGTGACGTTGAGGATGCCGACCACGACGGCCTTGCCGCCAAGGTCGAGATGGCGTCCATGCGCCAGCTGCCATCGCCTCGTCGTCATTGTCCGTCAACCATCTTGTGATCCGCTGGAAATCAAATCCGTTGCGCCGAGAGCGGCCGTAAAGCAAGGTGGCGGAAGAGGCAACATGA
Organism: Mesorhizobium abyssinicae; assembly: GCF_049887195.1. Lineage (NCBI taxonomy): Bacteria > Pseudomonadati > Pseudomonadota > Alphaproteobacteria > Hyphomicrobiales > Phyllobacteriaceae > Mesorhizobium > Mesorhizobium abyssinicae. The sequence continues at coordinate 137,606 of NZ_JARAKC010000005.1, forward strand.
TGAAACGTTCGCTTACCTGCGCCCTGGTTCTCGCGTTGACCGCCCTGCCCGCCGGCGCGGCCAATCTGGTCAAGACCTACAGCTACTTCGCCATTGGCGGCCGCACGCTGGACGACATCGAGACCCAGCTTTCCAAGCACGGCCCCCAGGTGAAGAGCACCGGCTCGCGGCACCCGGGCGCGACGCAGATGGCGTTCACCACCCGCGTCAGCTATGCGGAAAGCCCTGGTTCCTGCCGGGTCGCCGACGCCATCGTGACCGTCAAGGTCAAGGTGATCCTTCCGGAATGGCGCAGTTCGCGCAAGGCCGATGCCGACGTGAAGCTGTTCTGGAACACGCTGTCGGCCGACATCAAGCGGCACGAGGAACGCCATGTCGAGATCGCCAAGAACCACGCCAGGCAGCTGGAGGACGCGCTGAAGGCGAGCTATCCGCAAAAGACCTGCGCCGAAGTCAAGGCGAGAGCCGCGCAGATCACCGCGGCCGAGCTCGCCAGGCACGACCAGGACCAGGTGCGGTTCGACCGCGTCGAGAGCGTCAACTTCGAAAGCCGCATCCTGCGGCTGCTGCGCTACCGGCTCGAGCGCATCGAGACCGGCCAGCTGCCGCCCGCCTGATTTCGCCGGTACCAGGGCGCCCATGGCGCAAGCCAAATTCGCCGAAGCGTAGTGCCAGGCGGCAAAAACTTTCGAGCCCCCGTCGAAATCGGCCTATATGGAACGACATATCTCAGGTTCGCCAAGGCGGAACCTGAAAGGCACGACAACCAATCGACGCGGCGGCTGCGTCGCACCGGCCGAGCCGGCCGCCTCCCTCAGAGGCGCGCGCAAGCCCACGAGAGAACGAGACCATGGATCAGGCTGTCGACAAGCCGGCGACAATTGCAGCAACGTCGCCGCTGACGGAGAGCGAGAAGAACGCCATCATCGGCGGCGTGCTGTTGTCGATGCTGCTGGCGGCGCTCGACCAAACCATCGTCGCCCCGGCCATGCCGACGATGGCGCGTCTGCTCGGCCATGCCGAATACCTGCCGTGGATCGTCACCGCCTATCTGCTCACCGCAACGGCGATGGCGCCGCTCTATGGCAAGATCTCCGATGTCTATGGCCGCCGGCCAACCCTCTACGCGGCTATCCTGATCTTTCTCGCCGGATCGCTGGTCAGCGCAATCGCGCCCAACATGCTGGTGCTTATCGTCGGACGCGCCATCCAGGGAGCCGGCGGCGGCGGCTTGTTCGCACTGGCCCAGACGGTGATCGGTGACCTCGTGCCGCCGCGCGAGCGGGCGCGCTATGCGGCCTGGATCGCGGGCACCTGGGCCGTTGCCAGCATCACCGGCCCGCTGCTCGGCGGTACCTTCGCCGAGCATCTGCACTGGTCGCTGATCTTCTGGATCAACCTGCCGCTCGGCCTGCTGGCCATGGCGATCATCAACAAGCCGCTGAAGAAGCTGCCGATCGCGGCAAAGCATCATCGTATCGACGCTCTCGGCGCGGCGCTGCTGATCGCGGCCACTGCCCTGCTGCTGCTGGCGCTGAACTGGGGCGGCAGCGCCTATCCTTGGCTGTCGCGCGAAATCCTCGGGCTGCTCGCCAGTTCGGCGGTGATCTGGGGCGCTTTTGCGCTGCGGCTCATGCGCGCCGACGAGCCGCTGATCTCGCTCGAGGTGCTCAGCAACCCGATCGTGCTGGCCGGCACCCTGTCCTTGTTCCTGCTGCAGGCCGCCAATATCGGCCTGGCGGTCTATCTGCCGGTCTACCTGCAGTCGATCGTCGGGCTTTCGGCCAGCGAATCGGGCATTGCGCTGCTCGGGCTGATGCTCGGCACCGTCGCCGGCGCTACGTTCAGCGGGCGCACGATACCGCGCTTCGTCCACTACAAGCGGATCGCCATGATCGGCGTGAGCTTCGCCATAGTCTGCCTCGGCGCGCTCAGCGTCGTCGCCGGGCATGCCTCCCTGCTGGTCGTTGAAATCCTGACGACCTGTGTGGGCCTCGGCAGCGGGACGACGTTTCCGGTGGCCACCGTCTCGGTCCAGAATGCCGTCGATCAGGCACATCTCGGCGTCGCCACCGGCGTGCTCACCTTCCTTCGCTCATTGGGCAGCGCACTGGGCGTGGCGATCCTGGGCGCGGTCGCGCTGGGCTATGGCCTGCCTTTGGCCGGCGAAGGCGCGCATTCAGCTGGCGCCGCAGCCTCTGCCGAAGCGTTCACGATGATCTTCCTCGTCGCTGCGGCAATCCTGCTGATGGCGCTTGCCGCGCTCGGACTGATGCCGGAGAAGGCGCTTCGCGGCCATCCCGAGACCGCGGCTCCGGTGCTGGCCGAGTAGCACGCGCCTCAATCGTGGACGCCGAGCTTCTTCTGCAGGCTGGTCGACGAGGTGGTGTACTGGAAGACGATGCGCTCGCCGGGGCTGACGATGCGCTTGGCGGCCTGCGCCATCAACGCGACCTCATGGAAACCCGACAGGATCAGCTTCAGCTTGCCGGGATACCAGTTGATGTCGCCAACGGCGAAGATGCCGGGAACCGAGGTCTGGAATTTCTCGGTGTCGACCGGGATCAGGTTCTCATGCAGGTTGAGCCCCCATTCGGCGATCGGACCGAGCTTCATGGTCAGGCCGAAGAAGGGGAGCATGCGGGTGCATGGCACCTCGATGTCGCCGTCCGGCCCCTTGATGGTCGCGGATGAAAGCCGGCCGTCGGCGCCGCTCAGGCCGCTCACCTGGCCGACCTGGAAATCCAGCTGCTTCATCTCCTGCATGGCGTACATCTTGTTGACGCTGTCGGGTGCCGCGCGGAACTCCGGACGGCGATGGACCAGCGTCACGCTCTTTGCCACCGGCTGCAGGTTCAGCGTCCAGTCGAGCGCCGAATCGCCGCCGCCGACGATGACGAGGTCGTGGCCGCGGAAATCCTCCATGCGGCGCACCGAATAGAAGACGCTGTTGCCTTCATAGGCTTCGATGCCCGGAATGGGCGGCCGCTTGGGCTGGAACGAGCCGCCGCCGGCGGCGATCACCACCACCTTGGCCTCGAACACCTCGTTCTCGTCGGTGGTGACGCGGAAGTTGCCGTCCTCCAGCTTCTCCAGGCTGGAGACCATGCGGTTGTAGGTGAATTCCGGCTTGAACGGGTGGATCTGCTCGAGCAGCTTGTCAACCAGGCCCTGGGCGGTGATCAACGGCCAGCCGGGAATGTCGTAGATCGGCTTTTCCGGATAGAGTTCGGCGCATTGGCCGCCGGGCCGGTCGAGGATGTCGATCAGATGGCACTTCATGTCGAAGAGGCCAAGCTCGAACACCGCGAACAGGCCGACCGGCCCTGCCCCGACGATGAGTACGTCCGTCCTGATCGTGTCGCTCATGCAATGCGCCTCGCTGCCAAACGGCGCGAGACTGCATGAGCAATGGCCCGCTGCCAAGCGGCGGCGGCAAAAATAGCCGAAGCGGCGAACTCAGCCCTGGCGGGCGGGTACGCGCACGACCAGCCCGTCGAGGGCGTCGCGCACCTTGATCTGGCAGGACAGGCGCGAATTCGGCTGGACGTCGTAGGCGAAGTCCAGCATGTCCTCCTCCATCGCCTCCGGCTCGCCGACCTCGGCCGTCCAGGCTTCGTCGACATAGACGTGGCAGGTCGCGCAGGCGCAGGCGCCGCCGCATTCGGCCTCTATTCCGGGCACGGCGTTGCGGATGGCGTTCTCCATGACGGTCGAGCCGTTTTCGGCATCCATGTCGAACTGTGTGCCGTCATTGGCAATGAAGGTCAGCTTGGTCATTTGTCACCTGAAGGGGAGTTCCAGCCGAGATAATCACTCCGGCGGACAAGTCAACTGCGGCGCGAAAACGCCGCGCCGTGACGTTTTTTTGGAACTAGCGGCCGATGGCGGCGATGAACTCGCGCACTTCCTCGATCAGGACGCCGAGCCGGTTCAGGGTCTTGGCGTCTTCGGGCTGGCCTTCGATGGCCGCGGCACAATCGGCGATTGCAAACGCTCCCACCCCGCGCGCCGAGCCTTTGAGGCCATGCGCCAGCAGCAGGCGCTCCTTGACGTCGGCTTCGAGGATCTTGTCGCGCACGCCGAGCGCCTGCTGCACGAACAGCGCCAGCACCTCCTGCTCGAGGGCGCGATCGCCCATCGTCTGGCGCGAAAGATGGGCGAGATCCACAGGACGTGACCTGGCCGTTCCCGAGACGTCGCCGCCGGGCATGGAAAAGGCAATGCCGCTTTCGCCGCGCATGAAATTTGCAGCTCCCTGGTGTTCAGACTTGCCTGGAAAACTAGGCGAATCCCGTAGCAAACGGGTTAATGATTGACCTGAAAAAATGTTGACAGGGAGGTCGCGAAATCACGTCTCCGTTAACCCTATATTTAAAGTTTTACGTATCGCCCAGAATGCAGGTTTTCTTTACCCCTGTGTGTCATTACGATACGAGGGTCCATTTTCAGCCTCCTGCGTGGGATAAGACAAGCCAGAATCACGGCTCAAAATCATAAGTCCCCGGCAGCTAGTACAGGGTAGCGAAGGCATGGCGAAGAAACCAACGACACGAACTCTCGACAGCGACGTGGCCAAGGAGCTCGAAAAGGCACTCGACCTTGATTTGAGCGTAGATGGCGACGGCGGCCTCGATATGGCGGCGTCGATGGAAGATCTGGAAGCGCAGATTTCGGCGGCGGCTGACGAACTGGCGCGCGAAGGGCGTGGCCACAAGGAAGAACCGGTGGTTGTTCAGAGCCAGAACGCCAGGCCAATACAGAACACGCAGCCGGCGGCGAAGCCCGCCGAGTTGCGTCCGGTTGAAACGCGCAACGGCGCGCAGCCGGCCGGCTTCACCCCGGCCAATGACGACCGCCAGAAGGACTACCGCACCCTGCTGCATGGCCTCAACCGCCGCGCGTCGAGCACGATCTACTGGGTTGTGGCGTTCATTTCGCTGGCATGGATCGCCGGCGCCGGCGGCCTGGCCAATCTTCTGTTCGGTTCGGGCATCTGGAAAATCCGCACCTTCGACCAGTTTTTCGCCCGCCCTGAGCTGATCGGCCTGGCAGTCGCGGCAATCATTCCCGTGATCCTGTTCTGGGCCTTCGCGGCCATGGTGCGCCGCGCGCAGGAAATGCGCATTGCCGCGCAGTCGATGACGGAAGTGGCCTTCCGCCTGGCCGAGCCGGAAAACCTTGCCCAGGACCGCGTCATGATGATCGGCCAGGCCGTGCGCCGCGAAGTCGCGGCGATGGGCGAAGGCATCGAGCGCACGCTGGCGCGCGCGGTCGAGCTGGAAACGCTGGTCCACAGCGAAGTCAACCAGATCGAGCGCTCCTATTCGGAGAACGAGGCCCGCATCCGCTCGCTGGTCGATGGCCTCGGCAGCGAGCGCGAAGCGGTCGTCAGCCATGCCGAGCGCGTGCGCGCCTCGATCGCCAGCGCGCATGAGACGCTGCGCGACGAAATCGGCTCCGCCAGCGACATCATCCGCGACTCCATCCTCAATGCGTCGACCAAGCTGTCGATGACGATCAACAATTCCGGCGACACGCTGATCGACCGCATCAACGAAAGCTCGATGTCGATCTTCGATTCGGTCGAGGGCCGACTCGATTCGATCACCGACCGGCTGTCGACCTCGGGCGAAGCCTTCGCCAGCCTGCTCGACACCCGCATCGCCAAACTGACCGACACCACCGACGGCCTCACTCGCTCGCTGACCGACCTGCTCGACGACCGCACCAGCGGCATGGTTTCGCTGCTGGGCGGCGCCGCGCGCACGCTGAGCTCCGAGTTCGAGAACAGCCTCAGCGGCATCGAGCGGACGCTGGCCGAACGCGGCCAGGCGCTGATCAGCGAATTCCAGACCCGCGCCGAGGCGCTCGACACCGGCACGCAGAAGCTCAATGCCGCGCTCGAAGCCCGCGCCCGCCAGATCAATGAGACGCTGGTCGAGCGCGCTCGCGAAATCGCCAATACCTTTGCAGAGAGCAAGGACCAGCTCTCGGCGATGATCGATCAGGGCAAGACGCAGATCGGCGCCGACATGGCCGACATCGTCTCGTCGACCTCCTCCATGCTCGAGGCCCGCGCCAGCGACTTCGCCGGCCGCATGGAAGCCGCCCGCCACGTCGTCTCGCGTTCCTTCGACAGCGACATCCAGCGGCTCGCCGATGCCCGCGTCGGCATCGAGGAGGCGGTGGAAAGCCACAGCCGCAAGCTTTCGGAAAGCCGCGATCGCATGGCCGCCGCCATGCAGGCCGACCTGGCGACGTTCGCCGAAAGCCGCGCCGGCATCGACGCCGCCGTGACCGACCAGGTGCAGAAGCTGGCGGAAGGCCGCAACCTCATCGCGCGCGCGCTGGAAGACGACCTGCGCAAGGTCAACGAGTCGCGCGCCGCGATCGACGCATCGCTGGGCAGCCACCTGGAGCAGCTCGAAGAAGGCCGCAACCGGCTTGCCCAAGCCCTGAATGACGACTCCGGAAAGCTCGTGCAAGCCCGTACGATCATTGACGAAATGGTTGCCGGCCACGTCGGGAAGCTCGCCGAGGGCCGCAACATCCTATCGCGCGCCCTGGAAGCCGATCTCGGCAAGCTGGCCGACAGCCGCGCCAGCATCGACGGGCTGGTCGCCGGCCAGGTCGAGAAGATCGCCGAGGGCCGCTCGGTGCTCGCCAAGGCGCTGGAGACCGATATTATCGGCATCAGGAGCCTGATCGAGACCCATTCCGCCAAGCTTGCCGAAGACCGCGGCGAACTCAGCCGTTCGCTGGAGAGCGACCTGTCCGGCATCAGGAACCTGGTCGAGGGTCATTCCGTCAGGCTCGCCGACGACCGCAGCCTGCTGGCGCAGACGCTCGAGGCCGACCTCGCCAAGCTGGCGGAGGGCCGCGCCAGCATCGACGGTCTGGTCGCCGGCCAGGTCGAAAAGCTCGCCGAGGGCCGCGACATCCTCAAGCGCGCGCTCGAAGCCGATATCAACACGATCAAGGGCGCCATCGCCGGCCATTCCGAGCGGGTGGCGGAAGAGCGCAGCCAGCTTTCGAAGGCGCTGGAAGCCGATCTTCAGAATGTGAACAGCCTGATCTCCGACCACACGAACCGGCTCGTCCAGGATCGCTCGACGCTGTCGCAAGCCCTCCAGGACGATCTGCAGAATGTGAACGGCATCATGGCCGATCACCAGAACAGGCTGGTCCAGGACCGCTCGACGCTGGCTAAGGCGCTGGAGGACGATCTCGCCAAGCTGGCGGAGAGCCGCTCCAGCATCGACGGGCTGGTCGCCGGCCAGGTCGAGAAGCTTGCGGAAGGCCGCGATATCCTCAAGCGCGCGCTGGATGCCGATCTCAGCACGATCAGGAACGCCATTGCCGACCAGTCGCAGAAGCTGACCGACAACCGCGCCGAGTTCGCGCGGGTGCTGGAAGGCGACCTGGAGAACGTCAACAGCCTTCTCCAGGGCCATAGCGACAGGCTTGCCCAGGATCGCTCGGCGCTTTCGAAGGCACTTGAGGACGACCTCGCCAAGCTGGCCGAAAGCCGCTCCAGCATCGACGGGCTGGTCGCCGGCCAGGTCGAGAAACTCGCCGAGGGCCGCGATATCCTCAGGCGCGCGCTGGAAGCGGACCTGCAGAAGCTCGTCGCCAGCCGCAGCGAGGTCGACGACATTATCGCCGGCCATGTCGGCAAGCTGGCCGAAGGCCGCGACATGCTGAGCCGCGCGCTGGAAGACGATCTGGCGAAGCTCGTCGACACCCGCAAGGATGTCGACCGCTCCCTGTCCGGCCATATCGACCAACTGGCCGCCAGGAGCAGCGACATTTCGGCAACGATCGCCGCCGACGTCGAGAAGATCGAGCAGGCGTTCAACCGGCAGACCGGCATCATCGAGGAGCGCGCCGGAACCATGGAACGGGCGCTGTCGACCGGCGTCGACAACATCCGCAACGTGCTGGAGAAGAGCGCGGTCTTCGTCGCCGGCGCCTTGCGCGAGAAGGTCATGGAGGTCACCAGCGCCCTGCACGAGCAGGCTGGCCTTGCCTTCAGCGACGCCGACCGCAAGATCGCCGACCGCGCCGAACAGACCTCGGCCGCGCTGCTCGCCAGGGCAGAAGACATCGCCCGCGCCTTCGAGGACGCCGACCGCCGCCTGCATGCGCGCGCCGAGGACACGTCGAATGCGCTGATCGCACGCGCCGAGGACACCGCCGACCAGCTGGCCGCCCGCGCCAGCGAGATCGCCGGTACCTTCGACGCTGCGGACCAGAAGCTGGTTGCCCGCGCGGTCGAAACGGCGCAGTCGCTGGCGGCGCGTGCCGGCGACATCCTGCGCAATTTCGAAGGCGCCGACGAACGGCTGAGCATGCGCATCGGCGAATCGGCCGAAGCGCTCGCGGCCCGCGCCTCGGACCTCGGCCGCATCTTCGATGCAGCCGACCAGCATCTGATCTCGCGCATCGCCGAGGGGTCGGAGGCGCTTTCGTCACGCGCGTCCGAGATCGCTCGCATCTTCGACGATGCGGACCAGCGCCTGGTCGCGCGCATCGCCGACAGCACCACGACCATCGGCGGCCATGCCGAGACCATCGTCGGGGCCTTCGCCAGCACCGAGCAGCGGGTCGCCGACCGCGCGCGTCAGACCGGTCAGGAACTGGCCGTCCACGCCCGCGAGATCGAGCAGGCGCTGGCCGGCGCCGACGAGCGCCTGGCGTCGAATGCGGCGGCAGCAGCGGCCCGGATCGAGGAGCAGATCGCCGGCGTCGAGAACCGCCTCGCCTCCACCACGGAAACGATCGGCCAGAAGCTCAACGAGCAGGTCTCGGGCGCGGAGGCGCAACTGATTTCGCGCGCCAACGTCATCGCCGAGACCTTCACCGCGGTCGGCCAGCATATCGGCCAGAGCACCAACGACGCGGCCAAGACCATCGGCGCCAACACCCGCGAGCTCAACACGATGCTTGCAGCGCGCTCGGCCGAGATGTCGAAGATCCTCGACGAAACCGCCAAGCCGCTGGTCGAGCGTTTCGCCCAGGGCGGCTCGGAGCTGCAGCGGAGCATGGAAGAGGTCACCGAGCGGGCGACCGAGAAGCTGCGCAGCGAAAACGCCGCGCTCGTCAACGCGCTCGCCAGCCGTACCGCCGAGACCTTGTCGGCGGTGGACGGCGCGCGCTCGACGCTCGCCGAAAGCGTTGCCGATCTCATCGGCCGCATGAGCACCTCCAGCGCCCAGCTCGGTCAGCTGATCGACCAGGCTGCGGCCAACCTCGGTCATGTCGAGGAACGCCTGTCCGGCAGCACGCAGAGCTTCGCGACAACGACGGAAAAGGCCGCGCAGACCTTCGCCAGCTCGGCGCGCCTGGTCGATTCGAACACGACCCGGCTCACCGACCTGTCGTCGGCCACGCTGCGCGAGGTCGCCTCGATCGCCACCAAGTTCGACGAGCACAGCCGCCTGCTCTCCAGCGCCTCGGCGCTGCTCAGCTCGGCGCAGAGCAACCTCGAGCACACGCTGGAGCGGCAGTCGTCGCTGGAAGACCTCGCCGTCGGCCTGGTCAAGAAGTCGGAAGACCTCGAAAAGGTGATGCGTTCGTTCGAAAGCCTGGTTGGCCAGACGATGCAGAACGCCGAGGGGCGGACCATGGAATCGGCGGAGAAGATCCGCACCGCCATCGCCGAGGTCGTCGATTCGGCGACGCGCCGCTTTGCCGACGCCACCGAGGAGATGCGACGCACTGCCGGTTCGATCAAGAGCGAGCTCGATCTGACGCGCGCCGAACTCAAGAAGGGCGTCATCGAGATGCCGGAAGAGGCCAAGGAATCGACCTCGGCCATCCGCCGCGCCGTCTCCGAGCAGATCAACGCGCTCAAGGAGCTGTCTGACATCGTTGCGAAATCCGGTCGCAGCGGCAGCAGCGAATCCGGCGAGCCGCGCGGTCTGCGCCCCGCACCGCAGGCGCCGGCCCGTCCTGCCGAGCCGCTGCGTCGCCCGCCGGCGCCGCAGCAGTCACAGCAGCCACAGCCGCAACCCGAGCGCCGGGCGCCTCAGGCGCCGCTGGCCGAGACGACCTTGCGCGGCACGCTCGACCTCGATCGCGCCGCCGAGACGGCCCCGCGCCGCGATCCCAATGGCCGCACGGCGCAAGGCGGCTGGGTGCGCGATCTCCTGACCGGCGCATCGCGCGAGGAAGAGCTCCGGCCGGCCGCTCCGGCGGAAGCGCCGCGCCCGGCTCCGGCGCAGCGCTCGCCGCTGCATGTCGTGGAATCGCTCAACTCGCTGTCGGTCGATATCGCCCGCGCCATCGACCACGACGCCTCGATCGAGCTGTGGAACCGCTACCGGCGCGGCGAGCGTGACGTGTTCACGCGGCGCCTCTACACGCTGAAAGGCCAACAGACCTTCGACGAGATCCGCCGCAAGTACCAGACCGAGGCCGAGTTCCGCGCCGCCGTCGACCGCTACTGCGACGATTTCGAGAAGCTGCTCAAGGATGTGTCGCGCAACGACCGCGACAACATCATGGGCCAAACCTACCTGACTTCGGACACCGGCAAGGTCTACACCATGCTGGCCCATGCCAGCGGCCGCCTGCAGTAAGCGGCTGTTAGCGAGTAACAAAAAAGGCGGGACAAGCTCCCGCCTTTTTGTTTGAACGGCATGCTCCTAACCTGAGCTGCGATAAATATCGTCTGTCGGCGCCGCCTCTCATCCGCCTGCCGGCACCTTCTCCCCGTATAGTGACGGGGAGAAGGTGGCTAATCGTTCCACCGGCCCGCTTTCCTGCAACGCTTGTGATTGGCGAAATCGTCGATGGCAGCGTCTTTCTCCCCGTCACTGTACGGGGAGAACCGAGATCGCCGTGGTTCGGGCGACGTGCCCCAGCCGGCGATATCAGATCAGCGAATCCGTCCAGAGCACAATGTCCTTCGCCGCCTGGCCGAAGGCGTTGTCCAGCGCGTTGACGTAGGCGGCGTTGCCGCCGCCCGAAACCGGCGCGCTCGCGGTGAAGCTCTTGGCGGCGCGCACCTCGCCGTTGCGGTCGTTGAGGATGCGCACGAACAGTTCGACCTCGGCGTGCTCGCCGCCATTGACCCGGACTTCGAAGGAACGGACCTCGGCGATGATCTGGTAGTCGATCGCCAGCCCCTCGCCCGGCTTGCCGACGCCGGCGAAGCTTCCGGAGCGCTGGAAGGTCTCGGCCAGCCTCGCCTGCACGATGAGCGGCAGCCGGTCGGCCCATTGCGCGCCCTTCAGGTACTGGATCGAGCCGTCGCCCGGCTTGATGACGATGTTCTGGCTGTCCAGCGCCTTGAGCGCGGAGGGCTGGGCGATCAGGATCTGGCGACGGCTGCGGCCATGAGCGTCCACCGACGGTGCCGACAACTCGAACGTGTCGAGCGGCGCCGGCTTGGCACCGAGCGCCGCGCAGCCGGCGAGCGAAAGCGCAAGCAGCGCCGCAGCCGATGTCAATCCAACCGACTTCACCCAAACCGACGTCACACGCGATCCCCGTTGTCCCCAGATCGTAAGATCAACCCGCAATTGCGGCTCATGTTCTTGCGGTGGGCGCAAGCCGAAGTCAACGCCGCACCCTGCCGTCATATTGCCGGACCTCGCCCTCGCCGCCCGACAGGATACGCCCCGGGTTGCGGCTGAGATCGGTCACCGCTTCCTCGATGCGGTTGATCGAACGCCGGCTGTCCTGGACCAGCGCCTCGACATTCTGCAGGCCCTGGCCGGAGAAACGGGCGAGATTGTCGGTGATGGTACCGAGCCGCGCATTCAGTGTGTCGGCGACCTGCTTGAACGATTTCAGCGTCTCACGGGCATCCGCCATGACGCCGTTCGCCTCGCCCGAGCCGAGCAAGTTGTCGACCTTGGCCAGGATGCCGTCGACGCGCACCGAGGCATCGTTGAGCCGCTGCGCCAGCTGTTTGGCGTCCTTGATAGTGTCGTCGATATCGTCGGCGCGGTTGGCAAACTTGTTCGTGACCTTGGCAATGTCGGCGGCGGCCTGATTGGCGTTGTCGCTGGCCTTCTGGATGTTGGCCAGCGCCGTGCGCACCTCGACCGGATCGATGCCGTCGAGCACGCCGTTGACCTTGTCCAGCGTGCCTTGCGTCTTCTGGGCGAAGTCGTTGATCGAGCCGACCGCCGTGTTGACGTTGTTGATGACGGTATCGAACTGCTTGGAGGTTTCCTTCAGGTTGCCGGTGACCGTGTCGACATTGGCGACGATGCTCTTGATCTGGTCCTTGTCGACGGCGTTGAGCAGGCCTTCGGCGGCCTTCAGCGTGCCGTCGAGCTTGCCCGAGACACCCTTCAACTCGTCCGACAACGCACTCACGCTGGACAGGAACTTGTCGATGCCGTCGGAATTCTTGGCCAGCGCGTCGGAAAAGGTCTGCACGTTCTTGACCGTATCGGTCAGCGGCCCGCGCACGTCATGGGTGAACCCTTCGAGATCGGAAAGCACCTTGTCGGCACGGGTAAAGATGGTCTGCGCGGTCTGCAGAAGGTTGGTGACCGCGGATGGATTGGCGACGATCTCGGCGTCCTTGCCTTCCTTCTCGGCCAGGTCGAGAAGGTTTTCCTCATTCAGGTTGGCGCCCTTGAGCTCGATATTGGCCTGGCCACTGAGGCCGGCAATGCCGATATCGGCCTGCGTCGACTTGGTAAGCGGCGTCGTCCGGCCGATTTCGGTGCTGGCGATCGCGGCGGCCGGATCGTTGGGCGCGATATAGACGCGCTTGACCACGCCGACCTTGACGCCGTTGAACAGCACCAGGCTGCCGGGGCCGAGGCCCGAAGCCGAACCTGGAATGCGCACCAGCAGCACGGCCGTCTCGCCCCTGTCGCCGATGGCGGCGGTCCAATAGACAAAGGCGAAGGCCGCAACAATCGCGGCCAGAGTGAAGATGCCGACAATGACGTAGTTGGCTCTTGTTTCCATTGCCTCACTTATGACTATGCGCGCGCCGCAAGATCAAGTTGCCGGGCACGTTTTCCGCGGAAATAGGATTTGACCCACGGCTCCTCGCTCTTCAGCATGTCGTCGATCGTACCTTCGACCAGCACTTTCTTCTTGCCGAGCACCGCAACGTGATCGCAGGCGGTGAACAGCGTGTCGAGGTCGTGCGTGACCATGTAGACGGTGAGATCCATGGTGTCGCGCAGCTTGACGACGAGTTCGTCGAACTCCGCCGCGCTGATCGGATCAAGCCCCGAGGTCGGCTCGTCGAGAAAGACGATGTCCGGGTCCAGCGCCAGCGCGCGCGCCAGCGCCGCGCGCTTGATCATGCCGCCGGAAAGCTCGGAGGGGAATTTCTGCGCCGCGTCCGGCGGCAGGCCGACCAGCTCGATCTTCAGCAGCGCCAGCTCGTCCATCAGCTTCCTCGGCAGGTCGAGATATTCCCGCATCGGCACCTGCACGTTCTCCTGCACCGTCAAGGCTGAGAACAGCGCGCCGTGCTGGAACAGGACGCCCAGCCGCATGTCGACGCGCAGGCGCTCGATATCGCTTGCCTTGTCGACGTCGACGCCGAACAGCTTGATCGTTCCCGATTGCTTGGGCATCAGCCCGAGGATGGTTCGCAAAAGGACGGACTTGCCGGCCCCCGAAGCGCCGACGAAACCAAGAATCTCACCACGCTTGATGTCGAGCGACAGCTTGTCGAGGATCAGCTTGTCCTCAATGGCGACGGTGACGTCGCGCACCGAAAGCACGATCTCGCTTTCGTCAGCGTCCTCAGCCGTCTTGACCCCGTTGCCGTTCGCGTTCGCCATCTCAAAACTCGATCGCTGCGTAGAACATGGCGAAAAGCCCGTCGAGGATGATGACGACGAAGATCGACTTCACCACCGAGGCGGTCACGTGCTGGCCGAGCGATTCGGCGCTGCCACCGACCTTCATGCCTTCGACCGACGCTATGATGCCGATGATCATGGCCATGAACGGCGCCTTGATCAGTCCGGCAAAGATGGTGCTGAGATCGATGGCGATGCGCAGCCTGTCGAGGAAGGCGGCCGGCGGAATGTCGGAATAGAGCCAGGCAGCGACGATGCCGCCGCCAAGTGCTGCAAAATTGGCGACGATGGTGAGGCAAGGCAGCGCGATCACCAGCGCGACCAGCCGCGGGAACACAAGCACGCCGATCGGATTGAGGCCGATGACCTTCAGCGCGTCGACCTCCTCGCGCATCTTCATCGAGCCGATCTCGGCGGTGATGGCGCTGCCGGAACGGCCGGCGATCATGATGGCCGTCATCAGCACGCCAAGCTCGCGCAGGATCAGCACGCCGACGAGGTCGACGACGAAGATGTCGGCGCCGAAATAGCTGAGCTGATAGGCGCCCTGCTGGGCAACGATGGCGCCGACAATGGCCGACATCAGCACCACCACCGGGATGGCGCCGACGCCCATGCGGTCGATCTGGTTGAAGATCGCGGCCGGATTGACGGCATGGCCGCGGCCGAGCTTCATCTGGGCGCCGCGGATGGTGGCGCCGAGGATGTTCATCGAGGCCAGGAAATCGTCGCGCATCTCATAGACGCGCCGGCCGACCGCCTCGAGCGCACGCAGGATGATGTTGGGCGGACCGGCCGGCCCCGATTCGGGCTCGCGCCGGACGGCGTCGCCGACGGCGGAAAGCAGGATGGAGGCGATCTCGCTCTGCCCCTGCATGGTGACTTCGATGCCCTTCTTCTCGAAGGCGCTGACCAGGCGGTCGATCAGCCAGGCGCCGGCGGTATCCATCTTGTCGATATGCGAAAGATCGAGCGCCAAGGATTTGACGCCGCTGCGCTTTTCGATCTTGCGCATCTCGGCGTCGACCAGCGCCACGGTGCGCGTCGTCCAGTTCCCCGAGAAGGCGCAACCGAGAACGCCGCCCTCCTGGCCGACCGCGACGCGCGGCTGGCCGTTCGGCTCCTTGGCGGCGGTGCCGCTTGCGTCGCGTTTGCGGATGGTCAACATGGCGTCCTGTTTAGCCTGCCGGAACCGGGCTGTCATTTGCCGGCGACCCGTTGTCGCACAGCCGGAGAAGAAAAATATGGCGCGTGTCATTTCGGTCGAGTCCGAGCGTTTTCCCATCGCCGGAGCCTTCACGATCTCACGCGGATCGAAGACCGAGGCGGAAGTCATCACGGTGACGATCCGTGAAAACGGCCATGGCGGGCGCGGCGAGTGCGTTCCCTACAAGCGCTATGGCGAGACCACGGACGGCGTGCAGGCAGCGATCGAGGCGATGCGCGGGCGGATCGCCGACGGAATCGACCGGGCTGCCCTGATCCACGCCATGCCCGCCGGCGCCGCGCGCAACGCCATCGATTGCGCCTTGTGGGACCTGGAAGCGAAGCTGAGCGGCGCGCCGGTGGCGCATGCAATCCGCGCTGTGCCCTTGAGAGCGCTGGAAACAGCCTTCACGCTGTCGCTTGGCGAGCCCGAAGCGATGGCGGCGCAGGCTCGCGCCAATGCCGCGCGGCCGCTGCTCAAGGTCAAGATCGGCGGCGACAACGACAAAGCCCGCATCCGTGCCGTCACCGAGGCGGCGCCCGGCAGCCGCATCATCCTCGATGCCAATGAGGGCTGGACGGAGCACAATATCGTCGAAAACCTCGCCTTCGCCGCCGAGCAAGGGATCGCGCTGATCGAGCAGCCGCTACCCGCCGGCCGCGACGAAATCCTGCGCGAGATCGCGCATCCGGTGCCGATCTGCGCCGACGAAAGCGTGCACGAGGCGAAGAACCTCGACGCGCTGGTCGGCCTCTATGACGCCGTCAACATCAAGCTCGACAAGACGGGTGGCCTGACCGAAGCGCTGGTGCTGCGCGACCGCGCCCGCGAACTCGGCTTCGACATCATGGTCGGCTGCATGGTCGGCACCTCGCTGGCGATGGCGCCGGCCGTGCTTTTGGCCCAGGGCGCCGACTTCGTCGATCTCGACGGTCCGTTGCTGCTCGCCAGGGACCGCACGCCCGGCCTTGTGTACCAGGGGTCGCTGGTGTCACCCCCCGACCGAACGCTGTGGGGCTGAGCGCGCGGCGAGGGCAATCAGCGCCAGCCCGATGAGCGCGATCGGGATCATCGCCAGAAAGCCGTCGACGCCGAAGCGATCGTAGAGCGGGCCCGACGCCAGCGTCACCACGGCCATGAAGAAGCCGTTGAAGAAGTAGGCAATGCCTTGCGCGGCGCCGGTGCGCTCCTCCGAGACGGTTTCACCGATCATTTTCTGCAGGCCGATCAATACCATAGCGACCGATACGGCGTGCAGCGTCTGGACGCCGAAGAAGCCGGCAATGCCGAGGCCGAGCGGCCAGATCAGCGGAAAGGCGATCCAGCGCACGATCGCGCCGATGCCGGCGATCAGCATCACCGCGGCAACGGAAACGGACCCGAAGATGCGCGTGAACATCACAAACATGCACACCTCGGCGACCACGCCCCAGGCCCACAGCAGGCCGACGACGGTGTCGCTGATGCCGATCGACTTCCAGTAGATCGAGACGAAGCCGTAGAGAAAGGCATGGCTGGCGGTGATGATGCCGACGCCGAGGGTGAAATAGAGGAAATAGGCGTTGAGGAGCGTCGGCGCCGAATGCTGGATGTCAGCCGCCGAAAGCGGCGAGGCGCGGCGCGGACGGCCAAGTCTTGGCGCAAGCAGGCCGGCGGCGAGGGCCGCAGCCAGCGCGACGAAGATGATCGCCGGCACCGCCTCGGCGCCCGTGCGCGCCAGGATGAAGCCGCCGACGACATTGGCGCAGAGGTAGGAGATCGAGCCCCATTTGCGCATGCTGGTGTAATTGGAGCCGAAGCGGCGCACGCCGGATAGCGCCAGCGAATCGGCGATCGGCGAATGCGGTGTCCAGACGACGGTCAGCGCCAGCGAGACGACGAGCACGATGGCGTAGGTGGGTGGCAGGAAATAGCCGGCGGCGAGCAGCATCGATGCGGCCACAAGCGCGATATAAACATTGGCGCGGTCCCGCGCCCGGTCGGCAAGCGCCGTCAGCAGCGGCGTCGTCACCACGCGCAGGAACATGGGCGCCGCGAGGATGACGGCGATCTGCTCGGCATGGAAACCCTTGGCCTGCAGCCAGAGCGGGAAGTAGGGCAGATGCGTGCCGAGCGACACGAACAGCGTGGCGAAGATCAGGCTCATGCGCAGCTCGAAATGGCGCGGCTTGACGAGCTGTTCAGGGGTGAGCGGCGGCAAGGACATGAATCGATCCAATTACGCCGCGTTCTACCGGCCGCAACGTATGGCGATCCCTAACATGGGGAAGAACCCGACGAAACCGGCTGGACTAATCGATTAACGCGCGTTTGCGCCCGCAGGGGCCTGGCGTCAGGCCGCCTGCACCGCCCTGCCCTTGATGTTGACGGGAACGAGCACGTCCTTGCCGGCCGGAGCCTCGGGCAGGACATGCGCCCAGGTCAGGATTTCCATGCGCCCGTCGAAATGCTCGACCACCGCCGTGCAGCTTTCCACCCAGTCACCGGTGTTGATGTATTGCACATCGCCGTAATTCTCGATCGCGGCGTGATGGATGTGGCCGCAGATGACGCCATCGACATGCGAGCGGCGCGCCTCGTCGCTCAGCACGGTCTGGAACGAGCCGATAAAGTTGACCGCCTTCTTGACCTTGACCTTGGCCCAGGATGAGAACGACCAGTAAGGGAGGCCGAGCAATTGACGCAGCCGCGTGATGATCCGGTTGACCTGCATCGCCGCGTCATAGGCGTAGTCGCCGAGATAGGCGAGCCAGCGCTGGTTGTGCACCACCGTATCGAACTGGTCGCCATGGATGACCAGCAGGCGCCGGCCATCGGCGGTCTCGTGGATGGCGCGGTCGGCGACGACGATGCCGCCGAAATGCACGCCCTGGAACTGGCGGGCGAACTCGTCGTGGTTGCCGGCGATATAGGTGATCGAGGCGCCCTTGCGCGCCTTGCGCAGCAATTTCTGCACGACGTCGTTGTGGCTTTGCGGCCAGTGCCAGTTGCGCCTGAGCCGCCAGCCATCGACGATGTCGCCGACCAGATAGATGATATCGGCGTCGTGATGCCGGAGGAAATCGATCAGGAAGTCGGCCTTGGCCGCCTTCGACCCCAAATGGATGTCGGAGATGAACATCGATCGGAAAGTGCGGGGCTCTGGGCCGGACATCGCTTGTCACCGTTGCTTTCGCAGAGCCTATGCCCCGATTCATGCAACAACCGTATGACGGTTGCGATTGGTCCAGCCCAAGCGCTAGCTTGCCGCGCTCGATAACAGGAGAAGACCGTCATGGATCTCGGCATTCGCGGAAAGAAGGCCATTGTCTGCGCATCCAGCAAGGGGCTCGGGCGTGGCTGCGCCATCGCGCTGGCCGAGGCCGGCTGCGATCTCGTCGTCAACGGCCGCAACGCGGAGCTCCTGGCGAAGACCGCCGCCGAAATCCGCGAAAAATTCGGCGTCAATGTGATCGAGATCGCCGGCGACGTGTCGAAGCCCGAGGTGCAGAAGGCGCTGCTTGCCGCCTGCCCGGACCCGGACATCCTGGTCAACAACAATGGCGGGCCGCCGCTGCGCGATTTCCGCACGCTCGACCGCGAGAAGATTCTCGAGGGGGTCACGCAGAACATGGTGACGCCGATCGAGCTGATCCAGGCGGTGATCGACGGCATGGCGAAGCGCGGCTTCGGCCGCATCGTCAACATCACCTCGCTGTCGGTCTATGTGCCGATCCCCGGCCTCGATCTCTCGTCCGGAGCGCGTGCCGGCCTGACCTCGTTTCTCGCCGGCGTGGCGCGCACGGTGGTCGACCGCAACGTCACCATCAACAGCCTGCTGCCAGGCAAGCTCGACACCGACCGGCTGCGTGGTCCGCATGAGGCCGGCACGACCGAGGATCCCGCCGCCGCGGCCGAGCGAAAAGCCCGCATCAGCGCCGACGTTCCGGCCAAGCGCCTCGGCACGCCCGAGGAATTCGGCCAGATCTGCGCCTTCCTGTGCTCGGTGCATGCCGGCTATCTCACCGGCCAGAACATTCCGGTCGATGGCGGCCTCTACGTCAGCGCGTTCTGACCGGCTGCCGGCGCCGGCCACCCGCGGTATCGCAGAGTCTCGGCGCAAGAGGCTGAAATGACTTGGTTATTCCCGCTTCGCCGGTGTGAATGCCAATTGCGTCATTTGCCGTCGCGAAAAGCTCGCGCCGCATGCTAAAAGGCTGCAAAGCAGGAGCGCAAGGAGGCCGGCATGGACAGCGAGAACAAGAAACCGGCCCGGTCGGACCTCGACGAGGCCGCGCTCTACTTCCACAAGCATCCCATTCCCGGAAAGCTCGAAATCCAGGCGACCAAGCCGCTCGGCAACCAGCGCGACCTGGCGCTCGCCTATTCGCCGGGGGTCGCCGCCCCTTGCCTCGAAATCCGCGACGATCCGGCAACCGCCGCCGATTATACGGCGCGCGCCAACCTGGTCGGCGTCGTCTCCAACGGCTCGGCGGTGCTCGGCCTCGGCAATATCGGCCCGCTGGCCTCGAAGCCGGTCATGGAAGGCAAGGCGGTACTGTTCAAGAAGTTCGCCGGCATCGACGTCTTCGATATCGAGATCGACGCGCCGGAGATCGAGCGCATGGTCGAGACGGTCGCGGCGCTGGAGCCGACTTTCGGCGGCATCAACCTCGAGGACATCAAGGCGCCGGAATGCTTCGAGGTCGAGGAGCAGTTGAAGGCCCGCATGGGCATTCCGGTGTTCCATGACGACCAGCACGGCACGGCGATCATCGTCGCGGCCGCAGTGCTCAACGGGCTGGAGTTCGCCGGCAAGACGATTTCCGACATCAAGATCGTCACCTCGGGCGCGGGCGCGGCGGCGCTTGCCTGCCTCAATTTGCTGGTCTCGCTCGGCGCCAAGGTCGAGAACATCTGGGTCACAGACAGGTTCGGCGTCGCCTACAAGGGCCGCACGGACGAGATGGACCGCTGGAAAGACCCTTATGTGAAGGACACCGACGCGCGCACGCTGGCCGACGTCATTCCCGGCGCCGACGTCTTCCTCGGCCTGTCCGCCGCCGGCGTTCTGAAGCCGGAACTGCTGCAGCACATGGCGCCGAAGCCGCTGATCCTGGCGCTGGCCAACCCCAATCCGGAGATCATGCCGGAGGCGGCGCGCGCGGCCCGTCCCGATGCGATGATCTGCACCGGCCGTTCCGATTTCCCCAATCAGGTCAACAACGTACTGTGCTTTCCTTACATCTTCCGCGGCGCGCTGGACTGCGGCGCCAGCGCCATCAATGAGGAGATGAAGATGGCGGCGGTCAGGGCGATCGCCGCGCTTGCCCGCGAAGAGCCTTCGGATGTCGCTGCGCGCGCCTATTCCGGCGAGACGCCGATCTTCGGGCCCGATTTCCTGATCCCCTCGCCCTTTGACCCGCGCCTCATCCTGCGCATCGCGCCGGCCGTCGCCAAGGCAGCCTGCGACACCGGCGTGGCGACCAGGCCGATCGCCGACTTCGCCGCTTATATCGACAAGCTGAACCGCTTCGTCTTCCGCTCCGGCCTGGTGATGAAGCCGGTGTTCTCCACGGCCAAGGCGTCGAGCGCCAAGCGCGTCATCTATGCCGACGGTGAGGACGAGCGCGTGCTGCGCGCCGCGCAAGTGGTGCTGGAGGAAGGCATCGCCGAGCCGATCCTGATCGGCCGCCCGCATGTCATCGAGGTCAGGCTGAAGCGCTATGGGCTGCGCATCAAGCCGGGCGTCGATTTCGGCCTGATCAACCCGGAGGAGGATCCGCGCTACCGCCACTATGTCGACCTGCTGATCGAGCTTGCCGGCCGGCGCGGCGTGACGACGGAAGCGGCGCGCACCATGGTGCGCACCGACAACACTGTGATCGCCGCACTGGCGCTGAAGCGCGGCGATGCCGACGCCATGGTCTGCGGCCTCGAGGGCCGTTTCGAGCGGCATTTGCGCAACGTCACGCTGATCATCGGCCCACGTGCCGGCATCAAGGACCGCGATCTCTCGACCCTCTCCATGCTGATCTCGCAGCGCGGCATCATCTTCCTCACCGACACCCATGTCTCGGTCGATCCGACGGCCGAGGAGATCGCCGAGATGACGGTGCTGGCGGCGGAGGAGATCCAGCGTTTCGGTATCGAGCCGAAGGCAGCGCTGCTGTCGCATTCCGACTTCGGCTCGCGCGATTCCCCCAGCGCGCTGAAGATGCGCCAGGCGGCGGCGATCCTTGCGCGCATCGCGCCCGAATTGCAGTGCGACGGCGAAATGCATGCCGACTCGGCGCTGTCGGAGCACCTGCGCCAGCGCGTCTATCCGCATTCGCGGCTGAAGGGCGAAGCCAATCTTCTGGTGTTCCCGAACCTCGATTCGGCCAACATCACGCTGACGGCGCTGCGCGCCATGATGGATGCCCTGCATGTCGGGCCGATCCTGCTCGGCACCGACAAGCCTGCGCACATCCTGACGCCCTCGGTAACCTCGCGCGGCGTCGTCAACATGACGGCACTGGCGGTGGTGGAGGCGGCGCACAAGGCGCAGGCGGTCGTCAATCTGGGCTGAGGCCGGATATTGCGGTAGACTGCGGGTTGCAGACTCAAGTGCTTTCGGCTGCAAAGTAAAGACAGGTTTAACCGCGGACACGCTAGTCTATGCGACAGGCTGGCAATCGGGGTTTCAGGCGAATGAAGGGCGCGGGGTTGAAGCTGACCCACCTTGCGGCGCTGCTCGCGGCGCTGGCGACGTCGGCTGTCGCCGTGACCGAGCCGCAGGCCGCCTCGCGCATGTGCCGCCAGCTTGAGGCGGAGCTGGATGCCAGTCGCGGCGGCGGTGGCGGACCGGCGATAATCCGCAAATATGACGACGCCATCGCGCGCCAGCGCGAACAGATGGCGAAGGCGCGCAACCGGGCGAGCGATGCCGGCTGCGGCTTTTCGCTGTTTTCGCGCAACGTCAACAAATGCGCCGCGATCAACGCGAACATCGATCGCATGAACGCCAATCTCGACGCCTTGCTGGCGAAGCGCGAGCGTCTTTCAGGCGGCGGCACCCGCCGCGATCGAAGCCGTATCCTGGCGGCGCTCGATGCCAATGGCTGCCGCGACGACGAGATCGCGCCGAGGCGCGCTCCGATCGAGGAGACCGCGCGCGACAATGGCGGCGGCGGCAATCTGTTCGAGCAGCTCTTCGGCGGCGGCAACCGCGAGCTCGAAGCGCTCGACACGCCCGATGCGCCTGACGTGCCGCCGGACGATCCGAGCGAGCGCAACATCCGCCGCGTGATCAACCAGCCAGACGGCATGGATCTGCCGCGGCTGAACGGCGAATTCCGCACCGTGTGCGTGCGCACCTGCGACGGCTATTTCTTCCCGATGTCGAACTCCGCTTCCTATGGCGATTTCGAGCGCGACCAGAAGAACTGCGAATCGAGCTGCCCGGGCACCGAGATGCAGGTGTTCTACACGCGCGGCATGGACGACGATGCTGGCGCGATGACCTCGTCGGTGACTGGCAGGCCGTACAGCGAACTGCCGAGCGCCTATCTCTACAAGCAGAGCAACATGGCGCGGCCGCCGGCCTGCGGCTGCAACGCGCAAGCGCAGAATTTCGAGATCATCGCCGGCAATCCGCCGAACCCCGGGCAGTCCGACCCCGAGGCAGCCACGGCGCCCTTCGTTCCCATGCCCGGTACCAAGCCGGATCCGGGCGCCGATCCGGAGACGCTGGCCAATGCCGAAGGCGGGCTCGACCGCGACGCCATCAAACGCCTGGCCGAGAAGCCGGCGACATCGCCGGTGTCGGCGCTGCCGCCGGAGCAGCGCAAGGTCAGGGTCGTCGGGCCATCGTTCCTTCCCGACCCAGCAGGGGCAATAGATCTGCAAGCTCCGGCCCGGAAGGCTGTCCAGTAAGCGCCAGCCTGAGCGGCATGAACAGCGCCTTGCCCTTGCGCCCGGTTGCTTCGCGGATCTTGCCGGTCCAATCCTTCCAGACGGTGCCGTTCCACGGCTCATCCGGCAACAGGTCGAACGCCTGGTGCAGGAAGTCGCGATCCTCGCCGGAAAACTCCGCCGGCTCCTGCGGTCCCTGATCGACGATACGCCACCAGGCAACCGCGTCGGCCAGCCTGTCGAGGTTGCCGCGCACGGCCATCCAGAACGGCTCCGCCTTGTCGCCTGAAACACCCAGCACGATCAGCCGGTCGCGCGCCTCGGCAAACGGCATGTGGTGCATCAGGGTGCGGTTGAGCACGAACAGCTCGTCCGGATCGAACTTGGCCGCCGATTTCGAAGTCGCGGCCGGATCGAAATGGCCGGCGAGGTCGGCAAGATCGTGCGCCGCCGCGACGTTCTCCGACGTGCCGACGAGCACCGCCAGCGAGGCGACCGCCATCGGCTCGATACCGTTCTCGCGCAGGCTTTCGATCGACAGCGCGCCGGTGCGCTTCGACAGGCCCTCGCCCGAGACCGTGGTCAAGAGATTATGGTGGCCGAAGATCGGCGGCGCGGCGCCGAGCGCCTCGAACAGCGCAATCTGCACGCCGGTGTTGGTGACATGGTCGTCGCCGCGGATGACGTGGCTGACGCCCATCTCGATGTCGTCGACCACCGACGGCAGCGTGTAGAGATAGGTGCCGTCCTCGCGCACCAGCACGGGATCGGACAGCGAGGCGAGATCGACGGTCTCCTCGCCGCGCACCAGGTCGTTCCAGTGGATCTCGGTGCGCTCCGGCTGCAACGGATCGCTGGTGAAGTTCGGCAGCAGGAAACGCCAGTGCGGGCGGCGGCCGTCCGACTGGTATTCGGCGACCTGCTCCGGCGTCAGCGTCAGCGCCTCGCGGCCATAGACCGGCGGCAGGCCGCGCGTGCGGCGCACCTTGCGGCGCAAATCGAGTTCTTCCGGCGTCTCGTAGCAGGCGTAGAGGACGCGCGCCTCCTTCAGCCGCTCGACGGCGGCGTCATAGATCTCGACGCGCCGCGACTGGTATTCGGTGGCGTCCGGGAAGATGCCAAGCCAGTGCAGGTCGTAGAGGATGGAATCGGCGAATTCCTGCTTGGAACGGGCGATATCGGTGTCGTCGAAGCGCTGGATGAAGCGGCCCTTGTTGTTCGCGGCGAACAGCCAGTTGAACAGAGCGGTGCGCGCATTGCCGATATGGATGCGGCCGGTCGGCGACGGGGCGAAACGGACGGTAACTGTCATGAGCGGGGCGTAGCGGATGCTTTTCCGGTTGACAAGACGCGCCCCCGCGCGAAGGGCAAGACATAGTGCAAGCCAGCTAAAATGAAAAGCCGGTCGGCCGGCATGGTCCCCGCCGGCTTCGAGTCGTTGCCGACGGCCGGCAGAACCGGGAGTTGCGAAGGCCCTTTCTGTCCCCGTTATCCACATCTGTGACACACAAGATATTGGGGTCACAAAAGCTACGTAAACGAATCCTTGACGGCGCAAAACGAGTCGCCTTTTATAGGCCATGCGTTCCTGTTGAGAGCGCGACCGGAGAGTTCAGAGGCCGGTCTTTTTTCCCGGATTTTGTGCGTTTTGCCCACATTTCCGCCCGTTCACGAGGCCGGCGGAAGCGTTGGGATTGGGTGGGGCCTGGGTGGCGAAAAGGGAGAATTGTCGGACTGGAAAAAATGATCTGTTAACACTATATTTAGTGTTTGCAGGCAGGTTCGACCCTAGATAGTGTGAAACCCTCGATCGGGGGAATCGCGAAAAAGTTTCAAAGTTTTGAGGGACCCGCAGGGGGTTCGTCGGCGAGTTGGAGAGGCACTTCGCAAGAAGTTGGCCAGCGCGCCGCGCGACGACTGCGAAGGAGATGCCGGCGTCGTCAAGATGCCGGCAAACGGCGGACCGCGCGTTTCGCTTTCGGGGCATGAATCCCTGGGGAAAAGCGCTATATATAGACACAAAGGACCGGACCAATGCGCATCGAGCGTCGTTTCACCAAGCCAGGACAATCCGCCTACGCGGAGATCGAATTCCGCAAGGCGCTTTCCGAGATCAAGAATCCGGATGGCTCGGTGGTGTTCCGCCTGGACAATATCGACGTGCCGGCGCAGTTCAGCCAAGTAGCCGCCGACATCCTGGCGCAGAAGTATTTCCGCAAGGCCGGCGTCCCCGCGCGCCTGAAGAAGGTCGAGGAGAACGACGTCCCCTCCTTTCTGTGGCGCTCTGTCCCCGACGAGGCCGAACTCGCCAAGCTCCCCGAGGCCGAGCGCTATGGCTCCGAGATCGATGCCCGCCAGGTCTTCGACCGCCTCGCCGGCACATGGACTTACTGGGGCTGGAAGGGCGGCTACTTCAAGTCCGAGGAAGACGCGCGCGCCTTCCGCGACGAGCTTGCCTATATGCTGGCCACGCAGCGCGTCGCGCCGAACTCGCCGCAATGGTTCAACACCGGCCTGCACTGGGCCTATGGCATCGACGGCCCGAGCCAGGGCCACTTCTATGTCGATCCCTTCACCGGCAAGCTGACCAAGTCGAAGTCCTCCTACGAGCATCCGCAGCCGCATGCCTGCTTCATCCAGGGCGTGCAGGACGACCTCGTCAACGAAGGCGGCATCATGGATCTGTGGGTGCGCGAGGCGCGCCTGTTCAAATATGGCTCCGGCACCGGCTCCAACTTCTCGCTGCTGCGCGGCGAAGGCGAAAAGCTGTCCGGCGGCGGTCGCTCCTCCGGCCTGATGAGCTTCCTCAAGATCGGCGATCGCGCGGCGGGCGCCATCAAGTCGGGCGGCACGACGCGCCGCGCCGCCAAGATGGTCATCGTCGACGTCGACCATCCCGATATCGAGGAGTTCATCGACTGGAAGGTCAATGAAGAGCAGAAGGTCGCCTCGCTGGTGACCGGCTCGAAGATCGTCAAGAAGCACCTCGAAGCGATTATGAAGGCCTGCGTCAATTGCGAAGGCCATGACGACGACTGCTTCGACCCGGCGATCAACACGGCGCTGAAGCGCGAGATCAAGGCGGCCAAGAAGGACGCGGTGCCGGAGAACTACATCTACCGGGTCATCCAGTTCGCCCGCCAGGGCTATACCTCGATGTCGTTCAAGACCTACGACACCGACTGGGATTCGGATGCCTACCTGACCGTCTCCGGCCAGAACTCCAACAATTCGGTGTCGCTGAAGGACAATTTCCTGCGCGCTGTCGAGGCCGATGGCGACTGGCAGCTCACCGCCCGCAAGGACGGCAAGGCGCTGAAGACGCTGAAGGCGCGCGACCTGTGGGAAAAGATCGGCTACGCCGCCTGGGCGTCGGCCGATCCCGGCCTGCACTTCAACACGACGATGAACGACTGGCACACCTGCGCCTCGGCCGGTGCGATCCGGGCTTCCAATCCGTGCTCGGAATACATGTTCCTCGACGACACGGCCTGCAACCTCGCCTCGATCAACCTGCTGCCCTACCGCAATGCCGACGGCACGATCGACATCGCCACTTACGAGCACACGGTGCGGCTGTGGACCATCGTGCTCGAGATCTCGGTGATGATGGCACAGTTCCCGTCGAAGGAGATCGCCAAGCTCTCTTACGAATACCGCACGCTCGGCCTCGGCTACGCCAATATCGGCGGCCTACTGATGACCTCGGGCATCCCCTACGATTCCGACGAGGGTCGCGCCATCTGCGCCGCGCTCACCGCGATCATGACCGGCACGGCCTACGCCACCTCGGCCGAGATGGCGGCCGAGCTCGGTGCCTTCCCGGACTATGATCGCAACGCCCAGAACATGCTACGCGTCATGCGCAACCACCGCCGCGCCGCCTATGGCGACAAGGACGGCTACGAGAAGCTCGCCGTCAATCCGGTGCCGCTGGTCGCGTCCGATCTGAAGCAGCAGGCGCTCGCTGAGCACGCCAAGGCGGCCTGGGACCGCGCCATCGAGCTCGGCGAGGAGCACGGCTACCGCAATGCGCAGGCAACCGTGATCGCGCCGACCGGCACGATCGGCCTGGTCATGGATTGCGACACCACCGGCATCGAGCCCGACTTCGCGCTGGTGAAGTTCAAGAAGCTCGCTGGCGGCGGCTACTTCAAGATCATCAACCGCGCCGTGCCGGAAGCGCTGCGCACGCTGGGCTATTCCGAAAGCCAGATCGCCGAGATCGAGGCCTATGCGGTCGGCCACGGCAACCTCAACCAGGCGCCCGGCATCAATCCCGGCTCGCTGAAGGCCAAGGGTTTTTCCGACGACAAGATCGCGGCGCTGAATGCGGCGCTGAAGTCGGCCTTCGACATCAAGTTCGTCTTCAACCAGTGGACGCTGGGCGCCGACTGGGTGAAGGAGACGCTCGGCTTCACCGACGAGCAGCTCGGCGATTTCTCGTTCGAGATGCTGCCGGCGCTCGGCTTCTCGAAGAAGGACATCGAGGCCGCCAACATCCATGTCTGCGGTGCGATGACGCTGGAAGGCGCGCCGTTCCTGAAGGCCGAGCACCTCGCCGTGTTCGACTGCGCCAGCCCGTGCGGCAAGATCGGCAAGCGCTCGCTGTCGATCAACAGCCACATCCTGATGATGGCGGCGGCGCAGCCCTTCATCTCCGGCGCCATCTCCAAGACCATCAACATGCCGAACGAAGCGACGGTGGAGGACGCCAAGAACGCCTACATGCTGTCGTGGAAGCTGGCGCTGAAGGCGAACGCGCTCTATCGCGACGGCTCGAAGCTGTCGCAGCCGCTCAATGCCTCGCTGCTCGCCGACGGCGAGGAGGATGAGGACGAGGTGGTCGAGCAGCTGATCGCGGCGCCCGCCGCGCAGCGCGCCGTGCAGGTGACGGAGAAGATCGTCGAGCGCGTGGTGGAGCGGCTCTACCGCGACCGCGAGAAGCTGCCGAACCGCCGCAAGGGCTACACGCAGAAGGCAGTGGTCGGCGGCCACAAGGTGTATCTCCGCACCGGCGAGTTCGACGACGGTCGCCTGGGCGAAATCTTCATCGACATGCACAAGGAAGGTGCCGCCTTCCGCGCGATGATGAACAACTTCGCCATCGCCATCTCGCTCGGCCTGCAATACGGCGTGCCGCTCGATGAATATGTCGAGGCCTTCACCTTCACCAAGTTCGAGCCGGCCGGCATGGTGCAGGGCAACGACGCCATCAAGAACGCGACGTCGATCCTCGACTACGTGTTCCGCGAGCTCGCCGTCTCCTATCTCGCCCGCCACGACCTCGCCCATGTCGACCAGTCGGACTTCGACAAGACGGCGCTCGGCCGCGGCATCACCGAAGGCAAGGCGACGCCGTTTTCGAAGGGCCTGACTCGCGGCGTTTCGCCGGTCAAGCTGGTCTCGGGCGCCGGCGGCGATCCCAAGGGCTTTGGCGGCTCGGCGCCGACGACGGCCCCTGCCCGCGCAGCGCCCACCGCCTTCTCCGGCTCCAACGTCTTGACGCTGAAGCCGGCGAGCGACGAGGCCATCGCCTACAAGCGCGACTATGAGGAGCGCGCCAGGGAACTGGCCGAGGACATCGTCGAAGAGGAGGCCGAGGCTTCCAGCACGGAGGCGCTGTTCACCGACGCCGCCGCGCAGGAAGCCGCCGACGCCAAGAAGCTCGCCGCGACACGGCGCCAGCAGTCGCTGCTGCAGGGCTACACCGGCAACGAATGCTCGGAGTGCCACAACTTCACCATGGTGCGGAACGGCACCTGCGAGAAGTGCGATACGTGTGGAAGCACGAGCGGGTGCAGCTGAGGAATCGATGGCAAATCTAGGGTTTGACCTAGGCAAAGATAACATATTTTGGTGCGCTCTTGGTGGAACTAGGGGCGCACCTGTTTACGTGGCTCACGGCGTCGAAAACTATCGTGTAGTCGACTATCGTGAGGACTTAATCGTCAAGAGTGGTGCGATATTCCTGGGACTTATAAATCGCATCAAGCCTACGAAAGTCGCCTATAGGCTCTCCTTAGACGCGACAAGCTCGGATCAGATTGCGTACCTGCATTTTCCGGTCGCCACCTTGATTTCTATTTGCCGAGAAGCAAAGATCCCTTCGACTGAGTTTTATACACGCTCGTTCACGCATAAGCTTTTTAGCATAGACAAATCGGAGAGTAAGGAAGATGCTTGCGACCGCCTGATTGGGGAACACGCTCCCAATTGGAAGCGCATTAGGAATGCTACGCTGGCGTGCTGGGCAAGCTTAGATGTTTAATGTGGGCGACAATGTCGCTGGAAAATTTCTAATTCAAAGGCAATTGACTCCAGGGCAATTTGGTACCGTCTTTCTCGCCCAGAACTACGCAATCAACAGACGATCATTTCTGAAACTTGTTGAATGCGACAATCCTCGCAATTTTCGTGAATTGATTGAAGCATATTCCCAGAATTGCAACCACCCGAACGTTGGTCGTATTTATGCCGCCGAGCTGATAGATCTAAATGGGCCTAACGGGTTAACGACATTTGTTTTGATGGAACAAGAATTCCTAGACGGCATCACAATCCAAGGGTTAGTTGAGATCCGTTACCTTCCTATCGGATCATCAGCAAGGTATATCTCTGATACACTTCATGCAATGGAGTATTTGCAGGGAAACGGAATAACTCATGGCGACATAAAGCCGAACAATATTGTCATCGTCGATCAACAAGCGAAATTGGTGGACTTCGGATTGTCGCGAAACGCCGCGTTGGCTGGAGCTCCGAGAGCGCGGGATGAAATATACCGGACCCATCAAGCTCCGGAATTCTCCCGAACGAACGAAATTGATGAGGGAACAGATGTTTACTCGTGCGGAATAACGCTGTTTCGAGCGATAAACCAGATTGCGGATTGGCATGGTCTGGTGACAGGGGTGCGAGATTGGGAACAGTTGCGAGACAGCGGCCAGCTTCTCAAACGAATTGGGTATCGACCGGAGGTTCCTCGCAAACTCAGAATGATTGTGAACCGAGCCTGCGCCGTCGATCCCGCAGATAGGTATGGTTCCTGCGCTGAATTTCGTCGGGCTTTGGATCGACTTCGTTTCATCCGCCTCTGGACTCCGTCCGGACCAAACGAATGGAGTTCCTTCGTCGACGGAATTTCTTACAGCATA
The DNA here is from genome assembly GCF_049887195.1 of Mesorhizobium abyssinicae. Lineage (NCBI taxonomy): Bacteria > Pseudomonadati > Pseudomonadota > Alphaproteobacteria > Hyphomicrobiales > Phyllobacteriaceae > Mesorhizobium > Mesorhizobium abyssinicae. The sequence goes on from NZ_JARAKC010000005.1 coordinate 167,641, forward strand.
GACACAACCGACGTCCGAGGCGGCTATTGCGTGTCAGTCAAGCGAAACAATCGACGTTTACAGCCCGACATTCGCTTTGCGACGCGACGGGAGGCGGACGAGTTTGTTGTCAGATATCTCTATGAGAACACTGTTGCCTGACCCGCATTGCAAATGTCCTAGCATCGATGAGGGCTATCTGCGCGGTTCTTGAACGCTTTGCCGAGGGCTTGATGGTGTCTTCGATGATCGACCACATCACGATCAAAGTGAGCGAGCTCTTCTACGAACAGGTCTTTGCGCCCTTGGGCTATCGCCTATCCGGCATCTTCTGGGCCTTCGATGTCGGCAATGGCTGCCTGTTCGAGATCCAGAGCACGGGCGAGAAGCCGCCCAGTGTGGCGGCGCCCCGTCCACTTCGTCATTCCGGGGCGAAGCAAGGAGCGAAGCGACGCGCGCAGACCCTGGAATCCATGCCGTGACTTTGAAGCGTTGCGGCGACGCAGAATTCTGCTCCGTTTGCACTCTTCGCCGAGGTCACGGAATGGATCCTCGGGTCAAGCCCGAGGATGACGAAGGCGCGAGGCGAAGCGTGAGCGCCTTCCCTTCTCCCCTTGTGGGAGAAGGTGGATCGGCGCGCAGCGCCGAGACGGTTGAGGGGTGTTCCAGCGGAGTGAGACGCTGGCTGGCCCTGCCGCGGCGTACAAGGTTTGGCATAGGTTCGCGTCAAGCTGGAGCACCCCTCATCCGGCCGCTTCGCGGCCACCTTCTCCCACAAGGGGAGAAGGGAAAGGGGCGCCGCATTACGCCGGCCTGACAGCCAGGAACGTGTTCCATTCTTCGCTATTCCGGCCGACGTTGAAATCGTCCCTGATCAGGACCAGCCCGGCGCTTTCGATACGGGCCGCGAAGTCGTCCCGGCGCCACAGGACGGTGTGATAGTTGCCATCCGTCTCGCCGTCGCCATTGCGCATCGACACCAGGAAGGCGCCGCCTGGCCGCAGCGATCCGGCTATCCTGGCGAGCACCTGATCGATCTGGTCGCGGGGCACATGGATCAGGACGGCGAGCGCCAGCACTGCATCGTAGGGGCCGCCGAGATCGTCGGTGAGGAGATCGAGAAGCTCGCCGTGCTTGCCGCGCGCGGCCTGCAACTCGAGAAACCGCTTTGTCGCGTCGGTGCGGCGAACCTTGACGCCCAAGGCCTCCAGAAAGTCGGCGTCGTATCCCGCTCCGGACCCGACTTCGAGAATCTGGCCGGCGGTGCCGGCGATCGCCACAAGCCGCTTCAGGGATGCCTGTTCTCTCTCGTTGGGAACATGCCGCACGATGGCATCGTAGCGTTCCGCATAGTCCTCATACGCGCTGATCGTTTGACGGCTCTTCGCCAGAGCCTGCGATAATGCATCCATCTTTCCCTCCCTCGCGTCGGTCAAGGCGCCGGATTTGCCTCAGCGAAGGGTGCCGGGAGGCACGCGTCCGTCGAGCATGCCGATGTCGCGCAGGAAATGGTCCGACAGCGAACGGCGGTCAAGCAGGCCGCGCGTGCGTGGCCTGAACGGCGCGATGAAGAGGTCGAGAACCGGACGACGAAGCGTGTTGTAAAGGGTGGTGGTCATTGCCGTGTCCTTTCGGGTTCGAGTTCGATGACCAGAGCATGCCGTTTTCCGGCCTTGGATTCCAATCGAACCTCGCGTAGCATGCATCAGGAGGATTGATGCGTCATGAGTTGGGAACTGCCGCCGCTAGGCGCCATCCGCGTGTTTGAGGCCGCGGCGCGGCTGGGCAGTTTCACCAAGGCGGCCGAAGAACTCGGCATGACCCAGTCGGCGGCCAGCTATCAGATCAAGGTGCTGGAAGAACGCGCGGGAACGCCGCTTTTCATAAGGAAAACAAGACAGATCGCCCTGACCGAGGCCGGACAGCAGTTGGCGCCGCACGCATCAGGCGCGTTCTCGGCCCTGGCCGATGCGTGGGTCGCGACCAAGGGCGGCGCGACCGGCGTGCTGTCGGTGACGACCATGGAGACCTTCGCAACGAACTGGCTGGCCGTATGGCTTGGAACATTCCAGCTGATGCATCCCGATCTCGCCGTGAAGGTGAACACATCGCCTCGTCTGGTCGATTTCACGCGCGAGGACATGGACGTCGGGATCCGCACCGGCACTGGAAAATGGCCCGGCCTGACGGCTCACTATCTGTTCAAGGCGGACTATACGCCGATGCTCAGCCCGAGACTGGCCGAGAGCGTGGGCGGCATCCACCGTCCCGAGGATCTCTACAAGGTGGCGCTATGCTGCGCCGACGATCCCTGGTGGAAAATCTGGTTCGAGGCGGCCGGCGTGCCGTTCGAACCCGATCGCGTCGTCGCGGGTCCGACGCTGGGGTCGCAGGCTTACGATGCAATGGCGGCGCTGACCGACCAGGGCGCCGCGATCCTCACCCGCAACATCTATAGCGCCCTGCTGGCCAAGGGACAGCTGATCCAGCCTTTTGAAGTGCTGGGATCCGATGGCGACGGCTATTGGCTGGTGCACCTGGAAAGCCGCCGCAATGCGCCCAAGATCAAGGTGTTCCGCGACTGGGTGCTGGCCCAGACGGCTGAGATACGCGAGCGCGAAAGACGCGAGGCAAGGTAAGGCTAGGGTCAAGCTCGAGGATGACGACCGCGCGGGGTGCGACTCTCCTCCTCTCGGGGGAGTCGGATCAATCCTTGAAGGTGATGCCGTATTTCGCGGCCTGTTCCTTCGGCATGTCGGCAAAGGCCTGGCGCACGGTATAGCCGCCGTAAACCTCGCCGCCGTTCTTGACCATCCAGTCCTCGACGTCGGCTTCCGCCACCGTCATGCGGTCGCCCATCTTGTACTTGGTGCCATTGACCGGCTCGTCGGCGAGAAGGCCGATGAAGGTGCCGTCGCCCAGGCCGGTGAGCTGCATCCAGATGTGCTCGGTGGCGCCGTTCTGGGTCAGCGGGAACTTCACCGTGTAGGTGCCGGGCGTGCCGGTGGCCATCAGCTCGTGGAAGCGCGGCAGCGTCGAGTGTCCCTTGTTCTTGGCGGCCTGCATCGCCTTGTCTTCGGTGGAATAGGCGACGACGTTCTCCGTCATCGCGCGAGGCGCCGTCTGCGAGGCGCCCGGCGCCGCGGCCGGAATGGCCATCGGCTTGTCGCTCCGCCCATGCCCGAGCGCATTGAAAAAACCGTAGCCGACAGCGGCCACGAAGACGATTGCCAGAACCGGATTGCGCATCGACCCCTCCATGCCCATTCATGCTGGGCCGCGCGGTGTTGCGCGCGGCATGCATGATCACGCGGATGTTACCAGCCGGGCATTGCAGGACCACTAAGGAAAAAGGTGAGTGGATCCTTAGCAAATCACTGAAAATGCCGCCGGGGGATGGGACGACGGCGGCCTGCCGGTATTCGCGCCAGCCGAGAACGCTCAGTCCGCGTCGGCGACGGTCGTCTGTCCGCCGGCCCATGCTCGCCAGGCGCGCTCGTCGCCATGGAAGACGTTGAGGTCGATGCGGCCCCTCACCCCGTGCGACAGGCCGGAGCCGGAATACTGCCAGAACACCCATTTGCGGCCGGGATAGACCTTTGACGGATGGCGCGCCACGGCGCGCAGCCAGAACGGATAGTCGGGGAAGGCGCCGCGCAGATTGTCGCGATAGAAGTCGGGGCTGGTGTAGATGATCGGACGCTGGCCGTAATAGCGTTCAAGCTTGTCCATGAACACCTGCATCTTCTCCAGCACCGTGTCGCGCGACGGCCGCCGCTTGCAGGACGACTCGCCGTTCCATTCGACGTCGATCACCGGCGGAAGCGCGCCCTCGACCCGCGGCACGTTGCGGATGAACCAGTCGGCCTGCTCGCCGGCGGTGCGGCACCAGTAGAAGAAATGATAGGCGCCGCGCTTCAGCCCGGCAGCATCGGCATTGCGCCAGTTGGTCCTGAACATCGGGTCGAGATGGTCGCCGCCGTCGGTCGCCTTGATGTAGGCGAAGTTGGCGCCCTGGGCGCGCAGCTTTTCCCAGTTGACGTTGCCCTGCCAGCGCGAAACGTCGACGCCGTGCACGGCAAGGTGCCGGGGCGAGGCGCGGCCGAAATTGATTGGCTTGGCATCGCGGAAGCCATAGCGGGTGACGGGACCGGCCAGCATCGCGGGCGCCGCCCGCGACAGGCGCTTCGGCGGCGCCATAAGCGCTGCCGGTTGGACCGGCGGCTCGACGCTGTCGGGCAGGTTCGGCGCGGGGAACGCGACCGTCTCTTCCTCGGCAAGGCTGAACGGAGGCGCATTGTCGTCGGCCACCGGCTCCGGTGGCCGCATGCGCGCGTCGCCAGCCATCGATGTGGTCTCGACCGTCGTTTCCGTTTCGGCCGTGGCCCCGGCCGCCGCGACGGGCGCGCGCGGCCTGACGACGGAACTGGTGGTTTCGTTGGACGGCACCTGCAAGGCGTCCATGCCCGATGTGGACGAGCAGCCGGCAAGGCACAGCGATGCAAGCACAAAACTGACGACGCCTGAGAACCGCATCTGGACCTGTACACAAAACAAAACAGGCCGAGGGCGGATTGCCACCGGCAGATCCGATTCCTAACGAGAAATTACCAATAAAGTTTGAATCAACTTGTTAGGGATAAATGGCGGCTCGCCGGCGGCATCATCGGAATGTCCTCGGGGCAACGGTGTTTCCCACATCCTGCTTGACAAGCCTCGCCATGATATTATCCTCCACTAATCTTACATCGTAAGGTTAGGCGATTTCGGGAGGAGAAGCCATGTCGTCCGCCCTGTCGGAACTGGAACCCGTCATAGTGCCGGTGCCGCATCCGCCGGCCATCGCGATCGAGGATGTGTCAGGCGATTTCAGCCGCGCCATCGAGCGCGCCGAGGTCAGTGCCTGGCTCGACCTCTACGCCGCGGCGCCGGCCGATTTCGCCGCGCAGCAAGGGCTTTCGATGGCGGCAGACGGCGACCTCGCCTGGACGACCTGCACGACGATCCCGTTCATCCATTTCAACTGCGTGAAGAATCTCGGCGTCGACAGCCCGGCTACCGAAAGCCAGCTCGACACGCTGCTGGCGCATTACCGCGCTGCCGGCATTTCGCGGCCCTGGTTCTACGTCAATCCGCACACCGAACCTTCCCGGCTCAGATGCTGGCTCGAAGCGCGCGGCCTGCAGCGCCAGGGCGGCTGGGAGCGTATCTATCGCGAAGCGGAGCCACTGCCATCCGAGCCGCTCTTCGCGGCCGACGGGGTTGCTGTCGAGCGCGTCACGAAATCAACGGCGGCGGAATGGGCCGGCTTCATCGACCGTCAGTACCGGCTGCCGACCTCACCCTGGCTGCTGGCGCTGGTCGGTCGCAAGGGCTGGCATCATTACATGCTGAAGCGGGACGGCGCGGTGGTGGCGGTGCGCTCGCTGTTCATCGGCGCCGACGGCGCGGCCTGGAGCGGCATCGACGCACCGGTGCCCGGCATCATGGCGCCGAGCTTCGATCTCGACGCGGTGCTTGGCGAAGCGCTGGTCCGCGACGGCCTGGCGGCCGGCGCGAAACTGTTCGTCGCCGACATCGAGGCGCCGCATGAGGAGCGCGACGGCCCTGCCTATCGCAACTATGCGCGCCTTGGCTTCAGGATCGCCTATTTCCGCAGCCATTACAGCTATTTGCCGGCTACTTCCAACTAAAGGATCCAGCTTGTTCTTGGAATTGCTTTAGACCCGCAGCCATTGCCGGAAGCAGTTCTTGGCGACCATGTGGGCCGGCGGCACCATCGGCTGGCCGGCGCGCATGTCGTCAGCCGCGCCGCCGCGAGCCCTCTCGAGCAGGGTGCGAAGCTCGGCCGGCTGCACGCGGTCGCGCTCCATCACGAGCCGGACCATCGGGTCGTTCAAAAGCTCGTCCAGGGTGTTGATGCTCTCGCTCATCCGTCGCCTCCTCGAATGCCGGCCCGCGCACGATAGATAGGCAGCCAATGATGGCCCGCCAATGACGCTTTGCCGGCTATGTCGTGAATCGAAGATGAAATTTTTGTGCAGGACTGCGTCGAAATGAGTCAGGCCGGTGGCAGGCCCTCATATTGCGGCAGGCCGTCGTCCAACCGTACCCAGGGCTGCTTCGAGGCCGTCCAGAAATGCATGTCGGGCTTGAACAGGGAAGGATCGTCGAGCGAGCCGGAGGTGATGCCAAGAATACCTCTGGAATCGCGCCTGGAAAACAGCGTCGCACCGCAGGCCGCGCAAAAGCCGCGCTTGAGGTCCGGCGAGGAGTTGACCGTCGCCACTTCGCCCTCGACGGTCACGTCGTCGATGCGAAACAGCAGCCGCGCGTTGAACGCCGCGCCGATCGCCTTCTGGCAGATCCGGCAATGGCAGACGCGTTCGTTGATCGGCGCCACCTCGGCGCGGTAGCGCACCGCTCCGCACAGGCAGCCGCCCTGATATTTCGTCATCGCCGGTATCCGTTCGCTTGGGAAGAACGCCGGAACCGTAGCCGGGCGGGTCGCTGCGTCAATTCAAAAGCTTTTATGGAATGCCATCGTTTGCGATGATGCGACCGGCGCAGATGGCAGCGCGTCCAAAAGCACGCGGCCGCCTCCAGGGAGACGGCCGCATGAGATTGCCGACCCGCTATTCGGTTGCGCCGAGCATCTCGTCCCAGCTCTTCACCTTGGTCACACCGTCGAGGAAGGGCAGTGCGGTGGCGGGCAGTTCCGGCGCGAAAAAGATGTCGTAGTGGGTGCGGTTGGGGATGATTGCCAGCCGGTTCTGCGACAGGTTCTCGCGCATCCAGCCGGCATCCTTCTGGCCGCCGCCGAGCATCTGGAAGAACTTGATCTCGTGCTCGGGCTTGTACATGTCGCTGTCGCCGTAGACGAGCATGACCGGCATCTTCAGCTTCGGCACATCGGCCGAGAAGTCGCGCTCGTTGCGCATGAAGTTGCCGAGCGTGTCGAGCAGCCTCGGGAAATCGTCCGGATGCGGCGCCACGGCGACGTAGGATTTGTACATCGGCGTATCCTTCATGAACGGGGCCGCCGCCGCGCTCACCTGCGCCTGCTGCGGGCGCATCTCGTCGTAGAAGCCGTTGGTGGCATATCCCGTCGACACCATCACCAGCCGGCGCACCGCCTCCGGGTGCTGGACAGCCATGCGGAAGGCGACGCCGCCGCCCAGCGAATAGCCCATGACGTCGACCTGGTCGTAGCCAAGCGCCTTGACGATCGCCGCCATGTCGTTGCCCATCGCTTCGACGCTGAACGGCCGCTCGCCAAGCGCGGTGCGGCCATGGCCCTGCAGATCCACGGCGATTACGGTGCGATGCGCGGCGAATTGCGGCAGGACCGGCGCGAACATGTCGGTGGAACCGAGGCCGCCATGCAGCAGCAGCAGCGGCTCGCCCTTGCCGTAGATGGCGTAGTAGTAATTCAGGCCGTCGATCGGCAGCAGGCCGGATTTCTCCGGCTTCACAGGGGCTTTGGTGGCAGCGGTCATGGCAGGCTTTGTCTCCTCGGATTGTGCATCTGGCGCGGCAATCAGCGCCACGGCCGAAGCGAGCATGGCGAAAAACAGGGTCTTGGGCATTTGGTTCTCCTCCAGTTGTGCCCAAAGGACGCGACGGCAGAGCGCAAGCCGACATGGCCGCGAGAAATTTTGCAGCAGATGCGAAATTGGTTAGTGGCGCTTGGCCTGCACCAGATAGGCGTCGATCTCGGTCTCGCCGAGCCATTTGGCGGCTTCCAGCCGGTGCAGGCCTTCAACCAGAATGTGGCGCTTGCCGTCATGGCGGACCTGGATCGGCATTTTCATACCGTTTTCGAGAATGTCCTCGGCCAGATGGCGGACGGTTTCCGGGTGGAGCGTCTTGCGGCGCGCGGCGGGCACATAGATGTCGTCGACCTTGACCTTTTGCACGCGCAGCATGTCGGCTCCCGGCGCTGAAACTTCGCCCTGACTGAGATAGTCTGTTTGCCGGATATGGCCAAGGGCAAGTGGATGCTGGCCCGATCGTTTCCATTTGACGCTTGGCCGGCCAATGGTCTCAATGGCGGCCTGTTGGTTTCAGGTGTTCATTGACGCGACTGCCGACCGAATTCCCCGATTTCGGGCTGACGCCCGAGCAGCGCCGCGAGGCGGTGCGCGGCCATTACTACGAACGGCCCGGCATGGACGGCGCGCGTGGCGAGATCTGGTGCTACAGCGACCGTTTTTCGTACCGCCCCGGCGAAACGATGGCGTTGCATGTCAGCGCGACGGCGCCGCAATTCGGCATCACGATTGTTCGCGACGGCGGCGCCGAAACAAGGGTGTTCGAAAAAACCGGCATCGCGGCGCGCTGGCAGGAGACGCCCGTCCAATGTTCGGTCGAAGGCTGCGGCTGGGACACTTCCTTCGAGTTCCGCATCGGCGATGCCTGGCCGTCCGGCGCCTACCGCGTCACGCTCACGGCCGAGGGCCGTGACGGCACGCCGATCCAGAGCCATCACCTCTTCATCGTCACGCCCCTGCCCGGCAAGAAACCCGGCCGCTTGCTGCAGGTCGCGGCGACGGGAACCTGGCTCGCTTACAACACCTGGGGCGGCTCCAACCACTATCAGGGCATCACCGGCCCGAACCGGGACCAATACGCCACGATGGTGTCGACGCAGCGTCCCTGGTGCCGCGGCTTCGTCGTGCTGCCGAAGGAGGCCCCGCGCGTACCGCTGGAGATCGCGGTGCCGCCGAAGACCGTGCCGCGATATCCGCACATGGAATGGGCCTTCGCCACCGGTCATTCGAAGAAATACGCCTCGTCCGGCTGGGCGAGCTATGACAGCCATTTCTTCCGCTTCACCGAGCGCGCCGGCTACGCGATCGATCTCGCCAGCCAGCACGACTTGCACTTTGCGCCCGATATCCTCGACGGCTATGACTGCGTCGTCTTCGTCGGCCATGACGAATACTGGACCTGGGAGATGCGCGACGCGGTCGACGCCTATGTGGAGCGTGGCGGCCACGCGGCACGCTTTGCCGGCAATTTCATGTGGCAGACCAGGCTGGAAGACGAGGGGCGGCGGCAGGTCTGCTACAAATACCGGGCGCGCGCCGAGGACCCGGCCTATCGCGACGGCGACGTGACCCGCGCAACCAACTCCTGGGAAGCGCCCGAGATCGGCCGGCCGGGTTCGGCAACCTTCGGCCTCAATGCGACCAGGGGCGTCTATGCCGGCTGGGGCGGCTGCGCGCCGCGCGGCGTGCGCGGCTTCCCGGTCTATCGCCCCGAACACTGGGCCTTCGCCGGCACCGGCATCTATTATGGCGACCTGCTCGGCGCCGACAGCCATGTCTACGGCTATGAGGTCGACGGACTGGATTTCGAGATCCGCGGCGGCCTGCCCTACCCGACCGAGCAGAGCGGCGCGCCGGACGGCCTGCAGGTGCTGGCGGTCGGCATGGCGAGCCAGGTCGAGGAAAGCGCGGACATCCCGATCGAGGACCAGTTCCTCACCGACGAGGATGGTCGCTTCACCGCCGAGACGCTGTTCGGCGAGGCCAGCGACGCCAATCTCGACAAGGTCAAGCGCGGCAACGGCATGATCGTCAATTTCCCGCGCGGCAAGGGCGAAGTGTTCCATGCCGGAAGCTGCGAATGGGTCGCCGGCCTGCTAAGGCAGGACGCGATGGTCGAGCGCGTGACGCAAAATGTCCTCGACCGCTATCTCGGAAAGTCCTGACATGCCGAAACCGCAAGTCCAGAATGCAACTGACGCCGAAGCGCGGCCGCCGTCGCATCTGTTCTATCTGTCCAGCCTGCGCCGGCCGCTCGTCGAGCGTGCCGAGGGCATCTATTTCTGGACCAAGGACGGCCGCCGCTTCATCGACGGATCGAGCGGACCGATGGTCGCCAATATCGGCCATTCCAACCGCAATGTGCTCGACGCCATGAAGCGGCAGATGGACAAGACCACCTTCGCCTATCGGCTGCATTTCGAGAACGAGCCCGCGGAAGAGCTGGCGCGGGAGCTGGCCGGCAAGCTGCCCGCCGGCATGGACCGCATCTTCTTCGTCTCCGGCGGCTCGGAGGCAACGGAATCCTGCATCAAGCTTGCCCGGCAATGGGCGGTTGCCACCGGCCAGCCCAAGCGCTGGAAGGTGATCGGCCGCTTCCCTTCCTATCATGGCGGCACGCTCGGCTCGCTCGCGGTCACCGGCGACGATGCGCTGGCCGAGACTTTCCTTCCGATGATGCGGGCGATGCCGACCGTGCCGGCGCCGACGGCTTGGCGCGACCGCGACAACCTCTCGCTGGAACAGCGCGGCATCCGCTATGCCGACATGCTGGAGGAAAAGATCCAGGCCGAAGGGCCGGAGAGCGTGCTCGCCTTCATCATGGAACCGGTCGGCGGGGCGGCAACGGCCGCTCTTGTCGCGCCCGACAGCTACTATCCGCGCATCCGCGAAATCTGCGACCGCTACGGCATCCTTCTGATCCATGACGAGGTGATGAGCGGCGCCGGCCGAACCGGCAAATTCCTCGGCGGCGACCACTGGAACTGCAAGCCGGACCTGGTCGCGCTGTCGAAGGGGCTGGGCTCGGGCTACGCGCCGCTCGGCGCGCTGGCAGCACCGATGCGGCTGGTCGAGCCGCTGCTTGCCGCCGGCGGCTTCCAGCACGGCCACACCTATGCCGGCAATCCGCTCGCCTGCGCCGCTGGGCTCGCAGTGCTCGGCGAGATGGATCGTCTCGACCTTATCGCGAACGCCGCCGCGATGGGCGACGTGCTGATCGGCGAACTGAGGGCGTTGCAAAAGCGCTTTCCCTTCATCGCCGACGTGCGCGGCAAGGGTCTGCTGCTCGGCGCCGAGATGGTTGCCGATCCGGAGACGCTGACGCCGATCGCGCCGGGCAAGAAGGCGACGCAGCGCCTGCTCGACCTCGCTTATGAACGCGGCCTCATCATCTACGGCCGCAAGGTCAAGGGCGGCGTCGACGGCGACAATTTCATGGTCGCGCCGCCGATGATCATCACGCGCGAGCAGATCGGCGAGATGATCGCCATCATCGGCGACTCGCTGGCAGCGCTCGCCGCCGAACTCGACCTGCCGGTCGAAACCTGAAGGGGTAGAACAAGATGGCGACGAGAAAAGTCATCATCACCTGCGCGGTCACCGGCTCGGTGCATACGCCGTCCATGTCGCCCTATCTGCCCGTCACACCAGACCAGATTGCCGCAGACGCAATCGCCGCCGCCGAAGCCGGCGCCTCGATCCTGCATCTGCACGCCCGCGATCCGAGGGATGGACGGCCGACGGCCGACCCGGATGTGTTCATGCAATTTCTGCCGCGCATCAAGCAGGCGACGGATGCGGTGATCAACATCACCACCGGCGGCTCCTCATTGATGACGCTCGACCAGCGGCTCGCCGCACCGCTCCGGGCCGAGCCGGAAATGTGCTCGCTCAACATGGGCTCGATGAATTTCGCCCTGTTCCCGATGCTCGACAAGCCGCGGGAGTGGCAGCACGAGTGGGAGCCGAAGCTGCTCGAGGCCACGCGCGACACGATCTTCAAGAACACGTTCGCCGACATGGAGACGGTGCTGGAAAAGCTCGGTAAAGGCTGCGGCACGCGCTTCGAGTTCGAATGCTACGACGTCGGCCACCTCTATTCGCTGGCGCATTTGCGCGATCGTGGCCTGGCGTCTGGGCCGCTGTTCCTCCAATTCGTGCTCGGCATTTTGGGCGGCATTGGCGCCGATCCCGACAATCTCATCCACATGAAGCGCATCGCCGACAAACTGTTCGGCGACAGCTACCAATTCTCGGTTCTCGCCGCCGGCCGCCACCAGATGCCGCTGATCTCGATCGCCGCCGCCATGGGCGGCAATGTCCGCGTCGGGCTGGAGGACAGCCTCTACGACGGGCGGCAACTGGCGAAGTCGAATGCCGACCAGGTGCGGCGCATCCGCTCGGTGCTGGATGGCCTGTCGCTGGAGGTCGCGACGCCCGCGGAAGCGCGCGCAATGCTGGCGCTGAAGGGCGGCGACCGGGTGGCGTTTTGAGACATCCTGAGATGTTTGTGATCCTTCCCACCCCCCTCTGGTCTGCCGACCATCTCCCCCGCAAGGGGGGAGATCGGATGTCGTCTCGGGTTTCGCCAATCGCCAGCATTGCAAGAGGGGCGGCAACGCTGAAGCCGTCAATCTCCCCCCTTGCAGGGGAGATGTCCGGCAGGACAGAGAGGGGTGCCTGGGCGCCTTGCCTGTCGTGAGTACAGTCAACATCAGGCTCGGCCGTATCGACGACGTCGAGACCATCCACGCCGCGCTGCTGCGGATGAGCACCCACACCGGCGCGCATCAGGAGATGACCTCGACCGTCGAGGATCTTCGCCGCTATGGCTTCGGCGGCAAGCCCGCCTTCTCGTCCCTGATCGCCGAGGTCGATGGCGAGTTCGCTGGTCTCTGCCTGCACTTCCCGATCTTCTCGACCTGGATGGGACGTCCCGGCGTCTATGTGCAGGATCTCTATGTCGAGGACCGCTTTCGCGGCCGCCGGATCGGCGAAAAACTGTTGCGGCGCGTGGCGAAGGAATGCCGTGCTGCAGGCGGCGTCTATCTCAGGCTCTCCGTCGACACCGACAACGAAACCGCCAGGGCCTTCTATGAAAGGCTGGGCATTGGCTGGTCGAGCTACGAACAGACCCAGAAGATCGTCGGCGACGCCTTCTTCGCCTTTGCGGATGCACCAGAGGACAGCGCATGAAAACCTATTATGCCGAGGAACAGAAGCGCCACGATCCCAAGGCTTTCCTCTCCAGCGGCGCCCAGCAGCCCAATCCGGAAAAGCCGGAGCGCATCGAAAGATTGCTGGCCGGCGCGAAAGCCGCCGGCTCGGCGATCGAACGGCCGCGGAACCATGGGCTGGGTCCGGTCGCAGCGGTGCACACGCCCGAATATCTCGACTTCCTCGAGCATATTTTCGAGCGCTGGCAGCGTATCGAAGGCGCCTCGGCGGAAGTGATCCCGAACATCCATCCGATCGCCCGTGCCGGCTCCTATCCTGCGTCCGCCGTTGGCCAGGCCGGCTACCACATGGCGGACACAGCCTGCCCGATCTCGGCCGAAACCTGGAACAGTTCGCTGTGGAGCGCCTGGAGCGCCGTTGAGGCGGCCGAAGCGGTGATGGCTGGCGCGCCTTCGGCCTACGCGCTCTGCCGTCCGCCCGGCCATCATGCCTTCGTCGATGTCGCCGGGGGATTTTGCTTCATCAACAATTCGGCGGTCGCGGCGCAGGTGCTGCGAAGGAGCGCGGCACGGGTGGCGATCCTCGATGTCGACCTGCATCACGGCAACGGCACGCAAGGTATCTTCTATGCAAGGCCGGACGTGCTCACGGTGTCGCTGCATGCCGATCCGGTGCGCTTCTATCCGTTCTTCTGGGGTTATGCGGATGAGCGCGGCGAAGGCGCCGGCCTCGGCTACAATCTCAACCTGCCGCTGCCGCGCAAATCCGGCGACGCTGCGTTTCTCGAGGCGCTGGCGACCGCCTTCCGACGCATCCGCGCCTTTGCGCCGGAGGCGCTTGTCGTGGCGCTCGGGCTCGATGCTTTCGAGGGCGACCCGTTTGGTGGCCTTTCCGTCACGACGCCCGGCTTCTCGCGCATCGGCGAGGCCATCGCCGGGCTCGGCCTGCCGACGGTGATCGTCCAGGAGGGCGGCTATCTGTGCGACGCGCTCAGCGACAACCTCACTGCTTTCCTGACCGGCTTTGGCGGCAAGCAGCGATCAGCAATTCCAGGAAAAGTGCGTAGCGGTTTTCCGTCCGGAATTGCGTGAAAGCAACGTGGCTCAGGCTCGCTGCTGCCTCAGCATGGCCACGACCCGGCGCACGCTTTCCAGCGTCTCGTCGATCTCGTCCGCCGTGTTGTAATGCGCGATGCCGATGCGCACGACGCCCTCGCCGGCCGGAATGCCGAGCTGGTGGACGATCTCCCAGGCATAGTTGTGGCCTGACCAGAGGAAGATGTTTTCGGCGTTCATCTGCCGCACGATCGTCTCCGGCGCGATGCCCTCGACGGTAAAGGACACGGTCGGCACGCGCTCGCCGATCCGCGCCGGATCGGTGATGCCGTGGATGGTCAGGCCGGCAATGCCAGACAGGCCGTCGATCAGCTTTTGCGCCAGCGTGTTCTCGTAGGCGATCGACACTTCGAACGCCCTGGTGATCCGCTGCCGCCGCGAGCCGCCCTCGCCCGCCGCCGCGCCGAGATCGGCGAAATAATCGACCGCCGCGCCGAGACCGGCCATCAGCTCGATCTGCGGCGTGCCGAGCTCGAAGCGTTCCGGCAGGCCGTTGGACGAGCAGCGGCATTTGTAGGGTTTCAGCGCATCAATGAGGTCGCGGCGCCCCCACAGGATGCCCATGTGCGGGCCGAAGAATTTGTAGGCCGAGCAGACGAGGAAATCGCAGCCGAGCGCCTGCACGTCGACCAGGCCATGCGGCGCGAACTGCACGGCATCGACATAGACCAGCGCGCCTGCCTGCTTGGCTACGGCCGTCAGCGCCTTCACCCGGTTGATCGAGCCGGTGAGGTTCGAGGCATAATTCAGCGCCACGAGCCGCGTCTTTTCCGAGAGCAGCGCACTCAACGCCGCTTCCTCGACCTGCCAGCTTTTCTCGTCAAAGGGCAGGAAGCGCACGACGAGGCCAAGGTCCTCGGCAAGCTGCAGCCAAGGCGAGACATTGCCCTCATGGTCCATGCGGGTGACGATGATCTCGTCGCCTGGCTTCATCGCGCGGCCGAGCGTGCGCGACATATGGTAGGTCAGCGTCGTCATGTTAGCGCCGATGATGATCTCCTCGGCGCTCGCGGCACCGAGGAAATCGGCCATTGCCGCATGCGCGCCGTCGACCACTTCCTGCGCCGCCAGCGTCGTTTCGAAGAAGCCGCCGAGATTGGCGTTGGTGGTAAGCAGGCAGCGCGACAGGGCGTCGGCCACCGCTTGCGGCACCTGCGTGCCGGCCGGGTTATCGAGATAGATGCGGCGGCGGTCCTTGTCGGTCAGCGACAGCGCCGGAAATCTTCCCCGCACGGTTTCGATTGGAAAATTCATTGCCGTCCCCTCCCTTTTGTTATCGTTGAACAATTCTGGTCAAGGACACGGATTGCCGACGCGCTGATGAACCGCATCGACCGCCTTCTGCATCTCCTCGGTCCATCTGACCTCGGCCGAGGACAACGCCGTTTCCAGCTGCCAGATCGCCGTCGCGCCGATGATGTTCGAGGTGACGAAGGGTCTGCTCGAGACATAGGCATTGGCAAACAGCGCCGGCTCCATGCCGAAGGAGCGCGCCAGCTCGTTGTATTCGAGCAGGACTTGCGCCGCATTCGGCGTCTCGTAGCGCTGGCCACGGTTGAAGAGCTGCGAGCGCGAGCCTTGCGGGCGCGCGCCATTGTCGTATTTGCCGGTCAGATAGCCCTGCGCCAGCGGCGAATAAGGCAGGAAGGCGATCTGCTCGCGCTCGCAGACCTCGGCGAGGTTCACCTCGAAGGTGCGATTGACGAGGCTGTAGGCGTTCTGCAGCGAGACGGGCCGCGGCCCAACGCCCTTGTCGGCCTCGCCAAGGAAGCGCATGACGCCCCAGGAGCTTTCGTTCGACAGGCCGAAATGGCGGATCTTCCCGGCCTTCACCAGTTCGTCGAAGACGCCAAGCGTCTCGGCGATCGGCGTCTCGCCTGCCGGCGCGCCTTCGGTGTCGGCACGACGCGCCACGGCGCCGACACGCGTCGGGTTGGCGCCCCAGGGAATGTCCCGTTCCGGCCAATGGATCTGGTAGAGATCGATATAGTCGGTGCCGAGCTTGGTCAGCGACTTCTCGACGGCGTCGAAAATGTCGGCGCGCGCCAGCTTCGACGGGCGGTCGCCGCGAAACCAAATGTTGCCGGTGCGACCGACCACCTTCGAGGCGATGATCACCTTGTCGCGATTGCCGTTGGCCTTCATCCAGCTGCCGATGATCTTCTCGGTCCGCCCCTGCGTCTCCGCCTTGGGCGGGATCGGGTACAGCTCGGCCGTGTCGATGAAATTGACGCCGCGCTCAAAGGCCAGGTCCATCTGCGCATGGCCTTCGGCCTCGGTGTTCTGCTGGCCCCAGGTCATCGAGCCCAGGCAGATTTGAGACACAAGAAGATCGGTCCGACCGAGACGGCGTTTATGCATGGGAATTTCTCCGGCGGGGAACTTTTTTGCGCGAAGCGCAGGAGGAAATCCGACCATAAAGCAAAGGGCGGGTGTTCTCCAAGCCCGGCCCGGACGACTTTTGCGTGAACTTGTAGAGGGCTAGCGCCGGGCTCCGGCCACGGCGCGCCGTTTGGCTTCATCGATCAGCATGTTGGCCACCTGCATGCGGATCATGGCGCGCTGGCGCAGATGCGGGGCAACGCGGTCCGGGTGGTTGGCGAAAGCGAAGCTGCGCCGCATGGGGCCGAGGTCGGCGCTCTTCACCGGATGATCGAGGCCAAGCTCGGCGGCGATCGCGTCGGGGTCGATCGGCGGCAGTTTTTCCTCCGGCCTTGCCTGCTCGCCGGCCAACGCCAGCTTGGCCTGATCGAGCAGCGCGGCGAATTCGGCGGCGAGATCGGCGCCTGCCTCCCGGTATTCGGCCGCGAACGTCTCGCCGGCAACCTTGATGCGGCCGGAATGAAGCTCGTCCGCCACCGAGAGATAGTCGAACGGAATTGTCGGCCGCGCCGCCGCCTCATCACCTGCCTCGGGCTTGTCGGAGGCAACGAAGAGATCGTCGAGCAAGGACGCGAAATCCCGCTTGGCTCCGGTGCCGATGTCAGCCTCCCGTCTCGTCAAGCAAATATGTGAGACGGTCGCACCATAGAGCTTGCTCGTTAAAAATGAATGCCTTCGACGTTAACCAGTTTAGCCGTTCGCCAGCGCCATAGCAAAAAAGCCGGACTGCATTTCATGCAGCCCGGCAAGGTCGCCAGGAGTGGCGAGGAAAAAGCCGGCCATGGGCCGGCACCACGCCTACGTTCGACAGACCGTAAAAGTTTCAAAAAAAATCGATTGTGACGAAAAAAATCGTCCGGGCATGGCTGCCATGCAATTGCTGCACTGCACAATTTTAACATTCGCCCTATATGTTTGAGTCGGGAGGACCAACTAGGGGCCATGGATCATGGGGTTCTTCACCGAAATGTTCGCGCGGCCGCGGCCGCAGGACCATCAGCGCTACCGCGCAGCCTTGGCGCTGCTGCATTCAATGAGCAATGCCGACCGCGCCGACATCGGCATCAAGCCAGCCGATTTCCCGCGCATCGCGCGCGAAATGTCCACGCGCTGAGTCTGTCCAGCAAGAGGTTTCCCGGCAGCACCGGGAAACCTCAAGACTTTCAACGTCCCAGAAAAACCGCCTTGCCGAGCGGCACGCCGTTGTGCCGCAGGATGTCGTAGGCGGTGGTCACGTGGAAATAGAAGTTGGGCATGGCGGCGTGGAGCAGGTATTGCAAGCCCGGCATCGAGACTTCCCGCCCGCCGAGCCTGAGTTCGATCGTGCGCTCTTCCGAGTTATTCAGGTCGGCTGCCGAAAACGTCGCCAGATGATCGACCGTCTTGGCGATGCGGACCTGCAGGTCGGCGAAACTCGCTTCATTGTCCTCGTATTTCGGCACTTCGCGGCCGGCGAGCCGCGACGGCGCGCCCTTGGCGTGATCGGTGGCGATCTGCACCTGCCTGGTCAGCGCGAACATGTCGGGGGCCAGCCGCGCGGTCAGAATGACCTGCGGGTCGATCTTGCGATCGGCCGCGTTCTGTTCGGCCAGCGACAGCACATTGGAGAGTGACTTCAGCCTGGCCGAAAACACCGGCACCGAGGCGTCATACATCGAAATCGTCATCTTGCTTTCTCCCAGTCGAGCGACGGGAGCTAGCGCTTCCACAAGCGATTCTTCAAGCGTCACCGCGCCGCCGCAATCACCATGCTAGGTGTTTCCATCTGGAGTGGAGGATCCCGATGAGATGCGCCTTTCTTGCAGCGACCGCTTTCTTCTCCATCGCCGTAACGGGCCAGCAGGCGCTCGCCGCCGACCCACCCTATATCGACGATCGCTCGGACGCTGCCGCTGTCATCCGCTCGCTCTACAGCGCCATCAACCGGCATGAATTCGCCCGCGCCTGGGGCTATTACGGCGATGCCAAGCCGGCAAAGGATTTCGACGCGTTCGTCAAAGGCTATGACGGCACCGATACGGTCGAGGTGAAGACGGGCGCGGTATCCGACGAGGGTGCGGCCGGCAGCATCTACTACAGTGTCCCGGTCGCCATCCAGGCGACCGACAAGAAGGGCGAGGCCAAGGTCTTTGTCGGCTGCTATACGCTGCGCCAGGTCAACGGCCAGATCCAGGAACCGCCGTTCCAGCCGATCTTCATCGACAAAGGCGCGCTGAAGCCATCGACCGCCGATTTCGAAGAGGCCGTGCCGGCAAGCTGCGGCGACGGCCCGCCGCCGCCGAAGAAGGACGAGGCGCTGGAGCAGGCGAAGAAGGCGTTCGCTGCCACCTATGCCGGCCAGTGCGATAAGGAGCTGTTCGAGCAGGAGCCCGAGTTGTTTTCGATCAAATACAAGGACAAGAGCGCGGCCGAAGGCGACCCCGAGCGGGAAACGCGGCTCTTCCATTTCGCCTGCTCGGCCGCCGCCTACAATGAAAGCTCCATCTACTACATCTACGACGACGTCTCGGGCGTCAGGCAGTTGCAGTTCGCCGAGCCCGAAATGGACATCCGCTACGCGAACAACGACAGCGACGGCAAGGTGGAGAGCATGCACGTCGTCGGCTTCCAGGCGACAGGCTGGGCCGTCAATTCCGCTTACGACGACGCCACCAAGACGATCACCACCTTCAACAAATGGCGCGGCGTCGGCGATGCCTCGTCGTCGGGAACCTACCTGTTCCGCAACGGTGATTTTTCCCTCGTCCAGTACGACGTCGATGCATCCTACGACGGCGAGCAGAACCCCCAGGCCGTGGTCGACTACAACACCGCGCCCTGAGGCAATCCCGGTATCACGTCACGGCGCCTTGGACAGCATCCAGTTGAGCGTGCCGCGCCAGTCGGTCATGCGGATCGGCGTGCCATGGGTGCCGGTCTCGAAGCGGACGAAGCGGGTCGGATACGGATAGGCCTTCGATCTGGCGATGATGGAGCGGAAGAAGGCTTCCTGCTTTTCCACGGGAAATACCGGGTCCTTGCTGCCCTGACCGAAGAAGACGGGCACATGGCGCCTGAAGGCGGGACTGGCGAGAAAGCTTTCGTCCCACAGCGAACCGAGCAGCAGCAGCCCGTCGATGCGTCGGCCGGTGTCGTTGCGCGCGGCAAGCTTCCAGCACAGCGATCCGCCCATCGAGCCGCAGGCGACGAAAATCTTCGCGCCCGGGGACTTCTCGGCGTAGTGATCGATCAGCGCCGCAACCTGGGCGGCGCCCTTGTCGCCGAAATCGGGGAAGTCCGGCGACAGATAGAGGCCGCCATTGGCGGCCATCAGATTCTTGAGGCGGTTGAAATTGCCACCGAAGGTAAAGTCGTCGACACCTTGCTTGCGGCTGCCACCCTGCCCGTGCAGGTAGAGCACGATGATGCCGGCGCCCTCGGTCTTGCCGACGGCGACATGCCTGACATCGCCGGCGTCGGTCTTCAGCATCAGGTCCTGCTGCAGCTTGCGCACGCCGGTGTCGGTATATTCGCCATGGACGCGCTTTTCCGGCACCTCGTCGCGCTGGTTGATGTCGCGCATCTCGCGATAGTCGATGACGGTGTAGGCGCCATTGTCGCCGGACGACAGCGTCGCCGGATAGGCGAACAGATCGTCCTTGTAGGGTTTTAGCTCGAGCGCGCCGGCATCAACGGCGGACAGCGAAAGAGCGATCGCGGTTAACAGGGTGCGGGAGACTTGAAAGCGACTGGCCATGCCGCAGGCATGCGTGCTTCGGCTTCGCCTTGTCAATCCTGCAGCACGCCGCCGGCGCCTTCCAGCGCCTCGCGCGTGTCGACATCGACGGAGGCGGCGTTGCCGATCTCGACATCGACGACATCAAGGCCCCCGGCCTCGACCAGGTGGCGCGCGCCGGTGTCGCCTTCGAGATGGGCGATGGCCCCGAACAGCGAACGAGGCAGCAGCACCGGATTGCCGCGCCGGCCATCGTGCGCCGCGCGCACCACCGAGCGGCCGCCGGATCTGCGGAAGGCTTCGATAAGCCGGTCGAGATCGGCGGAGGACACGCCGGGCATGTCGCCAAGGACGATCATGGCGCCGGCGGCATCGGCCGAAACCTTGGCGATGCCCGCCTTGAGAGACGAGGAAAGGCCGTCGGCGAAATCGGGATTATCGGCCAGGATGACATCGAGACCGCTCAAGGCCACGAGCACCCGCTCGCGCTGATGGCCAGTGACGACAATGGTGCTGGATGCCCTGGAGCCCAGTGCTCTCTCGGCGGCGCGGCGGACCAACGGCTTGCCGTCGAACAGTGCCAGCAGCTTGTTCGGCCCGCCCATGCGGCTGGAGCGGCCGGCTGCCAGAAGCACGATCTCGACCTTCGGCCCGACTCCCTCGCGCTTTGGCGACGGCTCGCGCGGCTGCGGCCGGGTCGGTATCTCCATCAACAGCCCGCCGACGCCCATGCCGGCGATGTCGCCGGCCGTCACGTCGAGACCGGCGATCAGCCGGTCGAGCACCCAGTCGAAGCCGTTCTCCTTGGGGCTGCGGGCGCAGCCAGGCGCGCCGATGACGCGCTTGCCGGCAAGCGTGCCCAGCACCAGCAGATTGCCGGGATCGACCGGCATGCCCGCGCGGACCACGCTGCCCCCTGCGTATTCGATCGCCGCCGGGACGACGTCGGCGAAATCGCTCATCGCCGAGGCGCCGAAGATCACCACCATATCGTTGTCACGGACGAGCGCAGCAGCCGCTTCCGCGACGGGCGCGACCGCGTGCGGCGTGCGGCGCTCGGCGGTCAGTTGGCTGCCCGAGCGCGTCATGCGCGCTTCGGTGATGCGCAGCGTCTTGTCGAGCACGCTCGATTTGACCCCGGGCAGCATTGTCTGGATGACGCCGATCCGCATCGGCCGATAGGCGTTGACGGCAAAGATCTCGCCATCGGCGCAGATCCTTGCCACCCGATCGACCAGGCTGCCGGCGACGGCGAAGGGAATGATCTTCACCGTCGCCACCATCTGGCCTTTCTCGACCGGCGCATGCTGCGCCAGCGTGGCGATGGTGATGGTCGGATCGACGGCATTGATGGCGTCGATCATCGCGCGGTCGACGGTGAAGACGCCGGCCGCCTCGGCGTGCAGATTGACCCGGCCGGTCGCGGCGGGCCTGGCCTCCACGTTGCGATGGCTCATGCCGGCGGCGATCCGTTCCGCCGCCGCGTCCTCGCCGAGGTCGTCGGGCGCCAGCACGGCCGCGACCACCTCTGAAATGCCGGCCGCTTTCAGCACCGACAGGTCATCGGCGCTCAGCCTGTGCGCCTTGCGAAAGCGCCGCTCTCCGGCCTCTGTGGCGTGTGCCAGCACCGCGCCTTCCGCCTCATCGATCGGAACCGGACCGAATTTCACGCCACGGCGCCTTTTGCTTCGAGGCCGCGCGAGCGGAAGGCGTGGATGGTCTGCGCCAGCACCGCTACGGCGATCTCGGCCGGGCTTGCCGCGCCGATATCGAGGCCGATCGGCGCATGGATGCGGGCGATCTGGTCGGCGCTGGCGCCGAGCGCCAGCAGGCGTTCCACGCGCTTGGCGTGCGTCTTCCTGCTGCCGAGCGCGCCGACATAGAAGCACCTGGCATCGAGCGCTGCCTTCAATGCAAAATCGTCGATCTTGGGGTCGTGGGTGACGGCGGCAAGCGCCGTGTAGCTGTCGAGGGGCTGGCGCGCCAGCACATCCTGCGGCCATTCGGCATGCAGCACGACATCGGGAAAACGCTCCGGCGTGGCGAAAGCGGTGCGCGGGTCGATGATCTCGACGGGGTAGCCGGCGATCCTGGCCATCGGCGCCAGCGCCTGGCTGATATGGACGGCGCCGATCACCACGAGGCGGGGCTGCGGCAGATGCGCGTTGAGGAAGAAGGTGCGCCCTTCCGCCTCGACAGAGCCGGAATTACCGGTGCGAAACGCCCTGGCGATCGCCGCTCCCAATTCGCCGGCGACCGGATCGCCCTCGCGCACGATGCGGTCGCGGCCGTCGCCGAGGTCGGTGACCAGGATCGCCGCGCGGCGGGCGCGGCGTTCGGCATTCAATGCTTTCAGCACATACGGGTCCATGGCGCCCTAACCAAGCCGCTCGACATAGACCTTGATGCGGCCGCCACAGGAGAGACCCACCTGCCAGGCGGTCTCGTCGGCGACGCCGAACTCCAGCATCCTGGCCTTGCCCGAGCCGATGACATCGATCGCCTCGGTCACCACCGCGCCCTCGACGCAGCCGCCCGAGACGGAACCGTGGAAATTGCCGTCGGCGTCGATGACCAGATGGCTGCCGACCGGGCGCGGCGCCGAACCCCAGGTCTCGACCACGGTCGCGATGGCGACATCCTTGCCGTCCTTCATCCAGCCCTCCGCGATGATCAGGGGATCGCGGGCCTCATCGAGATAGATGCTGTTTTCCATGACTGCTTCTCTTGGAGTCTGTTTATGATCTGGGCAGTTCGCGCAAATCTATGCTCAATCAATCACTGCGAACGCGTCAACCTCGATCAGATAGTCGGGGGACAGGCTCGCCACGCCAAGCACCACGTCGGCTGGTTTGTGATCTCCGAACAGCTCTACCCGAGCCTTTTCGATGATCGGCAGACATTCGTCGCGATTGTAGTTGACGACATAGATCGTGATCCTGCTGACCTGCGCAGGCGCCGCACCGGCGGCGGCGAGTGCTCGGCCGAGATTGGCAAACACCTGGCGCGCCTGAGTCGCAAGATCGCCACGGCCGACAAGCTTGCCATCCAGGTCTTCTGGCTCCTGGCCCGAGATGAATACCAACTTGCTGCCGGTCGCAACGACAACCTGGCTGTACGTCTGCGGAACTGGCAGATCCTTCGGGTTGATGCATTGGAGCGGCATTCATCGGGTCTCCTGTATGGTGGTCTCAATTTTCTGGGAGTCTGTTCTTCCGATGGATAAACATATGGCTATGCGGCGTGCCTGTCGCCAGCCCGCAGCCATCGACGCGGATCGACCGAAGCGGCCGGCCGCTGGTCGAGCGAGGCGCAGAGATCGGCCAACGCCTCGAGATTGTGCACCGGGCGGAACTCGTCGACATGCGGCAGCATCGCCTTGACCCCGCGGGCGCGCGCCTCGAAGCCGTCGAAGCGCAGCAGCGGGTTCAGCCAGATCAGCCGCCGGCAGGATTTGTGCAGCCGCTCCATTTCCTCCGACAGGCCGGCGACCTCGTCGCGCTCCAGCCCGTCGGTGATCAGCAGCACCACGGCCCCCTGCCCCAGAACGCGTCGCGACCACAGGCGGTTGAACTCGGCCAGCGTGTCGCCGATGCGGGTGCCGCCGGACCAGTCCTTGACCGTCGCCGAAGAGTCGGCGAGCGCGGCGTCGGCATCGCGAGGGCGCATCTGCCGCGTCAAATTGGTCAGCCGGGTGCCGAAGACGAAGGCATGCACGCGCCGGCGCTTTTCCGTCAGCGCGTGCAGGAAATGCAAAAAAATGCGCGTGTACTGGCTCATCGAGCCGGAAATGTCGGCAAGCACCACCAGCGGCGGGTGCACCTCGCGGGCAGAGCGGAATTTCGGCAGGATCAGCGCGCCGCCGGTGCGGGCGGCCGAACGCATCATGGCACGCGGATCGATGCGCCTGCCCTGCGCGTCCGCCCTGAAGCGGCGTGTGCGGACCATGTCGAAGGGCAGTCGCAAGGCGGCGATCGCCTGCTTGGCCTCGGCCAGCTCGGCGGCGTTCATCTGGGCAAAGTCCTTGCCGCGCAACACCTCGTTGCCGGAAAAGGTGAAGCGGGCATCGACCTCGATCTCCGGGATTTCCTTGGCCGGCTGGTTTTTCTGATGGCCCTCGAACATCGCCTGGCTGACGCGGGTCTCGGCCGCGCGCGGTTTCTGCTTCTCGCTGGTATCGAGGGCGACAGGCGAGAACATCGCCAGCATCTTTTCGATCAGCTCGCGCGATTTCCAGAACAGCCGGAAAGCTTCGTCGAAGACCGGATGGTCCTCATGCCGGGAGACCAGCACTGCATGCAGCGTCCAGTAGAAATCGTCGCGCGATCCGATGCCGGCGGCAAGCACCGCCTCGATCGCATCCTTGACCGAAGCCGGTCCGACCCGCATGCCGGCCTTGCGCAAGGTACGGGCGAAATAGACGATGTTGTCGGCGAGGCGCCCGTCCTGCGTGGCCTCAGCGGGATCGGGGCGCGGCGACTTCATCGGCCTATTCCGCAGCAGCGAGCTCGGCCTTGACCTCGTCGAGGATGCGCCGGCCCTCGCCCGCGCCGATGCGGGCGATGTCGTCCTGGTACTTCAAAAGCACGCCGATCGTGTCGGAGACCGTTTCCGGATCGAGCGCGACCTTGTCGAGCTCGATCAGCGCACCAGCCCAGTCGATGGTCTCGGCGACGCCCGGCGCCTTGAACAGCTCGACCTGGCGCAGCTTCTGAATGAACGACACAACCTCGGCCGAAAGCCGGCTGTTGGCCCGCGGCACCTTACGACGGACGATCTCCAGCTCGCGCTCGGCATTGGGATAGTCGACCCAGTGGTAGAGGCAGCGCCGCTTCAGCGCGTCATGGATCTCGCGCGTGCGATTGGTGGTGATGATGACGATCGGCGGCTCTTCCGCCTTGATCGTGCCGAGCTCCGGCACCGTCACCTGAAAGTCCGACAGGATTTCGAGCAGGAAGGCCTCGAAGGCCTCGTCGGTGCGGTCGAGCTCGTCGATCAGGAATATCGGAGCAGCGCCCGCCTTGCCGGTCAGCGCATCGAGCACCGGGCGGCGGATCAGGTACTTTTCGGAGAAGACGTTGCGCTCCATGTCGGAGCGCACAACCTTGCCAGCCGCCTCCTCCATGCGGATCTCGATCATCTGCGCGGCGTAGTTCCACTCGTAGACCGCGGAGGAGACGTCGAGCCCCTCATAGCATTGCAGGCGGATCAGCCGGCGGCCGAGCGCAGCGGCCAGCACCTTGGCGATCTCGGTCTTGCCAACGCCGGCCTCGCCCTCGAGGAAGAGCGGCCGCTTCATGCGCAATGACAGGAAAAGAACGGTCGCCAGCGAGCGGTCCGCCACATAGTCCGCGCCGGTCAGGAGATCGAGCGTCTCGTCGATCGTCCCCGGCGCCGGGCGCGGTTTCAAGCCGGTCATTCCATCTCCGTGGAGTCAGCCATCAAGGAACCTACAAGGCGCGATAGCCGCGATCATGATAGATCAGCGGGCGCAAATTATCGCCGATGCGCAGGCCTGTCACCTTGCCAAAAAGCACACGGTGGGTGGCAAGATCCTTGGTGTCGATCAGCTCGCAATCGAACACGGCAAGCGCGCCTTTCAGGGTCGGCGCACCGGTCGAGATCACGTCCCATTCGCCAAGCGCAAACCGTTCCTCGACCGGCAGGCCGGTCATGCCGGAAAAGCCGACCGAGAGCGGCTCCTGATGCGAGGCCAGCGTGTTGAGCGCGAACCTGCCATTCGCAACGAAAGGCTCGTTCTTGGGATTTTCTCGGTTGAGGCAGACGAGCACGGTCGGCGGCGTGTCGGACACCGAGCAAGCGGCGATAACGGTCGCGCCTCGTCTGCCGGCCGGACCGTCGGTGGTCACCACATGGACCTGGCCGGCAAAATGGGCCATCGCGTCGCGATAGGCCTGCGGCCCGATGTCGTTCTTCTTCAGCACAGATGATTTTCCTCAGAACCCATCGTTATATATGGCGGCATATTGCATGCCACAAGCGAAGTGCTTGACCCATATCCGGAAATTCGCGTTGCACCGGGGCCGGCCAGCCTTTAGGTCTTGGCGAAGCGGATGCCGGCAACCCTACCGCCGGCACGGGAGGAATGCTTCGCTCACATGCGACCCCTGATGACGACATTGGCGGTGCTGGCCTCGATTGCTTTCGCCGGCAATGCGGGCGCCGAAGACCTCGTCGTCGGCGTCGCGGCGCCGCTCTCCGGCCCGTCAGCGATCCTCGGCAAGCAGGTCGAAGCCGGCGCCGTGTTGGCGGCCGACACGAACGGCGCGACGATCAAGACGGTCGACGATGCCTGCACCGCCGAAGGAGGAGCCGCCGCGGCGCGCGACTTCGCCGCCACCAAAGTCAATGTGGTGGTCGGTTTCCTCTGCACCGAGGCGATCGAGGCGGCGCTGCCGATCCTGAAGGAGGCCGGCATTCCCGTCATCACCGTCGGCGTGCGCACCGAAAGCCTGACCGACCGGCGCGCCAAGACCGGTTGGCCAGTCTACCGGCTGGGCCCGCGCGGCGACGACGAGCGCTACGCCGTCGCCAGGATACTCACGCGTCTGTGGCAGAAAGAGCTGTTCGCCATCATCGACGACGGTACGATCTATGGCCGTGAAATCGCGGAGACTTTGCGAGCCGCGGCCGAGCAGGCGGCGCTGAAGCCGGCGTTCGTCGACACGTTCCGGCCGCAGCTCGACAACCAGATCGGACTGATCGGCCGGCTGAAGAAGGCCGGCGCGACCAAAGTATTCGCCGGCGGCGACGGCGACGACATCGCCATCATGGGGCGCGATGCTGCCCAGCTCGACGCCGACATCACCTTTGCCGGCGGTGAAAATCTGCGCACGCCGGCCGGCGACGTGCCCTATGCCATGGGCACGTTGATGATCGCGCCACCCGAATGGGCCGAGGCCGCCGACCCCAAGGTGGTGCAGGCCTTCACGGACAAGAACATCGTGCCGGAAGGCTACACGCTGCCTGCCTATGCCGCGGTCGAGATCGCCAGGGCCGCAACGGCGGAGGCGGCAAGCTCGGGCAAGCCGCTTGCCGAAGCGCTCACCGGGCATGAGTTCACGACGGCGATCGGGCCAGTCCGGTTCGACGACAAGGGCGATCTCAGCCAGTCTCCGTTGCGTGCCTTCCGCTTCGACGGAACACGCTTCGTGCCGCTGGAGGCCAACTGATGTTCCACAGCGGCCCGCGCAACCTGATCACCGATGTCGCCGGCCTCAAAGTCGGCAACGCCGCCGACGCCAGGCTGAAGTCGGGCGTGACGGCATTGCTTTGCGACGATCCGGCGGTGGCAGCCGTGCAGGTGCTGGGCGGCGCGCCAGGCACGCGCGAGACCGACCTGCTGGAGCCGCAGAATTCGGTTCACGAGATCCATGCCGTGGTGCTGTCGGGCGGCTCGGCCTTCGGCCTCGACGCCGCGTCGGGCGTGCAGGCTGCGTTGCGCGAAAGGAATATCGGTGTCGAAGTCGGGGGCTTCCGCGTGCCGATCGTGCCGGCTGCGATCCTGTTCGACCTGCGCAATGGCGGCGACAAAGGTTGGGGCCGCTACCCGCCCTATCGCGAGCTCGGCTACCAGGCGGCACAAGCGGCGGAGGCCGACTTTGCATTGGGCACGGCAGGCGCCGGCATGGGCGCGCTGACGTCGGGCCTCAAGGGTGGGCTGGGTTCGGCCTCGACCGTGCTTGAAACCGGCGTCACCATCGGCGCGCTCGCCGCCGTCAACCCGACCGGCTCGGTGACGGTCGGCAGGACCCGCCACTTCTGGGCGGCGCCTTTCGAGATCGGCGACGAGTTCGGCGGCCTCGGTTACCCTTCGCCGATGCCCGCCGACGCCAGGCGGATCCTGCTTAAATACCGCGACAAGCAGTTCGGCGGGCAAGCGGATGCCGGCGGCAACACCACCATTGCCGTCATTGCCACCGACGCCGTTCTGACCAAGGCCGCCGCCAAACGGCTGGCGATTTCGGCGCATGACGGCTTCGCGCGAGCCATCTGGCCGGCGCACACGCCGGCAGACGGCGATCTGGTTTTCGCGCTGGCGACCGGCAAGAGCGGCGTCGAGCTTAGCGCCGACGCGGCCATCGATCTCTACGCCGCCGCCGGCGCCACCATGGCGCGCGCCATCAGCCGCGGCGTGCATGCCGCAACAGCGGCCGAGGGCGATCTGTTTCCGGTGTGGTCGTCGCGCTGAACCGGCGGATCAGGTGGGATCGGACTTTTCTTCCTCGAAGCTCACCGCGACATCCGAATTGGCAGACAGCCAGACCTTCTTACCGTCGACCTCGGCGACGAGGCTCAGGGGAATGTAGTGGTGGTGACCCTTGTGCGAGCCCATGCCGCTGTCGGCCTTGGTCAGCTTGATCCGCTGGCCGTCGAACTTGTCGACAGTGCCGATGTGAACGCCGTCGGCGCCGATCACTTCCATATGCTCGCGAATCTTGCTGGTGTCGGTCATTGTGGTTCTCCATTGAAGCTGCCGACAACAACAATCGACGGCCGGATTGGATGCATTGCCGCCGGAGGGCACGTCCTGTTCACCATGACGTGATAGGCATGATCCAATCCTGCCGGCTGGAGCGACAAGTCCATGCGAATTCCCGTTCTGATTTGCACATGGCTGTTCGCGCAGCTCGCCACCGTCGCCACGGCCGGCGCCGGCGACGTCGCGGAGCTGGAAATCCTCGGCTTCAGCCAGGATGGCGGCGTCTTCGCCTTCGAGGAATTTGGCGTGCAGGATGGATCGGGCTTTCCCTATGCCAACCGCTACTACATCGACACGAGCAGCGACAGCTTTCTCAAGGGAACGCCGATCAGGGTGCGCCTCGACGACGAGGCCGCGACGCTCGACCAGGCACGCCTGCAGGCGCGGCAGAAAGGTGAAGCCATTGTCGGCCAGGCGGAACTCGCGGCCAATCGCGGCATCACCGCCGGCTTCAACGCCATAACCGAGCTTTCCGCCGATCCCTACCGCATGGCGGTCAATCCGCGCCCGATATTCTCTCCGGTCGACGAGCCGCTCGAGTTCCGGCTGGACGAAATCCCCTTGAACGACACCGAGGGCTGCCAGAGCCAGGGCGAGATCAACGGCTTTCGCCTGCTGCGCATCGAGGCAAAGGATGGCGGCAAGACCGAACTGGTGCACGAAGACAAGTCCATCCCGAAAAGCCGCGGTTGCCCGAACGGCTACCGCATTGGCGCGGTGCAGACGTTCTCGATGCAGGGCTTGAGCGCCTATGCCGTGCTGATCGCAGTTCGGCAATACGGCTTCGAAGGTCCCGACTTTCGCTGGATCGCGGTGACAGGCCGGCTGTGACACCGCTCTCGCAACCCACGGCGCGCAGTCGCATCGGCGAGCATTTCCGGACCGCCCTGCCCTCGGCCCGCACCGCGTTTGCCGGCGCGCTGGTCTGGGGCCCGACGATGGGCGCCAGCGCGCTCGTCAATCTCCTGCTCTACGACTGGGAGACGCCGGCGAAGATCCGCTTCGTCACGCTCATCTATGCCGCCGGCGGCGCGCTCGCCTTCCCGGTCGGCCTGTTCCTGGCGCGGCTCGTCTCACGCGGCCGGCACTGGGAGGTTGCCTTCGCCGCCGCGTTCGTCGCGCTGCTGGTCGCTACGCTCGCCTTCACCGGTGGATTGTTCGCGCTGCAATACCGCTCCTACTATGCCGAATGGCACGCGCCGGCCTTCACCATCCGGTGGGCGTTCGAGTTGGTGTTCACCATGCTGACGGCGCTCTACCAGTTCGTCGTGCTCGGGATCCGGCTCTATTTTCCGCTGGGATTCATTGCACTGGTGGCCGCCGGCATCTGGTTTGCGCGGCAGCAGCGTTGAGCATTTCGTCGGCCTCTGTTAGGAGGCGGGCGACAAGCCCCCAAGTCAGGACCGATTGATGATCCCTCGCTATTCCCGGCCGGAAATGGTCGCCATCTGGTCGCCAGAGACCCGTTTCCGCATCTGGTTCGAGATCGAGGCGCATGCCTGCGACGCGCTGGCCGAACTCGGCGTCATCCCGAAGGAAGCGGCCAGGACGATCTGGGAAAGGGGCGGCGCGGCGAAATTCGACGTCGACAAGATCGACGAGATCGAGCGCGTCACCAAGCATGACGTGATCGCCTTCCTCACTCACCTCGGCGAGTTCGTCGGGCCGGATGCCCGGTTCATCCATCAGGGCATGACCTCATCGGACGTGCTCGACACCTGCCTTGCGGTGCAGCTCACCCGCGCCAGCGACATCCTGCTTGCCGACATCGATGCACTGCTGGCGGCTTTGAAGCGCCGCGCCTTCGAGCACAAGGACACCGTCACCATCGGCCGCAGCCACGGCATCCATGCCGAGCCGACCACGTTCGGCGTCAAGCTGGCGCAGGCCTATGCCGAGTTCTCGCGCTGCCGCGAGCGGCTGGTGCATGCGCGAGAGGACATTGCGACCTGCGCCATCTCCGGCGCGGTCGGCACCTTCGCCAACATCGAACCCTATGTCGAAGAGCACGTGGCGCAGAAGCTCGGGCTGAAGCCGGAGCCGGTGTCGACGCAGGTGATCCCGCGCGATCGCCACGCCATGTTCTTCGCCACGCTCGGCGTCATCGCCTCGTCGGTGGAGCGGCTGGCGATCGAGATCCGCCACCTACAGCGCACCGAGGTGCTGGAAGCGGAGGAGTATTTCTCTCCGGGGCAGAAGGGCTCGTCGGCAATGCCGCACAAGCGCAATCCGGTGCTGACCGAAAACCTCACCGGCCTTGCCCGCATGGTGCGTTCCTTCGCCATGCCGGCAATGGAGAATGTGGCGCTCTGGCACGAGCGCGATATCTCGCACTCCTCGGTCGAGCGCATGATCGGACCGGACGCCACCGTGACGCTCGATTTCGCGCTGTCGCGGCTCACCGGCGTCGTCGACAAGCTGCTCGTCTATCCCGACAACATGCTGAAGAACATGAACAAGTTCCGCGGCCTGGTGCACTCGCAGCGCGTGCTGCTGGCGCTCACCCAGGCCGGCGTGTCACGCGAGGACGCTTACCGCCTGGTGCAGCGCAACGCCATGAAAGTGTGGGAACATGGTGCTGATTTCCTTGAGGAATTGCTGGCGGATAAGGAAGTGACCGCAGCGCTCCCCGAAGCCGATATCCGCGAGAAATTCGACCTCGGCTATCACACCAAGCATGTCGACACGATCTTCAAGCGAGTGTTCGGCGAGGCGTGAGGCAAGCGTCCTTCTCCCCGTCACTATACGGGGAGAAGGTGCCGGCAGGCGGATGAGGGGGCGGCGCCGACTTCGGCGACAAGCTAGCCGTCGCCTTGTATCAGAAACGATAATCTCGCAAGCTTTGCGCTGCCCCTCATTGCCCTGCCGGGCATTTCTCCCCGTATAGTGACGGGGAGAAAGGGGCTGTCGCTAACGCCTCATCACGCCTTGCCGGGAATCGTCCTGATCACCGTGCCCCACGGATCCTCGCGGGACGTCTCACCGGCCACATTGTCCGAGCGCATCTCGACCCAGGCGAGACCCGAACGGGCCGGATCGCGGCGGCCGGCGCCGGCGCTGCGCCAGGCATTGGCGCCGATGTGGTGGTGGTAGCCGCCCGACGACAGGAACACCGCCTGGCCGCCATACCTGGCCACCGTGTCGAAGCCGAACTCGTCATGCCAGAAGGCTTCCGCATCTTCCGGGCGGCCGACGCGCAGATGCACATGGCCGACGATGGTGTTTTCCGGAGCGCCCTGCCAGCCGGCATCGCCTGCCGGCACGCTGGCGACGACGGCGGGGAGGTTCAGCCGTTCGGTCGCCATGGCGATCTTGTCGCCGTTCCACTTCCAGTCCTGCGGACGGCGATCCGAATAGATCTCGATGCCGTTGCCCTCCGGATCGGTCATATAGAGCGCCTCGCTGACCAGATGGTCCGACGCGCCCTCGATGGCGATCCGGTTGGCCGCGGCGTGGTTGATCCAGCGGCCGAGATCGGCACGGCTGGGCAGCAGGAAGGCGGTGTGGAACAGGCCGGCGCTGCGCGGATCGTCGGGCTTTGCCGCGGCATCGGGCTCGAGCACCAGCAGCGGCCGGTTGGCGGCGCCGAGCGTGATCACGCCATCCGCGCGGCTCAATTCCTGCAGGCCGACAACGGCGCGGTAATAGGCGGCGAGCCCTTCGGCATCGCGCGCCTTAAGGCCGACGCGCGACACGCTGACCGGCGTGGTCGCGGCGAAAGGCAATTCACTCATCATCGTCTCCGTTCGGGCGCCCGCCGAAACTCCCAAAGCCAGGAGCCCCGCGCCGCCGATCATCCTACGCCGTGTCAGCCCCGAAATCCGGTCCTTCACGGCTATCTTGTCCTGGCCACAGATCGTCGATCTCGATCGTTCACACAAGAGAGCAAGGAGCGAACATGGTGTTCACTAATTTGATCGTGACCGTCGTTCGGCACGGTTGCGCGGAAGGGCGGCGCTCGCTACATGCGCGCCATGAAGGTCAAGGACGCAGATATCCTCATCGTGCCGGGCTACACCAATTCCGGCCCCGAACACTGGCAGACCCGCTGGCAATCGAAACTGTCGACGGCGCGCCGGGTCGAGCAGGCGGAGTGGTCAAAGCCGGTACGCGAGGACTGGACTGCGAATGTAGCCAGGGCAGTCAACGAGGCCGAGCGGCCGGTGGTGCTCGTGGCGCATTCGCTTGGCGTGGCGGCGGCGGTACAGGCCATCCCGCAGTTCCAAAGGCCGGTGGCCGGCGCCTTCTTCGTGGCGCCGCCCGACGTCGCCAATCCGGACATCAGGCCGCGGCACCTGATGACCTTCGGCCCCTATTCGCGCGAGCCGCTGCCCTTTCCGTCGATCGTGATCGCCAGCCGCAACGACCCGTTCTGCGCCTTCGATGTCGCCGAGGATATTGCCGGCGCCTGGGGCTCGCTGTTCATCGATGCCGGGGATGCCGGCCACCTCAACGCGGATTCCGGCTTCGGCCCCTGGCCTGAAGGCTCGATGACCTTCGCCAAGTTCCTGACGGAATTAAGGGAACCCTGAGCTGTAGCCGCTCGGTGGCGCTCAGGAACCGATGGAATCGCGCATGCTCTTCAGCAGGGTCTTGGCGCCCAACGAAATCAGCGTGTGGTCCGAGCCCATGGCGAGCAGCCGGTAGCCCATCGCGACGACGCGACCGGCAACCGCCGGCTCGATGACGTAGATGGCGGCGTGCTTGCCGGCCTTGCGCGTGCGCTCGGCGATCGAGGCGACCGTCTCCATCATGCTTTCCAGCGTCGAATTGACGGTGGTGCCGTTCGACCAGGCAATCGAGAAATCCGACGGGCCGACGAAAATGCCGTCAATGCCGGGTGTCTCAATGATGCCGTCCAGCGCCTCGAACGCCGCCCGCGTCTCAACCATCGCAAACGCCATGGTGCGCTGGTTGGTGTCGCGCAGCCATTCGGCATGATCGCCCTTGCCGTGACGCGGAAAGGCATAGGTCGGCCCCCAGGACCGCTCGCCGACCGGTGGATATTTCATGGCGGCGGCGAACAGCCTGGCGTCGGCCACAGAGTTCACCATCGGCGCGATCACCGCCTCGGCGCCGAAATCGAGCGCCCGGCTCGCCATGTCGAAGCGGCCGACCGGAATGCGCACCAGCGCCGGCTTGTTGGCGGCCAGCACCGGCACCAGGCCGCGCAGCACGCTGTCCTCGTGATGGCCGCCATGCTGCATATCGAGGGTGACGGCGTCAAAACCCTGCTTGGCGATGATCTCGACCGTCAGCGCATCCGGCACTCCGGACCATGCGGTGAACAGCGTTTCATCCGCCGCCAGGCGTGACTTCAGGGACATCGGCTCTTCCTCGTTACCTCGTTAACAATCGCAGTTTCGGCTGGAAGCCGCGACAAGGCAAAGAAAAACCGCCCGACTGAGGCGGGCGGTCGATTGGTCCAGCTAGAGCATGATGCCGAAAAGCGTGAAGCGGGTCTCAGACGACATCATGCTCATGAAAGATCAGGTGTTCTTGATCTGCTCGATCGCCTCGGCCATCAGTTCGTCCATGGTGCGGCGGATCTGATGGTCGGACTGGGCAACGCCAGCGTCGTCGAAATCCTTGCGGATCTTGCGGAAAACGTCGTGGTCGCCGGCTTCCTCGATGTCGGCGACGACCACCTGCTTGGCATAGGCCTCGGCATCGTCGCCGGATTTGCCGAGCTTCTCGGCGGCCCACAGGCCGAGCGCCTTGTTGCGGCGGGCAGAGGCCTTGAAGCGAAGCTCCTCGTCGAAGACGAATTTGCGCTCGAAGCCCTCTTCGCGGTCTTTCATGCTGCTCATGGCATCCCTCCGGTCAAATCCGATTCGCTTAGGCGTAAATCATGTGTGTTCCCGAAGCACAAACCAAAAGGCCGCGGGCCGGTCAATATGCTACATCACTTGCTGCGCTGCGGCATTTCATTCCCGAAAGCGGTTGATTCGAAGGATTTGCCGATTGAGCAAACAATGCGATTGGGATAGACACCGGCATTGAACACCGCCGTTGCCATACTAATTTAGGCAGACGGACAGGAACTGGTCGTTTGCCGCCTGCCCGGAAATCCAGAGAAAAAATCAGATGAAAAATCGCCGCCGCATTTATGAAGGCAAGGCCAAGATCCTCTATGAGGGACCCGAGCCGGGGACGCTGATCCAGTTTTTCAAGGACGATGCGACCGCCTTCAACAAGAAAAAGCATGAAGTGGTCGATGGCAAGGGCGTGCTCAACAACCGCATTTCCGAGCACATCTTCAACCATTTGAATCGCATGGGCATTCCGACCCATTTCATCCGCCGGCTCAACATGCGCGAGCAGCTGATCAAGGAAGTCGAGATCATTCCGCTCGAAGTGGTGGTGCGCAACGTCGCCGCCGGCTCGCTGTCGAAGCGCCTCGGCATCGAGGAAGGCACGGTGCTGCCGCGCTCGATCATCGAATTCTACTATAAGGCCGACGCGCTCGACGACCCGATGGTGTCGGAAGAGCACATCACCGCCTTCGGCTGGGCGAGCCCGCAGGAGATCGACGACGTGATGGCGCTGGCCATCCGCGTCAACGACTTCCTCTCCGGCCTGTTCATGGGCGTCGGCATCCAGCTCGTCGACTTCAAGATCGAGTGCGGCCGCCTGTTCGAGGGCGACATGATGCGCATCGTCGTCGCCGACGAGATCTCGCCCGACTCCTGCCGGCTGTGGGACGTGGCCACCCAGGACAAGCTCGACAAGGACCGCTTCCGCCGCGACATGGGCGGCCTGGTCGAAGCCTACCAGGAAGTCGCCCGCCGCCTCGGTATCATGAACGAGAACGAGCCGGCGCGTCCGACCGGGCCGGTGCTCGTAGCCTCCTCCGAGCCGCCCAAGGGCATGAAGCACTAATTTTTGCCGCCATCCAATCAGGAGCATGTCCAGCGTGATCAAGGCCCGCGTCACCGTAACCCTCAAAAACGGCGTTCTCGACCCGCAAGGCAAGGCGATCGAGCATGCGCTTTCGGGACTGGGCTTTGATGGCGTCGGATCGGTGCGCCAGGGCAAGGTGTTCGACGTCGAGCTGGCCGGGACCGACAAGGCCAAGGCCGAAGCCGACCTCAAGGCCATGTGCGACAAGTTGCTGGCGAACACGGTGATTGAGAACTACGCGGTGGAGATCGCCTGACAATGAAATCAGCCGTCGTCCTTCTGCCTGGCCTCAACCGCGACCGCGACATGATCGCGGCGCTGACCAAGATTTCCGGACAGGCGCCGGCAACCGTTTGGCAGACCGACACCGAAATCCCCGACGTCGACCTGATCGCCATCCCCGGCGGCTTCTCCTTCGGCGACTATCTGCGCTGCGGGGCGATCGCGGCGCGCATGCCGGTGATGCGGGCGGTGGCAGAAAAAGCGGCCAAGGGCGTGATGGTGATCGGCGTCTGCAACGGCTTCCAGATCCTGGTCGAGGCCGGCCTGCTGCCCGGTGCGCTGATGCGCAATGCCTCGCTGAAATTCGTCTGCCGGCAGGTGAAGCTCGAGATCGCCAACGCCAACACCATGTTCACCCGCCGCTATCAGCCGGGGCAGATCATCCGCTCGCCGGTGGCACATCACGACGGCAACTATTTCGCCGACGCCGAGACGCTCGCCCGCCTCGAGGGCGAGGGACAGGTGGTGTTCCGCTATGCCGAAGGCACTAATCCCAACGGCTCGATCAACGACATTGCCGGCATCATCAGCGAGAAGGGCAATGTGCTCGGCTTGATGCCGCACCCGGAGAACCTGATCGAGGCGGCGCATGGCGGCAGCGACGGCCGCGCGCTGTTTGAGGGCGCCCTCGGCATCGCCGCTTGATTATCTTCTAGGACATTCCTTTCGGAACGCGGGGGCGGCCTGACCATGAGACTGACGATTGTTCGCCTTGCTCTCCTGGCTGCCGCCGGGCTTGCGCTCGCCTCCTGCCAGTCGAGCCCGAAGAGCACGCCGGCGCCCTCGGGCAAGAGTGCCTCGCTGCTCGCCATGGAGCAGGTGGCGATATCGGCGCATAAATGCTGGATCGCCAGCAAGGATCCGGCCTTCAAGCCCTACCAGATGGCCAATGAGCTGAATTCGTTCAGCGGCACGCCGCGCTTCCTGCTGGTGCCGGCCAAGCATTATGGCGGCAAGCCGCTGCTGGTTGTGCAGGCGCAAGGCAATTCCAGCCGCATCGATGTGTTCGGCCCGCTGATGGCTGACCCGCTCGGCGCGCGCATCGGCTCCGATATCGCCCGCTGGCAGGCGGGCAACCCGTCCTGCGCGGCCGCCGCCTGAGGCGATGGGCCGATTCCTGCAGAAGGCGGGACTGGCCGTCGGCCTGATCGGGCTCGTCCTGCAGGCTAGCATCACCATCCCGGCGTCGATGGAAGCCGGCCGCGGCTTCCTCGGCTCGGTCGTCTTCCTGTTCAGCTTCTTCACCATCCTGACCAATATCGGGGCGGTGCTGGTGCACACGTCGCTGCTGTCGCCGTCAGGCTATGCGTGGTTCCCGGCCTTTGCCGGATCGCGGCTGCGGGCGGGCGTGGCGGTGGCGATCAGCCTCGTCTTCATCGTCTATGCGACGGTGCTGGCGCGGCTGTGGCAGCCGCAAGGACTGTTCCTGCTCTGCGATATGCTGCTGCACTATGTGACGCCGGCGCTGTTCGTGCTGTGGTGGCTCATCGCCGGCGCCGATGGCACCACACGCTGGCGCGACATCTCCTGGTGGATGGTCTACCCGCTCGCCTACCTGGCCTATGTGCTGCTGCGGGCGCCAATCGCCGGCGAAGTCCCCTAGCCGTTTCTCAACGTGGAGAAGAACGGCGCGGCCAGCGTCGCCGTTTCAGCGCTGGCCACAACCGGACTGTTGCTGCTCTTGTGCGTCATCGCCGTCCTCGCCGATCATTGGGTTGCCCGGCTGCGGAAATAGTGTTCGGCGCCGTCCCTATCCTTCGAGGGCGTGAACTCAATCCCAGAACGGCCGGAGGCCTTCGCGATGCGCATCGCAGCGCGAGACGCCGATATCCTTGAGCTGCTCGTCCGTCATCTCCAGCAAGGCCAGGCGGCCGCGGCGGCGATCCAGCATCCGGTCAATCTGCCTCATGACGGAGCCGAGCACAAATACGAGGCGATCCACGAAGCCATTGCGAGCCCGTGACTTCGTGCGCCCATCCAATCCGGTGCCGATGTAATGAATTGTGTCGGTTGTATCCATCTTCGTTCTACCCTGTCTCGATTGTATCCTATCAATCGCAGGCTTCATATGGATTGACTCATCGGGCGGCACAATATAGAAAATTGTCACCATGACAAATTGGCTTCCAGACCTCTCTTCCGGCTCAGGCCCGCTGTATCAGCGTCTTGCCGACAGCATTGAATCAGATATCGACAAGGGCGTCATCGATGCCGGTGCAAAACTGCCGCCGCAGCGTGACCTCGCTTATGACATCGGCGCCACCGTCGGTACGGTCGGCCGCGCCTACCAGTTGCTGCGCGAACGCGGCCTGGTCAGCGGCGAGGTCGGACGCGGAACCTATGTGCTTGCGCAGCGCGCCGAGAACCCGAAGGTCGAGCTGGAACCTGCCGCGCAAGGAACGCGCCCCTTCGATGCACCGAGCGGCAAGCTGCGCTTCGACAGCACCGCCGCGCCCGATGTCGGTCAAGGCGCAATCATTGCCGAAATTCTGGCCCGCACGGCAGAGGACCATCCCCACGACATTTCGAGCTACACGAGGGATTTTCCCGGGCGCTGGTACGAGGCGGGAAGCCGCTGGCTGTCGCGCAATTCCTTCCACCCTTCGCCCGATTCAATCGTGCCGACGCTTGGCACTCATGCGGCGGTGATGGCGGCGATCGCGGCGCTCACCATGCCTGGCGACTACGTCGTCTTTGAGCATCTCACCTATTCGCAGATTTCGCGCAGCGCCGGCCTGATCGGGCGCCGAACGGCACTGGTTGCGACCGACAACGAAGGCGTCGACCCCGAGGATTTCGAACGCGTCTGCGCGCAGAAGCATCCCAAGGTGATGTTCCTGATGCCCACCGCGAAGAACCCGACCTTGGTGACGATGCCAGCGGAGCGGCGGCAGGCGATCGCGCAGATCGCGCGCGAATACAATGTGGCGCTAGTCGAGGACGATCTTTATGGCGATCTGACCGACGATCCAACGCCTTTGCTGGCCGAATATGCCCCCGAGCGCACGATTGTCGCCGGAGGCCTGTCGAAATCGGTTGCCGCCGGCGTACGCGGCGGCTGGCTTTCCTGCCCGCCAGCCTATCGCCATCGCATCCGCGTCGCGCACAAGATGATGACCGGCGGCCTGCCCTTCCTGCTGGCCGAGGTCGGCACCAGGCTGGTGATGTCCGGCCAGGCTGGCGATATCCGCAAGCGCTGCATCGCCGAGATCCAGGCGCGCATCGCCATCGTGCGCGAGACGCTTGAAGGCTTCGACTTCGAGGCGAGAGACAATGTCCCCTTCGTCTGGCTGACCTTGCCGGACCCGTGGCTCTCCGGCACGTTCAAGAATGCCTGCCTGGCGCAGGGCGTGCTCATCGACGATGAGGACGAATTCAAGGCAGGCCGCTCCGAACAGGTCTTCCATGGCGTGCGCTTCGGCGTCTCACAACCGCGGCAGGACAAGGATGTCGCCGGTGGCGTCGCGGTGATCCGGCGCCTGCTCGATGAAGGCCGCGCCGGCTACGACAGTTTTTCCTGAGCTCGGCCACGCCTGATCCCGCAGCCTCCGCCACCTTGTGGCTTTCCGCCGTTTTTCGTCAATCTATGGGGTGTATCGGCCTCAAGCTTGCGATAA
This sequence comes from Mesorhizobium abyssinicae, assembly GCF_049887195.1. Taxonomy (NCBI): domain Bacteria; kingdom Pseudomonadati; phylum Pseudomonadota; class Alphaproteobacteria; order Hyphomicrobiales; family Phyllobacteriaceae; genus Mesorhizobium; species Mesorhizobium abyssinicae. Next base: position 206,868 of record NZ_JARAKC010000005.1, read on the forward strand.
GAGGGGACTCGAATTCCCCTCTCCCACGGATAAAAATCGCCGCCCATGACCATCTCCAATTCCGTGCCGATCACCCCGGAACTCATTGCCGCGCACGGGCTGAAGCCCGACGAATATCAGCGCATCCTCGATCTGGTCGGGCGCGAGCCGAGCTTCACCGAACTCGGCATCTTCTCGGCGATGTGGAACGAGCATTGCTCGTATAAATCCTCGAAGAAGTGGCTGCGTACCCTGCCGACGACCGGACCGCAGGTGATCCAGGGACCGGGCGAAAATGCCGGCGTGGTCGACATCGGCGACGGCGACTGCGTCGTCTTCAAGATGGAGAGCCACAACCATCCTTCCTATATCGAGCCGTATCAGGGCGCTGCGACCGGCGTCGGCGGCATATTGCGCGACGTCTTCACCATGGGCGCAAGGCCGGTGGCGGCGATGAACGCGCTGCGCTTCGGCGCGCCGGACCATCCGAAGACCCGGCACCTGGTGGCCGGCGTCGTTTCCGGCGTGGGCGGCTATGGCAATTCGTTCGGCGTGCCGACGGTCGGCGGCGAAGTCAATTTCGATCCTCGCTACAATGGCAACATCCTGGTCAATGCCTTCGCAGCCGGGCTTGCCAAGACGGATGCCATCTTCCTGTCCGAGGCCAAGGGCGTCGGCCTGCCGGTCGTCTATCTCGGCGCCAAGACCGGGCGCGACGGCGTCGGCGGCGCCACCATGGCGTCGGCCGAATTCGACGACAAGATCGAGGAGAAACGGCCGACCGTGCAGGTCGGCGACCCCTTCACCGAAAAATGCCTGCTGGAAGCCTGCCTGGAGCTGATGGCGTCCGGCGCGGTCATCGCCATCCAGGACATGGGTGCCGCCGGCCTGACCTGCTCGGCCGTCGAGATGGGCGCCAAGGGCGATCTCGGCATCGAGCTCGATCTCGACAGGGTGCCGGTGCGCGAGGAGCGCATGAGCGCCTATGAGATGATGCTGTCGGAAAGCCAGGAGCGCATGCTGATGGTGCTGCGCCCCGAGAAAGAGAAAGAGGCCGAGGCGATCTTCCACAAATGGGGTCTCGACTTCGCCATCGTCGGCAAGACCACGGACGATCTGCGCTTTCGCGTCATCCACCAGGGCGACGAGGTCGCCAATCTGCCGATCAAGGATCTCGGCGACCAGGCGCCGGAATATGACCGGCCCTGGGTCGAACCCAAGAAGCCGGCGCCGCTCGCCGCAAACGATGCGCCCAAGGCGGATGTCGCGGACGCCTTGCTGGAGATGCTTGGCGGGCCCGACCTCTCCTCGCGCCGCTGGGTATGGGAGCAATACGACACGCTGATCCAGGGCAATTCGCTACAGCTTCCCGGCGGCGACGCCGGCGTGGTGCGCGTCGAGGGCCACGCAACCAAGGCGCTCGCCTTCTCATCGGACGTGACGCCGCGCTATTGCGAGGCCGATCCCTACGAGGGCGGCAAGCAGGCGGTGGCCGAATGCTGGCGCAATCTGACCGCCACCGGCGCCTTGCCGCTCGCGGCCACCGACAACCTCAATTTCGGCAATCCGGAACGGCCGGAGATCATGGGCCAGTTGGTTGGGGCGGTGAAAGGCATTGGCGATGCCTGCCGCGCGCTCGGCTTCCCGATCGTCTCCGGCAATGTCTCGCTCTACAACGAAACCAATGGCCGCGGCATCCTGCCGACGCCGACCATCGGCGGTGTCGGGCTGATCGCCGACTGGTCGAAGATGGCGCGCATCGGCTTTGCCGGCGAAGGCCAGATGATCGTGCTGGTCGGCGCGCCGGCGACCTGGGGCAGCCATCTCGGCCAGTCCGTCTATATGCGCGACATCCACGGCCGCAGCGACGGCCCGCCGCCGCCTGTCGACCTCGAACATGAAAAGCGCGTCGGCGACCATGTCCGCGCGCTGATCGCCTCCGGCGTTGTCACCGCCGCGCACGACCTTTCCGATGGCGGCCTTGCCGTGGCGCTGGCCGAAATGGCGATGGCGTCGGGCATCGGCGCCACCATCCCCGGCCTCGTCGGCACCGATCCGATCCCGGTGTTCTTCGGCGAGGACCAGGGCCGCTATCTGCTGACGCTGTCGATCGATCCGCAAAGCAAGGAATGGGACGCCATCCGCGAGGACCAGGGCAAGCTGGGCATCTTCGCGCCCTGGATCGGCTCGACCGGCGGCCGCGACCTGAAACTCGGCGAAGCCCGGGCGATCCCCGTGAGCGAATTGACCGCCGCCCACGAATCCTGGTTTCCTCGCTTCATGGCAAACGAGGTCGTGGACCCGTAATATTGTGCTCGGGACGGCGTTCTGGTCGCCTTTGGAGTGGTGCATCCGCCGTCCCGGCCATATCTATGAGCCCTCAGTACCTGATAGGGAAAACCCGCATGGCAATGGACGCGCACGACATCGAACGGCTGATCAAGGAAGGCATTCCGGACGCCAAGGTGACGATCCGCGACCTGGCCGGCGACGGCGATCACTACGCCGCTGAAGTGGTGGCCGAGAGTTTTCGCGGCAAAAGCCGCGTCCAGCAGCACCAGATGGTCTATGACGCGCTGAAGGGCAATATGGGCGGCGTGCTGCACGCGCTCGCCCTGCAGACCAGCGTTCCGGACTGAGTCCCCTCAGATCTTCACCAGCATCGCCGTCACGTACATGAAGCCGATGCCGGCGGCCAGTCCGGCCATTGCGCCCGGCGCAAGCAGTGCGCGTGTGCCGTCGGGGCGCTGGCGAAGCTGCATCGACACGAGCTCGACGATCACCTGCAGGATCGCTCCGGCGCCGACCGCCAGCGCCAACGCCGACCATTGCGGCGCATAGGCGAGGCTGCCGATCCACAGGCCGATGACGGCGGGGCCGCCGGCCAGCAGCGTCAGCGCGGCAAAGGTCCTGAGCGGCGGACGCTGCTTCAGGATCGGCGCGGCGATGCCGATACCCTCGGTGATGTTGTGCAGGGTGAAGCCCAGCACAAGGAAGGTGCCAAGCCCCGCCGCGCCCGACGCGAAGGCGGCGCCGATCGCCAGCCCTTCGCCGAGATTGTGCAAGCCGATGCCGAGCGCGATGAAGGTGGCGAGCGCCAGACCGGTCGGCGCCCCGCTTCGCCGGCCCGCCGCCATCAGCAGCAGGAAGCTGGCGGCGGCGGCAAGCACGATCATGGTCGGTCCCTGGAACAGGGCAGCGGCTTCACCGGCCAGCTCAAAGGCGTCCTCCAGCGCATCGACAAACAGGAACGCGAGCAGGCCGACGGTCAGCGACAGGAGGAAGTCCATGCCGCTGCGTCCGACGCCGCGCAGCGCGGGGTAGAACATCAAGCCGATCGCCACGGGCAGGATGCCGACAAAAGCGCCGAGCACCGCCTGCGCGACCAGGCTGAGCGAATCGCGCGTTGGGGTCGGGACGGCCACAGCGATCTCATGGGTGAATGTGGTGCCGGTGCTGGTCACGACGTTGACCGCATGCGCCTCCCCCAGCACCCAGGGATATGGCAGGGCGATCCATGCCGTCGAGCCGCGCGCGATGGGGCCCGGCGGATCCTGCGTGAACTGCCAATAGGCATCGTCGACCTGGACCTGAGCGATGGTCATCGGTTCCGATCCGCCGGCGCGGACGAGGATGCGAATGCCGTCGTTTCCAAGGATCGTCCGCTCGAAGGTGATGTTCTCGACCGGCGGCGCGCCGTTGCGGAAGCTCGACAGCGGATCCGAAGAGACCAGCCATGCGATGGCCAGCCCGAGCACGGCGAGCGGCAACACGATCCAGAGCAGATGGGCCCAGGCTGGTCGCGCTGCACACCTATCGGCGGAAGACTGGCTCGTATCGGTCACGACAGAGCCTCCACGACGTCGAACATGCCTGACCAGCCGAGCTCGGTGAATTCCGACTGGTGGGGGTGGAACATATAGAGGCCCGGCTCGTGCTCGCGGAAGTGGAACTCGAGGATGCCGCGCTCGGCCTGGCACTGGGTGATCAGATCGACGGTCTTCAGCGTCGGGTTGAGCGTCGTGCCCTGATTGTAGTAGTCGAAGAAATTGGCGTGCAGGTGGAAGGAGTTGATCGGGTCGAACTCGACGACGTTGATGAGATAGATGCGGACAGGCTTGTCCTTCAGCACCCTGATCGGCTTCTTCGCGTAGGCGTGGGCGACCGTGTTGACGGCGTAGACCTCGTTCTCGTTGTCGAAATTGGTGTCGAAGGCGTTCATGACCATCACGAACTCCTGCCAGCCGGCATTCTCAGGCGTGCCGAGCAGGCGCGAGCGGGCGACCGCGTCGTGTTCCGGATGACGGGCCGGGTCGGGATCGATGACGAAAGCGCCGTACATGCCCTTCTGGATATGCCGCTTCAGCGGCAGCGCGTGGCAGTGATAGAGGTGACAGCCGAACGGGCCTGGCATCGAACTCGTAGACGAACTCCTCACCCGGCCCGATCAGGCCGGCGCCCGGGACACCGTCCATGCGCGCGGCATGGATGCCGTGGAAATGCATCGAATGCGGATGCGAGCCCTGGTTGCGGAAGACGATCCGCAGCCGGTCGCCTTCGGTCGCGCGCAGCGAAGGCCCCGGCACCCGGCCATTATAGGTCCAGGCTGGAAACATGATGCCCGGCGCGATCTCGATCTCCTTGTCTTCCGCCGTGACTTCGAACGTGCGAAGCGTGCGCCCGTCCGGCAGCGTCGATACCGTCCCGGTCTCCCAATCGCTGACCAGCTTCACCGGGTCGAAGCCGTTTCGGGCGTCGTCGACCTCGCCGACCGTGATCATCGCTCCATGAGCGGACAGATGCGCCGGCTGGCCTTCGGCAGCAGCTGCCGCCGGCATCTCGTGACCGGCATGGCTTGTCTGCCCGCGCGCCGCGCTCGCCACCACCGCCGTGCCGCCTGCAGCCGCGAGGCCACCGGCCAGAAGCAACCTTCGATCGAACTTGCGCTCCAGCAGGGATCTCGTCTCGGTCATGCCAGCATCCTCCAGATCGCGGTAAGCATAGCGGATGCTTCAAGATTTAGCTATCGCTATATTGTTATGGCCGCGGCTTTGGCGGCGGAGACAAGCTCAAGGCCTCTTGGGGGTTACTGCGCCGTCTTCCTGGCCGACACCGCGATGATCGGGCCAGCAGGGTATTTTCCGCCGACGATCATCCTGTCGCCGTCCGACAGCGCCGAGACCACGCCGTCGAGGAACAGCGCGTTGCGACAGGAAAGCCCGTCGCGGAAGAGCCGCGCGAAGCTGCCGAGGCTGACTTCCGAGCGCGAGATCGCCAGCACGACGGTACCGCCATCGCGCACGCCAACCCCGTTGCGGACATAGCGCGAGGTGCCGTTCTGGTCGAAGCGAGGATGCAGCGCGCCGTCGACCACCAGCATCGGGCCCGACTGCGTGGCGAAGACGGAATCGGGTTTGGCGCCGGCATAGGCGTTGCTTTCCATCACCGCGGCCTTGCCGTCCCTGCCGATCAGGAACACGCCGTTCGGCTTCAGGAAGAAATTGCCCTCGGCGTCGGCAAGGTTGAGCGACGCTCTTTCGCTGCCATCCTCGACAAGCAGGCCGACCGGCGTCAGGTCCTCGTGGTACATGCCGCCATTCATGGCAAGCAGGACCGGCCGCCCCAGCCCCTTCATCGCCTTGTCGAACACCTCCAGCGAGCCGTAGGGTTTGCCGTCAGCGCCGGCATGGAAGAGGCCGACGTCATAGGAGTTGAGATCGATCTCGCAGACGACATAGGGGACCGCCTCGAAGCTCAAATCCCGGCACGGTGCGGGCAGTCCGCCGACGACGAGCGGCGGGCGTTCCCGCGGCCTCAGCCAAAGGGCCGCGGCCAGGGCGACGAGCAGGACGCCGATCAGGATCGTCGCGAGATGGCGCTTTTTCATTACGCTCCGGGAGGATTGGCAGCCTAGGGGACTTGGTGCAGCGTCAGGCCATCTTTTGCGCCATTTCGGCGCCAGCAAGGCAAATACCTTGTTTCGGTCAACCTATGGGTTTATTTGATGGTTATGTTTCGAGCCTGACTCCCACAGGCGTGAAAGGATTCTCCATGAGCGGTATCAACGACTACATCGACAGCGAAGTGAAGAGCAACGACGTGGTGCTCTTCATGAAGGGCACGCCCGGCTTCCCGCAGTGCGGCTTCTCCGGCCAGGTGGTTCAGATCCTCGACTATATCGGGGCCGACTACAAAGGCGTGAACGTGCTGACTTCGGCCGAGCTGCGCCAGGGCATCAAGGAATATTCCAACTGGCCGACCATCCCGCAGCTCTACGTCAAGGGCGAGTTCGTCGGCGGTTGCGATATCGTGCGCGAGATGTTCCAGGCGGGCGAACTGCAGACGTTCCTCGTCGAAAAGGGCGTCAGCGTCAAAGGCGCTGCCTGACTGAACGCGCCTGCCGGCGCCTGAGCGCCGGCGCTGGCTTCCGGGGCCGCCCCCACCTCGGCACTTTGTTTCCCGATACCGGGAACGAGACGGATCGATGCGCCGGTCAACCGGCGCAGGTTCGTTTGGAAGATCGGATCTTGCGGTGGACAAGCAGGCAGTAGCGCAGCAATCGGCAACCAGTTTGCCCATTCCGCGCTGGGAATTCATCGCGCTCTGCGCGGCGCTGATGGCGCTCAATTCTTTGGCGATCGACATCATGCTGCCGGCGCTGCAACAGATCGGCGCCTCGCTCGGCGTCGAAAATGAAAACCACCGGCAATATGTCATCACCGCCTACATTCTGGGTTTTGGCGGTGGCCAGCTCCTGTTCGGCCCGGTCTCCGACCGCTTCGGACGGCGCGCGCCGCTGGTTGTCGGGCTGGTGATCTATGTCCTGGCGGCGGGTGCCGCAGCCATCGCCCCGTCCTTCGCTACGCTGCTCGCCTGCCGGGTGGTGCAAGGCATCGGTGCGGCTGCCACGCGCGTCATCGCCGTCTCGATCGTGCGCGACACCTTCGAGGGCCGGCGCATGGCAGAGGTGATGTCGCTGATCTTCATGGTGTTCATGGCCATTCCCGTGGTGGCGCCCGGCATCGGCCAGTTCATCATGCTGTTCGCGACCTGGCACGTCATCTTCATCACCATGGCGGCGGGCGCGCTGATCGTATCGGCCTGGGCGCTGCTGCGTCTGCCCGAAACCCTGCATCCGGAATACCGCCGGCCGCTGACGGTGCACGCCATCGTCGGCGGGTTCCGCATCGTGCTCACCAACCGCATCGCGCTCTGCTATGCCTTTGCCAGCACCTTCATCTTCGGCGCCATGTTCGGCTTCATCAATTCGGCGCAGCAGATCTATCTCGACGTCTTCCACGTCGGCGAACTGTTCCCGCTGATCTTCGCCGGCGTCGCCGGCGTGCTCGCCTTCTCGAACTATCTCAACTCGCGTCTGGTCGGCCGCGTCGGCATGCGCCGGCTGTCGCAGGGCGCGCTGCTGCTCTTCCTGACCATCAGCCTGGCCTGGCTCGTCGTCTCGCTCGAAATGCAAATGCCGCTCTGGCTGTTCGTCGGCTTCTTCGCCCTCGCAATGCTTCCGTTTGGCGGGCTCGGCGCGAACTTCAACGCACTCGCCATGGAGCCGCTCGGGCAACTGGCCGGCACAGCCTCGTCGATACTCGGCTTCATGCAGACCTTCCTCGGCGGCATTCTCGGGACGCTGATCGGGCAGGCCTACAACGGCACGGTGACACCGCTCGCCGCCGGCTTCTGCAGCGTCTCGGTGGCTGCCTTGCTGATGATCCTGCTGGCAGAGCGCGGCAGGTTGTTCCAGCCGCACAATCCGCCGGTCTGATGCGTGTCACCGAAGCTTCCGAATTGCGCCCGCCCCTAGACTAGCTTGCACCTTCGACAGTTGCGGTGAAACGAGGGGCAAGCATCCGCCCCGCGACGGCTCCGCCCATGCTGTCTGAAAACGGCAGCGGCAGAGCCTCGTCGAGCGCCTTGAGGATGGACGTCACGAAAGCACGGTTCAGCGCTTGGTCGGTTCCCAGATCGGAATAGGTGGCGCGTGGCTTGCCGATGAGCGTGCCGTTCCGGCGAAGCGAGAACCGCAGTGTCAGGGACATGCCGGCAGTTCCAGCCGGTGGCTTCCAGCAGGCATAGATGGCGTCCGACATCTCCACCAGGGTGTCGATGGGATCGGAACTGTGACAAGGGCGGCGCTGCTGCGCCCCGGCTTCGCAGGGGGCCGCAACCACGGCGATGACCAGGGCTGCTGCGAGGATTGCCGACCAAGGTCTCATCAGCGGTTCTCCGGCCTACGCGAAGCCTCCGGCTGCCCGCCGGCTTGGATCGGGCCGCGGCTCCTGCCCCTACTCCGCCCAAAGCTCGCGGCGCAGTTCCTGCCAGCTGTCCTTGTCGGGGGCGACCAGGATGCCGCCGTCGACATGCGAGGGCAGATAGGCGCTGCCGTCGATCCGCGCCGCGTAGCCGCCGGCTTCCTGATGGATCAGCACGCCGGCCAAGTGATCCCACGGCATCAGCTTGTTGTAGACGACGAAATGGGCGTGGCCGCTGGCGAGCAGCCGGTATTCGTGCGCCGCGCAACGATAGCCGAATTGCGACAGCGCCTTGGTCTGGTTGCGGGCGAGCCGAGAGCGCTCGGGTTCCGGCAGGTATTGCCAGGAGACGGCGCCCGTCATTTGTGAGATCGGCACGGCCGCCGCGACGCGCACCTTCTCCAGCGCGCCATGAGCGTGGCGGATGTGGCTGCCCGCGCCCCTGGCGCCGATCAGCCAGTCCTTGCCGACGGGATCGTGGATGATGCCGGCGACGGTCTCGCCCTTGACGACAACGCCCAGCATGACGCCGAACAGCGGCACGCCTGAGGCGAAGTTGAAGGTGCCGTCGACCGGATCGATGACGAAGGCGAGCTCGGCATCGCCGAGACCGCCGAGCAGCGCCGGATTGTCGGAGCAGGCTTCCTCGCCGACGATCATGGCCGAGGGATAGCGCTCGCGCAGCCTTGCCGTGATCACCCGCTCGGCATTGACGTCGGCCTCGGTCACCAGATCGGCGGCCGATGTCTTCTGGCGGATGTCGCCTTCGCCCAGCCGGCGAAAGCGCGGCATGATCTCGGCAGTGGCCGCGTCGGAGAGGAGACCGGCAAGCCAGTCGATGGCGCTATCGTCAATTGTCATGGGGATCGTCTTACCTGTCGTTGAGGGCGGCGAAGTCGAACAGCTTCCTGTCGAGCAGATGCGAGGGCCGCACATTCGTCATGGCGCGGATCATCGTGTCCTTGCGGCCGGGCATGCGCTTTTCGATGTCGTCCAGCATCGCCTTCATGGCATTGCGCTGCAGGCCTTCCTGGCTGCCGCAGAGATCGCAGGGGATGATCGGGAACTTCATCGCGTCGGCGAATTTCTCGAGATCGGCCTCAGCGTTATAGGCGAGCGGCCGCAGCACCATGATGTCGCCTTCATCGTTGAGGAGTTTCGGCGGCATTGCGGCAAGGCGGCCGCCATGGAACAGGTTCATGAAGAAAGTTTCGAGGATGTCCTCGCGGTGGTGACCCAGCACGAGAGCGGCGCAGCCCTCCTCGCGCGCGATGCGGTAAAGATGGCCGCGCCGGAGCCGCGAGCAGAGCGAACAATAGGTGCTGCCTTCGGGCAGCTTGTCGGTGACCACCGAATAGGTGTCCTGATATTCGATGCGATGCGCAATGCCGTTGGCGTTGAGGTAGTCCGGCAGGATGTGTTTCGGGAAGTTCGGCTGGCCCTGGTCGAGATTGCAGGCGAGCAACTCGATCGGCAGCAGGCCGCGCCATTTGAGGTCGAGCAGCAGAGCGAGCAGACCGTAGGAATCCTTGCCGCCGGACAGCGCCACCAGCCAGCGCTCGCCGGGCTTCACCATGGCGAAATCCTCGATCGCCTGGCGCGTCAATCTCAGGAGCCGCTTGCGCAGCTTGTTGAACTCGACGGAGGACGGCACCTCGGCGAACAGGGGATGGAAGCCGCCCTCAGCGTCGTCACCGACCGGTTCGAGGGATTTGACGTCTGGCAGCATATTCATGGCGCATCGGCCCCAGGGACAAGTGTCGCGCCCGGATTAGCGCATCGGCCCGGAAATCGAAATCGATTTCTGCGGCGGCGGCATGGCGGCTCGGCAAACAAAAAGGCCGCCCAATGGGCGGCCTTTCGATGGATTGCTGAAGCAACCGATCAGCGCGAATAGAATTCGACGACCAGGTTCGGTTCCATCTGCACGGCGAACGGAACATCCGACAGGCCGGGGATGCGCGCGAAGGTGGCGGTCATCTTGTTGTGGTCGGCTTCGATATAGTCAGGCACATCGCGCTCGGCGAGAGCGACCGATTCCAGCACGATGACGAGCTGCTTCGATTTCTCGCGCACCTCGACGACGTCGCCCGGCTTGCAGCGATACGAGCCGATGTTGACGCGCTTGCCGTTGACGTTGACGTGGCCGTGGTTGACGAACTGGCGGGCGGCGAAAATGGTCGGCACGAACTTGGCGCGGTAGACGACCGCGTCGAGACGCGACTCGAGCAGGCCGATCAGGTTCTCCGACGTGTCGCCCTTGCGGCGGTCCGCCTCTTCATAGACCTTGCGGAACTGCTTTTCCGAAACGTCGCCATAGTGGCCCTTCAGCTTCTGCTTGGCGCGCAGCTGCAGGCCGAAGTCGGAAAGCTTGCCCTTGCGGCGCTGGCCGTGCTGGCCGGGGCCGTATTCACGCTTGTTGACCGGGGACTTCGGGCGGCCCCAGATGTTCTCGCCGAGACGGCGGTCGATTTTGTATTTCGCGGATTCGCGCTTGCTCATCGCATTCCCTTTCAAAACAATACACCCGGAACCTCATGCTCCGAGTGAAGGAAACGCGCCCTCCTCTGGCCTCCGTTTTCGAGACCTGACAGGGTTTTCCACGCAACGCGACGGAAAACCCACGGGACACGTCAGTTAACAAGGCCTAGGAAGAAACAATCGAATTTCCGTCTGCCTTGCGCATAAAGAAAACCACCGGGCATTGCGGCCCGGTGTTGGCGCGCTGATTAAACGGAGATTTAGGCGGTGTCAAGCTAGTGCGTGGCACTGCGGACCAATCACCGAGAGCCCGCGGCCCCGCAGGCGGGTTCTTGCTTTTCTTCCCAAGCGCAGCGAGATCAGCTCTTCGATTTCTTCTCGGGCAAGCCCTTGCGCCTTGTCTCCGCGAATTCCTCGAGCTGCTTTTCGCTCATCGATTCGTACATTCCCTTCGAGGCGCCCTTGAGCTCGCTCTTCTTGGTGTCACCGCGCTTTGCCGACAGCGCCGCGCCGGCGGCCTTTTGCTGAGCTTTCGATGTGGCAGGCATGGTCGTTTCTCCCAATTGACTATGGGAGGGAACGCAGCCGCCCAGCCGATGTTCCTGCCGTCAAGGGATCGTCAGACCAAAACCCTGCATCAGCCGGCTGACCGCGAAATCCGCCTTGCCGGAGGTGAAGACGGCAATGTCGGGCTCGCCTTGCGAGGATCCGTTGACCGGCGCGAGCAACGACATGGCGCGGCGGGCTATCGCTTCGGCCGGATCGATCCAGTCCACCGGCCAGGGCGCGGTCTTGCGCATGCGGTTGACCAGGAATGGATAGTGGGTGCAGGCAAGCACGACGATGTCGGTATGCTGCCCGTCGCGTTCGATGAAGCAGGGCGCGATCTCGGCGCGCACGGCGTCCTCGTCGACAAAGCCTTCGCGCATGTAGGCCTCGGCCAGCCCGGCCAGATTGTTGCTGCCGACCAGGCGGACATGGCATTTCTGCGCCCATTTGCTGATCAGGTCGCGCGTGTACTGCCGCTTCACCGTGCCCGGCGTCGCCAGCACCGAGACCAGGCCGGAGCGGGTGCGTTCCGCCGCCGGCTTGACCGCCGGGACCGTGCCGACGAAGGGATGGCCGGGAAATCTTTCGCGAAGCGCATCGATCACCAGCGTCGAGGCGGTGTTGCAGGCGATGACGGAGATCGCCGGCGAAAACCGGTCGAGCAGCCTGGCGAAGAGATCGAGTATGTGCGTGCGCAGCGCCGGCTCCTCCCAGGCGCCGAAGGGAAAGGCCGCGTCGTCGGCGACATAGACGAAGCGCCGGTCGGGCATCAGCACGCGCGCCTCGCGCAGCACGGTCAGGCCGCCGACGCCGGAATCGAACATCAGGATCGGCCGGTCAGTCATTGTCTGTGCCCTTGCCGCCCAGCGGCGCGTCATTGTCGTCGCCATTGGCGCTTTGGGCCTGGCCCGCTTCCGCCTTGCGGGCGCGCGCGGCAGCGGCGGGCAGCCGTCTCGGATCGTCGCCGGGGGAGCCATCGCCGCGCGGCATCGCCGGCGAAAATCTGTCCAGCGACGAGATGATGCCCCTTAGCACCTTCAGTTCCGGCTCGGCGAAACCGGCGCGCGTCAGCACGGCACGCAGATTGTCGACCATCTTCGGTTTCTTCCCTTCCGGGCGGAAATAGCCGCGCGCCTCCAGCGCGCCTTCGAGATAGGTGAACAGGCTGTGCAACTGCTCCTTGGTCGCCGGCACGAGTTCCGGTCCGGAGAAGTTGGTCTGGGTTTCGTCCTCCAGTCCCGACTTCATCCATTCATAGGACATCAGAAGCACGGCCTGGGCGATGTTGAGCGACGAGAAGCCAGGATCGACCGGAAAGGTGACGATCTCGTCGGCGAGCCCGACTTCCTCATTGTAGAGGCCGAAGCGCTCGCGGCCGAACAGGATGCCGGTGCGCAGCCCGGCACGCTGCCGCGTCCTCAGCGCCCTGCCCGCCTCGACCGGTCCGCGCACGGCCTTGAAGCCGTCGCGCTCGCGCGCCGTGGTGGCGAAGACGAAATTGAGATCGGCGACCGCGGAGGCAAGATCGTCGAAAACCCGCACCGCATCGATGACATGGTCGGCGCGGCTTGCCGCGGCGCGCGCCTTCTCGCTCGGCCAGCCGTCGCGCGGATTGACCAGCCTGAGCTCGGCAAGGCCGAAATTGGCCATGGCGCGCGCGACCATGCCGATGTTCTCGCCAAGCTGCGGCTCGACCAGGATGATCGCCGGGTCGGCTGCGATGGGGATGTCTCGGGATTGTTCGTCGGCTGGCATGGACGTCAATGAACTGCTGTTTGCGGCATTTCGGCGACCCCTGCCATATTCGGCGGCGAAAATGAAGCTTTCGCAAAGAATGGCATCGAGCGGCACCGCCGATCGCCGTTTGCGCGCTCAAAAAGCCTTTGATATACGCTCGGCATCCCCGGCCGAACGCCATGCGGGCAAGGCCGTTCCGATCCCCAGCAACGAGGCATTCTTTCCATGGCGAAGATCAAGGTGGCGAACCCGGTCGTCGAGCTCGACGGCGACGAGATGACCCGCATCATCTGGCAGTTCATCAAGGACAAGCTGATCCACCCCTATCTCGACATCAAGCTCGACTACTACGATCTCGGCATCGAGCACCGCGACGCCACCAACGACCAGGTGACGATCGACTCGGCCAACGCCATCAAGAAATACGGCGTCGGCGTGAAGTGCGCGACGATCACCCCCGACGAGCAGCGCGTCGAGGAATTCAAGCTGAAGAAGATGTGGAAGTCGCCGAACGGCACGATCCGCAATATTCTCGGCGGCACCATCTTCCGCGAGCCGATCATCATGAAGAACGTGCCGCGCCTGGTGCCCGGCTGGACCAAGCCGATCATCGTCGGCCGCCACGCCTTCGGGGACCAGTACCGCGCCACCGACTTCCGCTATCCCGGCAAGGGCAAGCTGACGATCAAGTTCGTCGGCGAGGACGGCACCGTGATCGAGCACGACGTGTTCGACGCGCCGGCCGCCGGCGTCGCCATGGCCATGTACAATCTCGACGAATCGATCCGCGAGTTTGCCCGCGCCTCGCTGAACTACGGCCTGCTGCGCAACTATCCGGTCTACCTCTCGACCAAGAACACCATCCTCAAGGCCTATGACGGCCGCTTCAAGGACATCTTCCAGGAAGTCTACGAGAAGGAATTCGAGGCCGAGTTCAAGGCGAAGAAACTCTGGTACGAGCACCGGCTGATCGACGACATGGTGGCCTCCAGCCTGAAATGGTCGGGCGGCTATGTCTGGGCCTGCAAGAACTACGACGGCGACGTGCAGTCGGACACGGTGGCGCAAGGCTTCGGCTCGCTCGGCCTGATGACCTCGGTGCTGATGACGCCAGACGGCAAGACCGTGGAAGCGGAAGCCGCGCACGGCACCGTCACCCGCCACTATCGCCAGCACCAGAAGGGCGAGGAGACCTCGACTAACTCGATCGCCTCGATCTTCGCCTGGACGCGCGGTCTCGCCCACCGCGCCAAGCTCGACGACAATGCCGAGCTGAAGCGCTTCGCCGAGACCTTGGAAAAGGTCTGCATCCAGACGGTGGAGTCCGGCTTCATGACCAAGGACCTGTCGCTGCTGATCGGTCCCGACCAGCCCTGGCTGTCGACCACCGGTTTCCTCGACAAGATCGACGAGAACCTGCAGAAGGCCATGGGGTAAGAACCCAAATTTCGACATGCCGAAGGCTCCGAAAGGAGCCTTCGTTTTTTGGGCAGCAACGCGAGCGGAAGCAAGGGGCTGACGATGGGCAAGCCAATCCTCTACGGCGCCGACTACAGCGTTTATGTGCGCATCGCGCGGCTGGCGCTGGAAGAGAAAGGCATCGGCTACGACCTCGTGCCGGTCGATGTCTTTGCCCCGGAAGGCGTTCCGGCCTGGTATCTCGAACATCATCCGTTCGGCCGCATCCCGGCTTTCGAGCATGACGGCTTTCGCCTGTTCGAGGCGAGCGCGATCGCCCGCTATGCCGACGAGGCCTTCGACGGCCCGGCGCTGCAGCCAAAAGAGGCGCGTAGCCGGGCAAGGATGAACCAGATCATCGGCCTGCTCGACGCCTATGGCTACCGCGCCATGGTCTGGGATGTCGCCGTCGAGCGGCTGGAGCAAAACCCGCCCGACGAGGCCCTGATCACCAAGGGCCTGTCGCAAGCGGAGGCTGTGCTGCGGACACTGTCGGCGCTGAAGGCCGACGGGCCGTGGCTGCTGGATTCGCAACTGACCCTTGCCGACCTGCATGCAGCCCCAATCATCGGCTATTTCGTCAAGGTCGCAGAAGGGCGTGAATTGCTTGCCCGATTTGCCGACATTAGCGACTGGTATGCGCGCTTCGCCGATCGCGCGAGCTTCGCCAGGACAGAACAGGCGGGCTGATGCGCGCCGTCCATGTCAGCTATGCGACGCCGAACCTGTCGCAGGCCGGCAAGCTGCTGCTGAAGAGCGCGCGCCGCTTCGGCCTCGACAGTCATCTCTATACGCCGGACCACCCGGTGCTGGTCGACCTGGCGCGAAAATACCCATCGATCATGGCCGCGCCGCGCGGCGCCGGCTACTGGCTGTGGAAGCCCTTCATCACGCTGGACATGATGAACCGCGTGCCCGACGGCACGCCGGTCCTCTACAGCGACGCCGCGCTGACTTTCATCGCCGACCCCGCGCCTCTGATCGCGCTTTCCAGCCAGCACCCGGTATGCCTGTTCAAGATGGGCGGGCGGATGCTGCAGGGCGCCTGGACCAAGCGCGACTGCTTCGTCGAAATGGATGCCGACCGGGAGGAGTTCTGGTCGCTGCCGCAGCTATGGGCCGGCATGCAGCTCTACCGCGCCGGGCCGGAAGCGAGGGCTTTCCTCAAGCTGCTCACGACAGCCATGGCGAGCGAGGTTCGGCTGACCGACATGCCGAACATCCACGGCCTTCCCAACCTGCCCGGCTTTGTCGAGCATCGGCACGATCAATCGGTGCTGACGACCCTTGCCAGGCAGCAGGGCGCCGCCATTTTTCGCAGCCCGTCGCAGGAGTGGCACGATCCATCGGCGCCCGCGAGCGAGACGCCGTTCGGCCAAACGGTGTTTGTGCACCGCAGGCGAAACCTCCCCTATTTCAGGTGGCTTTACAGGCGCCTTCGCCAGAAATACACGGGCGGCCAAGGCTTCCTTTGATCATGCCGGTCTCTCGCGAGGGCCTGGCGGCTCTCAAGCTTCTGCACCATGAGCCGAGTGCCGTTCAGTCAGGCAGATAGATTTCGGCTTTCATGAAGGTCTTCGCGCGGCCCGTGATCCGCACGCGGTCTCCGGCCAGTTCGCACAGCAGGTGGCCGCCGCGCTGCGAGCACTGGAAGGCCGACAGCTCCGTCTTGCCGAGCTTTTCGGACCAATAGGGTATCAGCGTCGCGTGGATGGAGCCGGTCACCGGATCCTCGGGAATGCCCGCGCCGGGTGCGAAGTAGCGAGACACGAAATCATGGGTCTCGCCGCGCGCGGTGACGACCACGCCGAGCGGGTGGAAGGTCGCAATCCCGGACAGGTCCGGAACGAAGGAGCGCACGGCGGTCTCGTCGGCCAGTTCGACGAACAGGTTCTCGAAGTTGCGGAAGCTCGCAACCGGGCGCGCCGAAACGATGTCCTGAAGCGCGGACGCCAGCTCGGCGTCCACGGGCTGCGGCGGAAAGCACGGCAGATCGAGCTGGTAGGCGCCGTCGCGCCTGGAAACCCCGAGCTCGCCCACCCGTGTGGCGAAGGCCATGTTGCCGGCGACATCGTGTTCCTGGGCCAGCACATGGGCGGTGGCCAGCGTGGCGTGGCCGCAGAAGTCGGCTTCATGGACCGGGGTGAACCAGCGCAAATCCCAGCCCTTGCCGTTCGGCCGCGCGAACGCGGTCTCGGCAAGGTTGTTTTCGTTGGCGATGGCCTGCATGACATGATCCGGCAGCCAGTCCTCGAGGATGAGGACGGCGGCCGGATTGCCGTGGAAGGCCCGGTCGGCGAAGGCGTCGACCTGGTACATGGTCAGTGTCGTCACTTCGCGCTCCCGGGATGGCTAGCTTGACTGCACTGGGACCGCAAGCGAGGTCACGCCGCTTCCAGCGCCGCCTTCACCGCCGCGATCGCGTCCTCGGCCTTCGAGGCGTCGGGACCGCCGGCCTGGGCCATGTCCGGCCGGCCGCCACCACCTTGCCCGCCAAGCGCGGCGGACGCCACACGCACCAGGTCGACGGCGCTGAAGCGGGTGGTCAGGTCGTCGGTGACGCCGACGACGACACTTGCCTTGTTGTCCTCGCCGGCGCCTACGAAGACGACGACACCGGAGCCGAGCGTCTTCTTGCCGGCATCGGCAAGCGGCTTCAGATCCTTCGGCGACACGCCGGAGACCGCCTTGCCGAGGAAGCCGACGCCGGCGATGGTCTCGTTCTCGGCCGGCACGCCGGCTGGCGAACGGTCGCCCAGCGCCAGCTTCTTGCGCGCTTCGCTAAGCTCCTTTTCGAGCTTCTTGCGCTCGTCGAGCAGCGTCTCGACCCGCGCCGCCACATCGGCCGGCGAGATCTTCAGCGTCGAAGCGATCGCCTTCAGCCGCTTGTCCTGCTCGTCGAGATGCTTGCGCGCCGCCTCGCCGGTCAGCGCCTCGATGCGGCGCACGCCGGCCGCGACCGCGCTGTCCGACACGATGCGCACCAGGCCGATATCGCCGGTTGCCCGGACATGGGTGCCGCCGCAGAGCTCGACCGAATAGGGCCGGTTCGCCTTGGCGCCATGCAGGCCGGTGCCCATCGACACGACGCGCACCTCGTCGCCGTATTTCTCGCCGAACAGCGCCATGGCGCCCTCGGCAATGGCGTCATCGACCGACATCAGGCGTGTCGACACCGGGCTGTTCTGCACGACGATCTCGTTCGCCATGCGCTCGACCTCCTCAAGCTCATCGGCCGAGATCGGCTTGTTGTGCGAGATGTCGAAGCGCAGGCGCTCGGGCGCGACCAGCGAGCCCTTCTGCGCGACATGGGTGCCCAGCACCTCGCGCAGCGCCTCGTGGATGAGGTGCGTCGCCGAATGGTTGGCGCGCAGCCTGGAGCGGCGCGCATGATCGACCTTGAGCTCGACCGCGGCGCCGGTCTTGACCGTGCCGCTCGCCACCCGGCCGAGATGCACGAACAGCCCGTCGGCCTTCTTCTGCGTGTCGGTGATCTCGATCGAGAAGCCCTCCCCCGAGATCACGCCGGTGTCGCCCATCTGGCCGCCGGACTCGCCATAGAAAGGCGTCTGGTTGACGACCACGGCAACCGTGTCGCCCTGCGCGGCGCTGTCGACGGTCTTGCCGTCCTTGACCAGCGCCAAGACCAGGCCCTCCGCCTGTTCGGTCTCGTAGCCGAGGAAATCGGTGGCGCCGGTGTTCTCGCGCACCGAGAACCACACCGTCTCGGTGGCCGCGTCGCCAGAACCAGCCCAGCTCTTGCGCGCCTCGGCCCGCTGCCGCTCCATCGCATCGGTGAACCCGGCCAGATCGACCGAGATGCTGCGCTGGCGCAGCGCATCCTGCGTCAGGTCGAGCGGGAAGCCGTATGTGTCGTAGAGCTTGAAGGCCGTCTCGCCATCCAGCATGTCGCCGGTGCCGAGCTTTTCGGTCGCCTCCGAGAGCAGGCCGAGGCCGCGCGCCAGCGTCTTGCGGAAGCGGGTCTCTTCCAGCTTCAGCGTTTCGGTGATCAGCGCCTCGCCGCGCCCCAGCTCCGGATAGGCCTGAGCCATCTCGCGCACCAGCGCCGGCACCAATTTCCACATCAGCGGCTCGCTGGCGCCGAGCAGCTGCGCATGGCGCATGGCGCGGCGCATGATACGGCGCAGCACATAGCCGCGGCCCTCATTCGACGGCAGCACGCCGTCGGCCACCAGGAAGCAGGACGACCGCAGATGGTCGGCGATCACGCGGAACGATGCGACGGTGTCCGCATCCGGACCGCGCCCGAGCGCCGATGACGTGGCATCGATCAGATGGCGGAACAGGTCGGTCTCGAAGACGCTTTCCACCCCTTGCAGGATGGACGCCATGCGCTCGAGGCCCATGCCGGTGTCGATCGACGGGCGCGGCAGGTCGATGCGCTCTTCCTTCGTCACCTGTTCATACTGCATGAACACCAGGTTCCAGAATTCCAGGAACCGGTCGCCATCCTCTTCCGGGCTGCCGGGAGGGCCGCCCCAGATGTGTTCGCCGCGGTCGATGAAGATTTCCGAGCACGGCCCGCAGGGTCCGGTGTCGCCCATCGCCCAGAAATTGTCCGAGGTCGGGATGCGGATGATGCGGTCGTCGGTGAAGCCGGCGATCTTCTTCCAGTAGCCGGCCGCCTCGTCGTCGGTGTGATAGACGGTGACCAGCAGCTTGTCCTTCTTCAGCCCGAACTCCCTGGTGATCAGGTTCCAGGCAAGCTCGATGGCGCGCTCCTTGAAATAGTCGCCGAAGGAGAAATTGCCGAGCATCTCGAAGAAGGTCAGGTGACGCGCGGTGTAGCCGACATTGTCGAGGTCATTGTGCTTGCCGCCGGCGCGCACGCTCTTCTGGGCGGTGGTGGCGCGCGAATAGGACCGCTTCTCCAGGCCGGTGAAGACGTTCTTGAACTGCACCATGCCGGCATTGGTGAACATCAGCGTCGGATCGTTGCGCGGCACCAGCGGGCTCGACGCGACGACCTCGTGACCCTCCTTGCGGAAATAGTCGAGGAATGTCGACCGGATCTCGTTCACGCCACTCATGGATGCTTGCCTTTTCGAGAGAACCGCCGGGGGTGCCGACGGCAAAATGGACATGGCCTTTTAGCGATCACGCCGCAGCCTGTCCAGAAACACGGAACTGGAGGAAAGTCCGGTTGTTGCCGGCTCTGGCTGGGCATCGCCCGAAACGCAAACCGCCGGCACAAGGCCGGCGGTTCGGGACGCAGTACTAAAGAACTCAATTACATAAGCAGATAGTAATAAACCGAGATTGTGTCACCTACATGGCGCCGGCTTCGTCCTCGAAACCGTCGTCACCGCCGCCCTCGGAGCCGCCATTCTCGAGGAATTTCTCGGCGATCAGCCCGGCATTCTGCCTGAGCGCCATTTCGATCTCGCGCGCTGTGTCGGGATTGTCGCGCAGGAACAGTTTTGCGTTCTCGCGGCCCTGGCCGAGACGCTGCGAATTGTAGGAGAACCAGGCGCCGGATTTCTCGACCACGCCGGCCTTGACGCCGAGGTCGACCAGCTCGCCGGTCTTCGACACGCCCTCGCCGTACATGATGTCGAACTCGACCACCTTGAAAGGCGGCGCCAGCTTGTTCTTGACGACCTTGACGCGGGTCTGGTTGCCGACGACCTCGTCGCGGTCCTTGACCGAGCCGATGCGGCGGATGTCGAGGCGGACCGAGGCGTAGAACTTCAGCGCGTTGCCGCCGGTCGTCGTCTCGGGCGAGCCGAACATGACGCCGATCTTCATGCGGATCTGGTTGATGAAGATGACCATGGTGTTGGAGCGCGAGATCGAGGCGGTCAGCTTGCGCAGCGCCTGGCTCATCAGGCGGGCCTGTAGGCCGGGCAGCGCATCGCCCATCTCACCTTCGATTTCGGCGCGCGGCGTCAGCGCGGCGACCGAATCGACCACCAGCACATCGATGGCGCCGGAGCGCACCAGCGTGTCGCAGATCTCCAGCGCCTGCTCGCCGGTGTCGGGCTGCGAGATCAGCAGGTTTTCGAGGTCGACACCGAGCTTGCGGGCATAGACCGGATCGAGCGCGTGCTCGGCATCGACGAAGGCGCAGATGCCGCCCTTCTTCTGGGCTTCCGCCACGGTGTGCAGCGCCAGCGTCGTCTTGCCCGAGCTTTCCGGCCCGTAGATCTCGATGATGCGGCCGCGCGGCAGGCCGCCGACGCCGAGCGCGATGTCGAGGCCGAGCGAGCCGGTCGGCACGGTTTCGATCTCGACCACCTGCTCATTGGCGCCGAGGCGCATGATCGAGCCCTTGCCGAAGGCGCGCTCGATTTGCGACAGCGCCGCGTCCAGAGCCTTTGATTTGTCCACTGCCTTATCCTCTACAAGCCGCAAAGTATTCTGAGCCATGATACATCACCCCTTGGTCGTCAATGAAGGCCGGACAATCCGTGATCCCTGCCATTTTGTACCTTTTTTGTTCTCGTTTGGCAAGAGGCATCAAGCTGCTGAAAAACAATCAATATCTTGATCTGTTCTATTTATGTCCCACAACACACAGCGGCGGCGTCTTCCAATCGGCCATGCGGGATTCCATTGTCCGGCCGGCCCGAATCGCGGCGTTGATTGCGGGGCGGCGCGGAGAAACCTAGTGTGCGCGGCCGGACAATCAACAAAGGTATCGACGCCACGATGGTGAAGTCCCCCAACATCCTTGCCGTGGGCGGCGCCCATATCGACCGGCGGGGCCAGGTGTCAGGCCCTTACGTGCCGGCTGCCTCGAACCCCGGCACCATGCGCGAGGATGTCGGCGGCGGCGTCTTCAACGCGTTGCGCAGCGTGGTCAGGCGCGGCGTCTCGGCTTCGCTATTATCGATGCGCGGCGGCGATGCCGCGGCCGAGACTGTGTCGACGGCGATCGCGAGCGCCGGCATCGTCGACCTGTCGGCGGTGTTCCTCGACCGCACGACGCCGAGCTACACGGCGCTGATCGACCGCGACGGCGAGCTGATCGTCGGCTTTGCCGACATGGCGCTCTACGACCTCGCCTTCCCCAAGCAGATCCGCCGCGCCAAGGTGCGCGAGGCGATCGCTTCCGCCGATGCCCTCCTATGCGACGCGAACCTGCCGTCCGCGGCGCTGGAACGGCTGGTGGCGCAAGCCGCCGGCAAGCCGGTCTTCGCCATCGCCATCTCGCCAGCCAAGGTGGTGCGGCTGGCGCCGGTGCTGGGCAGCCTTGCCGTGCTGTTCATGAACCGGCGCGAGGCCGGCGCCCTCGCCGGCCTGGGCGACGATGCGAATGGCCACGATCTGGTCGGCGGGCTGCGGCGCGCCGGGCTCACGAGCGGCGTGGTGACGGCGGGCGGCGAGCCGGTGCTGGGCTTCGACGGCGAGGGCCTGTTCTCCATCGCCCCGCCCGCTCCGCGTAGGATCGCCGACGTCACCGGCGCCGGCGATGCGCTGACCGGCGCGACGGTCGCCGCTCTGCTCAATGGCCTGCCGCTGCGCGCGGCACTGCGCGAAGGCATCGCCGCCTCCATCCTGGCCATCGAAAGCACCGAGGCGGTGCCCGCCTTCAGCGCCGCCAACTTCGCGCAAATGCTGGCCCTTGTGCCGGGGGCGCTGGAAGTGGCATGAGGGCGGCCGGAGCGCCGCGCGCCCCGGACTGGAGACCATCATGACGCCCGAAACCGCCCGCCCCTTCATCGACATCCATCCGCCGGTGGCGGAGGCGCTCGCCGCCGGACGGCCGGTGGTGGCGCTGGAAAGCACCATCATCACCCACGGCATGCCCTATCCGGACAACGGCGCCATGGCCGCCAATGTCGAGAAGATCATCCTGGACAATGGCGCGGTACCGGCAACGATCGCGGTGGTCGCCGGCCGCATCAAGATCGGCCTCTCCGACGGCGAGCGCGAATCGCTGGCGATGACCGGCGACGCCATGAAACTGTCGCGCGCCGATCTCGGCTTTGCCGTCGCGCAGGCGCGCACCGGGGGCACCACCGTCGCCGCGACGATGATCGCCGCGCATATGGCGGGGATAAAGGTGTTCGCCACCGGCGGCATCGGCGGCGTGCACAAGGGCGCTGAAAAGAGCTTCGACATCTCGGCCGACCTCGACGAGCTGGCGCGCACGCCAGTCATCGTGGTGTCGGCCGGCGCCAAGGCAATCCTCGACATCGAAAAGACGCTGGAAGTGCTGGAGACGCGCGGCGTGCCGGTCGTCGGCCATGGCTGCGAGACGATGCCTGCGTTCTGGTCCAGGCATTCGCCGTTCCGCGCCCCGCTCACCTTGCATGCGCCGGAGGACATTGCGCATTTCTACCGGACGCGGCAGGCGCTGGGCCTCGGCGGCGGCATACTGATCGCCAACCCGGTGCCGGAGAACGCGGAGATCCCGGCCAAGGAGATGGACGGCTACATCCAGGCGGCGCAGAAGGCGGCGGAGGCGCTCAGCGTCACCGGCAAGGCGGTGACGCCGTTCCTGCTGTCGAAAATCCTCGAACTGACCGGCGGCCGCAGCCTCAAGACCAACATCGCTCTGGTCGAGAACAATGCGCGGCTGGCGGCCAGGATCGCCAAGGCGCTGTAGCGTCTACTTGCCCGCCCGCAGCCCCGCCTCATAGGCGCGGCGCGCCCAGACCGCCATCTCGTCGGGGTCGTCGAAGGCGCTGTCGGGAACACTCCAATAGGGCATCGCAACCAGCTTGCCATGCCTGGAGCCGGTGTAGGTCCACTGCTGGCAGCCGGCTGCCTCGAAATCGGCCACGCTTTGCTCGTCGGCCTTCAGCTTCAGCTCGCCGCGCAGCACGATGGCGACGATGACGCCGTCGCAATAGATGCCCTTGCCGCCGAACAGTTTTCTGATGCTGATCGGGCCGAGGCTCTCGAACAACTCCTCTATGCGTTCATTGTCCATGCTGCGATCATGGCATCGCGGCCTGATCCTGTCATCGCCGCAACCAAAACCATGCTGACAAGTTGAGGACCAGCCACGGGAGTTTGCCATGCCGCTGCTGCTGAAAGGATCCTGCCGGTGCAATGCCGTCCGCTTCGAAGTGGAAAGCCACACGCCGGTGCCGTTCATGCTCTGCTACTGCTCGATCTGCCGCAAGCAGCAGGGCGGCGGCGGTTTTGCCATCAATCTCGGCGCCGACTACGAGACGCTGAACATCAGGGGCAAGCGCAGCCTCGGCGTCTACCGGGCCGAGATCGAGGATGACGAGCATCCGCATTGCGAGGTTTCGACCGGCGAGCGCAATTTCTGCCGCAAATGCGGTTCGGCGCTCTGGCTCTACGACCCGACCTGGCCGGACCTGGTGCATCCCTTCGCCTCGGCGATCGACAGCGAGCTGCCGATGCCGCCGGAAAAGGTGCATCTGATGCTGAAATACAAGGCGAGCTGGGTCGAGCCAGTGGTCGGCAGGAAAGACAAGGTGTTCGACGTCTATCCCGAAGAATCGATCGCCGACTGGCACAAGCGCACGGGCATGTGGGTGGACTAGGAAGAGGCATTGCCTATCCGACAGGAGGCAACAATGAACCTGACTACGCACAAGAAATTCAAAGGCGACCGGCTGATGCCATGGGGCAAGGGCACCGTCGTCACCGACCCCAAAGGCTATGTTTTTCTGTGCGGCAACACGGCCACGGTCGACGACTACGATCCGTCGAAACACCAGGGAGGCGCCATTGGCGACCCTGCCGCGCAATGGCGCGCAATCCTTGCCAACATCAAGTCCGATCTGGAGGAACTGGGCAGTTCGCTCGATCATCTGGTCAAGGTGACGTTTTACGTCAAGGGGCCGTTTCCGACGGGCGGCGTCCTCAGCTCACCCAATTTCCGCATGGACGTGATGGACGAATTTTTCGCCGAACATTGCCCTAAGCACTGCAGCTACAACAACCCGCCGCCATCGGAGGTGATCGGCGTTGTCGCGCTGGCGCAACCTGACCTGGTCATCGAGCTTGTTGTCGTCGCCGCGCTGCCGGACTGAGCACGGCAGGCCGATCAGGCGGAAGCGCGCGCGTCGGCCAGCGCCTTCAGATCGGCCGGCTTCAATTCGACCGATTCGCCGCAGCCGCAGGCAGAGCTCTGGTTCGGGTTCTTGAAGGTGAAGCCGGTGCGCAGCGTCGTCTGCTCGAAATCCATTTCGGTGCCGAACAGGAAGAGCGCTGCTTCCGGCGCGACATAGACATGGGCGCCGTCGCGCTCGATATGATCGTCCTTGGTGTTCGGCTCGGTCACCAGGTCGACCGTGTATTCCATGCCGGCGCAGCCGCCCTTCTTGATGCCGAGGCGGATGCCGTGCGCATTCTCGCGCGTGGCGACGATCTCGCGCACCCGGTCGGCGGCCTTTTCGGTCATCGTGATGACGGCGAAGCGTCCCATGTCATTCTCCACGTTCGCGCGGGTTCAAGGCCCGCGGAATGAGTCTGCCCTTAAGATGGTGAACTTTCGCCTTCGCTGCAAGTCATCCAATCTTTTCAAGCCGATGCCAGAGCAATTCCAGGAAAAGTGCGTAGCGGTTTTCCGTCCGGAATTGCGTCAACACATCTAGTACCAGCCGACCGCGACCTGCGCCTCTTCCGACATGCGGTCGGGCGTCCATGGCGGATCGAAGACCATGCTTACCTCGACGCCGGAGACACCTTCCACGGCGCCGACGGCGTTCTCGACCCAGCCCGGCATCTCGCCTGCCACCGGGCAGCCCGGCGCGGTCAGGGTCATGTCGATCTTGACCGAGCGGTCGTCCTCGATGTCGATCTTGTAGACGAGGCCGAGCTCGTAGATGTCGGCGGGGATTTCCGGGTCGTAGACCGTCTTCAGCGCCGAGACGATGTCGTCGGTCAGCCGCGCCAACTCATCGGCGGGAATCGTCGAAGCCGAAACCACGCCGTTCGCGGCCGTTTCCGGAGCTGTCTCTGCGGTGGTGCTGGCATCTTCCATGGTCGTCACCCGAAGAACTTTCGCGCCTTTTCCAGCGCATCGGCCAAAGCATCGACTTCGGCCCTGGTATTATACATGCCGAACGATGCCCTGCATGTGGAGGTCACGCCGAAGCGTTTCAACAGCGGCTGGGCGCAATGGGTGCCGGCACGCACTGCCACGCCCTGCCGGTCGATCACCATCGACACGTCATGGGCATGTATGCCCTGCAATTCGAACGAGATGATGGCGCCCTTGCCCGGCGCGTCGCCGAAGATGCGCAGCGAATTGATGGCGCGCAGCCGCTCATGGGCATAGTCCTTGAGATCCGCCTCGTGCGCGGCGATGCGCTCGCGGCCGACCTTTTCCATGTATTCGAGCGCGGCACCCAGCCCGATCGCCTGCACGATCGGCGGCGTGCCGGCCTCGAAACGATGCGGCGGCTCGTTGTAGGTGACGATGTCCTCGGTCACTTCCTCGATCATCTCGCCGCCGCCCATGAACGGGCGCATGCCGGCAAGAATGTCCTTCTTGCCGTAAAGCACGCCGATGCCGGACGGGCCGTAGACCTTGTGGCCGGTGAAGACGAAGAAATCGCAGTCGAGGTCCTGCACGTCGATCGGCATATGGACCGCGCTCTGGCTGCCGTCCACGAGCACGGGAATGCCCCGCGCATGCGCGATGCGCACGATCTCCTTGATCGGAGTCACCGTGCCCAGCGCATTGGACATCTGCGTGATGGCGACGAGCTTCGTGCGCGAAGTCAGCCGCTTCTCGAATTCCTCGATGTGGAACGCGCCGAGATCGTCGACCGGCACCCAGACCAGCTTGGCACCCTGCCTCTCGCGGATGAAATGCCACGGCACGATGTTGGAGTGGTGCTCCATGATCGACAGCACGATCTCGTCGCCCTCGCCGATGTTGGGCATGCCATAGCCATAGGCGACCGTGTTGATCGCCGCGGTGGTGTTGGAGGTGAAGACGATGTTGTCGGTGCTCGGTGCGTTCAGAAACCTCTGCACTGACTTCCGCGCGCTCTCATAGGCGTCGGTCGCGGCATTCGACAGGAAATGCAGGCCGCGATGGACGTTGGCGTATTCCTGGCTATAGGCGTGCTGGATGGCGTCGAGCACGGCTTTGGGCTTCTGCGCCGAGGCGCCATTGTCGAGATAAACCAGCGGCTTGCCGTAGACTTCGCGCGACAGGATCGGGAAATCGCGGCGGATGGCCTCGACGTCGTAGGGGGTGGATTCGACTTTCTGGTCCATCACAAGCTCTTCCGAGGCACCGCCTCACTCCGTCCAGCACCCCGCTCGGCGCTGCGCGCCGATCCACCTTCTCCGGCAAGGGGAGAAGACAGGCGCTTACCCGTGCGTCAAAAACCACTCGTCGAGCCGCGCTTCCAGCGCCTCGACGAGCGCCTCGTCTTCCAGTTCCTCGATCACTTCGGCGACGAAGGCCTTCACCAGCAGGCCGCGCGCGCTCTTCTCGTCGATGCCGCGCGCCATCAGGTAGAACAGATGGTCGTGGTCGATCTCGGTGACGGTCGCGCCATGGCCGCAAACGACGTCGTCGGCGAAGATTTCCAGTTCCGGCTTGGTCGAGAACTCGCCGTCATCCGACAGCAGCAGCGTGTTGCAGGCCATCTTGGCGTTGGTCTTCTGCGCGTATTGATGCACGTTGATACGGCCCTGGAAGACGCCGCGCGCCTTGCCGGTCACCACGTTGCGGATCACTTCGGTCGAGGTGGTGTGCGGCACGGCATGGTCGAGCACCATGGTGGTGTCGGTATGGGTGTCGCCGGCCAGAAGGTTGATGCCGCGCAATTTGAAATCGGCGCCCTCGCCGGTCGTGCGCACCACGACCTCCTGGCGCACCAGCCTGCCGCCGGCATTCATAACGAACAGCGTCAGTTTCGCGTCCTTGCCGATATGCGCCTTGAACTGGGCAAGATGCGTGGCGGCATCGGATTGCTCCTGGACGATCAACCAGGTCACTTCGGCGCCGTCGCCGAGCACGAGCTGGCTGACGGAGCTGGCGAGGCCAGCGCCCTCGCCAGACTGGCGTTCGACGATGGTCGCCCTGGCGCCGGCGCCGACGCGCGTCAGAAGCCGTACATGCGCCTGGCCGCCGGACTGCAGGTTCTGCAGTTCGATCGGCTTTGCCAGTTCGGCGCCGTCGGCAATGTCGACGAAATAGCCATCGGCGACAAAGGCGGTGTTCAGCGCGCCGATCGCGTCATCGGCGCCATAGGGGTCGAGCCCGGGCGCCACGCTGCCATCGGTCAGCTTCTCCAACAGGCGCTGTACCGTGACGCCATCGATCTCGGGAAGTTTCGCATTCGAGACGCCGTTCAGCACCAGCAGCACGGCCGAACCCTCGAAGACCGGCTCAAGCGCCTTCACCGCACCTTCGGCCTCGAAGGCCGGCACCGAAGTCAGCAGGCGGCGCAGGTCGGTATAGTGCCAGGATTCGACGCGCCGCGTCGGCAGGCCATGCTTGATCGCCTCGATCGCGTCGTCTCGCTTGGTCATCACTGCGCCGTCGCCCGGCAGCAGCGAAAGCCGCTCGCCGAAGGCATCGATCAGCGCCGTTTCGGCCAGGGTCCGCTGGGGCTGTGCGTGCATGTTCATCGCTCTCGCCTCGCCTGCTCGCATCTCACGCGGCTTCGCCGATCACGCCGGCATAGCCGTTGGCCTCGAGGTCGAGCGCCAGCGACTTGTCGCCAGACTTGATCACCTGGCCCTTGTAGAGCACGTGCACCGAGTCCGGCACGATGTGCTCCAGCAGGCGCTGGTAGTGGGTGATGACGACGATGGCGCGCTCCGGCGAACGCAGCGCGTTGACGCCGTCGGAGACAATCTTCAGCGCGTCGATGTCGAGGCCGGAATCGGTCTCGTCGAGCACGCAGAGCTTTGGCTCGAGCAGCTTCATCTGCAGGATCTCGGCCCGCTTCTTCTCGCCGCCGGAGAAGCCGACATTGAGCGGCCGCTTCAGCATCGCCATGTCCATGTTGAGCGAGGCGGCGGCGTCCTTCACGCGCTTCAAGAATTCCGGGATCTTCAGCGGCTCCTCGCCGCGCGCCTTGCGCTGCTCGTTCATCGCCACCTTCAGAAATTCCATGGTCGCGACGCCCGGTATCTCCATCGGATACTGGAAAGCGAGGAAGATGCCGGCGGTGGCGCGCTCGGCCGGGTCCATTTCGAGGATCGACTGGCCGTTGTAGAGGATGTCGCCCTCGGTGACCTCATAGTCCTCGCGCCCGGCGAGGATATAGGAGAGCGTCGACTTGCCCGAGCCGTTCGGGCCCATGATGGCGGCGACCTCGCCGGCTTTGACCGTGAGATTCAGGCCGCGGATGATCTCGGTGCCGTCATCGACGATGCGGGCATGGAGGTTTCTGATTTCAAGCATTCTTGTTCGTCCTATCCGTAGCCGCCTGCCCGGCTAAATCCGATTTATCAACTGCTTCAAGGCTTCCAAGAGCCCCTGCCAAAAGCCAGCCGGCGAATAGGCCGCGACAAGCAACGCAACACCCGCGGCGCCCAAACACAACGCCAGTTGCAGCCTCGTTTCCCAGCTGTCCATTCGATCCCGCAGATAGACATGCTTTTCTGCGGATTCGCGTTTGGGCGCCTTTGTCACCCCACACTTCCCTCGAGGCTGATGCCGATCAGCTTCTGCGCCTCGACGGCGAATTCCATCGGCAGCTGCTGGATGACGTCCTTGACGAAGCCGTTGACGATCAGCGCGATCGCCTCTTCCTCGGGGATGCCACGCTGCATGACGTAGAACTTCTGGTCCTCGGAGATCTTCGACGTCGTCGCCTCGTGCTCGAACTGGGCCGTCGAGTTCTTGGCTTCCATGTACGGCACGGTGTGCGCGCCGCACTGGTCGCCGATCAGAAGCGAGTCGCAGTTGGTGAAGTTGCGGGCGTTGGTCGCCTTGCGGTGCGCCGAGACCTGGCCGCGATAGGTGTTCTGCGAGAAGCCGGCGGCGATGCCTTTGGAGATGATGCGGCTCGACGTGTTCTTGCCGAGATGAATCATCTTGGTGCCGCTATCGACCTGCTGGTAGCCGTTCGAGACCGCGATCGAATAGAACTCGCCGCTGGAATCGTCGCCGCGCAGGATGCAGCTCGGATATTTCCAGGTGATGGCCGAACCGGTCTCGACCTGCGTCCACGAGATCTTCGAGCGGTCGCCGCGGCAGTCGCCGCGCTTGGTGACGAAATTGTAGATGCCGCCCTTGCCCTCGGCGTCGCCGGGGTACCAGTTCTGCACCGTCGAATATTTGATCTCGGCATCGTCGAGCGCGACCAGCTCGACCACCGCGGCATGCAGCTGGTTCTCGTCGCGCTGCGGCGCCGTGCAGCCTTCGAGATAGGAGACATAAGCCCCCTCCTCGGCGATGATCAGCGTGCGCTCGAACTGGCCGGTGTTCTTCTCGTTGATGCGGAAATAGGTCGACAGTTCCATCGGGCAGCGCACGCCCTTGGGCACGAAGACGAAGGACCCGTCGGTAAACACCGCCGAATTCAGCGTGGCGTAGAAATTATCCGAGGTCGGCACGACCGAGCCGAGATACTTCTTCACCAGTTCCGGA
The DNA here is from genome assembly GCF_049887195.1 of Mesorhizobium abyssinicae. Lineage (NCBI taxonomy): Bacteria > Pseudomonadati > Pseudomonadota > Alphaproteobacteria > Hyphomicrobiales > Phyllobacteriaceae > Mesorhizobium > Mesorhizobium abyssinicae. The sequence continues at coordinate 236,853 of NZ_JARAKC010000005.1, forward strand.
TGCTCGCGGATCGCTTCCGAGATCGAGCAGAAGATGACGCCGGCCTCGGCCAGTTCCTTCTTGAAGGTGGTGACGACGGAGACGGAATCGAACACGGCGTCGACTGCCACCCGGCCCGACTTGTAGACATTGTCGTTGGCTTCCTCGAGCTCCGAGGCATCCGTCTTCTGCACGCCGGCGAGAATCTCCTGCTCCTTCAGCGGGATGCCGAGCTTCTCGTAAACCTTCAGGATCTCGGGATCGACTTCGCTGAGCGAGGTCGGACCAGGGGTGCTCTTCGGCGCCGCGTAGTAATAAATGTCCTGGAAGTCGATCTTGGGATAGTCGACGCGCGCCCAGGTCGGCTCTTCCAGAGTCAGCCAGCGGCGATAGGCCTCCAGACGCCATTCCAGCATCCAGTCCGGCTCGCCCTTCTTTTCAGAGATGAAGCGAATGATGTCTTCGCTCAGGCCCTTGGGGGCCTTGTCCATCGCGATCTCTGTCTGGAATCCGTATTTATACTGGTCGACGTCGATCTTTCGAACCCGATCGATCGTCTCCTGCACAGCAGGCATAAGCGTTCTCCATCCACGCCGGGGTCAAGGCCCGACAGTTTTCAAACTATGGCACCACCAGTTGGCCACGCATGGGCGGGCCGGGGCGGCGTAAGTTCCATATAGTGCGTCCCGACCGGGAATTCACCCGGCCAATTGAAACGCACGGCTCTACCAGGCCCGGAGGCCCGAATTCCCTTTCGTCGCGCTCAGGCGGCCTTTTCGCCGCCGGCACGACGCCCGGCAATGCCGGCGAGTGCTGCGCGGAACAGCTCGATATCCTCGACCGCCGTCGCGTGGCCGATGGACACGCGCAAGGCACCCAGGCTGTCGCCAAATCCCATGGCCTTGAGCACATGGCTCGGCCCGACCTTGCCCGACGAACAGGCCGACCCCGCCGACAGCGCCACGCCGGCGAGATCGAAGGCAATCTGCGCCGTCTCGGCCTTGACGCCGGGAATAGCGAAGAATGTCGTGTTGGCAAGCCTTTGCGCGCCATTTCCGAAGATTTCCGCGTCCGGCGCCAGGGATTTTACCAGGACCTCGATCTCGTCGCGGCGACGCGCCACCAAATCGATGTCGCGCAGACCGGCCAGCGCCTGGCGCGCCGCCGCGCCGAAACCAGCGACGGCGGGGAGGTTTTCGGTGCCGGCGCGATGGCCCTTTTCCTGGCCGCCGCCGTTGATCAATGGCTTCGGCATCATCAGATCGGCCGCCGCGACGATGGCGCCGACGCCCTTGGGGCCGCCGATCTTGTGCGACGACAGGATAAGATAATCGGCGTAACCGGCCGACATATCGATCGGAATCCGCCCGGCCGCCTGCACGGCGTCGATCACCAGCACGCCACCCGCCGCCCTGACGATTTCGGCGATGCGCTCGACAGGCTGGATAACGCCGGTCTCATTGTTGGCGGCATGGATCGCGACCAGCGGCAAGCCGTCGCTCTTGTCGTGCGCGGCGAGAACCGCAGCCAGTTCATCGAGAACGGCGATTCCATTCCGATCGACGCCGATGCGGGTCACCTGCGCCGCTGGGAAGCGTCCACCATTAAGAACGCAAGGGTGGTCTGCCTCAGAGACATAGAGTCGGCTCATGCGGACGGTGCCGCGTCCCATCTGCCAGTCCGGCGTCAGCAGGGTCGCAGCGGCTTCGGTCGCGCCCGACGTGAACACGACATGCGCGGCCTTGGCATTCACCAATGCAGCGACGTCGCGCCTTGCGTCCTCGATGAGGCGGCGCGCGGCGCGGCCCTCCGTGTGGACCGAGGACGGATTGGCGGCACCCAGCGCGGCAATCATCGCCGAGCGCGCCTCTTCAAGCAGCGGCGCGCTGGCGTTGTAGTCGAGATAGGCGCGAGTTGCGGCCATTTTCCTTCAATTGGTCCCGTCGAAAGCCATTCGCCAAGGGTAGCGCGTTATTTCCTTGAAATCGCAAGGCAAGCCGTCCTATTTACGCGGCTTGCGGAAAGGGCGGTCGAGCCAGCGGGTTTCGGCCACCCAGTTTTGAACAATTCTAAACTAGCTTCTAAGAAGACGCTTGCCCGGCGTCAAGGCCACAGAAGCTGGGGCCAGCGGAAGAGTTGTTCCGGGCTGAGCGCGTTCGTTTGCCACGTGGAGTATTTTATGCCTGAGGTCATTTTTGCCGGTCCGGCCGGTCGCCTGGAAGGTCGCTACCAGCCTTCCAAGGAAAAGAGCGCGCCGATCGCCATCGTGCTGCACCCGCACCCGCAGTTCGGCGGCACGATGAACAACAAGATCGTCTACGACCTCTTCTACATGTTCCAGAAGCGCGATTTTACCACGCTTCGCTTCAATTTCCGCGGCATCGGCCGCAGTCAGGGCGAGTTCGACCACGGCACCGGCGAATTGTCGGACGCGGCGGCGGCGCTGGACTGGGTGCAGTCGCTGCATCCGGATTCCAAGAGCTGCTGGGTCGCCGGCTATTCGTTCGGGTCGTGGATCGGCATGCAGTTGCTGATGCGCCGGCCGGAGATCGAGGGCTTCATCTCGATCGCGCCGCAGCCCAACACCTACGACTTCTCGTTCCTGGCGCCCTGCCCGTCGTCGGGCCTCATCATCCACGGCGACGCCGACAAGGTGGCGCCGCCCAAGGACGTACAGGCGCTGGTCGACAAGCTGCATACCCAAAAGGGCATCACCATCACGCAGAAGACCTTGCCGGGCGCAAACCATTTCTTCGCCAATGACGCCGACCTTCTGCTGCAGGAATGCGCCGACTATCTCGACCGCAGGCTGGCGGGCGAGCTGGCCGATCCGAGGCCGAAGCGGCTGAGATAAAGCGCCTTATGGGTGGTCGGCGCTGAGCCGTCCGCTCTGCTTCGCCATCAATTCGCGGCGCCGGGCTGCGTTGGGCCATCCCAGCCGGAATGTCCTCTTGCGCTCCGGCCGTTGCGACGACGGCCGGCGGAAGATGAAACCCAGCCGGGCGAAGACCAGCCCCGTGGCGATCGCGAAAGCCAGCCCCAGCCCAAAGCCGGCAACCGTGTCGCTCGGATAATGGGCGCCGACGAATACGCGTGTCGAGGCAATGCAGGCGGTGGCCGCCAGCGCGATGTACCAGCGCCTCGGGAAAAGCAGCAACAGAACGCCGAACACCGCGCCCATCGTCGTGGCATGGCCGGAGGGAAAGCCGGCGAAGCGCGCATCCATGGCGAAGGGGTGCAGCGACAGCACCCCGAAATCGGTGAAATAAAGCGGCCGCGCCCGGCCGATGCCGTATTTCAAGAGATTGACGGCCAGGCCGGACAGGCCGACGGCGCAAAGCACCAGGAAGGCGAAGCAGGTCCAGTTGTAGACGAAAAGCCGCGTTCGCATGGACAGGCTTCGCCAATCCGTCAGATTGGCGGCGACGAGGCAGAGCGCTGCGGGAATGAGGTACCAGCCGCCGAGGCCGAAATCGGTGAAGAAGTCGGTGAAATGGACGAAGCCCGGCGTCCACACCCCGCGCATCCTGCCGGCGGCGCTGTCCAGGCTGAAGAAGACCGCCGCCGCGAGCAGCAGCCAGGCAAACACCCAGACCAGCCATGGAATCTCGGGATAGCGTGCCGCACGCACGGCAAAGCGCCTCCTCACGATGCGGAACGTGTCGAGGAAGTTGCCGAGCGAGCGACGGTAAAGCTTGGGCGGGCTAGGGAGCATGGCTGGGCGCGAGCTTATAGGGGCATTCGAGGGCCGACGCCATTCCTCACTTGGCCACCCGGTAGAGGCCGAGCGCCAGCTTGTCACCCGACGAATAGTTGAGGCCGTCAATCTCGGCGAGACGGTTTGCCGATTTGCCCTGGGCCGCCAGCAATTCGTTCAGCTTCTGCTCGTCCTTGACCGATGCCAGTCCCATCGCGCAGGCGGGATCGGCCAGCAGGTGCTTCGCGACGCCGTCGACATCGGTGAGCACGGTCCTGGTTCCGACCAGGAAGACGAGGCTCGGCTCATGGTACTGGGCGGAGGCGAGCACGGTGGTGTCGCATGGCCGGTTGGCGTCGACCGCGACCTTGATCGCCGGGCTTAGCCAGATCGGCTTCAGCGATGGCGCGATGACGCCGAACAGCAGCGAAAAGGTGATGCCGGCGCAGATGGCGATGGCACCGATGCGGCCGAGCGGCACCTGCAGCTTGCGCGGGAAGGCCAGGTAACCGGCTGCCAGCGCGGCGAGTGCGGCGGGAATGCTCCACCACGAAAACGTCCTGGCGAGATAGATCGGCGCGCCGATGCAGACGACGGCAAGGCCTATGCTGACCACAGCAAGGCCGAAAGCGGTCGCCCACCACAGCCAGCTTTGCCAGCGCTTCAACGGTGCGTTGGCCTCCTCAGGCTTCAATGTCAGCAGCCAGCCGATCAGCAGCGCCATGCCGGGATAGGCCGGCATGACATAGTGCGGCAGCTTGGTCGGGATCGCCTCGAAGACCAGCCAGAACGGGATGTACCAGGCGAGGCAGAAGCGCAGGCGCGGGTCATCCCAGAAGCGGTTGATCGCCTGCAGCCCGGCGCCGACCGCGATCAGGCCGAACGGCCACATGAACAGCGAATAGGTCAGCATGTAGAAGCCGGGCGGCAGGCCATGCGATTCCTCGCCCTGCGCTACCTTGGTCAGCATGTCCTTGCCGACCGCCTCCTGGAAAAAGGCGCCGCCGCTTTTCCAGCTGATCAGAAGTATCCACGGCAGCACGATAGCGAGCACGATGGCGACGCCGCGGGCGATCTTCAGCTTGAGGAGCCAGCGCCAGTCGCGATCGAAGGCGAACAGCGCGGCGGCCGTCAGCAGCGACAACAGCGGCGCCACCGGGCCCTTGATGAGGAGGCCAAGTCCCTGCGCGATCCAGAAGATCCACGGCAGATGGCCGGCGACCGGCTCGTTGCGGCGCGCGGCGAGATAGACCTGCGCCAGCGCGCCCTGCGCCGCCACGCAGCAGGCAAGCAGCATGGCGTCGGTCTTGGCGTCGCGGCCCTCGAAGGCGGTGGCGAAGATCGCCGCCATCATCAAGCCGGCGGCGAGACCGGCATTGGCACCGAACAGTTTCGTGCCCGTCCAGCCGATGCCGACGACGGCAAGCGCGATACCGAGCATGGAGACCAGGCGATAGACCCAGATCGGCGCGGCTGCCCCCTCGCCGCTCAGCGCCACGGCAGCTGACTGCAGCCAGTAGATGCCGATCGGCTTCTTATAGCGCGTGACGTCCTGCAGACGGATATCGACATAGTCGCCGGTCTCGACCATCTGCTTGGTCGCCTGGACGAAACGGGACTCGTCGCGGTCGATCGGGGGAAGGCTGGCGAGGCCGCTGACGGTCATCACCAGGCTGAACAGAAAGAGGATGATGTAGTTTCTGTTCATCGCGGGAGCTTCCGGATCTCGATTTGCGGGATGGTGCCCCGTCGCGGCGCCTGGGCTTGGCCCTTTGCGCGGGCGCCTCATTACGCCAGCCGCAACCCCGAGGCAAGAAGTGGCCCTCTCTCCAGGGCAATAGCTTCAATCCAGTGATGGTTTCCGACTTTGTGGCTGAGAACACCAACTGTCGAAGTCGGCGCCGCCCCTCATCGCCCTGCCGGGCACTTCTCCCCGTATAGTGACGGGGAGAAGGGGCTGGCCGCAATGTTGGCGCCCTTCTCCCACCGCTGGCGAGTCGCGAAACCAGTGATGACAGCCCCCTCTCCCCGTCACTATACGGGGAGAGGATGCCGGCAGGCAGGTGAGGGGCGGCGCCAGCGCTCGGTGGACGGGCGATGGAGGCAAATTCGACCTGCCCTGCCAATCTCTCGCACGCGGCGCGGGAGTGGGAGGCTAACAGTCGCAAAACCGGAAACCACTTTTGCTGATCGCCCACTGATGCTAAACGCGCGCCTTCATGTCACGCTCGGCCTGGCGGCCGGGCGATCTCCGGGAAAGCAAAAATGTCCGCCTTCAAGTCCGACTTCCTGCGCACGATGAGCGAGCGCGGCTTCATCCACCAGACCTCGGATGATGCCGGCCTCGACCAGCTTTTCGCCAGGGAGACGGTGAGCGCCTATATCGGCTTCGACGCGACGGCGAAGAGCCTGCATGCCGGATCGCTGATCCAGATCATGATGCTGCACTGGCTGCAGCAGACCGGCCACCGGCCGATCGCGCTGATGGGCGGCGGCACCTCGATGATTGGCGATCCCTCGTTCAAGGACGAGGCGCGCAAGCTTTTGACGCCGCAGGACATCGAGGACAATCTGGCCGGCATCCGCCGCAACTTCGCGCCCTACCTCAAATTCGGAAGCGGCGCCGGCGACGCCGTCATGATCAACAATGCCGACTGGCTGATGGAGATCAACTACGTCAACTTCCTGCGCGACGTCGGCCGGCATTTCTCGGTCAATCGCATGCTCGCTTTCGATTCCGTGAAGCTGCGCCTCGACCGCGAGCAGTCGCTGTCGTTCCTCGAATTCAACTACATGATCCTGCAGGCCTACGACTTCGTCGAACTCTACAAGCGTCTCGGCTGCCGCCTGCAGATGGGCGGCTCCGACCAGTGGGGCAATATCGTCAACGGCATCGACCTCGGCCATCGCATGGAGAACGCGCAGCTTTACGCGCTGACCACGCCGCTGCTCACCACCTCGTCGGGCGCCAAGATGGGCAAGTCTGCGTCGGGCGCGGTCTGGCTCGACGGCGACATGCTGTCGCCCTACGAGTTCTGGCAGTACTGGCGCAACACCGAGGACGCAGATGTCGGCCGCTTCCTGAAACTCTATACGACGCTGCCGCTCGACGAGGTCGCGCGGCTCGAAAAGCTCGGCGGCGCGGAGATCAACGAGGCGAAGAAGATCCTCGCCACCGAGATCACCGCCATGCTGCATGGCCGCGAGGCGGCGGAAACGGCAAGCGAAACCGCGCGCAAGACCTTCGAGGAAGGCGCGCTTGCCGACACACTGCCCAGCGTCGAAGTCGGCAAGGCCGCGCTCGAAGCCGGCATCGGCATCCTGTCGCTGCTGGTCACCGCCGGGCTCGCCGCCTCCAATGGCGAGGCGCGGCGTCATGTCCAGGGCGGCGCCGTGCGCCTCAACGACCAGCCGGTCGCGGACGACCGCCGGACTGTGACGCTTCAGGATTTGAGTCCGGAAAACGTCGTAAAGCTTTCAGTTGGCAAGAAAAAACACGTCCTGGCGCGGCCGGTGTGACGCGCCGCCTCAGCGGTATTCGAAGATCGACCTGAATATTCCGGGAGCGATTACCGAAAGCGGGTTGATGTCGAGGCTCGGCTTGTTGGCATTGCCTCTCAGCCGGAAAGTGACGCCGATCAGGCCGCGATCCCGGCCGTTTCCGAGCAGCGGGCCGAACAGCGGCAGTTCGCCGAAGATGCGGTTCAGCCCATAGACCGGCATGAAGGTGCCGGTCATGTCCATGTTGTTGTTCTGGTCGTAGAGCGTACCTTGGAAGGTGGTGCCGATGCGCTCGCCGCGCAGCACCCCGTTCGCCAGCTTCAGATAGCCGGCGCCCTTGTCGATCTCGGCGTAGCCGCGCTCGAACTTGACCCTGGACGTATCAATATCGGCCTTGACCGCCTGGTTCAGGCTGCGCGTGTCGCCGGCCGGCGTGGTCGACACGATCGAGGCGAGCTTCGGCTCGTTGACGACGAAGAAGTTGGTGGCATCGACCTGACCCTTCATCGGCCCGTCGCTGGTGCCCGCCATCGACAGCGTGATCGAGCCACCCTCCATATGCTCGTAGACATTGAGGAAGCGCAGTATGGCGCCGGCGTCGGCCGACTTCATGCTGAGCGCCCGCCTGCTGTCGGCGGTCGTGTTGCGGATGGTAATGGCCGCGCCGGAGCTCGCCGTCGCGCTGACCTCGAGGCCGTTCACCCGGGAACCCGCGGCGCTGTAGTTCAGCTTGAGGTTGGACAGCACCTCGTCATGGAAACCGGTCAGCGAACCGACATCGGCGTCGACGGAAATCGCGTCGGTGCCGGTGGTCTTGGTGGCGGTGTCGACATCGGAGGTGAACTGCTTGATCAGCGAGCGTGCATCGAGCGCCTCGCCGCTGACATCGACGGCATAGCCCTTGCCCGACCGCTTCACCGTCACCGCGACGTCGTCGCCCCTGTTCAGGGCGACCTTGCTGAAGCGGGCCGAAGACAAGGCGCCATTGACCAGCGTGACGTCGCCGTCGATGGAGAAACTCTTTCCGTCGAGGTCGAAATCGGAGAGCGTCGTGGTGCCGCCGGACTTGGTCATTGCAAATGTGACCTTGGCGGGGACGCCGGCGCCCTTGCTCCAGCCAGCCCAGGGGATATCGAGCCTGGCGCTGGTGAGATCAGCCGAGACGTTCTGTTCGTCGCCGTCGCTCTTGTCGATCGCCACCTTGATGGTCCCCGAAAGCAGCGGCGACAGGCCGGGCATGGCGGTGGCGCGCGTCTTGTCGTCGAGCACGAGCTCGACCTTGCGACTGGGCGGTGGCCCGTCATCGGCAAGCGGCTCGACGATGTCGAGCTCGGCCGGAATGCCGTTCAGCCGCGCCTTGGCCGAGATCACCGCCTGTTTCGGCTCGACGGTGATCGAGCCGTCGGCCTCCGTCACGGTCTGGTCCTCGAACGGCTTGGCGAGCGACAGGTCCTTGTAGTCCAGCGTTACCAGCCAGTTGAGCTTCGAAGTGTCGACGCCAGACGTCAGCGGAATATCGGCCTTGACGTGGCCGGTGACCGTGCCGGTGAGATCCTCCGGCGACAGGCCGACATGGCGCATGGCGTTGATCGGCTCGTAGGAGGCGAGCTCGGCGATCGCCGGCGCCTCGCCGGCGACGTCGATGTCGAGCGCGCCGATCACCGGCGAGTGGTTGGCCTGCTTGACCGTCAGCGTGCCGTTGCTGGCCGCCACGGTGCGGCCGCTGGCCATGTAGACGCTGCCCGACGACAGCGCGATGTCGACATCGTTGCCGCGGAAGGAAACGACGCCCACCGCGTCACGGATCGGCGGGATGCGGCCGGCCGTGTCGAAGCGCGAACCCTCGACCTGAAAGCGGCCGAACACCTCGTCGGCGGACAGCGGGACGCCGTTGCCGAGCCGCCCCGGCACGACCTGGAACTGCAGGGTGGCGTCGACTACGCGACCGCCGAACAGATTGCTCAGCACCCACAGGCGGGCGTTGCGGGCGGAGAACCAGGGCCACAATTGCTTGACATGCGAGACCGGCATGTCGTGGATGTTGAGAGAGAGAGATATGCCCGGCGGGCCATTGTCGATGAAGGTGACCGAGGCCGTGCCCAGCACCTCGCTGGAAGATCCCGAGCGGACGCCGATCTTCTCGGCGATGAGCTTGTTGCTCTTCGGCTGATAGACCCCGGCGATGCGAGCCACGAAATCGAGTGCCGGCTCGGGCGACTCCGACGGAGAGAGCTTCGAGCCGTCGCTGGTCAGGTCGTAGCGATAGGCGGGTTCCTCGCCAGCGGTTGCCGGCTTTGGTCCGATCGAGCCGGCGAAGTCGAAGGTCGAGCGGCCGGTCTTGAGCAGAAGGCGGGTGACATCGATCTTGTTGGCGCCGGCGACAAGGGTGGCATTGGCGTCGACGTCGGCGGGCAGCTGCCCGCGCGAGCCGAGATCGAGCACGGAGCCTGCCAGCGACAGCGAGGCCGTCAGACGCGACTTCGTCTCCGCTGCTCCTTCCACACCTGTCAATTTCAAGGTGACGGCGCCCAATTTGCCACCGGTCCCTGCTCCGGCGTCGGCGGCGAGACTGACGTTGGCGTCCAGCGCCGTGACCCGCCCGGTTGCAGTATCGCGGGCGGCGGAGGCGGCGATGGTGAGCGCGCGACCATCGACATCGGCGTCGTAGGAGGCCTGCATGCTGCCTGGGCCGGTCTGCAGGACAGTGGCATTGGCCACGGTGACCCGCTTGACCGGACTGGTGTCCGACAGAACGAACTCGACATTGCGCAGATCGACCTGGCGAATCGAATCCTCGCGCACGGCATCGAGGGCGTGGTTGACATTGGCGAAGACCGCGGCAACCACCTTGTCCGGATCAACCAGGCCATCCGCGTTGCGAAGCGACGCCGTCCAGTCGCCGCCAGTGGATGGCATCGCCGCCGGCATGAAATGCGCGTCGGAAATCCGGGCGCTGGTCAGGCGCACCTCGCCCGAGAGCAGCGGGATCAGCCGGATGCCGAAGCGGACACGGCCGGCATCGGCGATCGGCTTGCCGCCGGCGGTCTTCAGGCTGACGTCACTCACCTGCAAGGCAATGAAGCTCGACCCGTCGAGCGTCAGCCGCGCCGGGCCGACGGCGACATCGACATCGAAGCCGGCCAGTTTCTCGATGGCGGCTTCCGCCGCGGCGCGAAGCCGCTCGGTGCCGATGCCGGACGCGCCGAGCACATAGACCGCGGCAGCGGCCAGCAGCACCAGAGCGCTGAACCCGGCGACCACGCGGGCAAGGATGCGGAAGCCTCGGCCTATCCTGGCGCGGCCGAGCGGCGGCACGGTGCAAGCAGAGGGGAAAGTCCCCAGGTCGGTGATCTCGTCACGCCTGAACCTGATCTTCTCGTGCTGCGGTTCTTCCTGATCCACGCAATCTTCCGTTGTAGCGAACTCGATCGTGGACGAATCCCCGTCTGACACTATATCGATGCGGCTTCGCGCGTAACCTCAAACAAGGGCAGCGACATGGCCGATCTCGACGTAGGCGATCTTGCGCCGCAATTCGATCTTCCACGCGACGGTGGCGGGTCGCTCAGCCTCGCCGCATTGCTGGGAAAGCCTGTTGTACTTTATTTCTATCCGCAGGACGACACCACGAGCTGCACCAATGAGGCGATCAGCTTTTCGCAATTAAAGCCGGACTTCGAGAAGGCCGGCGCCGTGGTCATAGGGCTGTCCCCCGACAGCATCAAAAAGCACGACAAATTCAAGCAGAAATATGACCTTACCGTCGATCTGGTCGCCGACGAGGAGCGCAGGGTGATCGAGGCCTACCATCTGTGGGTCGAGAAGACGATGTATGGCCGCAAATATATGGGCGTCGAGCGGGCGACGTTTCTGATCGGCAAGGACGGGCGCATCGCCAGGATCTGGCGGCAGGTCCGCGTCAAGGGCCATGCCGAAGCGGTGCTGGAGGCCGTGCGCGCGCTCTGAGGCCTGCTCGAAGGTCTTCGCCGCAACCTGATGCCCGCTCTGCGAGCATTGGTTATCGCCGCATTCGGCCCGGCAAAGCTTTATTAACCCTAATAATGTGTAATCAGGCTCTTCGTGGCGTCACAACGAAAGCTTGGTCCCGTGAACCCAACCGGTCAGTCTGCGGTCTTCGGTAAACGCAAGGAGCCCCATACGGTCATCATCGCCCGGGGCAATGAAATCAGGCATTTCACCATCCGCCCCTGGCTTGCTGCCTTTCTCGGCTCGGCGCTGGCGGCTATCGTCATCGGCTACCTGCTTGCCACCTCCTACCTGGTGCTGCGTGACGACCTGATCGGGGCCACGACGGCCCGGCAGGCGCGCATGCAACAGGCCTACGAGGACCGCATATCGGCGCTTCGCGCCCAGGTCGACCGCATCACCAGCCGCCAGCTCCTCGACCAGCAGCTGATGGAAACCAAGGTGAGCGAGCTTCTGGAGCGCCAGACCCAGCTCAGCCAGCGTCACGGCCGCCTTGGCCCGATCCTGGAGCGCGCTGAAAGCGAAGTCGGTGCCGCGTCCGCCGCCGATGGCGCCGCGGCGGCCAAGCCGGATGAGCGCGCCGAGGTGATCAGCGCCCAGTCAACCTATTCGATCGCCAGCCTCGGTGCCGGCGACACAAGACCGTTCTCATTGTGGTCGACACGCTCCGATCCGCTGCCCAGCGATTCGGCCGCCGACCGCGCCGACAGGCTGTTCGTGTCGATCAACCAGTCGCTCAAGGCGATCGAGAGCGAGCAACTCAGCCGCGTCACCACGCTCGCCGACAATGCCTACAAGAATGCCGACGCCATCACCCAGGCGCTCGCGGCCGCCGGCCTGCCAGTCGACAGCGTCTTCGGCAAGGATAGCGATGTCGGCGGTCCGCTGATCCCGCTCAACGCGTCGACGATGTTCGACAGCAAGGTCAAGGAACTGGACGAGGCGCTGGATGCGCTCGACCATTTGAAGAAGGAAGCGCGGCGGCTGCCGCTTGCAAACCCCGCCCCCGGTCACTCCGTCACCAGCCCGTTCGGCGTGCGCACCGATCCGATCCTCGGCACCGCGGCCTTGCATTCGGGCATGGATTTCAGGGCGCCGATGGGCATGCCCGCCAAGGTCACAGCGGCCGGCGTCGTCACCAAGGCCGGCTGGAACGGCGGCTATGGCCGCATGGTCGAGGTCGACCATGGCAATGGCTTCGCCACGCGCTACGGGCACTTGAGCGAGATCGACGTCACGGTCGGCCAGAAGCTCGCAGCCGGCGATATGATCGGCAAGACCGGCAGCAGCGGCCGTTCGACCGGCCCGCATCTCCACTACGAAGTACGCCACAATGGCGAAGCGGTCGACCCGCTGCGCTTCCTGACCGTCGGCAAGAAGGTCGCGCAGTACCTTTAGCTAGCTAGGCCGTAGACTCATAGGCGCGCAGCCACAGCCACATTGACGCGAGTTGGACCATGGCAACAGACCGGTTGGGATCTCAGCTCGCTTTCTAGTGGCATGGCTCGACGTCGCAAAAGGCGTCAATCCAGGCATGGAAACTTGGCGCAACCTGATCGACGGTTCCAAAATCGTGATCGAAGAACCAAATTCCCCGCCTGTCGGCGCTGTCACCGCCAAGCTGGTCCGCATTGAAGCAGAACTTGTTTCCGGACCCGTCGCTGGCGATAGCGATAAGCCGATCAGGCATCCCGATCTCGCGCCAGCCAAGCGTTTCCTCTACTATCTCCTTCGGAGAATAGAAGTTGCTGAGATCATGCAGATCCAGCCCACGCACGACGATCGCGTTCAAAAGCGCGATTGTCGGCCGAGGCAATCCCACGTCGAGTACCGCTTGTCGATAGTCTTCGGGAAAGCGGACGCCTATCTGCTGCTCAGCGGCACTCAAATCCCCCTCTAAGACTGACGCAGGGGGATAGCTAGGGGTAGTCCACTTCTCAACAAATCGCGAAAGTGACATGCTCGCTATTTTCCAACGCGAAGTAGACTTAGCAGCTTGGGGACGCATGGCAACGCCCGCTTCCCAAACCATTTCGGTGAGCCCAGTTATGAATTCAGCTAGCGGTTTGCGCCGGGACTTTCCCGCTGCCCCGACAGAAACACCGTCGCTGCCGAAACCAAGGTGAGAGCGCCGTTTTTCAAGGCTGCCTCGTCAACGCGGAACTTGGCATGGTGGAGCGGAAAGACCGATCCGACGTCCTCGTTGCGGATGCCGAGCCGGAAATAGACCGACGGAATTCTCTCGCTGTAATAGGCAAAATCGTCGGCAATGCTCCACCCAGGCATGTTGAGCGCATTCTCCGCGCCGATGCTGGCCTTGGCGCCGGCAAGGATCAGTTCGGCCATCTCGGCATCGTTGACGACGCCGGGCTCGCCCCTGTGGATGTCGACCTTCACCTTTGCGCCGTGGCTGGCCGCGGCGCCCTCCAGCACTTCGCGAACCCGGCGCCAGGCGCGCTCGCGAGTAGCGTCATTGCCGCTGCGGATGGTGCCCTTCAAAGCGACTCTGCCGGCCGTGACATTGTAGGCATTGCCGCCATTGATGGCGGTCACCGAAATGACCAGCGGATCGAAAGGATTGGTCTCGCGCGAGACGATCTTCTGCAGTTCGCCCACCATGGAGCAGGCGACAGTCAACGCATCGATGCCTTCATAGGGTTTTGCCGCATGCGCGGCCGATCCGGTAACCAGGACATCGAACGTGTCGCAGGCCAGCGTGTAGGGACCAGAACCGACGGCGACCTTGCCCGACGGCGTATAAGGATCGACGTGGACGCAGAGCGCGGCATCGATGTCGTCGAGATGCCCTTCCGCCACCACTCGTTTGCCGCCCGACGGCTCGTCCTCCTCGGCCGGCTGGAAGATCAGGCGGACGGTGCCGCCGAAACTGTCGCGCGTTCGATGCAGATGGGCGGCCACCGCAAACCCCATCGCGGCATGGGCATCGTGACCGCAGGCATGCATTACGCCGGGATTGAGCGACGCGAAGTCGACGCCGGACTCCTCCTCGATCGGCAAGGCATCGATATCGGCACGAATGGCGATTTTGCGGTTCGACGGCCGGCCGGTACCGACAATATCGACGGCAAGACCATAGCCGGCGACATCGCGGATATTCTCGATCCCCTGCCCGGCGAGCATCTCCCGCAAATAACTTTGCGTTGCCGCTTCGCGGTTCGAAAGCTCCGGATGGCGATGCAAATGCCGGCGAACCTCGATCATCCGGTCGAGAATTGCGCCATCGATGCTGATCGGGGCGGCAATCGCGCTATCCTCAGGGTTTGACATGGATTTCTCGCGGGAACCTGGTCAGGGTCTCGTTGCCGGTTTCGGTTATCAGGATGGTCTCGCTGATCTCGATGCCCCAGCCATCCATCCACATGCCGAGAATAGAATGAACGACGTTGCCGGGTTGAAGCACCGTCCTGTCGCCGGGCCTCAGGCTGATCGTGTGTTCGCCCCAATCCGGCGGATAGGCGACGCCGATGGAATAGCCGATGCGCGATTCCTTCTTCAGCCCGTAGCGTTGAATGACCTTGCGCCAGGCGGCTTCCACCGCTTCGGCGGTGGTTCCGGGCCTCGCCGCCTCGAGCACCGCGTCCATGCCCTCGATCACCGCCTTTGCCGTGTCCGCGACATTTGTCGGCGTCTTGCCGAGCTGCAGGGTTCTTGCGAGCCCGGCGGCATAGCGACGGCAGACCCCGGCGAGTTCGAGCGCGATCGTCTCGTTTTCTCCGAACCGCCTGTCGCTCCACATGATGTGCGGAGCGGAGGCATTCTCGCCGCCCAGGATGGTCGGAGGAAGAGCGGTGATGTCGCCGGCGAAGTCCGGACTGCCGGCGATCTGCGCCGCCTGGATGGCGGCGATCGCGTCGCATTCGCGAACGCCTGGCGCGATGACCTCGTAGGCCCGCGCGACAGCCGCCTCGGCCAGTCTCGATGCCTTGCGCAGGTACTCGATTTCGGGCGCCGATTTGACGGCGCGGATCCAGTTCACCAGAAGATCGGCTTCGTGCCATCTGGCATTGGGCAGTCCGGCGACGAGCCGGGCATGCGCTTTCGGCGAAAAGTAATAGGCTTCGAGCTCGATGCCGATGTGACGATTGCCCCAGCCCTTGGCGACGATCCAGCCTGCTATCCAGTCCATTGGATGCCGATCGGCGCGCTGGACATGATCCTCCGGGAAGCCGACAACGTTCTCGGGCTTCATCCAGGCGGTGAGTAGGCCGCCGGCGGCATCCATGGCGCGGCCGATCCAGACCGGCTCGATCTCCTCGATCGGAACCAGCACCATTTGCGGCGTGTAGAACGACCAGCCGTCATAGCCGGTGATGTAGTGCTGGTTGGCAACGTCGTTGACGATCAGGAGCTCCACGCCGCGCCTTGCCATCTCGGCGCGGATCTTGCGAAGCCGCTGCTGGTATTCGTCGCGCTTGAATGGCAGTTCGATCATCTTTCCCCATGCCTTGCTCGATCAACAGTCGCGGGCGTGCCGCAGCCTACCCTTGAAATGGTTCTGACCTAGCGGCAATCGGCCAAGCCGGCGCGTGGACAGGGCCTGGACCGATATGCCCGGTAATTTCCGGCCGCGCCCGGAAGGTCGTTGACTCGGGTTAAGTTGTAGGATGATATGTATCACCCGATATCCAGACATTACCGCTCATGACCGTTCACCGCCTCTCGCCGGAAATCCTCAGCGCCATGGAAGGCGCTGTCGGACCGAGCGGTGTCGCCATCTCAGGCTCCGACATGGCTAAATATCTCGGCGACTGGTCGGGCGATCATCGCGGCGGAGCACTTGCCGTGCTGAAGCCGGCATCGGCCGCCGAGGTCCAGGCCGTGGTTCGGTTGTGCGGCGCGCTTGGCCTCGGCATCATCCCGCAAGGCGGCAACACCGGGCTGGTGGCAGGCGCGATCGACATCGAGGCGCGTGGCGCTGTGGTGATCAGCCTGGAGCGGCTGAACCGCATCCGCCTCGTCGACGCCGACAACTTCGTGCTGCAGGCCGATGCCGGCTGCGTCCTGCAGGCGATCAAGGACGCCAGCGAGGCGCATGACTGCCTGTTTCCGTTGGCGCTCGGCGCCCAGGGCAGCTGCCAGATCGGCGGCAATGCGGCGAGCAATGCCGGCGGCGTCAACGTCTTGCGCTACGGCATGGCGCGTGACCTCATCCTCGGCCTTGAAGTGGTGCTGCCCGACGGCGAGCTGTGGGACGGCTTCTCCGGCCTGCGCAAGGACAATCGCGGCTATGACCTGAAGCAGCTTTTCATCGGCTCGGAGGGCACGCTCGGCATCATCACCGGCGTCGAGCTGAAACTGTTTCCGAGGCCGGCCCGCATCGAGACCGCCTATCTCGGCCTTGCCTCCTTCGAAGCGGCCGTCGCGCTGTTCCGGCAAGCGCGCCGGGCCACCGCCGACCTGATCTCGGCCTTCGAGATTATCGGCCAGGAATGCATCGATCTCGCGCGCCTGGTCGACGCCGATCTCTTGTCGCCTGTCGAGGCTCCGGTTCATGTGCTGATGGAGCTTTCCGCCAGTGCCGCTGTCGACCTGCGTGCCTTGCTGGTCGATTTCCTCGCCGGCGCCATGGAGAGCGGCCTGGTCGCAGAAGCCCTGCTTGCCGACAGCGATGGCCACGCCAAGGCATTCTGGGCGATCCGCGAGGGGCTGGTCGAGGGCCAGGCAAAGCGCGGCTACCATGTGCGCACCGACCTTTCGGTGCGGATCTCCGACGTCCCAGCCCTCGTCGACCAGGCGCGCCGCTTCGTGGCCGTGGAACATCCGGGCTGGCTGCCGCAGGCCTACGGCCATGCCGGCGACGGCAACATCCATTTCAACGTCCTGCCGCCGGAAGGCCTGGCCGTAGGCGAGGCGCGCAGCCGGGGCGCCGACATCACCGCCGGCCTCTATCGCATCGCCAATTCGCTCGGCGGCTCGATCAGCGCCGAGCACGGCATCGGCCGCAGCCGCCATCGCGCCTTTTGGGCCGGGCTGGCGCCCGCCCATCGCCGGCTCGTCACCGCGCTGAAACAGGCGCTCGACCCTGATGGCCTGATGAACCCCGGCTGCCTGCTGCCGCCAACGGAGACCGTTCCATGAAGCAAAGACTGGCCGCCATCGGCACGGTGGAAACGCTGCCGCACCGGGTCGCTGCCTTCCTCAGCCGCGAGATCGAATCGGGCGAGCTCAACCCCGGCATGCGGTTGCCGACCGAACAGGAGCTTTCGGAAAAATTCGGCGTCAGCCGCAACGTGGTGCGCGAGGCGATCGCCCAGCTTCGCGCCGACGGCATGATCGAGGCCCGGCAAGGCGTCGGCGCCTTCGTGCTGGCGCCGGAGCAGCGCGCCTCGATCCGCATCGACGGCGAGGCGCTGAAGGACAGCGAGAACATGGAGCGGCTGTTCGAGCTGCGCTGCATCCTCGAGGCCGAATCCGCGGCACTTGCCGCCGAGCGGCGCGGACAGGAGCACCTGGACGCCATCAAGGCAGCGCTCGACCGCATGAGCGGCGAGGAGCGCTGGGAGGAAGGCAGCATAGATGCGGACCTCTTGTTCCACCGCGAGATCGCGCGCGCCACTGGCAACAGCTACATCCACACCTTCATCTCCTTCGTCTGCGAACAGATCCGCCGCTCGATCCACTACGCCCGCCTGACCAACCCGCTGCACGATCTGGTCGAGGTCAATGTCGGCGAACATGTGCGCATTTACGAGGCGCTGGTCGCCGGCGATCCCAGCGCCGCCGAGGCAGCGATGCGCGCCCACATCATCGGCGCGGCGGAGCGCGTCGGCGTCAAGCTGCCGGCAGCGCGGCACAAACAGTCCGGCAAGGGAAAGTAAAATGCCGATCGGGGACACAAAGGCGATTTCGGATGTCTGCCTGCTCGTCGAGGACATCGAGCGCACCGTGGCGTTCTATGTCGAGAAGCTCGGCTTCCGGCTGCGCCGCCGCGCCGAGGGTTTTGCCGACTTCCATGGCGAGGGCGTGACGCTTGCCGCCTGGGAGATCGACCACATCAACCGGCATACCGGCGTGTCCAAGCTGAGATCGCCGCGCCAGGCGCACAAGGTCTGCGTGGCGGTGCGGCTCGACAGCCCCGGCGAGATCGACCGGCTGCATGGCGAGCTGAGCGCCAAGGGCGTGCCCTTCTATGGTCCGCCGCAAGACTATGTCTGGAACGCGCGCTGCGCCTACTTCACCGATCCCGACGACACGCTTTGGGAATTATACGCCTGGCTCGACGGCGGCCCCGGCGACTACCACGACGAACAGCCGTAGACGTCGCGCCGTGGGAGCGGCGCGCAATGAAGAAACCTCTTGCAACAGGAGCGAAAAATGAGTGGGAACAGGCATTTCGACATGAACCGCCGCAGCTTCGTGAAATCCGGCATCGCCGCCGTTGCCGCCGCGTCCGCCGGCATGCAGCTGGTGCTGACGCCCGGCGCCAAAGCGGCCGGCAAGGTCGTCATCCAGTATGACTGGCTGATGTCCAACGGCCAGATCGGCGATATCGCGGCCGTCGCCAACGGCTATTTCAAGGACGCCGGACTGGAGGTCGAGTTCAGCCCCGGCGGGCCGAACGCAGCGACCGTGCCGCCGGTGGTCTCGGGCGCCGCCCAGCTCGGCCAGTTCTCGGAAACGCCGCAGCTCTACGCGGCGCGCGCCAGCGGTGTCCCGGTGAAGATCATCGCCTGCGGCTTCCGCACCGGCCCCTATGCCTTCACCTCGAAGCCGGCGAAACCGATCCGCGGCGTTGCCGACCTCAAAGGCAAGAAGATCGGCATCCAGCCGACGGCGCGGTTCGTCATCGACGAGATCCTGGCCAAGAACGGCATCGATCCGTCGGAAGTCACCATCGTCAATGTCGGCTTCGACAAGGCGCCGCTGGTGCGCGGCGATGTCGACGCCATCGGCGGCTGGATCACCAACACGCAGGCGCTGAGCGTCGTCGGCGACGACCGCATCGACCTCCTCGTGCGCGATCTCGGGCTTAGTTCCTACGCCGATGTCTATTTCGCCACCGACAAGGCGATCGAGGAGAATGCAGACACGCTGGCGAAGTTCATCGGCGCCGTCGCCAAGGGTTGGGGCTGGGTGCATGCCAACCCGCAGGACGCGGTGAAGAAGATGGTCGCCGCCTATCCGGAGATGGATCTCGGCTGGGAGGAAAAGACGATCAACCTCGTTCTCAAGCTTTCCTTCGACGGCGCCACCGCCAAGGACGGCTGGGGCACGTTCGACCCCGCCTCCATCGAGGAGCAGCTGGCGCTGCTCGACAAGGTCGGCCAGTACCCGAATGGCCGGCCGGCGGCCGCGGATGTCTACACCACCAAGATCCTCGAACTGTCGGCCGCCGACCGGCCCAAGCTCGACGCGCCCGCCGCCTGATGGCGAACGCGATCGAGGCAAGCCGACTGGATGTCGGCTATGGCGTCCGGCAGACGGCGGTGAAAGTGCTCGCCGGCCTCGACCTCACGGTCGCGGCCGGCTCCTTCCTGTCGATCCTTGGACCATCGGGATGCGGCAAGTCGACCCTGCTGCGCGTGGTCGCCGACCTGCTCGACCCGCTCGGCGGCACGATCAACGTGCTTGGCGACACGCCGCATGCGGTGCGCTCGCGCCGCGATGTCGGCTTCGTCTTCCAGGATTCGACGCTGCTGCCCTGGCGCACGGTGCGCGACAATGTGCGTTTGCCGCTTGCAGTCGGGCAAGGCAGCCTGACGCGCAAGATCGAGGACCGCAGCGAGGAATTGCTGGAACTGATGGGGCTTGCCGGCTTCGGCGAGCGCCTGCCGCACCAATTATCGGGTGGCCAGCGCCAGCGCGTGGCGATCGCCCGCGCACTGCTCGGCGAGCCCAGGCTGCTGTTGATGGACGAGCCCTTCGGCGCGCTGGACGAGATCACGCGCGACCGCCTCAACGACGAATTGCTGGCGCTGTGGCGGCGCACCGGCACGACCATCCTTTTCGTCACTCATTCGATCGCCGAAGCCGCCTATCTCGGCCAGCGGGTCATCGTGCTTGCCGCCAATCCGGGGCGGCTGATCAAGGATCTCGATATGCGGCCGTTCAAGCAGGACGGCAACCGCTGCTCGCGCGAAGATCCGGCTGTCATCGCTGCCATGGCGGAACTGCGCGCGGCGCTGGAGCGCGCGTCATGAGACAGGCACCCTTGCCGCCGACGCTGGCGATCGCGCTGCCCGTCCTTGGCGCGGCCTCCATCCTGTTCACCTGGCAGTTCCTGCTGCCGTGGCTCGGCGTGCCGGCCTATATCGTGCCGACGCCGACGGCGATATTCGGCGTCTTCCAGAAGAGCTTTGCATTGCTGCTCGGCAATCTCTGGCCGACGCTGATCGAGGCGCTGGCCGGCTTCGTCATCGGCAACCTCGCCGCCGTGATGCTCGCCGTGCTGTTCGTGCACAGCCGCGTGTTGCAGGCCGCTTACTTCCCGATCGTGCTGTTCTTCAACACCATCCCGATCCTGGCGCTGTCGCCGATCATCATCCTGATCTTCGGGCTCGGCATGACGCCGAAGATCGTCATTGCCGCGGTGATCTGCTTCTTCCCGACGCTGGTCAACATGATCCGCGGACTCGATTCAGCCAGCAGCAGCGAGCACGAGCTGTTTAGGGTTCTATCGGCGACGCGCTCGGAGATTTTCTGGAGCCTGCGCCTGCCGCGCGCGCTGCCGATGCTGTTCTCCTCGCTCAGGATTGCCTCCGCCACCGCCGTCATCGGCGCTATCGTCGGCGAATGGATCGGCTCGGACAAAGGGCTCGGCGCGCTGATCATCCAGGCGAGCTTCAACTACCAGTCCGATCGGCTCTATGCGGCGATCGTGCTGTCGTCGTCGTTGTCGATCGCCCTGTTCATCCTGGTTGTGGCGATTGAGCGTCGCATCATAAAATACTGAAATTGCTTTTCATTTCGCTCTGCCGACGCCGCCGGCGCGGACCCTCGCAGTCTCCGCCGGCAGGAGCCGTCCACAACACTAAAATATTTTTGAATTCCATTTGACTGAATAAATCTTCGGTGCGAAGCTCTGCTCTCTTCGGGAGCGCAAGGCATGGCATTGCGGGGGACAAATCAGGAGTTCGGCCGGCCCTACAACCGGCGCATCGTGCTGGAGTCCATCCGCCTCAACGGGCCGATCGCACGCGGCGATATCGCCAGGGGCGTCGGCCTCACCGTGCAGACCGTGTCGACCATCGTGCGCGAACTGGAGGAACAAGGCTACATCCTGTCGCTGCGTGAAGAGCCTAAAGGCCGCGGGCTGCCGCCGGCGACGCTCAGGATCAATCCCGAAGGCGGCTATGCCGTCGGCATCCACCTCACCCCGCTCGGCATCGACGCGGCGCTGATCAACCTCAGCGGCGACGTCATCGAAAGCATGCACAGCGAAGCGCCCAACGTGACGCCCGACCACGCGTTCGACCAGATCGGCGCCATGGTCCGCGACCTGGCCGGACGGCGCGCGGGCGGACGCGTGCTTGGCGTCGGCATGGCGCTGCCCGGCCCGTTCGGCGTCGAGTCCATGAGCTTCATCGGCCCGACGACCATGACCGGCTGGAAGGACGTGGCGCTGCGCGAGCGGCTGACGACGGCCACGGGTTTGCCGGCCTTCTTCGAGACCGACATGGCGGCCGCGGCCATGGGCGAGCGCCTCTACGGCCTCGGCACCGGATATTCCGACTACTACTACCTCTATTTCGGTGTCGGCCTCGGCGGCGCCATGGTGCATGATGGCAGCGTGCTGCGCGGCGCCTGGGGCAATGCCGGCGAGATCGGCCACATCCCGGTCGTGTTCGGCGGCGAACCTTGCCCATGCGGCAACCGCGGCTGCCTGGAGCGCTATCTCTCGCTCGAGGCGCGCGGACGCTGGCACGGCAGCGACGACGCCTGGGTGGCCGAGGTCGGCCCGGTTTTCCGCAACGCCATCACCATCATCGAGAACCTGTTCGACCCCGAGACGGTGGTGCTCGGCGGGCTGGCGCCGCCGGCGCTGCTCGAACGCCTAGCGGGAGCCGCCGAGCTGCCCAATTCGGTCTCGGCCCGCAAGGACCGCGTCACGCCGCGCATCGTCGTCGCCCGCGGCGGCCAGCATGCGGTGCTGCGCGGCGCGGCGGCACTTGCCGTTTCCGGGGTGCTGTCGCCGCGCTTCGGCCAGATCTTCACCGCCAAGCGGCAGCGCGGCGGCGACCTCCTGAAAGGCGGAGACATCGCGGCATGAGCGAACCCCTGCTGGTCCTCGACAACGTCACCAAGAACTACGGCGCCATCCAGGCGCTGAAGGGCATCAGCTTTTCGATCGGGCGCGGCGAGGTCGTGGCGCTGCTGGGCGACAACGGCGCCGGCAAGTCGACGCTGGTCAAGATCATCGCCGGCGGGCTGGAGCCGACCTCCGGCCGCATGCTGTTCGAAGGTAAGGAATTCCTCGCCAGATCGCCTGCCGAGGCCAAGGCGGCCGGTATCGAGACCGTCTACCAGGACCTGTCGCTGTGCACCAATGTCGACGTGGTGGCGAATTTCTTCATGGGCCGCGAGATCACCCGCAAAGTGCTCGGCGTCCCCGTGCTCGATGAGCGCGCCATGGAAGACGTGGTCGCCAAGGCGCTCGCCAATGCCGGCACCCGCATCCCGTCGTTGCGCACCAATGTCGAGCACCTATCAGGCGGGCAGCGGCAAGCGATCGAACTCAACCGCTTCGTACACTGGGGCGGCAAGCTGGTGCTGCTCGACGAGCCGTTCGCGGCGCTCGGCGTCGAGCAGACCCGACGCGGGCTCGACATGATCCGCCAGGTGGCGAACCAGGGCATCGGCGTCGTTATCATCACCCATATCATGCAACAGGCCTTCCAGGTCGCCGACCGGATCGTGGTGATCCGGCAAGGCGTCGTGGCGGGCGATGTCGCACGCAGCAAGACAAGTCCCGACGCGGTAATCAACATGATCACCGGAGAGACGCTGGCCGGTGCCGGACCGGCGAGCTGAGGGACAAATGAGGGGTCCGGCGCAAGAGGAGCGAACGACATGAAGAGAATACTTCTTTCCGTCTTCGGTTTCCTGGCACTGGCCATTGCCACGCTCACGCCGGCATTCGCCCAGTCCAAGGGCACCGTCTATTATCTGGTGCCGACATTGCTCGATGAGTTCCAGACGGGTTCGGTGACCGCGCTGGAACTGTTCCTGAAGCAGGTCGGCTACGACTTCAAATCGCTGAACGCCGACAACAAGACCGACGGCCAGCAATCGCAGATGAACGACGTCATCGCGCTGAAGCCCGCCGCGATCGTCCTTGCGGCGGTCGATTTCAACGCGCTGAAACCGTCCGTCGAAGCGGCCCGCGCCGCCGGCATTCCGGTGGTAGAATTCGACCGCCAGATCACCTCCACCCCGTCCGACTTCACCTCGGTCGCCGGCACGGTCGAGATCGGCTACGTCGCCGCCGACCAGGCCGAGAAGCTCCTGAAAGCGAAGAACGGGGCGGTGAAGGGCAAGATCCTGCAGGTGCTCGGCGATCCCGGCGATCCCTACACGCTCGACATCCAGAAGGGGTTCGAGGAGAAGATGAAGGCGTTCCCGGACGTCAAGATCATCTCGCTTCCGGCCATGCAGTGGGAAGCCAGCAACGCCGGCACCATCGTCGCCGACCAGATGCTCGCCAATCCCGACATCGACCTGATCTTCAGCCATGCCGCGCATCTCTCGGTCGCCGGCGTCGCCTCGCTCGAGGCCGCAGGCAAGAAGCCCGGCGACGTTATGATGATGAGCTCGAACGGCGCACCGGTCGGTCTCGACCTGATCCGCAAGGGCTGGCTCAACGTCGAAGTCGAACAGCCGCTCTACGCCCAGGCCGCGGCCGTCGCCATGTTCATGGACAAGATCGTCAAAAAGGAAGAGATCAAGCCAGGCGAATATGACGTGCTTGGCCTGAAGTCGACGGTGACCAAGGAAGCCTGGGGCCCGAACATCAAGATCCCCGGCGCCGCCATCACCAAAGAGAACGTCGACAATCCGGCCTTCTGGGGCAACCAGAAGCCGCCGACCGAAACCGTAAAACCGGTCGAGTAACCACGAGGACCGCTCCGGGCTACCCGGCCCGGAGCGCCCCTCAAAAGCGCCGCGCGCGTCGAAACGCGCGAAGCCGCAACTTTGTCAAACACGCGCGCCAACCGGATCAGCTCATGAACCCCCGCACCCGCCATGCTCTCGAGCTCATTCTCGACAATCTCGTCTGGTTCATGCTGGTCTTCGTGCTGGTGGTGTTTTCCCTGCTCATTCCGAACTACTTCCAGCTCGGCATCTTCGCCAACATCATCGAGGCCTCCAGCGTGCTGGGCGTGATGTCGATCGGCCTGGCGCTGGTCATCATCGCCGGCCACATGGACCTGTCGGTCGAATCGGTCGCCGCGCTCAGCGCCATGGCGGTCGGCATCCTGTTCTGCTCGTCGGGCATCGGCCTCGGCGTGCAACTGCACCCGCAATGGCTGATGGTCCCGGTTTCGCTGCTGCTCGCCGTCCTCGTCGGCGGCATCATCGGCGTCTTCAACGGCTTCCTGATCGTCAGGCTGAAGATGAGCGCCTTCATCATCACGCTGGCCTCCTACATCTGGGTGCGCGGCCTGGTGCTCGTCGTTTCCGGCGGCCGCTCGGCGCAGGACCTGGCGCCGGCGATCCGCTGGTTCGGCATCCAGCGGCTGATCGGCCTGCCGCTCACCGCCTGGATCGCCATCGCCTGTTTCGTCGTCTTCTCGCTGATCATGGCCAAGACGCCGTTCGGCCGGCATCTGGTGATGATCGGCGGCAACGAGACGGCTACCTTCCGCGCCGGCATCCGCGTTAATCGCAATTTGATCATCGCCTTCGTGCTTGCCGGCGCCATCGCCGGTCTCGCCGGCTGGCTGCTGGCCATCCGCACCTCCGGCGCCACCGCCAATCTCGGCGTCGGGCTTTTGTTCAACGCCTTCGCCGCCGTCGTTATCGGCGGCGTCAGCCTGAAGGGCGGCGTCGGCACCCTGCCCGGGGTCTATGCCGGCGTGCTCTTGCTCTCGGCCATCAACACGGCGATCAACCTGATGGGCCTGCCGGCCAATTTCACCCAGGTGATCCACGGCCTGCTGGTGCTGGCGGCGGTGCTGCTCGACGCCTTCAAGCAGACCATCCGGCAGAGGCTGGCATGACCGGCCGGCTGCAGGACAGGGTCGCGCTGATCGTCGGCAGCGCGCGCGGCATCGGCAAGGGCATCGCGCAGCGTTTCGCCGAAGAGGGCGCGAAGCTCGTGCTGGCCGACACCGAGGCCGAGGCCGGACAAGCCACCGCAAGCGAGTTCGGCGCCGCCTTCATCCGCACCGATATCTCGCAAATGGCCGAGGCCGAGGCCGCCGTGGCGCTGGCGCTCGAGCAGCATGGCCGACTCGACATCCTGGTCCAGAATGCCGGCATCTATCCCTGGCAGCTGATCGAGAACACCAGCCCGGAGGACTGGGACAGGGTGATGGCCGTCAACCTGCGCGGCTCCTTCAATGCAACGCGCGCCGCACTGGTGCCGATGAAGGCGCAGCGGCATGGCCGGATGCTGTTCACCTCATCGATCACAGGCCCGCACGTGACCAGCCCCGGCCACGGCCATTATTCGGCGACCAAGGCCGGAATCAACGGGCTAATCCGTGCCGCCGCGCTCGAATTCGCCGGCTACGGCATCACTGTCAACGGCGTCGAGCCCGGCAACATCCTCACCGAGGCGATCGAGCTGCATCGGGGCGTGGCCTATATCCAGAACATGCAGGACTCCATCCCGCTCGGACGGCTGGGCAGCCCGCGCGACGTCGCCAATGCCTTCCTGTTCCTGGCCTCCGACGACGCCAGCTACATCACCGGCACGACCATCGTCGTCGACGGCGGCCAGCTGCTGCCCGAGGGCAAGGATTTTCGGCTGCTGCCGCCATGATTGTTGGCGGGCGTGGGCGAACAGCGAGATTCGCTTCAGGGTCTTGAAGATGGCTGGGATGGTGGGCGATGACGGGCTCGAACCGCCGACATCTTCGGTGTAAACGAAGCGCTCTACCAACTGAGCTAATCGCCCGCTCCGGGCCGGACCTTTAAGCAGTTAGGGCAGGCTTCGCAAGGCCAAATGAACAGGCGCCGCGTTGGCCGCGTGGCGGTTTTCCAGCGTAAAGAGGCGGTTGTCAAAAAACCTTCTCCAGTTTGCCGATAAGGTGCTTTGCCGCGCTTGACACCCGGTGGCGAACCCCTTATCCAGCGGCCCAACGACGAACACGGCTGACACGTGGTCGTCAAGTGCGCGGGTGTAGCTCAGTCGGTTAGAGTGCCGGCCTGTCACGCCGGAGGTCGCGGGTTCGAGCCCCGTCACTCGCGCCATTTCTTTCAAGGGCCTAGGCCCTGACTCTGTAGAAAAGCTTCAACTTTCAGGAACCGGCTTGTGGCCGCTGCGGCGGCACGCCGGTTTTCGCCATTCAGGCCGGCGGCGTGTAATTTGCCGACATCCGGGCCGCCTCGGTGCCTTTCGATCCACGTTTGTAGATCAGGCCGACAACCAGACCGATATATCCAACCTGAAGAATGACCAGCGCAAGAATGGCCCAGCCCAGCGCCTTCCAGACCGAGCCGGTTTCTATTTCGGCCCAGATTGCCGTGATGAACGACGTTGCGAGCATGCCTACTAGAAACTGAGGAAAATACATGGCTGCAGCACTCTGGTCTTGGCGATTCAGGCGGCTTTCAAACTCAGTTGTTAAAGAGCCCGCCGCTCCATTTCTGGAGCGGCGGGGCCCCCCGAATTTGCCCCCCGGCTGCCGGGGTAATTAACGACCCCGGGCATTGCTGACAGTGCAATTGCGATGCCAGAAATGATGACCCATTACGGGACACTCGGGGCAAAGGCGCAAGACCGGATTGCCGATAAACATTACCTGTGGCTAATATGTCACCTTGGCCGGAAGGGACCCAGGTGGAGAGGGTTTTGGCAGGTTTGCTGGCCGCGATGCTGGTGGCGTCGGCAGGTCGGTGCTGGTCCAAGGGCACCGACAAACAGATTTCCGAAACCGCCCTGAGAACGCTCAGCGCCCAGATGTATTCCGGCATTCTGAGCCATGAATGCCTGTATAGACGACGCTATCCGCAAAGCCGAATCGAGAACGGCTTCAAAAGGCACTTCGAGGAGATGAAGCTGCAGTTGATCGCCGATGGGTACACCATCGTGCCAGGCGCGGAAGGGCGCAACTCACAGTGGCCCCTTTCGGAGATGGCATTTGACGCCAAACGCCGGCTCGGCCTCCCGCGTCAATTCGGTTGCCTTGAAGCGTATTGGCTCGACGACAATCCCGACTGGTGAGGCAGCTAGGCCCGCTGTCGACCTCAAGTCCGCGTCAGCAGCGCCTCGACCTCCTGCAGCGTCGGCATCGACGGCGCAGTGCCGGGGCGAGTCACCGAAATGCCGGCGACGGCGCAGGCGAACTTTACCGCCTGCAGCGGCTCGACGCCTTTCGCCAGGGCCGCCGCGAGGCCGCCATTGAAGGCATCGCCGGCGCCCGTCGTTTCCACCACCGGCCCGGCATTGACGGCGCCGACATGGTCGGAACGATCCTTCGTGTGGAGCAGCGCGCCCTTCTCGCCGAGCGTGACGATGACCGCGCCGACACCTTTCTCGAGCAGGCTGTCGGCGGCGCGGCGGGCGTCGTCGATGGACGACACCTTGATGCCGGTCAGTTCCTCGGCCTCCGTCTCGTTGGGCGTGACATAGTCGCAAAGCGTATAGATGCGGTAGGGCAGCCTGGCGGCCGGGGCCGGGTTGAGGATCGTCGCCACCCCTGCCCCGCGCGCGATCTCAAGCGCCCTCAGCGCGGCCTCGATCGGCTGCTCGAGCTGGGTGACGAAGACGCCGGCCGAGCGGATGAGGCCGGCATGGGCATCGATGTCGGCGGGCGAGATCAGCATCGCCGCGCCCGGACTGACGATGATGGCGTTGTTTCCGGTCGTCTCCTCGACGAAAATATAGGCAGCGCCGGTGTAGCTCTCCGGCGTGTCGATGACCGCCGCCTTCACGCCGGCCGCTTGCCAGGTGTGCCTGGCCATGTCGGCGAAGGCATCGACGCCGAGCCGGGTCAGGAAGGTGGTGTCGGCGCCCAGCTTGCCGGCGGCGACCGCCTGGTTCGAGCCCTTGCCGCCCGGCCCCAGCTTGAACGAGTTGCCGAGGATGGTCTCGCCCATGCGCGGCTGGCGGTCTGCGCGGTAGGCGGTGTCGGCGACGAAGACACCCAGGATGACGACAGGCTTGCCGGCGGCCATCGCCCTACTCCGCATCCGGCGGAATGACGCCCTTGCGGAAGGCGAAGCAGCCATAGAAGCGGCGCTCGCCGGTCTGGATGACACAATAGGCCTTCTTGGCGCGCTCGTAGAAGGCGTAGCGCTCGATCGAGATCATCGGCCAGGCCTTGCCCTCGGCCTTGTCGATCTCTTTCTGCACCTCCTTCTGCACCGGCGGGATCTCGTCAGGATTGCCGACGATCTCCATGCGGGCGGCCGCGTCGTCGACGAAGCTGTCCAGCGGATAGAGCGACAGCACCGCCTTCACCACCTCCGCCGCCGGCGCGTCGATGCGCAGCAGATAGCCGAGCTCCGTCTGGCGAGCGACCGAATCGGCCGGGAAATTGGTGTCGCAGATGATCAGGTCGTCGCCGTGGCCCATCGCCCGCAGTGCCTGGAGCACGTCGGCATTGAGCAGCGGATTGATCCCTTTGAGCATGGCAGTCCTCGCGAAAAATCTGTTGGAGATCAGAGCCGGTTGCCGGTCTCTGCGTCGAAAAGGTGAAGCTGGTCGAGCCGTGGCCGAAGATGCAGCGTGTCGCCCGGTTTGAAGTCGTGGCGCTCGCGGAACAGCGCCACCATCTCGCTTTCGCCGAAGCGCACGAAGACCAGGGTCTCGGAACCGGTGGGCTCGACCACGGAAATCCTGGCGGCAACGCCGTCGGGATGGATTTCGAGATGTTCGGGCCGTACGCCGTAGACGACGTTCTGCCCATCCCTGGCGGTGCTGCCGGGGGCAAGCGGAAACACCGTGCCGGATATGTCGACGATCGGCTTGTCGCCCTTGCG
This sequence comes from Mesorhizobium abyssinicae, assembly GCF_049887195.1. Taxonomy (NCBI): domain Bacteria; kingdom Pseudomonadati; phylum Pseudomonadota; class Alphaproteobacteria; order Hyphomicrobiales; family Phyllobacteriaceae; genus Mesorhizobium; species Mesorhizobium abyssinicae. Next base: position 266,128 of record NZ_JARAKC010000005.1, read on the forward strand.
CACGACGCCCTTCAGAAGGTTCATCGCCGGCGAGCCGATGAAGCCGGCGACGAAGAGGTTGGCCGGACGGTCGAACAGTTCCAGCGGCGCACCGACCTGCTCGATTCGGCCGTCGCGCATCACCACGATCTTGTCGGCCATGGTCATGGCCTCGATCTGGTCGTGCGTGACGTAGATGGTCGTTGTCTTCAGCCGCTGATGCAGTTCCTTGATCTCGGTGCGCATCTGGACGCGCAGCTTGGCGTCGAGATTGGACAGCGGCTCGTCGAACAGGAACACCTGCGGGTTGCGCACGATGGCGCGGCCCATGGCGACGCGCTGGCGCTGGCCGCCCGAGAGCTGACGCGGATAACGCTTGAGATAGGGCGCGAGGTCGAGGATGTCGGCGGCGCGCTTGACCCGCTCGGCGACGATCGCCGGATCGGTCTTGCGCAGCTTCAGCGCGAAGGCCATGTTCTGCTCCACCGTCTTGTGCGGGTAGAGCGCGTAGTTCTGGAACACCATGGCGATGTCGCGCTTCGCCGGCGGCAGATTGTTGACGACGCGCTCGCCGATCGCGATCGTGCCGCCGGAGACCGTTTCCAGCCCGGCCACCATCCGCAAGAGCGTGGACTTGCCACAGCCGGAAGGACCGACCAGCACGACGAACTGGCCGTCGGCGATATCGACGCTGACATCGTGCAGGACCTTGACGGGTCCGAACGCCTTGGCCACATTGGTGATCGCGACTTGAGCCATCATCTCCCCTATCGTTTTCGGTGAAGCTAGCCATTGCCAACGGCAAGGGCAAGTCAGTATATTATAGATAAAAAGCCATTCCTGTTGACAAGGTAATCGATTACGCGAATAGTGGCGAGCGCAAAATCCGATGATCGGTGCTTTGCCGGAAATCGGATCTCCACGCGACGCAGGGTGGGGTCCCACGTCCCCATATGGTATAGGAGAAACGCAGACGTTTCGGCGTCCGATAGGTTGGCACGTCAAATTCACGGCTTTTGTTCTGGGAGGAATGTAGATGAGAGTCGGTCTTTACGAAAAACTGGTCCGCGCGGGTGCCACCCGGCGTGACATTCTCAAGGGCGCGGCCAGCATGGCCGCGATCGCCGCGGCTTCAGGCGCCGGCCTCGGCGCGCTGACCCGGCCGGCCGCCGCGGCCGACGATCTGCGCGCGAAGATCCTGCAGATCCCCGGCGTCGGCAAGGGTCAGCCGACCGATGCCGATTTCCAGAAGGTCGGCGAGCTCTGCCTCGAAGCGACCAAGGCCAACGTCAAGGAAGGCGAGTTCGCCGGCGTCGAGCTCACCTTCATGGGCCTCAACAACCAGAACCTGCACAATGTTCTGTTCCGCGGCTTCCTGAAGCCGTGGGAGGCCTATACGGGTGCCAAGATCAGCTGGATCGACCTGGCGCAGGCCGACTACAACGCCCGCCTGCAGCAATCGATCGCCACCGGCACCGTCGACTTCGACATCATCGAGATGGGCGCGCCCTTCGAAGGCGATGTCTGCGGCAAGGGCCTGACCTCCGAAATGCCCGACTGGGTCAAGAAGCAGATCGATTTCGACGACCTGGTCAACTACCTGAAGCCGCCGGTCGGCACCTGGAACGGCAAGCAGTACCGCGTCACCATCGACGGCGACGCGCACAACTTCAACTACCGCACCGACGTGTTCGCCGATGCCGATCTCGCCAAGGCGTGGAAGGAAAGCGGCGCGACGACAGAATGGGGCGTGCCGAAGACCTGGCAGGAAGTGCAGGCCGTCACCAAGTTCCTCAAGGGCAAGCAGTTCAAGGGCCAGGACGTCTACGGCTATCTCGACGCGCCCAAGCCCTGGGGCGGCTTCGGCTTCTACTTCCTCGGCAGCCGCGCCAGCGCCTATGCCAAGCATCCCGACGACAAGGCCTGGCTGTTCGATGCCGACACGATGAAGCCGCGCATCAACAATCCGGCGTGGGTGCGGGCGATCCAGGACGTGATCGACGCCCTGCCCTCGGAGCCGCCGGACCAGATCAACGCCGATCCGAACACCACCGGCTTCCAGCAGTTCCTGGCCGGCACCGGCTCGATGATCCCGTGGTGGGGCGACATCGGCTCCAACGTCAAGACCAACGACTCGTCGGTCATCGGCGACGTCACCGGCTTCTCGATCCTGCCCGGCTCGGACGACGTCTACAATTCGAAGACCGGCCAGTGGGACAAGCTTGCCAGCGGGCCGAACTATTCGCCGAACTGCGCCTATCTCGGCTGGGGCGTCTATGTCATGGCCCGCGTCGACAGCGATGAAAAGAAGCAGAAGGCGGCCTGGTCGGCGGCGGCCCATCTTGGCGGCAAGGACCTGTCGCTCTGGTGCGCGGCTTATCCGTCGGGCTTCCAGCCCTACCGCAACAGCCATTTCAACATTCCGGAATGGGTGGCTGCCGGCTACGACGAGGCGTTCATCAGTTCCTACCTCAAGTCCGAGGGTGACAGCTACAACCATCCGAACGCGGCGATCGAGCCACGCATCCCCGGCATCTTCCAGTACTACAGCGCCGCCGAGGACATCCTGGCCAACACCTTCGCCGGCAAGATGAAGGCGCAGGAAGGCGCCGACGCCATCGCCGCCGCCTGGGAGAAGCTCACCGACCAGATCGGCCGCGAAAACCAGATCAAGCTCTACAAAGCCTCTCTCGGCGTGTAGCCTGATCGTATGATGAACCGGGGTCCGGCGACGCGTAGCCGCCGGACCTCGTTTTGACCGGCCAGCCGGTCGCTAGCTTTTGTATCGACGGACGGGACGCGTGGCTGACCAGACCTTGCCCACCAATGCATGGCCGGCAAACGGCGTTCCAGCCGATCTGATCCCACCCGGCCGCAAGCGGCTCGGTTTCGCCTTGATGGCCGCGGCGACGCTCGGCCTGCTCGCCGTCATCGCGCTGCAGATCCTCTACAAGACGGAAGTCACCACGCTCGGCTTCGATACCTGGCGGCCGATCGTCTATGCCTATGTGCTGTGGGGCGTGGCGCTGGGCGTCGGTCAGGTGCTGACGCGCGGCGAGGACGGTCAGCGCGCGCTGTTCCTGCTTCCCGCGCTATTGTTCACCATCGCCATGGTGGTGTTCCCGACGTTGTTCGGCTTCTACATCGCGCTGACGGACTGGAACCTCAGCTCCTTCTCCGGCCGCAAATTCAACGGGCTCGACAATTTCTGGCAGATGCTGGCCGACCCATACTACCGCAACGCGCTGTTCAACATGGTGCTCTATGTGCTCGCGGTGTTCGTCGAATACATCATCGCCTTCGGCCTGGCGCTGCTCCTCAACGCGCAGATCCGCGCGCGCAAATTCTTCCGGGTCGTCTTCCTGATGCCCTTGATGCTGTCGCCGGTCGCGGTGTCATGGATGATCGGCAAGTCGCTGATGGAGTATCGCTTCGGTCCGGCCGCGACGCTGGCGCGACATCTCGGCTGGGACAATCCAGCCTTCTTCTCCAACCCGATCACCGCGCGCATCTCGATCATGGTGCTGGACGCCTGGACCTTCATCCCGTTCATGATGATCATGCTGCTGGCCGGCCTGCAGGCGATGTCGCGCGAGGTGCTGGAGGCGGCCCGCGTCGACGGCGCCACCACCTGGCAGACGTTCTGGCAGGTCACCTTCCCGCTGATGCTGCCGGTGTCGGTGACGGCGGTGATCCTGCGTATCATCTTCAAGCTGAAGCTGGCCGACATCATCATCACCGTGACGTCAGGCGGCCCCGGCGGCGCCACGGATTCGGTGTCGAGCTTCATCTACCGCGAGTACCGCGACCGCTCGAATGTCGGCTACGGCACGATGCTGGCCATGGCCTATCTCGTCATCATCATCGTGTTCGTGACCTGGCTGCTGAAATTCGCCAGCCGTTTCGTGCGCAACGTCAACTGAGCGGCCGGCAACATGAGCGTCCAGACCACCGACTATTCCGTCTCCGAAATCAGCTCGCCGGCGAGCTTCCTGACCAGCCGCGTCTTCATCTATGGCGCGCTGGTGTTCTGGTCCTTCATCTGCCTTTTCCCGATCTACTGGACGATCACGACGTCATTCAAATCGGCGGTCGACGTCACCCAGGGCCATCTGATCCCGTTCGTCGACTTCCAGCCTGACTGGAAGGGCTGGCGCTCGCTCGGCCTGTCGCCGGACTCGATCACGCAGACCTCGACTGTGCGGGACGAGTTCTTCAAGCGCTTCATGAATTCGGTCATCGCCTCGGTCGGCGCATCCGGCCTCGCCATCATCATCGGCAGCCTCGCCGCCTACGGCCTGACCCGCTACCGCTACCACTTCGCCTGGTTCAAGAACGAGGACATCTCCTTCTTCTTCCTGTCGCAGCTGATCCTGCCGCCGGTGGTGCTGGCGCTGCCCTTCCTGGTGCTCTACCGCGAGGTCGGCCTGCTCGACACGCGCGTCGGGCTGATCCTGCTCTACACGCTGATGGTGCTGCCGATCGTCATCTGGATCATGCGCGACCAGTTCAACTCGATCCCGGTCGAGCTCGAGGAAGCTGCGCTCGTCGACGGGCTGTCGATCTGGGGAGCCTTCTTCCGCATCGTCATGCCGATCGCGCTGCCCGGCATGGTCGCCGCCTTCATCCTGGCGATGGTGCTGTGCTGGAACGAGTATTTCTTCGCCGCGCTTTTGACCTCGACCGACGCCAAGACCATTCCCGTCATGGTGGCGAGCCAGACCGGATCGCAAGGCATCAACTGGTGGTCGATGGCCGCACTCGCCACCGCCGCCATCACGCCGCTTGCCGTCATCGGCATCCTTCTGGAGCGCTACCTGATCATGGGCATGACGGCCGGCGCGGTGAAGTAGCGCTTCAGCTCGCCGCTTTCCCCAGGAAGACGGAGCTTATCCGGTCGCGAAACATCTCGGCGGTTGCCGCCGTGCCGAAATCGCGCGTCTCAAAACGCTCGCCTTTCAGCGTCGTCAGGACCACCGAGAAGGTCGGGCCGCCGCTGTCCCATTCGATCCTGCGCAGACGGAAATCGGCAATGTCGCCCGGGCCGAGACGATAGCGGCGCAGGAAGAACGGATTGCGCGTCACGATATCGATGCGGCCCGTGCCAACGATCCAGCGCACCGCCGGACTGAAGAGCGCGGCGAGCGCAAGCGGGATGCCGACCGCATAGGCGCCGAGGATGATGAACAGGAAAAAGGGGCTGGCAAAGTTCGGTGGCCAGACACCGCGATAGAGCTCCCATGTCGGGACGATGATGCAGAAGAGGCCGGCAAGGCCGATGAACAGGCGCTTGGCGACGTGCATCGGAACGTCGTGCCGCAACCGTCCATCGCTACCGATCTCGTCCATTCCGGCCCCCTTAGCCCGGCGATCATGGCGGCGGATGGTGAAAATAGGCGTAACGATTGAGAAGTCGCGTTTCTGTCGGGCGTGGCCAGGCGCTGCTCGCCGCGTCAGGCCGACAGGAGGGCGCGCAGATGCTCAAGGATCATGGCGACGCCCTTCCTGCCCAGCTCTGCCGAAGCTTCCGGCGCGCTCGCCGTGTACCAGCTTGTATTGTCGGCGAAGCGGCCGGCGTCGACCGCTTCGGGGCACAGCGCCAGCATCAGCGAGGTTTCGCCGATGCCGGCATGGTCGAACGGGTACTGGCCGTTCATGGCGGCCGACATCAGCGGATGCACCTGAACCCAATTGAAGAAGTTCTCGCCCTTGGCATGGCCTGCATAGTAGTCGGCCATCGCCTCGGAACCCCACCAGCCCTCGCCGCGCTGCTTTTCCAGGAAGCGGAAGATCGCCTGCCGGCCGGCGGCCTTGAAAGCGAGGTCGGTCGGCATGCCGGCGGTGAAATTCTCGGTCTGGTGGTGGATGATGGCGTGGATGTTGCGAAAGCCGATGCGCAGCAGGCTGAAGAACAGCTCCTCGGCGAACGGCGCCAGCTGATTGCCGCCGACCTGCACCGAGCCGCTGCCTTCAGGCGGCGCCACCGCGTAGCTCGCGGCGCCATAGTAGAAGGCCGGCAGGATGACGATGTCGGCCTCCTTCTCGAACAATTCCAGTGTCTTGACGACGGCCAGCGTGTCCATCCCGACGGCCATGTGCTCGCCATGATATTCGAGCACGCCGAGCGGCAGCACGACCGGCCAGTTTTCGGCGATCGCCTTGCGGATCTGGTGCGGCAGCATCAATTCGTAACGCATCGCCCCTACTCCATATTGGTGTGGCGGGCGCGCATCGCCTCCGGCGAGGCGCCGGTCAGGGCCTTGAGCTTCAGCACCATCACTTCGAACAGCAGGAACAGCGCGCCCTCGAACAGCGACCCCATCGGCAAGACGGAGGTCTTTGCCGCGCCCTGGTCGCTGGCCATGGTCTGCGCCGGGATCAGCAAGGAGAAATCGGCGAGCCTGGCCGCGCTGCTTCCGCTTTCAGCGGTGACGAGCAGCACCTTTGCGCCCGCATCCCGCGCGACCTGCATCAGGGTCAGCACCGTCGTGGTCTCGCCCGGCCCGGAGCTTACCAGGAAGACGTCGCCCTTGCCCAGCGGCGGCGTGGTCATGTCGCCGACCACCGACACCGGCAGGCCGAGATGGTAGAGCCGCATGGCGAAACCCTTGACCTGCAGCGCCTCGCGGCCGCAGCCATAGACGGCGATCCTGCCGGCCCCGACGAGCACTTCGCAGGCGGCGTCGATGCTGGCCCCGTCCACCTTGGCCAGCACGCCGCCGAGTTCCTCCAGCGCGATCGCGAACAGATCCGTACCGGCCTTGGTCATGATGGCTTCACCAGTCTGCCCAGGGGTTGAAAAGGTGGAAGCTTCTGGTCACGCCTTCCCGGGAAAGGCTTGTTTTTGTTCATGCTATCACCGCGAAAATGCCTGTCCAACGGCCGTCGGCGCTTTTGCTGTGCCACGGGCGTGATAGTGTCATGTCAGACAAATCAGCTCCAGGAAAACTCCACGACATGAAGACACGGCATTTCGACCGCATCGGCAATGGCGGCATCGACTTCACCGAACTCGGCTTCGGCACGGCGCCGCTCGGCAACCTCTATCGCGCCGTCTCCGACGAGGACGCCCATGCCACGCTGGAAGCGGCTTGGAACATCGGCTGCCGCTACTTCGACACAGCGCCGCTTTACGGTCTCGGCCTCTCGGAAACCCGGCTCAACCCGTTCCTGCGCGGCAAGAAGCGCGACGACTATGTGCTGTCGAGCAAGGTCGGGCGCCTGATGCGCGCCTGTCCGCCGGCTGAGCGCACCGGCATCGGCAAGTTCTTCGACACGCCGTCGCGCCGGGAGGTCTACGACTACAGCTATGACGGCGTCATGCGCTCCTTCGAGGCCTCGCTGGAGCGCCTCGGCGTCGACCGCATCGACATCCTGTTCGTCCACGACGTCGACATCTTCACCCACGGCAGCAAGGAGGCCTCCGACCGGCGCATCGAGGAGTTCATGACCTCCGGCTATTACGGCCTGCTTTCGCTGCGCGACCAGGGCGCGATCAGGGCCTTCGGCGGCGGCATCAATGAATGGCAGGTGTGTCAGACATTGGCCGAGCGCGGCGATTTCGACCTTTTCCTGCTGGCAGGACGCTACACGCTGCTGGAGCAGGAGGCTTTGCAGTCCTTCCTGCCGCTCTGCCAGAAACGCGGCATCGGCATCGTGCTCGGCGGCCCCTACAATTCCGGCATCCTGGCCACGGGGCCGAAGCCGGGAGCCTTCTACAACTATTCCGAGGCGCCGAAGGACGTGCTCGATCGCGTGGCGCGCATCGAGGCGGTTTGCAAGCGCCACGGCGTGCGCCTCATCGAGGCGGCGTTGCAGTTCCCGCTGCAGCATCCGTCTGTCGTGTCGGTGATCCCCGGCGGCCAGCGGCCGGGCGAGGTCGAAAGCAACCGCGCGCTGCTCGACGTCAAGCTGCCCGAAGCTCTCTGGAGCGATCTGAAGCAGGAAGGACTGCTGCGCGCGGACGCGCCGACGGGCTGATCTGCCCTGCTGGCGATGGGCAAAAGAAAAGCCGGGCAAGCCCGGCTTTTCTGATCTTTAAAGAAAAAGGTCTTAGTTGACCGCGTCCTTGAGGCCCTTGCCGGCCGAGAATTTCGGCACGGTGCGCGCCGGAATCTTCACCTCGGCGCCGGTCTGCGGGTTGCGGCCGGTCGAAGCAGCGCGTTTTGACACGGTGAAATTTCCGAAGCCGACAAGCCGGACATCGCCGCCCTTCTTCAGTTCGCCAGTGATCACGGAAAACACCGCATCGACGGCTGACTGCGCGTCACCCTTCGAAATGCTCGCGGCATCGGCGACAGCGGACACCAGTTCGTTCTTGTTCATCAAAATTCCCTTCCATGAGAAAACCGGAACTTTCGACTCATCCGGCAGGAAACGGACTTTAGAAAGAAGCGTTCCTGCAACCAAGTCGAAAAAGCGGAAAAAATCCGAAAAAAGCCCGGAATTCCGGGGTTTTTCACATTAAAAAGCCGGGCGCGAGGCCCGGCTTTCGTTTTGTGCGCTGCAACTTTAGCCAAATCTAATGCGCAAGCGACTTTCCGGCATCGTCGCCGCTGTCGGCCGCGGCCGGGGCGTTGACCGGCTCGACCCACTCGATCGCCTCCGGCATCCGCACCAGCGCGTGGCGCAGCACCTCGCCGACCCGCGAGACCGGAATGATCTCCATGCCGTTCTTCACGTTGTCCGGGATCTCCGCCAGGTCCTTGGCGTTGTCTTCCGGGATCAGCACCTTCTTGATGCCGCCGCGCAGCGCGGCCAGCAGCTTCTCCTTGAGACCGCCGATCGGCAGCACCCTGCCGCGCAGCGTGATCTCGCCGGTCATCGCCACATCGGCCTTGATCGGAATACCGGTCAGCACCGAAATGATGGCGGTCGCCATTGCCACGCCGGCCGACGGGCCGTCCTTCGGGGTTGCCCCCTCCGGCACGTGGACGTGGATGTCACGCTTGTCGAACAGCGGCGGCTCGATGCCGAAATCGAGAGCGCGCGAGCGGACATAGGAGGCCGCCGCCGAGATCGATTCCTTCATCACGTCGCGCAGGTTGCCGGTCACGGTCATGCGGCCCTTGCCGGGCATCATGACGCCTTCGACCGTCAGCAGTTCGCCGCCGACTTCCGTCCAGGCAAGCCCGGTGACGACACCGACCTGATCGTCAGCCTCGACCTGGCCGAAGCGGTAGCGCGGCACACCGAGATAGTCGGCGAGATTGTCGGCGGTGATGGTGACCGACTTTTTCTTCGTCTTCAGGATCTCGGTCACTGCCTTGCGCCCGAGCTTCATCAGCTCGCGCTCCAGGCTGCGCACGCCCGCCTCGCGGGTGTAGGTCTGGATGATGCCGCGGATCGCGTCCTCGCCAACGGAGAACTCCTTCGGCTGCAGCGCGTGGTCGCGGATCACCTTCGGCATCAGGTGCCGCTTGGCGATCTCGATCTTCTCGTCCTCGGTGTAGCCGGCGATACGGATGATCTCCATGCGGTCCATCAACGGCGCAGGGATGTTCAGCGTGTTCGCCGTCGTCACGAACATCACGCTCGACAGGTCGTATTCGACCTCGAGGTAATGGTCCATGAACGTCGAGTTCTGCTCCGGATCGAGCACCTCGAGCAGGGCCGATGACGGGTCGCCGCGGAAGTCCTGACCCATCTTGTCGATCTCGTCGAGCAGGAAGAGCGGGTTGGACTTCTTGGCCTTCTTCATCGACTGGATGACCTTGCCGGGCATCGAGCCGATATAGGTGCGCCGGTGGCCGCGGATCTCGGCCTCGTCGCGCACGCCGCCAAGCGCCATGCGGATGAACTCGCGGCCGGTCGCCTTGGCGATCGACTTGCCGAGCGAGGTCTTGCCGACGCCGGGAGGACCGACGAGGCACAGGATCGGCCCCTTGATCTTCTTCTGGCGGCTCTGCACGGCGAGATACTCGACGATGCGGTCCTTGACCTTGTCGAGGCCGAAATGGTCGGTGTCGAGCACGTTCTGGGCGAAGGCCAGGTCGTGCCTGACCTTGGAGTTCTTGCCCCACGGGATCGACAGGATCCAGTCCAGATAGTTGCGCACGACGGTCGATTCAGCCGACATCGGCGACATCGTCCTGAGCTTCTTCAACTCGGCTTCCGCCTTCTCGCGGGCCTCCTTGGAGAGCTTGGTCTTCTTGATGCGCGCCTCGATCTCGGCGGCCTCGTCGCGGCCGTCCTCGCCTTCGCCGAGTTCCTTCTGGATCGCCTTCATCTGCTCGTTGAGGTAGTACTCGCGCTGCGTCTTCTCCATCTGGCGCTTGACGCGCGAGCGGATGCGCTTCTCCACCTGGAGCACGGAGATTTCGGCTTCCATGAAGCCCATCGCCTTTTCCAGCCGTTCCTTCACGGAAAGCGTGGCCAGCATCTCCTGCTTCTCGGGTATCTTGATGGCAAGGTGCGAGGCAACCGTGTCGGCGAGCTTGGAATAGTCGTCGATCTGGCTGGCGGCGCCCACCACTTCGGGCGAGATCTTCTTGTTCAGCTTGACGTAGTTCTCGAAGTCGGTGACGACCGAGCGGGCCAGAGCCTCGATCTCGACCTCTTCCTCCTCTGGCTCGACCAGCGCCGAAGCACGGGCCTCGTGGAAATCGGGACGGTCGGTGAACGAGACGATCTTGGCGCGCGAGGCGCCTTCGACCAGCACCTTCACGGTGCCGTCGGGAAGCTTCAGCAATTGCAGCACGTTGGCGAGCGTGCCGATGTCGAAGATCGCATCGGGCTCGGGATCGTCGTCGGCTGCGTTCATCTGGGTCGCAAGCAGGATCTGCTTTTCCTGACCCATCACCTCTTCCAGCGCCTTGATCGACTTTTCGCGCCCGACAAAGAGCGGAACGATCATGTGCGGAAACACAACGATGTCGCGCAGCGGGAGGACCGCGAAGACGCCGTCGCCGGGAGCCCTGGATGTTTTGGCCATTGTCCAACCTTTCATGTCGCAGCCGCCAGTCGGCCAACCGCGAATCTCATATTAACGACCGAGGATCGTTCCGCCTACCACCGTTTGTGACGGGAGTTTTACAGCACAGAATTCGGCACCTCGGCCTTCTGCTGTTAGTTGGATGTGTAAGCGGCAAAGATCAAGGGCAAACACGGTCCGTTCATCCTACTCCATCGGTCAGGCGGCACACCGTTTCACAGCAAAACGGCGCCCGTCGGGCGCCGTTCCACAAAAACTATGGGCCAGGTGCCATGTCAGGCGCTGACGTTGCCCTTCTTTTCCTTCTGCTCGGAATAGATGTAGAGCGGCCGGGCGTTGCCGGAGACCACCTCTTCCGAAATCACCACCTCGCGCACGCCTTCCAGCGCCGGCAGTTCGAACATCGTGTCGAGCAGGATTGCTTCCATGATTGAACGCAGGCCGCGCGCGCCGGTCTTGCGCTCGATGGCGCGCTTGGCGATCGCTGACAGCGCGTTCTCGTGGAAGGTCAGATCGACATTCTCCATCTCGAACAGCCGCTGGTACTGCTTGACCAGCGCGTTCTTCGGCTCGGTCAGGATCTGGATCAGCGCCGGCTCGTCGAGGTCTTCCAACGTCGCCAGCACCGGCAGACGGCCGACGAATTCGGGGATCAGGCCGAACTTCAGCAGATCCTCGGGCTCGACCTGGCGGAAGATGTCACCGGTGCGGCGATCCTCGGGCGAAGCGACCGTGGCGCCGAAGCCGATCGAGGTCTTGCGGCCGCGATCCGAGATGATCTTGTCCAGCCCGGCGAAGGCGCCGCCGCAGATGAACAGGATGTTGGCGGTGTCGACCTGCAGGAACTCCTGCTGCGGGTGCTTCCTGCCGCCCTGCGGCGGCACCGAGGCGACCGTGCCTTCCATGATCTTCAGGAGCGCCTGCTGCACGCCCTCGCCCGACACGTCGCGGGTGATCGAGGGGTTGTCGGACTTGCGCGAAATCTTGTCGATCTCGTCGATGTAGACAATGCCGCGCTGGGCGCGCTCGACATTGTAGTCGGCCGACTGCAACAGCTTGAGGATGATGTTCTCGACGTCCTCGCCGACATAACCGGCCTCGGTCAACGTCGTGGCGTCGGCCATGGTGAAGGGCACGTCGATGATGCGGGCCAGCGTCTGCGCCAGCAGCGTCTTGCCGCAACCGGTCGGGCCGATGAGGAGGATGTTCGACTTGGCCAGTTCGACGTCGTTGTTCTTGCCGGCGTGCGCGAGGCGCTTGTAGTGGTTGTGGACGGCCACCGACAGCACGCGCTTGGCGTAGGGCTGGCCGATGACATAGTCGTCGAGGACCTTGAGGATCTCCTGCGGGGTCGGCACGCCCTCGCGCGACTTCACCATCGAGGTCTTGTTCTCCTCGCGGATGATGTCCATGCAGAGCTCGACGCATTCATCGCAGATGAAGACCGTCGGGCCGGCAATCAGCTTGCGCACCTCGTGCTGGCTTTTGCCGCAAAACGAGCAGTAGAGGGTGTTCTTTGAATCACCGCCGTTGTTGCCGACCTTGCTCATTTTCCTGTCCTTTCACCGCCCGCCCGCCGATGGTCTGGCCAAGGGCGTCTCATCAATCTATCGCGAGAATGCGCCACCGCCAGTGTCCCAGCTCACACAGCGTATTCCGTACGAAACACAAATCAGAAGACGCGGCAACGATTCGCAGCAACCCCACACAAAGCTAAGCCGTCGAAAATCAACATAGCCTTAACGTAGGCAATCCCACCCGTCGAGGGAACAGCCAATTGTGGCCGAAATGCCGCAAGCCGCGCCAAAAGCGCGTTTTCCCGCCACCCGCTGCCAATCGGCGCCTAAGCGGCGACGACTTCGGCGGCCTCGCGAGACGAAATGACCTTGTCGATCAGACCAAAGTCCTTGGCCTCGTCGGCGGTCATGAAATGGTCGCGGTCGAGCGTCTTTTCGATCTCGTCATAGCTCTTGCCGGTGTGCTTGACATAGACCTCGTTGAGGCGGCGCTTCAGCTTGATGATGTCCTGCGCATGACGTTCGATGTCCGAGGCCTGACCCTGGAAGCCGCCGGACGGCTGGTGGACCATGATGCGGGCGTTCGGCGTGGCGAAGCGCATGTCCTTGTGGCCGGCGCAAAGCAGCAGCGAGCCCATCGAGGCGGCCTGGCCGATGCAGAGCGTCGACACCGCCGGCTTGATGAACTGCATGGTGTCGTAGATCGCCATGCCCGACGTGACGACGCCGCCCGGCGAATTGATGTAGAGGTTGATTTCCTTCTTCGGGTTCTCGGCCTCGAGGAACAAAAGCTGTGCACAAACCAGCGTCGCCATGCCGTCCTCGACCGGACCGGTGATGAAGATGATGCGCTCTTTCAGCAGGCGCGAGAAAATGTCGTAGGCCCGCTCGCCGCGATTGGTCTGTTCGACCACCATCGGAACGAGGTTCATGTAGGTTTCGACGAGGTTCTTCATGGACTATCCCTTTTTGAAGATGGGATTCCGGCGCCGGGGAGTATGAGCAATCGGGCAGAATCGGTTCTGGATCGTTAGGATGTAAATAGGATGCCGGCTCACCCTAACGCAAGGCCGCCCCTCCTAGCCATCTGGTTAAGCCGAATCAAGCGCTACCACCGACGAAAGGCGCTGCGAAGCGTCTTTCGACCAAGTGTCTCCCGGGGCGCTTTGAAACGGTAGCACTTTCTTAACCGCGCCCCTTAACGAAAAGCTGCAAAACCGCTTTCGGGGAACGGAGCTTCCGCTACAACTTCCGCGTTGAACTGGCGTTCTTTTCAAATGGGGAATGTCATGATCCGCAAAAGCCCCGCATCCCTGGCCGTGGCGGGCCTCGCCATCCTTGCCACGATATCGGAAACGGCGGCCGGCGGCCGCGCGCTCGAATGCTACGAGCCGATCCGCAGGCCGGCGCTCTACGATACCGTCTACGAGGACGTGATGGTCAGCCCCGGCGGCCAATTCATCGACTACGATGCGCCGATCTACGGCACGCGCGCGAGCGTCGAGCAGATCGCGCCAGCCCGCGTCACTTACGAGGTGGTGCCGGCCATCACTCGCACCGTCTACCGCACGGTCAAGGTGGACGACGGCGGCTATGCCTGGGAATGGCGCGTCATCCACGGCCGCAAGGTGCTGTGCAAGGTGTGGCGCAAGGCCCGTTATGCGCGGGTCGCCGAAACTGCGGTGGTCGAGCCCGAGCGTCTCAGGCGCGTGGTGCTCCCCGCGGAATATGAAAGTGTCGCCCGGGAGGTGCTGGTGAGGCCGGAACGGCGGCGCATTACCGAGATTGCGCCTTCGTACCAGAAGGTGGCGCGTCGGGTGCTGGTCAGGGAAGGCTCCACGCACTGGCGGCGCGTGCATATCGCGCGGCATTGCCGGGATTAGGCCACCTCTGCCCGCAGCCACTTCTTGAGGCCGCCGACATCGCCGTCGCCAACGGCCTTGGCGACACGCCGGCCGACAGCCGCGCCGAACTTGTAGCCATGACCGGAGCAGGCCGAGACGACCAGGCATTTGCCCCTTTCGTGCGCCAGGAACTTCTCGTCAGCAGTGAAGGTGTAGGCGCAGGTGACGACCTCGGTCACCCTGTATTCAGCGATGCGGGCGATCGGCGGCGAGAACAGGTTGCGGATCACCTCACCCTCACCCGGCACCGGCGCCCGGTTCCAATCGGCGTCGCTGGTCGGCACCTTGTGCAGGCCCGAACCGAATTTCATGCCGGCGCCGCGCGTCAGCGGGATCATGTAGCCGTCGGTGACGCCGCCGACGTCGAGGATGACGGGCGCCGTTTCCCAGGCCACCCTAAGATCGGCTGGCGGTTCGACATAGGCAAGCGCGGTGCGATAGGTCTTCAATTCACCGCCGAGCTCCGGGAACAGCTTCAGCACCCACGCGCCGGCAGTGACCACGATGTGGTCGGCCTGCATCGTCTCGCCGCCGGCGAGCGTGATCCGGCCGGCCTCGGCATCGACCTCGACCACCTTGCTGTTTTCGTAGACATTGGCGCCGTTGGCGCGCAGCCATGCAGCGAGGCCGGAGGCGATCCTGCGGCAATGCAGAGCGCCACCCTCGGTCGAAAAATAGGCGTAGCGGAATGAGCCCGGCACCAGGAACGGCCAGCGCTCGACCGCGGCGGCCGGGTCGAGCAACTCGAAGGGAAAGTTCCCCTCCTCCAGGCCTTCGCGGTATTCCTCGGCCTCGTCGCCGGGCTCGCGCGAGATGCAGAGGAACCCCCTGGCATCGAGATGGTTCTCGCCGAGATCGGCCCACATCTCGTCCCAGGCGTCATACGCCTCCGTGATCAGCCTGCCATAGCCGGTGCCGGCGCGGTAGGCGCGACGGATGATGCGGTGATGGTCGCCCGACGCGGCCAGCGGATTGGGGATCGGCCCCTGCTCGACGATCGAAACGCTGTGCCCGGCTTTGACCAGCGACCACGCCGTCGAAAGCCCGGCAATGCCGGCGCCGACCACGATCACATTCATCGAAACCATCCTTCCGCAGCCATCTTGCTGGCTCATTCATTGGGTTGCCGGGCGCCAAGATACGGTCTGGCAGCGGGCTGGCAAGGCGCGCTAATGATCCAGCATGACCGATTTGATGCCGCCACCCGCCTACCTTGCCTTCGATCCCGCCCGCCGTCGCCTGCGGCTCGACCCGCACGAGCCGGCCTTCTTTTTGGATCCGTACCAGGCCTATGCGTTCCTACACGGCGCCGCGAACGCCTTCTTCTGGGAGGACTACGGCTTCTGGTGCTTTGGCGGCTTCGACGACGTCAACCGGCTGCTGCGCGACCGCCGCTTCGGCCGCCAGAACCCGGCCGGCATTCCCGACAGCCGCGGCGTCGGCAAGGACCGTTCGCATCTCGCCGCCTTCGACGGCATCGAGGCCAATTCGATGCTGGAGCTGGAGCCGCCGGTGCACACCAGGCTGCGGACGCTGGTCAACCGCGCCTTCGTCTCGCGCCAGGTCGAACGGCTGCGGCCGCGGGTCGAAGCGCTGGCCAACGAGCTGATCGATCGCTTCGAGCCCAACGGCGTCGACCTCTTGCCCGCCTTCGCCTCGCCGCTGCCGATCACCATCATCGCCGAAATGCTCGGCGTGCCGGTGGCGATGGCGCCGCAGCTGCTCGACTGGTCGCACCAGATCGTCGCCATGTACATGCATGGCCGCACGCGCGAGACCGAGGAGACCGCGAACCGCGCCGCGCGCGACTTTTCCGATTTCCTGCGCGGCTACGTCACCGAGCGGCGCAAGCAGCCGGGCGACGACCTGCTGTCGCTGCTGATCGCAGCGCAAGAAGATGGCCAGAGACTGTCCGAGGACGAGCTGGTGTCATCAGCCATTCTGCTGCTCAATGCCGGCCACGAAGCGACCGTGCACCAGACCGGCAATGCGGTGCGCTCGATCCTGGCGCAGGGCGGCGACCCCAGCCGTTTCTTCACCACGCCGGAGGCGACCGCGGCCACGGTCGAGGAATGCCTGCGCTTCGACGCGCCGCTGCATATGTTCCTGCGCTATGCCTATGAGGAAATCGAGGTCCAACCCGGCATCGTGCTCAAACCCGGCGACAAGATCGCGCTGCTGCTCGGCATGGCCAACCGCGATCCCTCCACCTTCGCCGCACCGCAAGCCTTCAATCCAGGCCGCGCCGACCAGAAGAACGTCTCCTTCGGCGCCGGCATCCATTTCTGCATCGGCGCGCCGCTGGCCAGGCTCGAACTGCAGGTCTCGCTGAAGACGCTGTTCGAGCGGCAGCCAAAGCTCCATCTCGCCGAAGAGCCGCGCTTCCGCGACAGCTATCATTTCCACGGGCTGGAACAGCTGGCGGTGGCCTTCTGACAGGCGACGGACGGATATCGGGACAATGAGATTCGCCTTCCTGCAGGAACCGCCCTTCTGCTTCACCGACGCATCGGGCGCCTTGCGCGGCTGCGACGCCGTGCTCGCCGAGAAGGTTTGCGAGACATTGGGGCTGGACGGGTTTTCGGCCATCGAGGCAGGGTTCGCGGGATTGCTGCCCGGATTGGCCGCGAACCGTTGGGACATGACCACGGGGCTGTTCATCTCGGACGAGCGCAAGAAGCTGGTCGATTTCACCCGGCCGATCTGGATGCTGCCGGACGGCCTTTTGGTCGCCAAGGGCAATCCGCGCGGTTTCGCAGGCTATCGCTCGGTCGCCATGGATCAGACCGGCATGATCGGTGTCATATCAGGCCAGATCCAGCACCCGACGGCGCTGCGCAACGGCATCCCGGCCGAGCGGATCAGGACCTTCGGCATCCAGGCAGAAGCCGCCGAGGCCGTCGCCGCCGGAGTGGTGCATGCCTATGCCAGCGTCGCCATGGCGCATCGCGGCTACCTGGCGGGACGTCCCGACGCGCCGCTTGCCGTCATTGATGTTCCGGCCGAGGAAAAGCAGCCGGCGGCCGGCGCCTTCGCACTCGCCAAAGGCAATGCGTCCATGCGCCAGCGCATCGATACCTGCCTCGACGAGTTGCTCGGCGGCTCCTGGCACCGGCATATGATGCGCGAGTACGGATTTTCCGAGGGCGATATCGACCGCCTGCTCTGACCCGGCTGGCAGGCGGTCAGAGCTTGATCACATATTCCTTCCGCGTCGTTTCAAGCACTTCCCAGCTGCCTTTGAAGCCCGGCCGCAGCACGAAGCTGTCGCCAGCCCTGACGGTGCGCGCCTCGCCGCCGTCCTCGGAAATGACTGAGACGCCGGACAGGACGTGGCAGAACTCCCACTCGTCATAGACGATGCGCCACTTGCCGGGCGTCGATTCCCAGATGCCGGCATAGAGGCCCCCGTCCCGCTCCTCGACATTCCAGGTGCGAAACTTCGGATCGCCCGAAATCAGCCGGTCCGGATCCGGCGCGCCGGCCTCCGGCTCGGCGCTCGAGACATCGACGGAGAGAAAGTTCGGCGCCGCCATCACACCTTGTCCAGCGCCTGTTCGAGGTCGGCGACGATGTCGTTGACGTCCTCGATGCCGACCGAAAGGCGGACCGTGTCCGGCCCGGCACCGGCCTTGATCTTCTGCTCGTCGGAAAGCTGGCGGTGCGTGGTCGAGGCCGGATGGATGACCAGCGACTTGGTATCGCCGACATTGGCAAGATGCGAGAAAAGCTCCAGCGCCTCGACGAACTTGACGCCCGCCGCGTAGCCGCCCTTGAGACCGAAGGTGAACACCGCGCCAGCGCCCTGCGGCGAATATTTCTTCTGCAGGGCGTTGTTCTTGTCGCCGGGCAGGCTGGGATAGCTCACCCACGCGACCTTGGGATGGTTCGATAGCCAGCCGGCGACGCTCGCCGCGTTGTCGCAATGGCGCTGCATCCTGAGCGGCAGCGTTTCCAGTCCGGTCAGGATCAGGAAGGCGTTGAAGGGCGAGATCGCCGGGCCGATGTCGCGCAGGCCGAGGACGCGCGCGGCAATCGCAAAGGCGAAATTGCCGAAGGTCTCGTGAAGCACAATGCCGCCATATTCGGGGCGCGGTTCCGACAGCATCGGGTATTTGCCCGACTTCGACCAGTCGAAGGTGCCGCCGTCGACTATGGCGCCGCCGATCGAATTGCCGTGGCCGCCAATGAACTTGGTCAGCGAATGGACGACGATGTCGGCGCCGTGCTCGATCGGCCGCACCAGATAGGGCGAGGCCAGCGTGTTGTCGACGATCAGCGGCAGGCCGTGCTTGCGGGCGATGTCGCCGATCTTCTCGATGTCGACGAAGATGCCGCCCGGATTGGCAAGGCTCTCGATGAAGATCGCCTTGGTCCTGTCGTCGATCTGGTTTTCGAAGGTTGAGATATCGTTGGTGTCGGCCCAGCGAACCTCCCAGCCATAATTCTTGAAGGCGTGGCCGAACTGGTTGATCGAGCCGCCGTAAAGCCTTGTCGCGGCGACGAAATTGTCGCCCGGCTGCATCAGATTGTGGAACACCAGTATCTGCGCGGCGTGGCCGGACGCGACCGCCAGCGCCGCGGTGCCGCCCTCGAGCGCCGCGACGCGCTCCTCGAGCACCGCCTGGGTGGGGTTCATGATGCGGGTGTAGATGTTGCCGAAGGCCTTCAGGCCGAACAGTGAGGCGGCATGGTCGGCGTCATCGAAAACATAGGAGGTGGTCTGGTAGATCGGGGTCGCCCGGGCGCCCGTCGCCGGATCGGGCTTGGCGCCGGCGTGAATGGCAAGCGTGTTGAAACCGGGCGTACGCGTCATCGAAAACTCCCTCAGGAACCTGCGCAGGAAATCGCGGGGCATTCTTGGCGAAGGCCGGCCATGAATGCAAAGAAGAATATACCTTTCGGCGGCGATCTGCGGCGAACGCCCGAAAAAATCCTACTCTTCCCGGAATAATTTTGCGCCGCGGCAGCCGGGCTATTTTTGCCTTACGCCGAAGCTCTGGAAGCCCTGCCGCATCAGCGGCTTCTTCGACGACAGCACGCCGGAATTGACGCCGGTCCAGCCGATCTCGCCCGACAGCTTGCCGTATTCGATCTTCGGGCAGCGGTTCATCACCACCTTCATGCCGGCAGCCTCGGCGCGGGCGGCCGCCTCGTCATTGCGCACGCCAAGCTGCATCCAGACGACCTTCGGCAAGGGATCGAGCCGCAGAATCTGATCGAGGATACCCGGCACCGCGACTGAGCCACGAAAGATGTCGACCATGTCGACTGGCTGCGGCACGTCGGCGAGGCTTGCGTAGACGGTACGGCCGAGAATCTCCTTGCCGGCATGACCAGGATTGATCGGAAACACCGAGAACCCCTTGGCCAGCAGGTACTTCAGCACGAAAAAGCTCGGCCGAACGTCGTTGGGCGACGCGCCGACCATGGCGACGGTCTTCACCGAATTGAGGATGCCGGCGATATAGGTGTTGTCGTAGCTGTCGTGGTTCATGCCTCGTCCTCATACAGCGCTTCGGCGAGAAAACCATCCGGATCGCCGCAGAAATCGCGCATCATGCGAAAGTGGTCGGTGTCGCGAAAATCGACCAGGTCGAGCCCGAAGCGGCTGATGCGGAACAGGCGCGCGCCGGGACAGGCCATCAGCAGCGGCGAGTGCGTCGCCATGATCACCTGCGCGGTGCCGGACAGGTCCATTCGCCTCAGCAGCTTGAGCAGTTCGATCTGGCGTGTCGGCGACAGCGCGCTTTCCGGCTCGTCCAGGATGTAGATGCCTTGCCGACGACAGCGCTCCTCGAAGAAGCGGATGAAACCTTCGCCGTGCGACCACGAGAGGAAATCGGGCGGCGCACCGCCAGCGTCCAGCGCCGCCTGATCGAGGTAACGAGCGACGGAGTAGAAGGATTCGGCCCGGAAAAACCAGCCGGCCGTGACCTTCGGCAGCCAGTGGCCGCGCAAGGCATTGGCCAGTGCGGTCCCGCTCTTGTCGATGGCAGCCGAATGATCGACCGGCCTGTAACCCTTGCCGCCGCCGGCCTCGTCATAGCCGGCCAGGGCGCCAATGGCTTCGAGCAGCGTTGATTTGCCGGTGCCGTTCTCTCCGACGATGATAGTGATCGGCGTGGTGAATTCGAACACGAACGCGCGGCTGGCGAAGATCGGCAGGTTCCAGGGATATTGTTCCCAGTCCTCGACGCGCGCCGGCTCGAGCAGGATGCGCTTGAGGTAGGGCGACTTCAGCCGCGTCAGTTGCTTGCGAAGCGCCACGGGCAGCGTCAGCCCGGCAGCGAGATCGAGCCGTCTTCCGCGATCGGAAAGGCCGGATTGTGCGCGACTTCCCAGACATGGCCGTCGGCATCCGCGAAATAACCGTACCAGCCGCCCCAGAAGGCGCGGCCGGCCGGCTTGACGATCTTGCCGCCGGCCTTCTCGGCCATGGCGAGGACTTCGTCGACTTCGGCGTCGGAGCGGGTGTTGTAGGCGAGATAGACGGCCGACGGCGCCTTTGCAAAGCTGACGCCGGAATCCTCCTCGGCGCTTTCGCGCGGGAACAGGCCGAGAATGGCTCCACCCATCTGGAAGAAGGCGACGCCCTCGGTGATCCCCGGATGGCGGGTCAGTCCCATGCCCTCGTAGAAGCGCGTCGCGCGATCGAGATCGTCGGTGGCGACGGTGATGATGGAGATACGCGGTTCCATTCGGACCTTCCTCTTTCCGGGCGCCCTACTCGTCCTTCCATTCCGGCTTGCGCTTGCCGACGAAAGCGCCGATGCCTTCCTCCGCGTCGCGCGCCAACATGTTCTCGACCATCACCCGGCCGGTGTACACATAGGCGTCGGCCAGTCCCATCTCGGCCTGAGCGTAGAACGCCTCCTTGCCGGTCTTGACCACCAAAGATGATTTCGAAGCAATGGTTTGCGCGTATTTGCTGACAACCTGATTCAGGTATTCGCGCGGCACGATGCGGTTGATGAGGCCGAATTCCCTGGCGGTGGCCGCGTCGATCGTCTCGCCAGTCAGCAGCATTTCCATGGCCTGCTTGCGCGAGACATTGCGCGACAGCGCCACCATCGGCGTCGAGCAGAACAGGCCGATGTTGACGCCCGGTGTGCAGAAGGTCGCCTCGTGCGAGGCAATCGCAAGATCGCAGCTCGCGACCAATTGCAGCCCGGCGGCGGTGGCGAGGCCGTCGACCTCGGCGATGACCGGCCTGGGGTGGCGCACGATCGCCTGCATCAACTCGGCGCAAGCGGCAAAGGTCTTCTCGAAGAAGGCCCGGCCGCGATCGGCATCGCTGCGATGGGCGCTCAGTTCCTTGAGATCGTGGCCGGCGCAGAACACCTTACCGGACGCCGCGAGAATGATGACGCGCACGGATTTGTCGGATTTCGCGCGATCGAGTTCGGCCATCAGCGCCGCCATCACCGCCAGCGACAAGGCATTGGCCGGCGGGCTGGCGAGCGTCAGGCGAAGAGTGCCTTTGTCCAGGCTGGCGACAACAGGCCCCTCGGCGATTGCCGGCTTGATGGCGACGACTTCAGCCATGTTTTCAAACCTCTCCGCCCAATCCTTCTCGGCCTGCTGTGGCGCACTTCACAGACCATGGAACAAAAGAACTAGCACGCTGCCGATTGAAGAAAAGCCGCTAGCCGTGTTTTCTCGGCCGCAACATTTGGTCCAGGCGCCCTCGCCTTGGGTGCCCTGCCCGTCCCGCACATAGGAAATCGCCGATGCCCGCTCAAAGCAATCTGAAGCCGGTGTTGACCGCGGCTGACGTCAATCGGTTGATGGAAAGCGTCTATCCGCAGCTCAACGACCAGTTTTCCTTCTATCAGGCGCTGGAGGTGTTTCCCGGCGGCTGCATCGTGCGGCTCAATGCCGACGAGCGGCACCTGCGCCCGGGCGGCACGGTATCCGGTCCGTCCCTGTTCACGCTGGCCGACATCGGCGGCTATGTCTGCGTGCTCTCGCATGCCGGGCCGGATGCGCTGTCGGTCACCACCAACCTCAACATCAACTTCGTGCGCAAGGCCGAGGCCGGTCCGATCGACGGCCATTGCCGCATCCTGAAGCTGGGAAAAAGCCTGATGGTGTTCGACATCGACATCGTCGCCGGGCCGGACGGACACACGGTAGCGCATGCCACGGGCACCTATTCGATCCCGCCGAAACGCCCGAATGATGTGGTAAAATAATACCTTTTACTCAATTCATTGTTTTTGCTATATTTTCCACGCAAAGAGAGATTTCGGTCGCCTTGACGCGCTGACCGCCCTCGCCTATAAGCCCTCGCGAAGCAGCGGCCCGCAACGGCCGCCGTTTTGTTATTGGCGACGGGCAGACGCCCCAGCCAATTCAAGCAACAAGAAACGCCTTTCCCTGTCCTTCGCGGGTAGGGAAGGTCCAACCGAGAGCAAGAACCATGGCTACCTTTTCGCAGAAGCCTGCGGATGTGGTGAAGAAGTGGGTGTTGATCGACGCCGAAGGTCTCGTCGTCGGCCGCCTCGCCACTGTCATCGCCAACCATCTGCGCGGCAAGCATAAGCCCACCTTCACCCCGCATGTCGACGACGGCGACAACGTCATCGTCATCAATGCCGACAAGGTGGTGTTCACCGGCAAGAAGTACACCGACAAGGTCTACTACTGGCACACCGGCCATCCTGGCGGCATCAAGGAGCGCACCGCGCGCCAGTTGCTCGAGGGCCGTTTCCCCGAGCGCGTCGTCGAGAAGGCCGTCGAGCGCATGATCCCGCGCGGCCCGCTTGGCCGTCGCCAGATGAAGAATCTCCGCGTCTATGCAGGCGCTGAACATCCGCATGTCGCCCAGCAGCCCGTCACGCTCGACGTGGCCAAGCTGAACTCCAAGAACAAGAGGGCTTCGTAATGGCTGAGCTTTCCTCGCTCGCAGAACTCGGGACTGCCGCTGCCGTCGCGCAGCCGGCCGCTCCCGTCCACGTCCAGAAGCTCGACAAGTCGGGCCGCGCCTATGCCACCGGCAAGCGCAAGAACGCCATCGCGCGCGTCTGGGTGAAGCCGGGCTCCGGCAAGATCGTCGTCAACGACAAGGAATTCGCGAGCTACTTCGCGCGTCCGGTGCTGCAGATGATCCTCAACCAGCCGATCATCGCCGCCAACCGGGCCGGCCAGTACGACATCGTCGCCACCGTCATCGGCGGCGGCCTGTCCGGCCAGGCCGGCGCCGTTCGTCACGGCATCTCCAAGGCGCTGACCTACTACGAGCCGGCGCTGCGCGCCGTGCTCAAGAAGGGCGGCTTCCTGACCCGCGACAGCCGCGTCGTCGAGCGCAAGAAGTACGGCAAGGCGAAGGCCCGCCGCTCCTTCCAGTTCTCGAAGCGCTAAGCGCTACGAAATTTGGACAATCGAAAGGCCGCCTCCGGGCGGCCTTTTTGTTTTTGGGATGCTCAGGGACCGCGGCCGGCCGGCGTCTTTATGTAGTCGATGAATGCGCGCAGCGGCGCGGGCACCAGCCGTCGGCCGGGATAATAGAGGAACGGTCCCGGGAAGCTCTGCCACCACGGCTCCAGCACAGGTTCCAGCGCGCCGCTCTCGAAATGCGGGCGCACCCAGTCCTCAAACAGCCAGAGAATGCCGACACCAGCGATCGCCGCATCGACAGCGAGATCGACGCCTCCACCGATGCTGACGACCAATGGCCCCGTGGGATCGACCCGCACCACCTCGCCGTCCCGCTCGAACTCCCAGGGCGTCATGACCCCGCTCGGGAAGCGGCCGCGCACACAGGCATGGCCAAGCAGGTCGCGCGGGTGCTGCGGCCGGCCGTGCCGGTCAAGGTAGGACGGCGCAGCGGAGGTCGTGAAGCGCTGCGCTCGGGGTCCGATCGGCACCGCGATCATGTCCTGCTCCAGCCGCTCGTCATAGCGGATTCCGGCGTCGCAGCCGGCCACCAGCAGATCGATGAAGTTCTCCTCGGCGATCACCTCCAGGCGAATGGCGGGATAGGCCGCGAGAAATCCCGGAACGATTTTGGGCAGCACCAGCCGCGAGGCGCTTATCGGCACGTTGAGACGCAACGTTCCTGCGGGCCGGTCGCGAAAGCCGTTCACCACATCGAGCGCAGCTTCTACCTCGCCCAATGCGGGGCCGAGCCGCGCCAGCAGGCTGGCACCAGCCTCGGTCAAAGCGACGCTGCGCGTGGTGCGGTTGAAGAGCCTCACACCGAGCTGGGTTTCCAGACGGCGGATGGCTTCGCTGAGCGCGGAGGCGCTGCCCGCCGTTGCGCGGGCTCCTTCGCGAAAACCACCGGCGCGCGCCACCGCCATAAACGCCTGGAGATCGTTGAGATCCGCCGCCATTGTTCGTCATCCCGTACAACCTGTCCAGATTATAAGCGATTATCGAAACAGCCGACAGCGCCTATCTGCCTCGTCGACAGCAAGGAGACACAGCATGTCCAGCATCCAAAAGTCCGGCACATTCACCCTCGGCAGCCACACCGTGAAACGCCTTGGCTACGGCGCCATGCAGCTTGCCGGCCCGCATGTGTTTGGTCCGCCCAGGGATCGCGATGCCGCACTGGCGGTGCTGCGCGAGGCGGTGTCATCGGGCGTGGACCATATCGACACATGCGACTATTACGGCCCGCACGTCACCAACCAGATTATTCGCGAGGCGCTGTCGCCTTACCCCAAGGACCTCGTCCTCGTCACCAAGATCGGCGCGCGGCGCGGCAGCGATGCGTCCTGGCTGCCGGCCAATTCGCCTACCGAACTTGAGCAGGCCGTGCATGACAACCTCAGGAATCTCGGACTTGAGGTGCTGGACGTCGTCAATCTGCGCATAATGTTCGGGATGGGGCCGACTGAGGGCTCGATCGAAGCGCAGCTGACAGCGCTTGCCGAGTTGCAGCGCAAGGGACTGGTGCGCCATATCGGCCTGAGCAACGTCACTCCCGCGCAGATCGAAGAGGGCCGCCGGATCTGCAAGATCGTCTGCGTGCAGAACCAGTACAATCTGGCGCACCGCGACGACGACGCGCTGATCGACCAACTGGCGCGGGAAGGCACCGCCTATGTGCCATTCTTCCCGCTCGGCGGCTTCAGCCCGCTGCAGTCTTCGACTTTGTCGAGGGTGGCGGAACGGCTCGGCGCGACGCCGATGCAGGTGGCGCTCGCCTGGCTGCTGCGACGCTCGCCGAACATTCTGCTGATCCCCGGCACGTCGTCGGTCGAGCATCTGCGGGAGAATCTTGCGGCGGCGGAGCTGGAGCTTTCGGCAGCGGTGCTGGACGAGTTGGATGGCGTGGCGAAAGCCGCGTGATTGGCTAGTCTCCTCCCTCGTGGGGGATATCAGCTGCGTCGGCGCCGACGCCTAGTTGATGCTCGCCGTATGCGCCGGCTCGGCCGGCCGCGCCTCATCTGCATAAGGCACGCGAAAACCATTGGCGGCGAGCCAGCCGATCGCCGCCTTCGGCTCGTCGGTCTGGATGATGGTGGCGCCGCGTTCGGCCCAGAAGCCCCAGGTCTCGGCGGGAAGGCTTGCGGCGACCGCCAGCTCGTCGCCGCGGCCGCCCGACAGGTAGCCGCCCGGCTTGTTGACGATGGCGTAGGTGTCGGCCCAGAGGTGCCAGCCGCCGCGCACGGCAGACGCCCGCATGCGGTTGGTGAACAGCGGTCCGCCCGTCTCCGTCAACGTCTCGGCGCCGGCCCGCCAGTTGATCAGCTCGATCGCACCCGGGGAAAAGACGCGGCCAACCTTCTCGGCGAAGGCGGCGTCGCGCACGGCATCGTCGGCGATGATCGGCATGAACTGGAAGCCGCCGCCGATAGCGTCGATCGCCGCCTTGACGGTGTCGATCCGCTGCTGGTTCCAGAGGTTCTCCTTGACGATGACCTGATCGGCCATGCCGAGATCGCGGGCAACCGCGATCATGCCGGGCAGAGCATGAACGTCGAGCTTGTTGTCGAGGTTGATCAGGATCCGGTCCCTGGTCGCCATCAGCATTTCGCGCAGCGTCGAGACCGGCTCGCTGGTGATGGCGCCGGTGCCTTCCAGGACAAGCCTGCATCTCTTCAGTTCGGCGACAGTATGGTCGACCACCTCGCCCTTGCAGTTGGTGGTGCGGTCGAGCCAGCTGTCATGCATGACGACGAACTCGCCGTCCTTGGAGCGCCTGATGTCGACCTCGACGATCTCGGCGCCGAGCGCGATCGAGGCCTCGACCGCGGCGAGCGAATTCTCGGGGTAAAGCGTCTTGCCGGCCTGCATGCCGCCGGCGCGGTGTGCCGCCACCATGACATGGTCGCGCCACTGGTTGGCATGCTCGAAGCGGTCGAGGATCTGCCTGGCGCGCGTTTCGCCGGCCAAGGCATGGCCGATCGAGGCCGCAAGCGCCGCGGAAAGCAGAAGGCTTCGCAAGATTGCCCGCATCAAGAATCGCTCCGTTCGGATCGCAGTCCGGTTAAGCGATGCGCATGACAGGGCGGTGAACGAAGCCGGCTATGGGCTTGAACGGATTGGCTTCTCAGATCCGCTTGGCGAGCCGCCGGAACCAGGCCAGGGCCGGCATTTCGACGAAGCGCCAGGTGAACCAGGAGACAGCGATGGTGGCGACGAGCATGGTGAGAATAGCGGCAAAGCCGAGCCATGGCAGATCGGCGCCGAAGCCGGTCGCATGGTCGCCGCGCAGCACGATGTCGCCGAGCAGGTGAAGCCCGAACTTGCGCTCCACCAGCCCGCCGACATTGATCATGCGCGCCTGCACGAAGATGTGGACCATGTAGATGGAATAGGAGAGCGCGCCCAGCATCAGCATCGGCCGGGTGCGCAGGAAGGCGCTAATCCAGCCGCCCTCATGCGCAAAGAGGTAGAGCGCCAGCGCAAACACCAGGGGAGCGGCGATGCCGGCATCGTTGTCTCCGGCCAGCGCTACGAAAACACCGATCACCGCGATCATCACCATCTCGGCCGCCGTCCAGGCGAGCCGCGCCCTGCCGTCACCGGCAAGCGCCTGTCGCGCCTCTGCAATCGAATCGTGCTGAAACCATGCCAGCAGCGCGCCGAGCGAGAAGCCGTAGAGGCAGCGGATGAAGCCGAAGTCGAAGGACACGTCCATATGCGTGCGAGAGAAGGCAAGCAGGAAAAGCGGCGCGGTGACGGCAGCGGCCGCAAGCCAGATCCAGCTGCGCCGGCCTGCCGTGAAGACAACGGCGGCAAACAGCAGATAGGCGAAGAATTCGGCCGAGATGCTCCAGCTCGGCGCGTTCCAGCTCAGATGATCCTCGACGCCCATGCCTTGCAGCAGGAAGAGATTGGCGACGAGGCTGTTCAGGTCGAAGCCGCCGGTGAAGGGCTCGGCACCCGTGCCGTGCAATTGCGGCAGCATGAGCCGCAATTCCTCGAAGGCGGCGAAGGCGGCGAGCATCACGAGATGCAGCGGGTAGATGCGGCCGAAGCGGACAGGTGCGAAACGGGCAAGCTCGACCGGCTCGCTGAGCCGGTTGCCGTAGGAGCTGGCGATGACGAAGCCGGACAACACGAAGAAGAAATCGACGAACAGGTAGGAGCCGCCGACAAAGGCGCTTTGCGAGATCGTCGAGTTGGTCGGGAAATGGAACAGCGCCACCAGCAACGCGCAGATGCCGCGCCAGGAATCGAGCACCAGGAAACGCTCGCCCGCCACGGTGCCGGTCCGGGTCGCCGCCGGCATATGAGCGGGGTTGAGAAAGGCGGTCTGCGTCATGATGATACAATCCTGTGTTGTCGTGGCACTCGCCGAGCGCCATTCCCGTTTCCCCACTCTGTGACTGGCATGTTGCGTGCCGGTTCTGTAGTTGTGGCAACCCGCTGAAAACCGAGGACCCGTAATGGCGAACCAGAACATCGACCATGCCTTCACCGCCCGCTCCAAGACGGGCGCGTCCTTCGAGCCGACCTATGCCGGCGCGCTGTCGTTCATGCGGCGCAGATACACGAAGGACGTGAGGGGCGCGGACGCCGTGGTGTGGGGCATTCCCTTCGATGCCGCCGTTACCAACCGGCCGGGCGCACGCTTCGGGCCGCAGGCGATCCGCCGCGCCTCGGCGATCCTCGACAACGACCCGCAGTACCCGTTCTCGCGCGACCTGTTCGAGCACCTCGCTGTTGTCGACTACGGCGACTGCCTGCTCGACAGCGGCAACCATCAGAAGACACCCGGCACGATCGAGCGCGAGGCGGCCAAGATCCTGAAATCAGGCGCCTTCCTGTTGTCGCTCGGCGGCGACCATTTCGTCACCTGGCCGCTGCTCAAGGCGCATGCCGCCATCCACGGACCGCTGGCGATGGTGCAGTTCGACGCCCATCAGGACACCTGGCCGGACGACGGCAAACGCATCGACCACGGCTCTTTCGTCGGACGCGCGGTGAAAGAAGGTATCATCGATCCCGATCGCTCGATCCAGATCGGCATCCGCACGCACGCCCCCGATACGTTCGGCATCAAGATCCTCTACGGTCACGAGGTCGAGGAGATGCGGGCGTCCGACATCGCTTATGCTATCGTCGACCGTACCGGCGGCAGGAAGACCTATCTCACCTTCGACATCGACTGCCTGGACCCGGCCTTCGCACCGGGCACGGGCACGCCGGTCGCCGGCGGGCCGTCCTCGGCGAAGATCCTGTCGACGCTGCGCCAACTCGGCCAGATCGACATTGTCGGCGCCGACGTGGTCGAGGTTGCGCCCGCTTACGATCATGCCGATATAACGGCGATCGCGGGCTCCATGGTGGCGATGCACTATCTGGGCCTGGTCGCCGAGCGGAAAGCCCGGCTCGAGGACCTAAACAACGGCAATACTGTTGCAGTCAATCACGCTCAGGGCATATAGCGCTGAAATCGCAGGGACTTTTCAAGGCAATGAAACCGAAAATCTTCATCGACGGCGAACACGGCACCACCGGCCTGCAGATCAGGGCGCTGCTGGCCGAGCGGGGCGACCTGGAGATCATCTCGATCCCCACCGAGCGCCGCAAGGAAACTGCGGCGCGAGCAGAGTTCCTCAATGCCGCCGATGTCGCGATCCTCTGCCTGCCGGACGCCGCCGCCAAGGAAAGCGTCTCGCTGATCGAGAACGACACCACCCGGGTGATCGACGCGTCGACCGCGCATCGCGTTGCCGCCGGCTGGGAATATGGTTTCGCCGAAATGGACAAGGACCAGGCAAAGAGGATCGCCGCGGCGAAGCGCGTCGCCAACCCCGGCTGCTGGCCGCAAGGTCCGATTGCGACGCTCAGGCCGCTTGTGTCAGCCGGACTGTTGCCCGCCGACTTCCCGATCACCGTCAACGGCATTTCCGGCTATTCCGGTGGTGGCCGGCCGATGATCGAGGACTATGTCGGCAAGGGCGAGGACGCGCCCGAATTCCTGCCCTACGGGCTCACCCTGCAGCACAAGCACGTGCCTGAGCTCAGGACCTATGCGAAGCTCTCGCATGACCCGATCATGCAACCGGCGGTCGGCAATTTCGCGCAAGGCATGATCACCGTGGTGCCACTGCAACTCGGCGGCCTCGAGCGCGTGCCGACTGGCGCCGAAATGCATGCAGCGCTGGCCGATCATTTCGCCTCGATCGAGGGCGGCGTGGTCGAGGTCGCGCCCTACACGCATCTGGAGCGTATCCCCGACGTCGATCCGGAAATCTACAACGGCACCAACAAGATGAAGGTCTACGTCTTTGCCAATGACGAGCGGGCGCAGGCGCTCCTTCTCGCCGTCTACGACAATCTCGGCAAGGGCGCGTCGGGCGCCGCCGTGCAGAACATGGACCTGATGCTCGGCCTCACCCCGTAAGCGAACATGCCGGAATTTCCGAAGCGCTGGAAAGTCAGCGCGCCCGAACTCATTGCCGAAACCTTCTCCAGCCGCATCCCTTACGGAAACCACACCGGCGGTAGGGATAGACGTATCCCAGCCGCAACCAACGAGACGCCAACACCGACAAGGAGCACGTACCTGCGCTTCATCGGCGGTCTCGTCGGTAGCGGATAGGCGCCCTTGGTGCCGCGCCAGTGCGCGGCGGCAAATCCGAGCAGGATCAGCGCGAAACCCTGATGGGTCAGCGCCATGTGCAGCGGCACCTGCATCAACAGCGTGCCGATGCCGATCGAGGCCTGCACCAGGACAATCAGAAACAGCAGCGTGGCGCGGCGCGCATGGGTGGTGCCCGGCAGGCGCCGGCGCGTCGCGATCATGTGCCAGAGCGCTACCGCGAAGACCGTGTAGGCGCCGATGCGGTGGACGAACTGCACCGTCTTCGGGTTCTCGAAGAAGTTGCGCCAGGCGGGCTCGAGCAGGAGCAGATCGCCGGGGGTCACCCTGCCGTCCATCAGCGGCCAGGTGTTGTAGCTCAGACCAGCATCGAGCCCGGCGACCAGCCCGCCGAGATAGATCTGCACCAGCGCCAGCAGCACGATGACGCCGGCAAGCCGCTGCGTCGAGCGATCGGCGGCGGGCTCGGAATGCGGCGCCAGCCCCCGCGCCACTACCATAGTCGCGGTGAAGATCAGCGCCGCCAGCGTGAGATGCGTGGCTAACCGGTATTGGCTGACCGAGACGCGGTCGACCAGGCCGGACGCGACCATCCACCAGCCGATGGCGCCCTGCAGGCCGCCGAGCAGCAGGATGCCGACGAGCTTCAGCCCCAGACCGCGCTCGATACGCCGCGTCGCCCAGAAGAACAGCAGCGGCAGGGCAAAGACCACGCCGACGCTGCGCGCCAGGATGCGGTGCACCCACTCCCACCAGAAGATCGACTTGAACGCCGCGATGCTCATGCCCTTGTTGAGCTCGGCATATTGCGGGATCTGCTGGTAGCGCTGGAACTCCTCCTGCCACTCGGCGTCGTTGAGCGGCGGGATGACACCGTGGATCGGCTGCCATTCGGTGATCGACAAGCCGGATTCGGTAAGCCTGGTGGCGCCGCCGACCAGCACCAGGGCGAACAGCACGAGAAGCACGAAATATAGCCAGCCGCGCACCTGCGCCCGGTTGCGCAGGTCGCGATCGCGGGCGGCATAGGGTGCGGCAGCAGTGATGGCGGCCATGGTTGTGTTCCGGCAATTGAGGTCGCGGGATTGGTGGACCAAGGCAGCCCCGGTGGCAAGGCCGGGCAGCGCGGCACGCCGTCGCGCCGCCAATGACAGGTTGCGTGCAGCTTGCGATCGGCCTAAGCGATAGCCGTCAAAGAGATCGCGACATGCCCATTCGCCTCAAAAAGCTGATCGGAACCGTACTGCTGGTTGCGCTGGTCGTCATCTACGCGCTGGTGGCGTCGATCGTGGCGGTTGCCCAACTGTCGGAATCGAGCCCGCTGGTGCATCTGCTGTTCTTCCTGTTGAGCGGCCTGCTGTGGGTGCTGCCGGCGATGGGCATCATCAAGTGGCTGATCATCGAGCCGCGGCCCAAGGGCTGAAGCCCGCCGCCTGCGAAGGCGCAAACGGGCGCGCGCCGAACACATATCGCTACTTTCCACAAGTGTTGATGCTCCGGGCCGGCCATCCGCGACGGCGACATGAAGTTGACCGCGGCGCCGGCACTGGCGCATGAAGTCCAGCGTTCCTTGCGACTCCCAGGACCAGGATCATCGCGCCGCTCCACCTTCCCGCTTGACGCACACATATCTCAATGGTTATACGTCAATCAATAGCCACCGGGTTATCGATCCCATGACGAATGCCCACGACGCACTATTCAGGACACTTGCCGATCCGACCCGGCGCGCCATCTTCGAACGACTGTGCCAAAAGGGAGAGCAGACCGTGGGCGCCCTTACTGCCCAGTCCGGGGTTTCGCAGCCAGCCGTGTCGAAGCATCTCGGCGTCCTGAGGCAGGCAGGGCTGGTGCGCGACCGCCATGAGGGACGGCAGACCCACTATAGCGCGCAGCTCGGCGCGCTTGCTCCCCTGATGGATTGGACACGCCAGATGGCCGGCTTCTGGGAGAGCCGGTTCGACGACCTCGAGGACCTGCTCAAAAGAATGGACCAATGATCAATACTGCAACCGAAACCCGCTCCGTCGTCGTCGAGCGGGAGATACCTTATCCGCCGGAAAAAATCTGGCGCGCGCTGACGCAACCGCATCTGATCGAGGAGTGGCTGATGAAGAACAACTTCAAGCCGGTCGTGGACCATCGTTTCAGCGTCAGCGCGGACTGGGGCGGCGTCGACTGCCAGGTCCAGACAGTCGAGCCCAACAAGACGCTGTCCTACAGCTGGGACACCAAGGATCTCGAGAGCGTGGTCACCTGGACGCTCACCCCCACGAGCACGGGAACCCATTTGCGCATGGAGCAGACGGGCTTCCGGCCGGATCAGCAACCCTACTACCGGGGCGCCACCGTCGGCTGGCCGAGGTACCTTGCAGCCCTGGAGCAGGTGCTGGCGCGGATGGACTGAAGTCTACCGGCAGTTCAAGTCAAGCCCACGTTCACCACGCGCTATGCCGCGCACGATGCCAATGGAGGAAACAGAATGAAGATCAAGCTGACCAAAGTGTATGTGGATGACCAGGAAAAGGCCCTCGCCTTCTACACCGACGTTCTCGGCTTCACCAAGAAGGCCGATTTCAGCAACGGGCCGTTTCGCTGGCTGACCGTCGCCTCGTCCGACGAGCCGGAGGGCACCGAGCTGCAGCTGGCGCTGAACGACAATCCCGCGGCCAAGTCCTACCAGCAGGCCATGTTCAAGCAGGGCCAGCCCGCCGTCATGTTCTTCACCGACGACATCGAGGGCGACCACGAGCGCCTCAAGGCACGAGGCGCCGCCTTCGCCATGGCGCCGACCACGGTCACCGGCTCGACCATTGCGCAAGTGAACGACAGCTGCGGCAACCTGGTCCAGATCACCCAGCTGGCGCGCTGGTAGCGCGGGCTTTTCCGCTCATTTCTCAGAGGAGGTCGTATTGAACTTTAGCCAGTGGATTCGGCAAATTCACCGTTGGCTGTCGATCGTCTTTACGGTGACCGTCATCGCCAACTTCGTCGCCATGGCATTGGGGGAGCCGCCCGCCTGGGTGGTATACTCGCCGCTCTTGCCGCTCTTCCTGCTGCTGTTTTCCGGCCTCTATATGTTCGTGCTGCCCTACACCGGCAAGTCGCGTAGCGAGCAGCGCGTGGGCGGATAGGGACGGATGGCGAAGACGCGTGGACAATCGAACGCCAAGCGGGCCGGCACAGAGCCGGTCCTGCTTTCAGGCGGCAACCCGCAGATCGCCAAGGGCTATGGCGACGCCCCGGTGCAGGCCTATATTGCCGCCATGCCGGGGTGGAAGCGCGATGTCGGCCGCCGTCTCGATGCGCTCATCGCGCGCGCCGTCCCCGGCGTCGAGAAGGCGGTCAAATGGAACTCGCCGCTTTACGGGGTCGAGGGCCAAGGTTGGTTCCTCGGCGTTCATTGCTTCGCGAAATACGTCAAGGTCGCCTTCTTCCGCGGCACGTCGCTCAACCCGCTGCCTCCAGGCGAGTCCAGGACCAAGGAAACGCGCTACCTTGACATTCGCGAGGACGATCAGGTCGATGAAGCCCAGTTCGCCGAATGGGTGAAGCAGGCCAGCCGATTGCCCGGCGAACGGATGTGACCGGACGATGGGTACGTGGCGCAACAACAACACGAAGGGAGTGACAGCCAACCATGAACAATAGCGCATCGCCGGAAAGCAAGTCTCCTTCGCAGCTGATAGACGTCAGGATCGAGGAGTTGGGCGACTGGAGGGGCTGGATGCTCAGCCAGCTCCGCGGCCTGATCAAGGAGGCCGATCCCGACGTCGTCGAGGAGTGGAAATGGAGAGGCGTTCCCGTTTGGGAGGACGCCGGCATGATCTGCACGGGCGAGACCTACAAGGCCGTGGTCAAGCTGACCTTCGCCAAGGGGGCTTCCCTGGAGGATCCCTCCGGTCTCTTCAACTCCAGCCTGGAGGGCAACACCAGGCGCGCCATCGATTTCCACGAGGGCGATGCGATAAACGCGGAGGCTCTGAAGGCGCTGGTTCGCGCGGCTGTGAGCCTGAACAAGTCCAAGGCCAGGAAATAATCCGCGGGATCGACCGGCGGCGGCCAAGGTCTGTTGAGATTCAGGTCAGGCCGAGTCGAAAACAGTGATTTCCGAGAACCGGAGCGGAGCGTACTTAAAGTACGTGAGCACCGGAAGCGCAGGAAAGCGCGGGCATGCGCTGGCCTCACCTGAATATCAACAGACCTAGATCGTCACCACCATTTTGCCGGCATTGGCGAGCGGCGTCGTCACACCCGACAGCATCGTGCGGATATGGGCGACGCTCTGGTAGCGGCCGTTGACCGAGATGCGCGGCAAGGCATGCAGGAAGCCGGCATGCTCGGCGCGCAGCACGCCGTGGCGCGTCGTCACCGCCGAGACATAGCCGGCATCGCGGGCAAAGCCCACTTCGCGGCAGCCGACGGCGCTGACATAGCCATAGGGATAGGCAAGATGGCGCGGCTCCTGACCGAGCTTCTCCAGCAATATGCGCCGGACATCGCCGATCTCATGCCGCGCGTCGGCCTCCGAAAGCCGTTTCAGGTTGAGATGGTTGACGGTGTGAGCGCCGATCGTCACCAGCCCGTGCCCGGACATGGCCCGGATCTCGTCCCAGCTCATCAGCGTGCTCGGGCGCTTTGTCGCCAGATCGATGCCGTTCACGCGCGCAAATTCGCGCAGCGTCGCTCGCTGGTCTTCCTCGCGCACCTCCACCGTCAGCCAGCCATGCAGCCGAGCGTTGGCCTGGAGTTTCCTCCCGCGGGTCGAGCAATCGATCGTCACCGCGCCGTCTAGGGTAGGCAGCGTCAGCCGGTCGCGCGCGTTGACGATATCCTCGATCACGTCCCACCAGAGGTCGGCGGCACCGTCGATCAGGCCGGGCGCGACATAGATGGTGATAGGCGCGCCGTGCTTTTCCAGCACCGGCAACGCTTCGGTCATGTTGTCGCGATAGGCGTCGTCGGCGGTGATGGTGGCGAACTGGCCGCCCTTGCCGCCGCGCGCGATGCGTTCGATCGCCTCGTCCAGCGAGACGAAGGCGTAGCCTTCGGCCTTCATGTCGGCGATGAGGGCATCGAGGAAGCCGGGCGCAATGTTCAGGTGACGGTTGACGCCGTTCGGCTTCTCCGGCGTCGCGGTGACCCGGTGCAGCATCAGAATGGCGCCGATGCCGCCGACAAACGGCTTCGCCAGTGGCGCAAGGCCGGTGTAGCGGGCGAGGTTCAGCGCCAGTTTCCGGATTGCCTCGCCCCCGTCGATCATTCCTTCACCTTTTGCGCCTAGGCTCATCCATGCACGGAACGCGCCCACGCGTACCCCCTGACTGGGACCAATACGCCTTAAGGATTGAGGTATGGTTGACGCTAGCGCGTCATTTGACGGCAATCGGCTGGCCGCGAGCGAGACGTCGCCACGCACCTCGCCGGTCGGTCAGGCCGGCCTGTCGGTTACAGTCGGCGACGCCGCGGCGCTTGCAACTTATGCGGGATTCTGCGGTTCTGCGCTGTTTGCGCCAGCGCAAAGTGACGGCTGGATCCGCAACTGGGCGCGAGCGGTTCATCCCGACATTGTCGTCGCGGCACTCCATATGGAAGACGAGCCGGTGCTTGCGCTGGCCCTTGAAGTCGTTCGTCGTGGACCATTCCGCGTCGCCCGCTTCATGGGCGGCCGCCATGCCAACGGCAATTTCGCCGCTGTCGCACCGGGCTGGCTGCCAAGGGCCAACGCCGCGGCGATCCGTTCGATGCTGGCGGGCATCGCCAGGGCACGGCCCGACATCGACCTGATCTCGCTGGAGCGGCTGCTGCCCGACCTTGACGGCGCCGCCAATCCGCTCGCCGCCCTGCCCCACTTTCCGAGCCCGAATCTATCGCTCGGCGTCGATCTCGGCGGCGGCTTCGACGCGTTGCTGGCGCGCGCCAGCGGCAAGCGCAAGCGCAAGAAGCACCGTTCGCAGACGCGCAAATTCGAGGCAGTCGGTGCCTTCCGCCGCATCGAGGCGCGCACCCGCGAGGATGTGGACAGGCTGCTCGATGTCTTCCTCGAAATGAAGGAGGTCCGCTTCCGCAAGATGGGCATCGCCAATGTCTTCGGCGAGCCGGAAGTTCGCGCCTTCTTTCGCGCCTTGTTCAGCGAAGCGCTGACGGAAACAAAACCATCCTTCGTGCTGCACGGGCTTGAGGTCGCCGGCAAGTTGCGCGCCGTCACCGGATCGAGCCTGTCGGGCAAGCGCCTGATCTGCGAGTTCGGGGCGATCGCCGAGGACGATCTCGCCTTCACCAGCCCCGGCGACTTCCTGTTCTTCGACAACATCCAGGAAGCCTGCGAAACGGGCTTCGGCGTCTATGACTTCTCGGTCGGCGACGAGCCCTATAAGCGGCTCTGGTGCGATGTCGAGACGCAGCATTTCGAGGTGATGGCGCCGTTGACGCTGAAAGGCCGCGCGCTGGCGCTGGCGATGCGGCAGGGCGCGCGGACAAAGGCCTTCATCAAGAACAGCCCGCTCATCTGGAAGCTGACCAAGATGCTGCGCCGCAAGGCCGCTGGACAGGCGGCCCCTGCGAGCGAGGACGACAGCTAGCCATATAGAATCGGTGGGATCGTGGAGCTCTGCGCCGGCGGGCGGCCGGAGCAGATCCCTGTCTTATGCCGCCGTGCGCCGTCCCGGGACCGGCGTTCCCGGCGACTCGTGGCCGAGCGGCGTCACCAGGGTAAGCTCGGGATAGCCGTTCTCGATCAGCTTGACCGCGGCCTGTGTCACCTCGTCGTCCGCCTCCAGCATAGAGAGGAAGACCTCTGTCGCCTCGCCCGCCAGCCGGCTGATGCCTTGCGCGTCGGCCGGGCCGCATTCGACCACGACGAGATCGTAGGCGGTGGTCAGCGACTGCATGATGATCGGCAGCCGGTCGGCGGCGCGCATGGCGCGGGCAGGATCGGCGGTGCCGACCGGGATCACGTGGCAGTCCGAGTAGAGATCGGCGTGGATGACGTCGCTGAACTGCGCCTCGGAGGCAAGTAGATCGGTGATCCCCGGGAAAAGCGCGCTGTCCAGCATCGGCCGCGAGGCGGCGCCCGAAGCGGTGAGGTCGAGCAGCAGCACACGCAGGCCGGCGTCCGAGACCTCGCGCGCCACCAGCACGGCCGAAGCGGCAGCCTCATCGCCTTCCGGGGAGACGAATATGGCGCGCGCGGCACCCGAGGCGATCAGCTTCTCCGCCGCCTTCTCGATGTCGATCTCGCCCAACGCCGAGGGTTTCGGCGCGGCGCTTTCGTCCAGTGCGTCCGCTGCGGTGGCGGCCTCCGGCTCAATCTCTCGATCAGCCAGGCGATCCCTGGCCAGCCCGGCATCGACAAGTGCCGGCTCGGCGCGGGCAACCGGCATCTCGACCTGCTCGATTCGCCCGAAGCGGGCGCCGGCGGCCGGGCGCATGGCGCGGCCCGAGAACAATTCCCCAAGAAGCGTCGCGATCGCCATCAGAAGCAGCGAGGCGACGAAGGCGGCGCCGACGATCGGCACGATCTTCGGAAAGTAAGGCTCCGACGGCGTCACGGCGCGCGAAAAGATGCGCGCATCGACCGGCAGATAGTTGCGGTCGCTGCGCGAAGACGCCTCGCGATAGCGGGTCATGTAGGATTCGAGCAGCTGGCGCTGGGCGTTGGCGTCGCGCTGCAGCGCGTCGAGCTCGACCTGCTGCTCGCCGGCGCGCGCCGATGCGGCCTTCAGCGTGTTGACGTCGCCGAGGAGCTGGTTCTCGCGCGCCTGGGCCGTCTGCGCCTGAGTCGCCAGGCCCTTCATGATCTTCTGCGCCTCGTTGCGAATCTGGCCGTCGAGATCGGCAAGCTGTGATTTCAGGGCGCGGATGCGGGGATGATTGTCGAGCAAGGTGGTGGAGAGGTCGGCGATGTTGGCCCGGAGCTCGACCTGCCGCTCGCGCAGGCGCTGGATCAGGTCGGAATTCAGCACTTCCGGCACCGCGTCCAGCGAACCGCCGCTTTGCAGCGCCTTGCGCACGCTGTCGGCGGTCGCCTCGGCGGCGGCGCGATTGGCGCGCACTCGCGACAGTTCGGTGGACAGTTCGGAAAGCTGCTGGGTGGCCAGCACCGCATTGTTGCCGCCCATCAGCAGATCCGACTGGGCGCGGAAGTCGGCGACCTTGGCCTCGGCATCCTTGACCCGCTTCGACAGGTCGGCGATCTCAGGCGCCAGCCAGTCGGTGGCGGCGGCGTTCGATTCCAGCTTGGCGTTGCCCTGGACGGAAATGTAGGTGTCGGCGATGGCGTTCGGAATATCGGCGGCGAGCCGGGGATCCTCAGAAGAAAACTCGATGACGATAACGCGAGATTTTTCAACGCTGTAGACGTTGAGCTTCTCGCGCATCTTCTTCAGCACGCGCTCTTCCGGCGGGATTTCGTTGGGGTCGCTTTTCAGCCCGACGATGACCAACAGCCGGCTGAGCGCCGACATCTTGGCCGCCTCGTCGAATTCGGGCAGCCGCGACAGGTTGAGCTTGGCGGCCACCTGCTTGAGGATGTCCGTCGAGGCGATGACCTCGACCTGGCTGGCGACGCCCTGCTCATCAAGTATAGGCTTCTCGCTGTCGTTGCTGGTGCCGTCAGGCCGGGTGAAGACCGATTCGCGGGTTTCGATCAGCAGCTTCGTCTCAGCCTTATAGTGCGGCGTGGCGAGCCAGGCGAAAGCGAAGGCCAGACCGGTGACGGCGAGCGCAACGACCAGGATGCGCAGCCAGTTCCTCGCCAGACTGGCGAAGAGCTGCCTGAGATCGACATCGACGTCTGCGGCCGCGGACTGAACGGACATGCATCCTGCTCCGAACTTTGAGTCTAGGATGGACCGTAAACAACTATGGTAACTCAGCCGTTAAGATCAGTACGAACCCCTATTAGAGACGACTGAAGAACATTCAGCAAAGACAGTAGAATAGCTACGCTTTTTGACGACTGCCGCCGCCGCGGACGGCAAACCTTTACCGGCCATTAACCCTAACAGGACGATAACGGATTCCGTTCCCTGGGGTTTGCCGCAACATATGGCGGCCAGCGATGAAGGTTCGTGACCGGCCATGAAAAGCACTGCCTCCCTCTTTCGTGCTCTGCTTGCCGTGTCGATGCTCGCCGGCTGCTCAAGCTACCGGCCGACGCCGGCGGCCTTTCATGAGGTGCTCGACCAGCCCTACCGACTCGGCGCCGGCGACCGCGTCCGCGTCACGGTCTTCGAGCAGGACGGCCTGACCAACACCTACAGTGTCGACCAGTCCGGCTACATGTCCTTGCCGCTGGTCGGCGCCGTGCCGGCGCGCGGCCACACCGCCCAGCAGCTCGAGAAGGAAATCGCCGACAAATTGCGGCAAGGCTATCTGCGCGATCCCGATGTCTCGGTCGAGATCGACCGCTACCGGCCGATCTTCGTCATGGGTGAAGTGGGCGCTGCCGGCCAGTATTCCTATGTGCCGGGCCTGACGGTGCAAAAGGCGATCGCGATCGCCGGCGGCTTCTCGCCGCGCGCCAACCAGGAAAGCGTCGACATCACCCGCGACATCAACGGCAAGGTAATGACCGGACGGGTGGTCACATCCGATCCGCTGCTGCCCGGCGATACAGTCTACGTCCGCGAACGGCTGTTTTGACAACCAACGTGGCGAACCAATTGCGGATCGTCCATTGCTTTCGCTCACCCGTCGGCGGGATATTCCGGCATGTGCGCGACCTGACCGAGGCGCAGATCGCTTCGGGTCACTCAGTCGGCATTGTCTGCGATTCGACCACCGGCGGCGAATTCGAG
Organism: Mesorhizobium abyssinicae; assembly: GCF_049887195.1. NCBI lineage: Bacteria > Pseudomonadati > Pseudomonadota > Alphaproteobacteria > Hyphomicrobiales > Phyllobacteriaceae > Mesorhizobium > Mesorhizobium abyssinicae. The sequence continues at coordinate 306,273 of NZ_JARAKC010000005.1, forward strand.
GAACGGCTGTTCGAGAGCATGACGGACAGCCTGGCGCTCGGCATCCATCGCACGCCGATGCAGCGCCATGTCGGGCCGGGCGACCTCGCCTCGGCCTGGCGCACCTACCGAATCATCAAGGAATTGCGGCCGGACGTGCTGCACGGGCACGGCGCCAAGGGTGGCGCCTATGCCCGGCTGTTCGGCTCATTGTTGCGGGTATCCAGGTCTCGCGTAGCCCGCCTTTATTCGCCGCATGGCGGCTCCCTCCACTATGACGAAACCACGGCCACCGGAAAGCTGTTCTTCGCGCTGGAGCGCTTCATGGCGCGCTTCACCGACTGCCTGCTGTTCGTCTCCGACTACGAGCGCCGCACCTGGCGCAGGAAGGTGGGCGAACCACCCATCCCCAACACGCTGGTCTACAATGGCCTGCGCGCGGTCGAGTTCGAACCGGTGGGGAGCGTGCCCGACGCGGCCGACCTGCTCTATATCGGCATGATGCGCGACCTCAAGGGTCCCGACATCTTCATCGATGCGCTGGCGCTGGCCGGCAACAGGCTTGGCCGACGCTTGAGCGCCGTGATGGTCGGCGATGGCGACGACCTGCCGCGATACCACGAACAGGTGAAACGGCTCGGCCTCGACGGCCATGTCCGCTTCCTGCCGCCGATGCCGGCCAGGGACGCCTTCACGTTGGCGGAGCTGATCGTCGTGCCATCGCGCGCCGAGGCCATGCCCTATATCGTGCTGGAGACGCTGGCCGCCGGCAAGCCGATGATTGCCACCGCTGTCGGCGGCATTCCGGAAATTTTCGGCGAAACCTCCCGCGCCTTGATCCGGCCCGACCCGAACCAGCTCGGCGACAGGCTGAGCGACGCGCTAGCCGATCTCGGCGCCTACCAGCGCCTGATGCCCGGGGCGCCCGACCTCAAGGCACGCTTCGGCGCCGACGTCATGGCGGCGGAGATCGAGAAGGCCTATTTTGCCGCGCTTCGGCGCTAGAGCGTGGTCGGCCTGGTCTCAGGTATTTTTCACGCCGACCAGCGCCCTTTTCCTCAACGCTGGGTGGCAACCGCTTCAAAGCCATCGGTTGTCTCAAGGGTTTCTTAGCTCTCTTTTGCTATTCAGCTGAGCGAAGCCCGCGGACAATCCAATGAACGAGATCGACCCCGCACACCGCTTTTCCATGGACGCGGTACGCAAATTCGACGGCCCTGCCCCGAGCGAAGCATCGAGCAGCCTCAACGATGTGGCGCGCCAGGTCGCCTCGCAATACCGGCGCGATACGATGTCGCCGATCATGGTCAGCGGCGTGCTGCGCATGGTCGAGTTCGCGCTGCTGTTCCTGTCGGGTCTCTGTGTCTATGTCTACTATGTCGGCTTCTTCAAATATCTCGCCTGGCAGTACCCGCTGACGATCGCCGCGGCCTCGTTTCTGGCGGTGGTGCTGCTCGACGTCACCGACAGCTACCAGGTCTCGGCCCTGATGCGACCGATCGCCAATTTTGGCCGCGTGCTCCTGGTCTGGGCCGGCACTTACGCGCTGATGGCGCTGACGGCCTTCATCATGAAGATTTCGGAGGATTACTCGCGCCTCCTGTTCGGCACCTGGTTCGTCGTCGGCTTCGTGCTTATCTTCGGCCTCAGGCTGGTGATGTCCAACCTGATCCGGCGCTGGGCCCGCGACGGGCGCATGGAGCGGCGCGCCGTCATCGTCGGTGGCGGTAAGTCGGCCGAGATGCTGATCCGCTCGGTCGAGAGGCAGCCCTACAACGACATCCGCATCTGCGGCATCTTCGACGATCGCGGCGACAAGCGCTCGCCGCCGATCGTCGCCGGCTATCCCAAGCTCGGCAACATTTCCGAGCTGATCGACTTCGCCCGCATCGCCCGCATCGACATGCTGATCGTGTCGCTGCCGCTGACCGCCGAATCGCGCGTGCTGCAGCTGCTGAAGAAGCTGTGGGTGCTGCCAGTCGACATCCGGCTGTCGGCGCATTCGAACGCGCTGCAATTCCGCCCGCGCGCCTATTCCTACATCGGCTCGGTGCCGATGCTCGACATATTCGACAAGCCGATCAACGACTGGGATTCGGTCGCCAAGCGCGCCTTCGACATCCTGTTCTCGATCATCGGCATCATCGTCTTCTCGCCGGTCATGCTGGCGACGGCGATCGCCATCAAGCTCGACAGCAAGGGGCCGGTGCTGTTCAAGCAGAAGCGGCACGGCTTCAACAACGAGGTCATCGAGGTCTACAAGTTCCGCTCGATGTACACCGACCGCTCGGACCCGACCGCCAAGCAGACGGTGACCAAGAATGATCCGCGCGTCACCCGCGTCGGCCGCTTCATCCGCAAGACCTCGATCGACGAGCTGCCGCAGTTCTTCAATTCGCTGTTCGGCTCGCTGTCGCTGATCGGTCCGCGTCCGCATGCGATTGCCGCCCAGTCGCACAACCTTCTCTACAACGAGGTGGTCGACGGCTATTTCGCCCGCCACAAGGTCAAGCCCGGCGTCACCGGCTGGGCGCAGATCAATGGTTGGCGCGGCGAGATGGACACCAATGAGAAGATCCGCATGCGCACCGAATACGACCTCTATTACATCGAGAACTGGTCGCTGCTGTTCGATCTCAGGATACTGTTCATGACCCCGGTGCGGCTGCTCAACACGGAAAACGCCTATTGAGCGCGGTGGCCCATGAGCTGCCGGCGGCCGCGGTCAACAAGTTGCCGCCCCAGGCGGTCAACGCCAAGCTGGCGGCGCTGATTGCATCGGCCGCGGTGTTCTTCGGCGTCCTGCTTTCCGGCTTCGTCATCGACGAGCCGGCGCCTTACGACCTCTTCATGGTCTGCCTGATCGCGGTGTGGGCGCTGTTCGGCCTGCGTATCTCGCGGGCGGCGGTGCCGCTTCTGGTGCTGCTGATCGTGATGAACATCGGCGGCATGATCTCGATGACGCAGATGGCGAACCTCGCCAACACGCCGCTCTATCTTGCCGTGTCGATGTTCCTCGCCTTCACCGCGATTTTCTTTGCCGCGGTGACGTCGGTGCAGCCTCGTCTCTACCGGCTGATCTTCACCGCCTATGTGGTGTCGGCGGTGCTGACCGCGCTGCTCGGCATTGCCGGCTATTTCCACGCCTTCCCGGGAGCGGAGGTCTTCACCAAATACGACCGCGCCGCCGGCGCCTTCCAGGACCCGAACGTGTTCGGGCCGTTCCTGGTGCTGCCCGGCGTCTACCTGCTTTATCTGCTCCTGACCGGTCCCGTCGCGCGCATGCCGCTGATCGCCGCGCCGCTCCTGGTCATCACCGCCGGCATCTTCTTTTCCTTCTCGCGCGGCGCCTGGGGCATGTTCGCGGTTTCGGCCGTGCTGCTGACCGGCGCACTCTTCCTGCAGAGCAAGAGCGGCAAGTTCCGGCTGCGCGTGGTCATCATGACGGTCGCCGCCATGGCGCTGCTAGTCATCGCCATGGTCGTCATCCTGCAACTGCCGGGCGTGGCCGAGATGTTCTCCAGCCGCGCCCATCTCGAGCAAAGCTACGACACCGCCCGCCTTGGCCGATTCGCCCGCTACACGATCGGCTTCCAGATGGCGATGGAGCATCCGTTCGGCATCGGCCCGCTGGTGTTCGGCACCATCTTTGGCGAGGACACGCACGACATCTGGCTGAAGATGCTGATGGACTACGGCTGGCTTGGCTTCATCTGTTTCCTGACGCTGACAGTGTGGACGATCGTGGCCGGCTTCCGCATCCTTCTGCGCGACCGTCCCTGGCAGCCCTATCTCTTGTGCGCCTATGTCGCCTTCATCGGCAATATCGGGCTCGGCACCTTCATCGACATCGACCACTGGCGCCATGTCTACCTGCTGCTCGGCCTGATCTGGGGCGCGATCGCGCTCGAATACCGGCATCAGAAGACTTAGGCCGGAGACAAGCGCGAACGTCATCTCACCCATCCGTCACACTCCAGCCCGGACGGACGTGTGCGCGCAATGGGCCAAGCAGTTTTCAACCAAGGCTGAACGAGAGCTCATTGACGTAGCGTGTCCAGCGCCCTTTTCGCTTCGATGAGGTCGACGACCGGATATCTGGATTCAAGCGCGTCAATTTTAGATCGAAGCCGCACTTCTGCCTCATGGACACGACCTTGTCGCGCGAGAATTGGTGCAAGTTGCGTTATGGCGCGGAGTTCAAAAAGTCGCGCTTTCTGCCGCTTTGAAGTAGCAATCGCTGTTTCGAATAGGCGCGCGGCACCAGCTAGGTCACCTTTGCTCGCGGCGATTTGGCCACGAAGCCGGAGGCATTCTGCCAGGTAGCTTGTCTCGTCCGTGTCGAAAACGAGGGTATCGACATCATCAAGCATTTGCGATGCGTCTTCGATGCGACTGGCCCTCAGGAGAAGATCACAAAGTTCGCATGCTTTCTCAGGGGTATGAAATACGACGCCGTGCCCACGCCAAAGAACCAAACTCTCCCGGACGTCATCGATGCCGGCATCCAGTTCGCCTAAATGCGAGCGGGCATGACCACGCCACCTAATGCCGCTGCCTCGACGCGCCGTGTAGCCATGCAGTTCGCAAATCTCGACGATCTTCGTAGCGTTCTCAAGGAGTTCCTCGTATTGACCAAGTAGCGCGCACAATTGGCACTGCACGAGAAGATGCCACGCGAGGTCGAAAGGCTTGTCGAGCTGGTCAAAATTGCGCATCAGGCGCTCTTTCTCTTCGACTGCAGCATCAAAGAAACCCAACATGATCAGCGATTCGCTGAAATATGCTTGGGCAGAGACACGTTGATCCGCACCGGCGAACGAAATACGATGACTTGGGTCAACGCGATCAATCAGATCTAAGGCCTTGCGCAAGGCCTCTGCTGCCAGCGGCTCTTCTCCCCGGTTGGAATGAGCGATCCCCTTTGTTGCCCAAAGACCACTCAGATGGGCCGTTGGAAGGAGATCGGCACAGTTTGCGAGCTGCTCTTCGGCCAGGGTCAGGTAATCGCGATTGCGCCCAGTGGCATAAAAAAATGGAGCGAGTGAAAGCGCAACGTCACATTGCAATTCGACCGATGCAGTCTTCGCGGCTGCAAGACGTGCGTCTTCAAGCGTCTTCCCAAGGCGCTCAGAACGATACCCTTCTGCCTGCATCAAGGCATTGGCCATCGCAAGGTGGAGACGCGTCACCCGTTCGGCGCCGCCGGAGACGTCGCCAAGTCTCCTGCTGCAATCAATAGCACTGGCAAAGTGCGACACGGCTTCCCGGGTAGCCGCTCTGGCCAGAGCGGCCTCTCCCGCCTTTTGCCAGTGATCGACCGAGCTCGGCCAATCCCCCGCTTCCTGAAGGTGGTGCGCAAGGAGCTCGGGTTGCGCTTCGGTGATTTCGATCCACTGTTCCTCCAACACATCTGCGACCCGCTTATGTAGTTCCTGGCGCTTGGCGCGCAGCAGCGTGCCATACGCTGCGTCCTGAACGAGCGCATGCTTGAAGAGGTAAGTGGCCAGTGGACGAGTCCCGCGGCAGAATACCAGACCGGCGCCGACGAGTTGATCCAGTGCGCCATTTAGCTCAGCGGCATTTCGCTGTGCTACCGCTGCCAGCAATTCGTAGGAGAACTCCCGACCGAGAACCGCGCCAATTTGTGCGACCTCCTTAACGGCTGAGCCGAGGCGATCGAGCCGCGCCATCAACGAGGCATGCAGCGTGGCGGGAACGTTCAACACCGTCGCACCAGCTCTTGAGAGCACTGTCCTGGCGTTCCCGCCCTCCAATACTGCCTTGGTCAGCTCCTCGACGAACAGCGGCACCCCATCCGTGCGCTCGATGATCTCTGCGACAAGGTCGCTCGGCAGCTCTCCGGTGCCTACGACCCGCTGGACCAGCGCAGCACCTTCACGACGGTCGAGTCGATTGAGGACAAGAACCGTGACGTGCGCCTGCCCGGTCCACGGTGGTTGAAACTCGGGGCGAAACGTGAGGAGAAGCAGCACTGGCAAGCGCGGCACTCGCTCGATGACCAAGTCGAGCAGCTCGCGCGAGCTAGGGTCGATCCAGTGGACATCCTCGAAGAGCATCAGCAGCGGACCTTGTCGCGCCAAGCCTTGGAGGTGCCGAAGCAGCGCCTCGAAGGTTCTTTCCTTCTTACGTTGGGGTGTCAGTTGGACAGGCGGAAAGCGATCTTCGGTCGGCAACGACAGCAGCTCGGCCAGCAGCGCCACGTCCTCCGACGAGGCCGGGGCAAGCAGGGCCGCAAGCTTATCCAGCTTCCCCTCAGACATGTCGTCGCGCTCGAACCCAGCTGCGCGTCCGAGTTGCGCAATGATCGGATGGAGCGCGCTGTCTTGGTGATGCGCTGAGCAGAAATAGCGCAAGTAGGTGTGCGGCTCATTCTGGATCCGCTCCTGCAAGGTGACAGTGAGGCGCGATTTTCCTATGCCCGGCTCACCTGAGAGCAGCACCACGCGACCTTCGCCACTTTTGGTGCGATGCCAGTGGCGCTCCAGCAGGTCGACCTCCTCCTGACGTCCGACCAGCGGCGTGGGGGTTGCCCCGTGCAGCGCCTCGAAGCGGCTTTCGACAGCGCTCTCACGAGTCACTTGATAGGCGTGGATCGGCTCCGGAAAGCCTTTCACCTCGACGGAGCCAAGATCGTGATATTCGAAAAGATCGCCAACCAGCTGCCGCGATTGCGGCCCGATCACGACCGTGTCGGGTTCGGCAAGAGCCTGCAGGCGGGCAGCGAGGTTCGGCGTCTCGCCCACCACGCCGCGCTCCTGCCCTTCGCCGGCGGAGATCAGATCGCCAACGACGACCTGCCCGGTGCCGACGCCGATACGAACCCGCAATGGCTCGGGCTCTTGGAGTCGCCTAACAGCATCGACGAGAGCAAGACCAGCGCGCACAGACTGTTCCGCGTCGTTCTCGTGCGCTTGCGGGTAGCCGAAATAAACCAAGACCCCGTCGCCCATATACTTGGCGACAAAGCCGCCAAAGTGAGCGACCGTATTGGCGACACAGCGGTGATACGCTCCGATGATCTCGCGCAGGTCCTCCGGATCCAGACTCGACGCGAGCGCCGTCGATCCAACGAGATCCACGAACATGACGGTCACCTGTCGACGCTCCGCGCCTAGGTCCTGGCGGTTTTGAGCCACGATGTCATCGGTGCTCGGGGCGGGACGGCTTGATGCCATCCCCAGCCCCACCACCGCCTTACGAAATCGCTTGCGATGACCAAGCAGCATACCGAGCTTCTCGAGGTCGGCATCGGTCAGCTCCGGCAGAACTTCCGCGTCGATGGCGTTATCGCGAAATGCCTGCTCGTATTGCTGGAGCCCGAGGCCTCGCAACCAGACGGCAACGTCCACACCAGCTCTCCCAACGAATGGGGTCCCTCAGCAATGTTAACTCAGATGCCGGGGAATGAAGAGATGCATGAGAACACACAGAGAACATCCGGTGTGCTTTTCGGTGTGCTTTTTGGTCACCACAGGCACACCGGGACCTTGTTTGTTCTAGTTCCCTCGATTTTGTTCGGACAAGGCACTTGCGCCAGACCCCTTGAGAATATAGGGCTTTGCGCGGTCCGGAGTGTAGCGCAGCCCGGTAGCGCACTTGACTGGGGGTCAAGGGGTCGTCGGTTCGAATCCGGCCACTCCGACCATTTTTCCTTGAAAGCCCTGGTTTGTCGAAGGCGCCCTGTGGCGCCTTTTCGCTATTCAGAGCGAAAGCCGCTGGAATCGCCCGGTCGCGATCAGGGCGCTGCCGACCGACGTTGGTCGGGCCTGGGCGGAAGCCGGTGGAACAAGACATGCGCCAGGCGCGGCCGCGCCTTGATCTTCCACTTCGGCACGAGTCGCCAGTGAGTCCTGCTCAGCGGAGAACAAGGATCCCGCGCGCTTCCTCGCCTGTCGAAATGCACCGCCAGCGCCTGGTCCACAGCGCACAGAACGGCGTAGCGCTCAATCTGCTCATCGGATAGCTCGCAATCCGGGGCCTTGTCCCGCACCGCCTGAACCACCGAATAGGTCGAAATGATGCGTCCGGGAGCAGCGCAGTCGATGCATCGCTGGACGGCGTCGATGACGTCGTCAGGAACAAGAAAGTTGAATTGGCGCGAACTGGTTGTGGTGGCAGTTACGATCCGCTCTAGCATATCGCCTTCTGAAAGCCCCGCAACACGCTAGCTTCGGGACAGATCCATCAGCAAGGACTAATAATAGGCCTTGCCAGGGTTATGCACCGAATTCTTTGCCGCCTCAGTCGCCAGCGAATCGAGTCCGCTCGGCGTGAGCGATATGGGTGAACCCTGCACGGAACTAAAAAGCCCGCCAGGGCAAACCGTGGCGGGCTCGTTGGGTCGACCCAGATCGACTATTGCATGGGCCGATTTTCAGACGCTGGCATGTCGATGAAAGCGCCTTCCGGCATCTGCAGCGCGACGGCGATTCGCCGGAGCTTCGAGGGGTCGGCATCCCTGCCGCTTTCAATATCGGCAATCTCGTGGGTGGACAGGCCGCATGTCAGGGACAGCTCTTCGAGGCTGTATCCCCTGGTTTCACGGGCGGCCTTGAGGGCGCTGTAGCCGGGTGCTGCAATCAAATCGGACAGAACTTCGCGTCTGGCAGTGGCGGGCATTGGCAACTCCTTGGGTTGAAACCGTCTGATCAAATCATGGGGTTGCCTGAGACGAGCGAGACAATGACCGCTCGCGGGCGATTTGCCAAGCGTCAAAACGGGCGTCACGCCATCGTGAAACTGCGCCGGAATGATCTCGCGGAATCGAACCAGCCAAATGCGCGCCGCCGCCTTTCACCTCGGCACACCGGAGCAGCGCCCGGCCGAACCGGGGCGGGGAAGACCTCAGACACAATCCAGAAACAAAATTCTACACTCGGGAAAAATTGCCGAAAGAATCCAGGAGGATAGTCCCCAATCGCGGCGCTCGAGCCATCGATATGGTCCGATGTCTCCAGAAACGGCCCGCGCAAAAGGAAACGATGTCATGAAGAAGTCCCTCCTCTCCGCTCTCGGGCTGGCTGTGGCCCTGGCTGTCTCGATGCCGATCCTCGGCGCGACCAGCGCCGATGCTGCTCCGATGCATCACAAGCATCACCGTCACCATCATCACCGCAAGCACCATCGCAAGCATCACCATCATCATCACCATCATCACCACCACAAGAAGCTGGTGGCGAAGAAGGCCTAAGCAAACCGGCTTATCCGACAGGAAGGCCGGTTTTTGGTTGTTGCCCGTAACCGGCCTTCCTGCCCTGCTCTGATGGCATCGTGCCATCAGCGTTCGCGGCACAGGCAGTTCGCGCCGCTGCGCTCAGACCTGGTTGCATCCCGAGGGGTGCCTGATGTTGGCCAATGCCAGGTTGCCGGTAATGCACCGCCTGGTCCTGGCTGTCGCGCGGCTGCTGCTCACGCTTCGCCATCCTGCCCTGATCGTCCGCTTCGCCACGAAGCTCGGCTATCTGCCCAATCCCGCCGCGCCCGGCACCTATCACGAGCTGATGCTCTGGCGGAAAACCGTCGATCGCAATCCGCTGTTCGTGACGCTGACGGATAAGCTCGCGGCGAAGGATTATGTCCGCGGCATCTGCCCTGAATTGGCTCAAGCCAAAACGCTCTGGTCCGGGCGCGACCCCGCCGACATCCACCCGGGCTGTTGACAGGCAATGCGGTGGTCAAGGCAAACCATGGCTGCGCGATGAACGTCTTCGTTTCCGGCGGCCGGCCGAACCGTGCCGCCGTCATCGCCACGGCAAGGCGCTGGCTCAAGAAACGCTATGGGCGCCGAAACGGCGAATGGGCGTATTGGCCGATCGTGCCGACGGTCTTTATCGAGGAGCGGCTCGAGCTAAGCGGCGGAGCGATCGCCACCGACATCAAAGTCCATGTCTGCGCCGGCACCGTCTGCCATGTCTGGGTGGAAGACAAGCGGGCCCGCCTCTCGCACCTGTTCGACTGCGATGGCAAGCCGCTGCCCGGGCGCGACCCCGACTATCCGCGCGAGGACCAGGCGCTGCCGGTCAGCGACCGTCTTGTCGACTATGTGCGCCGGGCGGCGGCGATCGCGCCGCGCATCGCCGGCGATCTCGACCCATCAAGGATCGACTTCCTTGTCACCGGCCAGTGTCTCTATGCCGGTGAGCTCACCGTCTACTCCGCCGCCGGCTACGGCACGTGGACCAATCCGGAAATCATGGCGACGATCGAGCGAAACTGGCGGCTCGACCGATCGGACTATCTGCGCAGACGGCATCGCGGCATTGCAGGTCTCTATGCCCGCGCGCTCAAGGCCCGGTCTCGGGCCGACGCACGCAATTGTCGGCCGGCGACGAGCCCTCGCCAGGCCTGACCAAGCGGCACCAAGCTCGCGCTCCTGGCCTCTGCCTTGGCAAAAATTTTGAACCGACGCGTGAACCTTTCCCCTCCGGGCCGCACCAAGCCTGCATGGACGCCACGAAGGCGGTCCCCAACCAGAAGGACGCCGCAACGGCGATCCTCGATCAAAGAGAAGGACATGCTCAAATGACCAACTTCACCAACTTCAAGCGCATCTCGCTCGCCGCGGCCATCGCTGTCTCGGCCCTCGGTTCGGTTTCCGTCCCGAGCTCGGCCTTCGCCGGCACGCACCCCACCGGCGACGGCGGCGCGGTGTGCAAGGGCGCGGGCTCCTGTCTGGTGCTGGAGATCGACTGCAAGGGCACCTATACCGACGCCACCGACAAGAACGGCACCGTCTATGGCAAGTGCAGCCAGGTCATGAAGGTCGACCCGACGAAGCGGCTCAAGCTCGCCAACTGATCGCCTGCAATCAAGGAAATGGCGGCCGTCCGCGCGACGGCCGCCATTTCCTTTCACCTTTCGGGGACGCGCTAACGCCGCGCGAGGAACAGGCTGGCAACAAGTCCAAGCACGAGCAGCCCGACGGCGGCAGCTGTCGCCGGATGTTCGCGTGCCGTCCTTTCGATCGCTTTGCCCCTGCCGCCGATCGCCGGCAGCGCCTCGGCGAGGCGCCCGGCCAGCTGGGAATAGTAATCCGAAGCGGCGTCGCGACCGTCCTCATAGTAGCCGCCACCTTGCCTCGAGATGGCCTTCCTCAAAGCAGCCAGTTCCCTGGAGAGGGTTGCGACCTGCTTTTCGAGATCGGAGACGGTCGAAAGCGTTGCCATGATGCGTTTTCCTTCCTTGTGCAGAAGGAGGCGTAACGCATGGGCGCACAAGCAGTTCCGGTCAACCGACTGTCAGCGAGCGGCGCCTAACGCACCTGGTCGAGCAGGCGCTTGCACTCCAGCAGATCGAACAGCGCTTCCTGCAACAGGGCGCGGTTGTCGCGCGACAGTTTCGAGGAGTCCGGCTGGACTGGTCCCTCATCGTCGCTCTTGCCGAGGCCGAAGAAGCGTCGGCTGGGTTTCACCCTGGGCTGGCCGACCAGCATCTCGTCGTCGGCGCCGCGCGGCTGGGCAGCCGGCGTCAGCGGCACCTGTTCTGCCTGCCGGCGCTGCGCGATCGCCTCGACGGCCGCCATGTCGCCATTGCCGATGGCAACCAGGAAATGGTTGCCGTTCTCGCGCAACAACTTTTGCACGCCCTTGATGGTGTAGCCCTGGTCGTAGAGCATATGGCGAATGCCCTTGATCAGTTCGACGTCCTGCGGCCTGTAATAGCGGCGGCCGCCACCTCGCTTCATCGGCTTGATCTGGTTGAAACGGGTTTCCCAGAAGCGCAGCACGTGCTGCGGCAGATCGAGATCCTCCGCGACCTCGCTGATGGTGCGGAAAGCATCGGGGCTCTTGTCCATGGGTGAATCCTCCGCTGGACGGCGATCGGGCCAATTGCTGCCGAATCGGGCCTTATTTCAGCGGTTTATGGAACAATATTCAAGCCCGACGTCAAAACGCGCGGACATTATCAACCGGGCATTTGCGGCGGCTACTTGCCGCCCTTGGCCTTGCTGTTCTGGTGCGAGCGCAAGATGCGGCTCTTCAGCACGTTCGACGACTTGAAGGTCATCACCCGTCGCGGCAGGATCGGCACTTCCTCGCCGGTCTTGGGATTGCGGCCGATGCGCTCGTTCTTCGAGCGGACATGGAAAGTCGCGAAGGATGAGAGCTTGACCGTCTCGCCGCGCACGATGGCTTCGCAAATCTCATCCAGCACCGCTTCAACGAGCTCGGCCGATTCAGTTCTCGACAAGCCAACCTTGCGGTAAACGGCTTCGGCAAGGTCGGCGCGCGTAAGTGTCTTTCCCCCCATGCGACCGTCCCATCAGCTCAAAAACATAAATCGGTACAAGCAACGGCAGAGCCTAAGTAATTGATCCGTCAAGGTCAAGGACCGAACCCTTCCGTTCGGCACTTACCAGCGGACCAAAACCGCGCCCCAGGTGAAGCCCCCGCCCATCGCCTCGAGCAGCACCAGATCACCCTTCTTGATGCGGCCGTCGGCGACGGCCACTGACAGCGCCAGCGGCACGGACGCAGCCGACGTGTTACCGTGCAAATCGACCGTAACCACCACTTTTTGCTCGGCGATCCCGAGCTTCTTGGCGGAAGCGTCAATAATCCGTTTATTGGCCTGATGCGGCACGAACCAGTCGAGATCGTCGGCGGTGATGCCGGCCTGCGAGAACGTCGCCTCGATGACGTCGGTGATCATGCCGACCGCATGCTTGAACACCTCGCGGCCTTCCATCCTGAGATGGCCGACGGTGCCGGTGGTCGAAGGCCCGCCATCGACGAACAGCTTCTCCTTGTGGACGCCGTCGGAGCGCAAGCTCGCCGCCAGCACGCCGCGGTCGGCGATGGTGTCGGTCCCCTCGCCGGCTTCCAGCACCAGCGCGCCGGCGCCGTCGCCGAACAGGACGCAGGTCGAGCGGTCGTTCCAGTCGAGGATGCGCGAGAAGGTCTCGGAGCCGATGACGAGCACCCGCTTGGCCAGGCCGCCGCGAATGTAGAGGTCGGCGGTCGCCACCGCATAGACGAAGCCTGAGCAGACCGCCTGCATGTCGAAGGCAAAGCCGTGATGCATGCCGAGCCGGTTCTGGATCTCGACCGCGGTCGCCGGAAAGGTGTTGTTGGGCGTCGAGGTCGCCAGCACGATCAGGTCGATGTCGGCGGGCGTCAGGCCCGCGCTGTCGAGCGCCGCGCGCGCGGCCGCCTCGCCGAGCGAGGCGGTGGTCTCGTCATCGGCCGCGACATGGCGCTGGCGGATGCCGGTGCGCTGGACGATCCACTCGTCGGAGGTCTCGACCATGCCTTCGAAATCGGCATTCTTCATGATGCGGCGGGGCAGCGCGGCGCCGGAGCCGCGCACGACTGATCTGATCAAAGCTCTTTCCTATTCCTTTGCGTCGACGACGACGTCGGATTTCCTGTTTGCCTGGGCATGCGGATTGCGCGCATGGAACAGATCGAGATCGGCCTCGATGCGGTCAAGTAGATTGTTGCGCACCATGTCGTAGCCAAGCTCGATTGCCGCCGCGAAGCCGTCCGAATCGGCGCCGCCATGGCTCTTCACGACAATGCCGTTGAGGCCGAGGAAGACACCGCCATTGGAGCGGCCGACATCCATCTTCTCGCGCAGCCGGTCGAAGGCGCCCTTGGCGAAGACATAGCCGATCCTGGCCATCAGCGTACGGCTCATGGCGGCGCGCAGATAGCCGCCGATCTGCCTGGCGGTCCCTTCCGCGGTCTTGAGCGCGATGTTGCCGGCGAAGCCTTCGGTGACGACGACGTCGACCGTGCCCTTGCCGATATCGTCGCCTTCGACGAAGCCGCGATAGTTCATCGATGCCATGTTGGCCTCGCGCAGCATGCGCCCGGCCTCCTTGACCTCTTCCTGGCCCTTGATCTCCTCGACGCCGACATTGAGCAGACCGACGCTTGGACGGTCGATGCCGAAGATCGAGCGCGCCATGCCGGTGCCCAGAATGGCGAAATCGATGAGCTGGTGCGCATCCGCACCAATGGTGGCGCCGACATCCAGCACCACGCTTTCGCCGCGCGTCGTCGGCCAGATCGCCGCGATCGCCGGACGGTCGATGGTCGCCATGGTGCGCAGGCAGAATTTCGACATCGCCATCAGCGCGCCGGTGTTGCCGGCCGAGATGCAGGCCTGGGCGGTGCCGGACTTCACCGCCTCGACCGCCTTCCACATCGACGATTTCCAGCGGCCATGGCGCAGCGCCTGGCTCGGCTTGTCGTCCATGCGGACCGCGATCTCGCAATGCACGAACTCGCTCACCTCGGCGAGCTTAGGGAATTTGGCCAGCTCGGGGCGCACCGCATCCTCGCGGCCATAAATGATGAAGCGGATGTCGGGACGACGGATGGCGACCGTCATGAGCGCCGGAATGACCACGCCTGGTCCGTGATCGCCGCCCATGGCATCGATGGAAATCCTGATCACGCGGTATTCATCTCACGGTTTGCCTGCCGGCGGCTTGAGCTGGTCAGGTTCGGGGGCTCGCGAAGGTTCGGCGAAAATAGCGTTTTTGGGCTGCCGCACAACCGGCTTTTCTAATATCAGGTCCGCTTTCAGGATTTTCCAAGCAGCGAACGCAGCTTTTGCTGGAATTCGCTTTCCTCGGCCTCGCCGTCGCCGGTGACCTCCAGCGACACGCCGGCCTTGCGCGGATAGGGATCGATCGCCAGCCCGAAGAACTGCTCGGCGAGCGCGCCGACATCGATCGTGTCGCCGGAAAAGGTCTCCGGGCTGTCGGGTCCGTCGGCATCCAGCACGATCTCGCCGCCGCCTTCGAAACCCTGCCGTCCAAGCTTCGACTGCTCTGGCAGGAACAGCGCCTCGACCGGCTCGTCTATATGCGCCTCCACGGGATCCAGGGTGACGATGCAGGCCTGGGTGATGTCGGCCTCGACGCGGCCGCTGACCTTGACGCCATTGCGCTTCCACGGCGCCACCAGAAGCTCGGCGCGATAGCGTTCGACCGAGAGCAGCTCGTGCTCGACGGCGAGCGCCGCGCGCTGCCCTTCGTCGGCCTCGATCGTCACCGGCAGGCCTTTTTGCGGCAGGCGGGCGACATTGGCGACGAAGGAAACTGGGCTTTGCGGGTCGATATGTTTCATCTTCGCCTCCTCAGCCGGCCGCCGGAAACGTCAGCGTGCCGGATGCGATCGATTCGGCCGGCTGGGCCGCAAGATGCCGGGCGGCATCCGCGACATAGGCGGCCAGCAGCGGCGCCTGCGGCCACTCACCCGCGTCGGGCACGACATTGCGGGTAAGCGCGGCGGCGAGCGCTTCCCTGTCGTCGCGCTCGAGCGCATCGTCGTAAGCGGCCGTGCGGCCATAGAACATCTTGGCCAGCTTCTTCATGCGCTTCGGCACGCCGACATCGCTGATGCCCAGCTCCCGCAGCGAATGTTCGACATCCAGGAAGAACTCGTCGATGAGCACCTGGGCGACCTCGGTCGCGGCGCCGCTCTCGCCGCGCAGCCGGTGCTGGAACAGGAACATGTGCAGCGACAGCATCTCGAAACGACCAAGCGGCGTGTCCGGCACATTCCAGTCGGAATAAAAAACGGCTTGCCGCGCCGCCGCCACGATTTGTGCGTAAAGCGCCTCGGTGATAGCGCGGTTGGCATGGCGTTCGCGGCCAAAAAAGCGCTGGAACATTGAGGGTGGTCTCCCGGGGACCGTTTGTTGAATTGGCCTTGTTGCATCGGCAGGCAAGCTGGTTTACCGGTTTTGCCGCCCAGCGCAAGTTGCGGTCGGCTAATGGAGTTGTTGTTGCGCGCGCTGAATTTCAAGTTGCATTTCCTGGCCAGGCCGGCCGGCATGGCATCGCTGCTGGTGGCGGCGGCCGCCCTTTCAGCCTGCAATTCGTCCAAGATGATCGGCGATCTCAGCCCCGGCGAGACGCTGACCCAGGGCTACGTCATCGACCAGCAGGCCATCGACTCGGTGCCGGTGGGGTCGAGCCGCGAACAGGTGCTGCTGGCGCTTGGCACTCCGTCGACGACGGCGACCTTCGACAACGAGGCCTTCTACTACATCTCGCAGACGCGCAAGCGCTATGTCGCCTTCGACAAGCCGCATCTGGTCGACCAGAAAGTGCTTGCGGTCTATTTCGGCGCCGACGGCCGCGTCACCCAGATCGCCAACTATGGGCTGAAGGACGGCAAAGTCTTCGACTTCATCTCGCGCACCACGCCGACCGGCGGCAAGGACCAGAACTTCCTCAGCCAGATCATCAACGGCGCCAGCAAGCTGGCGCCCGGCCTGCCCGGCGGCGGCAACGGCATGTAACCGACGGCCGGCTCGCTTTTCGCACGCGGGCAACACAGAATCAGGCAGCCAGGGACCCGCCGGATCGCTCCGGCGGGTCTTTGCTTGGTACTGACCGGCCGTTGCGGCTCAGTGAGGCCACCTTCGCTCGAAGAGCAAAACCGAAGCCGTCCAGTGTCCCGATGATCCTTTATTGATCATGTGGCGGGCGCAACTTCTGCGTTAGCCGTTTATCCACCACAAAACGCAATGGCGCTTGGGTTTCATCTGCCTATAATTTTTGATCCGCAAGATCAGCCGGATCGGAGGGTCAGATGAGCCGCATCGTCATGTACGACCAGATCGGCGCCCGCAAGCCGGTCCAGAGCTTCGTCCTGGACTGGAAGGACGGCGTCCCGTGCACGCTCCGGCAGATCATCACCGAACGCGTGCTGCTGGAGCATGACAGGTTGCACGCCTCGCGCAACGACGCGGCGATCGAGACCCTGCTCTATGCGCCAAACACCGGACCGCTCAAGAAGACCAACCCGGACCAGGCTGTGGCGGCAGCGATCGAGGCCTTTTCGCGCAACGCCTTCATGGTGGTCGTCGGTGGCAAGCAAATGATGGCGCTGGACGACGTGGCCGTCATTTCAGCGCGCACGGACGTCGTCTTCATCAAGCTTTTGCGGCTCAAGGGAGGCTGAGCGGATGAGCAATGGACGGTTGTTTTCGGGTCTCAGGGCAGCGGCCGCGGCGTTCGGCAAGGCCGTAGGCGGCGCCGCGCGTCCGACTGAGCCGGCGCCGGTCGCCGACATAAACAGGATGGTCGAGCGCCTCCATCGCGCCCATGCCGACAGGGAGCGGAGCCAGGCGGAGGCGCTGGCGCGGGATATCGAGCTGGCCTCATCCGCCGGCGTCTCGCGTCCGATGACAGCGGAGCTCATCTCCCTCGTCCGCGCCTACGACACCGCGAACTCGGAGGAAGCCCGCAAGGATATCACCAGCCGCCTGCGCGCTTTGTCGGCGGAACAGCGCGGCGAGTTGTTCGACACTATCGACATGCTGCGAGCGCGGTTCGGCTGGGGCCCGGCGGTAGCCATCTATGTGCGCAGCCGCGAGGGCAGCATCCCGCCCAGATTCGCGCGCTTTTGCGAAACCTTGAGCCGCGATCTTCTGCGCAGCGGCTTCCAGGCGAACGGGCCGAGAACCGCCACCGTGCTCAGGCTGCTCGCCAACGACCAGGCCGGCCTCCACCTCAAGGGCACGATCGGCTGGTCGAGCGGGTTGCCCAAGCTCGGCATCATTCGCGAGATCGAGCGCGCGGTGAAACACGGACTGGTTCCTGGCCCCGAGGACCGGGCCAACGCCGCCAGGCTCATCGCGCTGGTTTGCGATACGCAGTACTACAAAAACCGCACTGGTCCGGAAAAGACCGATCCGCCGCTGATCGTCTCGCTGAAGGCGCTTGCCGGGGCCGGCCAGCAGGACAGTTTCTTTGCGCGCATGCGGGCCAATCCGCCGGGAAAACTTCCGCACCTGCGCTACACGCCGCCGCCGTCCGACAAGGCGGAATTTTGGGACGACGTGCTGACGGAACTGGCACCGCTGTTCGAGGACATCCGCGCCTACGCCGGCGACAGGACGGTGCACAACTGGCTGAGCGACCGACAGGCGTTCGCCGCCCGTTTTGGCTCCGGCGATGGCAGTGCCGCCTTCAGGTTCGGCTGGTGGGCTCGCGACACCAAGGGCGAGGAAGGTTTTCACAAGGACTACAACAACCATCTCAGCCGCATGCTGAGCCAGGAAAAACCCGAATGGCGACAGCTCGCGACCGCCGCGCAAATGGCGATGCTGCGCGCCGTGGGGCCGACCTTCGATCGGGGTTGGCCGCAGGACTTCACGAGGGCCGGCACGCAGGTCGAGGCGTTCGAATTCGGACGCGGGGATCCTGACGGAAGCCTGCTCAACCATCTGGTTGCCGCCGGCGATGGCGCGCCCGGAACGACCTGGCTGAAGGATTGCGAACGCAAGATCGCAGCCCTTGGGCACGATACGGTGGCCGACGGTTTCAGGCAGTGGCTCAAACCGCTCTGCGAACCGGCGCTGCCGGAGATCGACCGCGACGTCTATATCGGCCTGGAAGCCTACAGCCTGGTGTTCAGCCCGCAGAATGCATCGGTGTTTCCGACACCGCTGCCGGAACGGGAGTCGGCGGGTTATGCGGCGGCGGTGCGGCAGTCCGCGCTGAAGGCGATCTGCGCGATACCGGGCCTGCTGTTCCAGCGTGCGGCCGGGGACTATGTACCCTGGCAATTTGATCTCGGCCGACTGCACGGCGAACTGTCGCCCGACAATGTCGCGGTCGCACGCGGCATTGCCCTGGCCTTGTCCCGCCTGCCGGCCGACAAGGCGCTGCCGCTGCTGGAATCGCTGGCAGGCGCGACGCTAATCAAGACAGGGCATTACGGACGCACCGTGCGTTCGCAAAAGACAGGGGCGGCCTGCGTCTGGTCGCTCGGCCAGTTGGGCACCGCGGACGCCGCCTATGTGCTCGGCCGCCTTCGCCGCAGGATCGACGACAAAGTGGTGATCAAGTCGATCGACAAGGCGCTGGAAGCGGCGGGCAGCAAGCTCGGCCTGTCGGGCGACGACATGCAGGAAATCGCCATGGCCGAGTACGGCATCGGCGATGGCGGGCTTCGTGTCGAGGAACTGGGCGGCGTTCGCGTCGAGTTGCGTGTTGTCTCGTCGGCCAAGGCCGAGTTGCGCAGCATCGACGCCAAGGGCAAGGCGAGCCGCGGCATCGCCAAGGATTTCAAGGCGGCACCCGGCGGTAGCGAAATGGCGGGCGAGTTGGAAAATGCGGCGAAGGACATCGCGCTGATCCTGCCGGAAGCGCGGCGCCGCATCGAGAGCGCCTGGCGCGACGGCCGCCACTGGAATTACCACGGCTGGCAGGATCGGCTGATCGGCAATGGCCTGCTGCGCACGCTTTCCGAGCGCCTGATCTGGCGTTTTGTGGGTCCCAAGGGCGAGGAGTTCGTCGCCATGCCGCGCGAAGGCGAGCTTGTCGATCACGCCGGCGTTCGCTGCCCGGTTCCAGGACCGGACTGGACGGTCCACCTTTGGCATCCGCTGGACAGCCCGGCCACGACCGTCTCCGCCTGGCGCGAGAGCCTTGCCAGGCAGACGATCCTGCAGCCCTTCATCCAGGCCTGGCGGCCGGTCTATGTCGTCACCGACGCCGAACTTGCCACGCAGAGCTATTCGAACCGCTTCGCCGCGCACATACTGGAGCAGGCTCCAGTCATGGCCATTCTGAAGAAGCGCGGCTGGACGGCGTACAACCGCAGCATGCACGGCAACAATGCCGAGCATGAACGCGTTCGGCTCATCCTGCCGCATCACGGCGTCGCCGCCGAGTTCTGGGTCGCCGGCATCGGCACGCGCGTGCAGGACATCGAGGCGGCCGAGCGCGGCGCCGCCCTCTACGCCTTCATCGCCACGGACCGGGTCGCCTTCTTCGCGCTCGATCCCAAGACCGGGCTGCCGAACGAGGTGCCCCTGTCCATCGATGCAGTCCCTCCCCGCGCGTTCTGCGAGGCGATGTACGACATCGACAGCGTGATAGGCCGCACCTCGATCGGCAACGACCGCCACTGGCAGGATCGCGGCGGCAATGCCGGCCACCCGCTGTCGGAGCGGCCTGAATTCCTCGATTACCGCGAGCGCTATTCGGCGGGACAGGCCAGCGGCCTGGCAAAGGGTCGCCGCGATTTCATCGCCACCATCCTGCCCGGCCTCGCCATTGCCAACCAGTGCACGGTTACGGACGAGTTCCTGATCGTCGACGGCAAGCGCAAGACCTACAAGATCAACTTCGCGTCCGGGCACATCAGAATGGCGCCCAACGACCGCTATCTCTGCATCGTGCCGTCAAACGAGGCGACCGGGCCAAGGCCAGCCTACGTGCCGTTCGAGGGCGACGACATCCTGTCGATCATCCTGTCCAAGGCAATGATGCTCGCAAATGACGACAAGATAACCGACGGCTCGATCCTCACGCAGATCGGGTGACGACAAAAGAAACCCGCGGGATCGCTCCCGCGGGTTTTTCTGACTTGCGGCCTCGAGCCTCAGCCGTGCGCGAGCACGGCCAAGAGCAGCAGGGCGACGATGTTGGTGATCTTGATCGCCGGATTGACGGCCGGGCCGGCGGTGTCCTTATAGGGATCGCCGACCGTATCGCCGGTGACCGAGGCCTTGTGTGCCTCCGAGCCCTTCAGGTGCTTGACGCCGTCCTTGTCGGTGAAGCCGTCCTCGAACGATTTCTTCGCGTTGTCCCAGGCGCCGCCGCCCGAGGTCATCGAGATTGCGACGAACAGGCCGTTGACGATGACGCCGAGCAGCGAGGCGCCAAGTGCCGCAAAGGCCGAGGCCTTCGAGCCCGAGATCAGAAGCACGCCGAAATAGACCACCAGCGGCGCCAGCACCGGCAGCAGCGACGGGATGATCATCTCGCGGATCGCCGCCCTGGTCAGAAGGTCGACGGCGCGGGCGTAGTTGGGCTTCGAGGTGCCGGCCATGATGCCCTTGTCCTCGCGGAACTGCTTGCGCACTTCCTCGACGATCGAGCCCGCCGCGCGGCCGACGGCGGTCATGGCGATGCCGCCGAACAGATACGGGATCAGGCCGCCGAAGATCAGGCCGGCGACGACG
Organism: Mesorhizobium abyssinicae; assembly: GCF_049887195.1. Classification (NCBI taxonomy): domain Bacteria; kingdom Pseudomonadati; phylum Pseudomonadota; class Alphaproteobacteria; order Hyphomicrobiales; family Phyllobacteriaceae; genus Mesorhizobium; species Mesorhizobium abyssinicae. The sequence goes on from NZ_JARAKC010000005.1 coordinate 327,216, forward strand.
TAGGGGTTGGAGAGGTCGAAGGAGACGTCGCCCATGCCCTGGAAGTAGGGGAATTTGTCGCCATTGGCGGCAAAGAACTTCAGGTCGTTCGAATAGGCGGCGAACAGCACCAGCGCGCCGAGACCGGCCGAACCGATGGCATAGCCCTTGGTCACCGCCTTGGTGGTGTTGCCGACCGCGTCGAGCGCGTCGGTCGAGTGGCGCACTTCCTTGGGCAGGCCGGCCATTTCGGCGATGCCGCCGGCATTGTCGGTGACCGGGCCGAAGGCGTCGAGCGCGACGATCATGCCGGCAAGGCCGAGCATGGTGGTGACCGCGATCGCCGTGCCGAACAGGCCGCCGAGCTGGTAGGTGGCGATGATGCCGCCGACGATGACGATCGCCGGCAGCGCCGTCGATTCCAGCGAGACAGCAAGGCCCTGGATGACGTTGGTGCCGTGGCCGGTCACCGACGCCTGGGCAATGGAGTTGACAGGGCGCTTGTTGGTGCCGGTGTAGTATTCGGTGATCACCACGATCAGGCCGGTCACAGCCAAGCCGATCAGGCCGCAGATGAACAGGTTCTTGCCGGTGATGGCGATGCCGGCGACGGTGCCGATATCACCCCAGCCGATGGTGAGCGACGTGGCGGCGCCAAGGCCGACGATCGACAGCAGGCCGGTGACGATCAGGCCCTTGTAAAGCGCGCCCATGATCGAACCGTTGGAGCCGAGCTTGACGAAGAAGGTGCCGACGATCGAGGTCAGGATGCAGGCGCCGCAGATGGCCAGCGGATAGAGCATGGTGTCGGCCAAAATGGCAGTGCCGCCGAAGAAGATAGCAGCGAGAACCATGGTGGCGACGACGGTGACGGCGTAGGTCTCGAACAGGTCAGCCGCCATGCCGGCGCAGTCGCCGACATTGTCGCCGACATTGTCGGCGATGGTGGCGGGGTTGCGCGGATCGTCCTCGGGAATGCCGGCTTCGACCTTGCCGACGAGATCGCCGCCGACGTCGGCGCCCTTGGTGAAGATGCCGCCGCCGAGACGGGCGAAGATCGAGATCAGCGAGGCGCCGAAGCCGAGCGAGACCAGCGCGTCGATGACGATGCGGTCATTCGGCTGGAGGCCCATCGGACCGGTCAGGATGAAGTAGTAGATCGAGACGCCGAGCAGTGCCAGACCCGCCACCAGCATGCCGGTGATGGCGCCCGACTTGAAGGCGATGTCGAGGCCGGCGGCAAGGCTGTTGGAGGCGGCCTGCGCGGTGCGCACATTGGCGCGCACGGAAACGTGCATGCCGATGAAGCCGGCGGCGCCCGAGAGCACGGCGCCGATCAGGAAGCCGATGGCCGAGGTGATCGACAGCAGCCACCAGGCAAGCAGGAGCACGACGATGCCGACGACGGCGATGGTGGTGTACTGGCGCGCCAGGTAGGCCTGGGCGCCCTCGCGGATGGCTGCGGAGATTTCCTGCATGCGCTGATTGCCCTGATCGGACGCAAGGACCGAACGGGTCGCCCAAATAGCGTAAAGGACTGAAAGCAGGCCGCAGGCGATGACGGCGTAAATGATGGTCATTGCCGAATTTTCCTCGATTGATGGCCCAAAAGAACCCCTCCCTGGGCCGTTGGAACGGGGATGCACGCCGCCAGGCGGAATCCACCCCTTGGCTGGGCTGTATGCGAAACAGGGCTGGGAACGTCAAGATATTGTTCGGTTTTTGCCCGGCTTTCGCCCAAAAGGCGAAGGTGATCGCAAACCTGCCGGCGTGACCGTCCTTTTAGATCGATTGAAATGACGTTGGGTAATCAGTCGCCGCACGGATCCGGCGTCGCCTCTCGACAGGCCCTTCAGTCTCGGTCCCGCCCGATCGTCCCGACATTTGTCGCTAAACCGCCCCCTGCCCCATCCGACGCGCCGTGTAGCGCTCGATGGCCGACAGGCCGTCATAGATCAGCACGGCAAGTGCAGCGACGATCAGGCCGCCCTGCAGCACGAAGGCGAGATTGTTCGACAGCAGGCCGGCGATGATCACCTCGCCAAGCGTCTTGGCCGCAACCGTTGAACCGATGGTGGCGGTGGCGAGGCTGATGACCACCGAAAGCCGGATGCCGCCGAGGATGACCGGCGCGCTGAGCGGCAGCTCGACCTTGACCAGCCTCTGCCAGGCGGTCATGCCGGCGCCGCGCGCCGCTTCCATGACATTGCCCGGCAGGGTGGTGAGAGCCGTCAGCGCGTTCTCGAAGATCGGCAGCAGGCCATAGAGGAAGAGCGCAATCAGCGTCGGCTTCTCGCCGAAGCCGACGGCCGGCACGGCAAGTGCCAGCACGGCGACAGGCGGAAAGGTCTGGCCGATGTTGACCAGGCTGCGCGACAGCGGCAGGAACTCCGCTCCAGCCGGCCTTGTGACCAGAATGGCAAGCGCGACCGCAACGATGGTTGCGGCGACCGTGGCGATCAGCACGGTCCTCAGATGCAGCAGCGTCAGCGTCAGCAAGCTGCCCTGGTTGTAGATCGCCGGCGCGCCGTTCTCGGTCAGCGGCTTCAACAGCGGCTCGAACAAGCCTGGGTTGGTGACGAAGGCGACAAGCAGCACCACCAGGAGAAGCCGGAGCAGCGATGGCAGCCAGGCTTTCATGCCGGCCTCGCGGCGCGCCTGACCAGCCCATCGACGGTGACCCGGCCAAGCGGCTTGCCGTCGCCATCCTTCACCGGCAGCGCCGGGCGACCCGACCAAAGCAGCTCGGCCAGCGCATCGCGCTGGCTGGCCTCGGCCGGGATCGCTTCGCCCTCGGCGGTCCCCTTCTCGACGGCATCGCCGACGCGGCCAAGCGACAGCAGCCGGAACGGTTTCTCGCTGGCGCCGACAAGCGTCTCGACGAAGGCGCTGGCCGGCTTCGCCAGGATCTCGGCGGGTTTTGCGTACTGCACCAGCTTGCCGGCATCCATGACGGCGATCTTGTCGCCCAGATGCACGGCTTCCTCCATGTCGTGGGTGACGAGGATGATGGTGGTGCCGAAGCGCTTCTGGATCGCCAGCAGGTCCTCTTGCGCCTTGTTGCGGATGATCGGGTCAAGCGCGCCGAACGGCTCGTCCATCAAAAGCACGTTCGGCTCGGCGGCCAGCGCGCGGGCAACGCCGACGCGCTGCTGCTGGCCGCCGGAGAGCTCGTGCGGGTAACGCGGCCCATAGGCCTGCGGATCGAGCTGGTAGAGCGTCATCAGCTCGTCGACACGGCGCTTGATGCGGTCCCTGTCCCAGCCGAGCAGCAGCGGCACGGTGGCGATGTTTTGCGCCACCGTGCGATGCGGAAACAGGCCATGGCCCTGGATGGCGTAGCCGATGCTGCGGCGCAGCTCGTAACCCGGCAGCGAGCGGTTGTCGGCGCCGTCGAGCTTGATGACGCCCGCGGTCGGCTCGACCAGCCGGTTGATCATCCTGAGCAATGTCGTCTTGCCGGAGCCGGACGTGCCGACGATGACGCAAACAGTGCGCGGCTCGATCGCCATCGACACATCGTCGACCACTGTGGTTTCGCCATAGCGCTTGGTGATGCCTTCGATCTCGATCATGCCGGGCTTGCCTCATGTCGTCTGATGGAGGTCATTTCGATGATGGCGTCGAGGATGATGGCGGCGGCGAAGGCCAGCGCCACGGTCGGCACCGCGCCGAGCAGCACCAGATCCATCGCGGTCTGTCCGACGCCCTGGAAGACGAACACGCCAAAGCCGCCGCCGCCGATCAGCGCGGCGATGGTGGCAAGGCCGATGTTCTGCACCAGAACGATGCGGATGCCGGTCAGGATCACCGGGAAGGCGAGCGGGAATTCGACGTCGAACAGCCGCTGACGGTCGGTCATGCCCATGCCGCGGGCGGCGTCGTTGGCGGCGCGCGGCACGCCGGCGAGGCCGACCACGGTGTTGGCCACCACCGGCAGCAGCGAATAGAGGAACAGCGCGACGAAGGCTGGCGCGGTGCCGATGCCGCGGATGCCCAAAGCGCCGGCGCCGGGCACATGGGTCGCGACCCAGCCGAGCGGCGCGATCAGCAGCCCGAACAGCGCGATCGAGGGAATGGTCTGGATGATGTTGAGCACGTTGAGCACGCCGGCCCGCAGCCTCTCGACGCGGTGGCACAGGATGCCGAGCGGCAGGCCGACCACCACCGCCGCCGCCAGCGAGCCCAGCGCCAGCGTGATGTGCTTGGCGCCTTCGGCCCAGAAACTGTCGGCGCGGTTGGCGTATTCCTTCAGGATCGACAGGCTATCCCATTGCCTCGACACCAGAAGCAGGCCGATCGCCAGCGCGGCGGCGATGAGCACAGCGACGCGCGCCCAGGGCGACAGATCGAGCCTGGTCAGTACATCGGCGAGCAGCAGCGTGAAGGCAAAGATCAGCAGCCAGAAGCCGGAGGCCGGCGAGACGCGGGCAAAGGTGTTGCCTGCCGGGGTGAGGAAACTGCCGGCCGTGCCGATGAGGATGGCAAGCGCTGCAAGCGCCACGACGCCGGCGGCAAGCCGGAGCAGCAACGGCGTCTTCAGCAGCGCGATCAGCGCGCCGGCGATGACGATCGCCAGCAGCAGCGGCCCGGTGGCAAACGGCAGCGCTTCCAGAATGGAGCGCGCCTGGCCGGGCACGATGCGGTTGGCACGGAAGGTGGCGAAGGGGGCAAGCAACGCCGCATAGGCCGCGATCGCGGCGATGACCACGCCGAGCTTGTCGAAACGGAGGGTCATCGGCTGCTCGCGCAGCAATTCGGAGAGGCAGAAATAGGAAAGCCTCGTTCCTTCGCGCCCCCCTCTGTCCTACCGGACATCTCCCGCACTTGGGGGGAGATCAGATGTCGCGCGGGCTTTCGCCAATCCCCAGCGTGGCAAGAAGAGCGACGGCGATGAAGCTGCCAATCTCCCCCCTTGTGGGGGAGATGTCCGGCAGGACAGAGGGGGGCGCCTCGCACCGGCGTACGTTTCTTCGACGCGATCGCGACTACTTCAAAAACCCGTTCTTCTTCAGAAAGTCCTCGGCGACGCCCTTGACCGGCTCGCCGCCGACCTGCACGCGGCCGTTGAGTTCCTGCAGCGTGACGAGGTCGAGCTTGGCGAACACCGGCTTCAGCAGCGTCTCGATCTCGGGATGCTCCTTCAGCACCGCCTCGCGGATGATCGGCGCCGGCTGGTAGACCGGCTGCACACCCTTGTCGTCGTCGAGGACGACGAGGCCGGAAGGCGCGATGCCGCCGTCGGTGCCGTAGACCATGGCGGCATTGGCGCCGTTGGTCTGGTTCGCGGCAGCCGCGATGGTCGCCGCGGTGTCGCCGCCGGAGAGCGTGATCAACTGGTCGGGCTTCAGCGCAAAGCCGTAGGTGGTCTGGAAGGCCGGCAATGCGGCCGCCGAATTGACGAATTCGGCCGAGGCCGCAAGCACAACCTTGCCGCCGCCAGCCACGTACTTGCCGAAGTCGGTGAGCGTCGCCAGCTTGTTCTCGTCGGCGACCTCCTTGCGCAGCGCGATCGCCCAGGTGTTGTTGGCCGACGACGGCGACAGCCAGACGATCTTGTTGGCGTCGTAGTCGAGCTTCTTGGCCGCCTCATAGGCCTTGGCGGCATCCTTCCAGACCGGATCGTCGGCCTTCTCGAAGAAGAAAGCGGCATTGCCGGTATATTCCGGATAGATGTCGATCTCGCCGGCGGTGATCGCCTTGCGCACCACCGGCGTGCCGCCGAGCTGGATACGGTCGGTGGTCTTGATGTTGTTGGCGTTCAGCACGAGCTGGATGATGTTGCCCAGCACGCCACCCTCGGTGTCGATCTTCGACGACACGACGACCTGAGCGTTTGCCGAGGCAGCGGTGATGCCGAGCGCAAGCGCGGCGCCAGCCAGAAGCTTGATTGAAAACATGGTGAAATCCCTTGCTGTGAACCGGATTCGGTTGCCGCATATGAGCATGGCTTCAACGCCCCGTCGGGGCACACGGTTTCATAACAAGGTGGATACACGCAATAATTTTATACGGGCTGACCCAACGTGGCAGCGCCGGTCCAGGACAGGGTGATGTCAGTTGGCTACGCGCAAGCTCGTCACCTTCAACGCTCCGAGCGCAACGAAGCAGAGCGCGCAGACCGGGAACACCAGCCAGTTGAGCATCGCCCAGCCCCAGGCGTTGTAGACCGCGCCGGACATCAGCGAGGCGAAGGCGACGGAGCCGAACAGGACGAAATCATGGAAGCCCTGCACCTTGCTCTTTTCCGACGGGCGGTAGCTGGCGGCGACCATCGAGGTTGCGCCGATGAAGCCGAAATTCCAGCCGAGCCCGAGCAGGATCAGCGCCGTCCAGAACTGCCACAGCGCCAGGCCTGACAAAGCGACCGCGGCGCAGCCGATCAGCAGCACGAGACCGGCGGCGACGATGCGCTCGGCGCCGAAGCGGTGGATCAGCGAGCCGGTGAAGAAGCTTGGCCCGAACATCGCCATCACATGCCAGGAAATGCCAAGCGTGGCATCATCCGTCGACAGGCCGCAGCCGACCATGGCGAGCGGCGCGCCGGTCATGACGAAGCTCATCAGCGCATAGCTGCCGACGACGCAGAACAGCGCCGCGACGAAACGCGGCTGGGTGACGATCTCGGATAGCGGCCTGGCGTCGCTCTCCTCGACCGCGGCGCCGCCGACCGCCTTGGGCGCGATGCGCAGAAACGACAGGATGACGGCGCCGACGGCCGACAGCACCAGGATGGAGGCGAACGAGCCGGCGAACATCACCGGTGCAAAGGATTCGCGGGTGAAGATGACGATCTGCGGCCCGAGAATGGCGGTGACGATGCCGCCCGCCAGCACGAAGGAGATGGCGCGCGCCTTGAATTCGGGCGGCGCGTTGTCGGCGGCGGCGAAACGGAACTGCTGGACGAAAGCGCCGCCCACTCCGATCACCAGCAGGCCGAAGGCGAACAGCCAGAAGCTCGGGTTGAACAGAGCCAGCGTCGCGACAAGCCCGCCGAGCGCGGTGACGATGGTGCCGGTCATGAAGCCGCCGCGCTGGCCGAGCTGGCGGATGATGGCGGCGGCCGGCAGCGCGCCCAGCGCCACGCCGATGTTGAAGCCGGTGACCGGCGCCGTCGCCAGCGATTTGTCGGGCCCAAGCAGGTATTGTCCCGCAAGCGCGCCAAGCGAGATGGCGATGGGTGCGGCCGAGCCGATGATCGCCTGCGCGGCGGCAAGCAGCAGCGCCGTGCGGCGCGCTTCCTTACCGGCCTCGGCAACGACGGCCGCGGCCGTCACGAAGCGTCCTTGCCGCGGCCTTCGCCGCGCACCCGGCGCGACACCCGGTCGAGCACGGCGTTGGTGAGCTTCGGTTCGTCTTCCTCGTAGAAAGCCTTGGCGATGTCGACATATTCCGAGACGATCACCGCCACCGGAACGTCGTCGCGCTTCATCAGCTCGTAGACGCCGGCGCGCAGGATGGCGCGCAGCGTCGAATCCAGCCGCGACAGCGGCCAGTCGTCGGTCAGCGCCTGGCGGATGACCGGATCGATGGTCTTCTGGTTCTCGACGACACCGGTGAGGATGGCGCGGAACCATTGCGCATCGGCCTCGCGATAGAGCGCGCCGTCGACTTCCTTGCCGAGCCGGAACGCTTCGTACTCGGCCGTGATCTCGATCACGCCACTGCCGGCAACGTCCATCTGGTAGAGCGCCTGCACGGCGGCGAGCCGGGCGGCGCCGCGCTTGTTGGCGTGGCGGGCCGTGGGCTGGCCGGGCGACGCGGGCTCGCTCACGATCGCGCTCCCAGCTGCTGTTTGAGGGCGATCATGGTCAGAGCCGCGCGCGCGGCAAAGCCGCCCTTGTCGCCTTCCGAACGTCTGGCGCGCGTCCAGGCCTGGGCGTCGTTCTCGGTGGTCAGGATGCCATTGCCGATGCAGACCGCTTCCTGCACGGAGAGGTCCATGAGCGCGCGGCTCGATTCATTGGCGACAATGTCGAAATGGTAGGTGTCGCCGCGGACGATGGTGCCAAGCGCGACGAAACCGTCATAGGCGGTGCCGCCTTCGGCGGCGCCGTCGAGCGCGAAGGTGATCACTGCCGGGATTTCCAGCGAGCCCGGAACGGTGACCACGTCATAGGTCGCGCCTGCCTCGTCCAGCGCACTCGTAGCGCCTTCGAGCAACGCGTCGGCAAGATCGTCATGGAAGCGCGCCTCGATGATGAGAAGGCGCGCCTTGTCCTTCGGACGGATGAACGCTTTGCCGTGTTGGGATATGCCAGCCATAGATGTCTCCGGGGGTCGCCGGTGACTTAGGCCGAAGCGGCAGCATTCGCAAGCTTTGTCCGATGCTCAGGCCCGGTCTAATTTGCCGGGGTGGCTCAAAGCCCTTCTTTCGCCGCCTCCGCCAGGCGCGCGGCGTAGCGAGCCATGGTGTCGATCTCGAGGTTCACGCGGTCGCCGACCTGGCGTTCGCCCCAGGTGGTGACGGTCAGCGAATGGTGGATCAGCAGCACGTCGAAGCGGGTGCCCTCGACCTTGTTGACGGTGAGCGAGGTGCCGTCGAGCGCGACCGAGCCTTTCGGCGCGATGAATTTCGCGAGCTCGCGCGGCGCTTCGAGCGTGAAGCGCACGGCGTCACCCTCGTCCTTGCGCTCGACAATCTCGGCCGTGCCGTCGACGTGGCCCGATACGATGTGGCCGCCGAGCTCGTCGCCGATCTTCAGCGCCCGTTCCAGATTGATCCTGGTGCCGGACTTCCAGCCCATCGCGGTAGTCAGCCTGAGCGCCTCTTCCCAGGCCTCGACCTCGAACCAGCGGGCGTTGGAGCCGCCTTCCGGCAACGCCGTCACCGTCAGGCAGACGCCGGCGCAGGAGATCGAGGCGCCGATGGCAATTCCTTCCGGGTCATAGGCGGTGTCGATGCGCAGTCCGACCCCTTCCCTGAGCGGCTTCACGGCAGCAACGGTGCCGACATCGGTAACAATTCCGGTGAACATCAGATGTCTCTGTCTTTCAGGCTGACCAAACCGGTTCCCATTTCTTGGGTCATGGTCTTACCCACTCGGCGTAGCTGTCCTCGCCGAAGCGCATCTCGCGCAACTTGCGGAATCCTGCCGGGATATGGTCGGCGTCGATGGGCGATGCAATGCCTTCTTCGCCGATCGCGTCCGGCCCGCCGAACAGCACGATGCGATCGACCAGGTCTTCGTCGAGGAAAGCCTTGGCCACCCTGGCGCCGCCTTCGACCAGCACGCTCGCCATGCCGAGCGCCGCCAGATCCTCGAGCAGCTCAGGCAAGGCCACCTCACCTCCATACGTTTCCGTTCCGATGAAGTGTACGCCCGCGCGTTCGAGCGTGGCGCGCCGCTGCGGATCGGCCTCGAGGCAGGCGGCGAGGTAGAGCGGCACGCGGTCGACGCCGGAGACCAGCTTGGAGGTGTCCGGCAGTCGGATCTGGCGGTCGAGCACGATGCGCGCCGGCGAGCGGTTCTCCAGGCCGGGCAGCCGTACAGTCAGCGCCGGATCGTCCTCAAGCGCCGTGCCGATGCCGATCAGGATGCCGTCGGCTTCGGCGCGCATCAGATAGACTTCGCGGCGCGCGATATCGCCGGTGATCGCGACCTGCCCCTCGCCCTCGACGCCGATCTTTCCGTCGCTGGAAAGCGCAAGTTTCAGAATAATTTCCGGCCGTTTCCTGAGTGATCGAATCATGTAACCGGCCATCTGCTCCGAAGCCTCGTCGGCGAGCACTCTTTCGACAACCTCGATGCCCGCGGAACGCAGGATGGCGTAGCCTTGGCCGGAAACGCGCGGATCGGGGTCGCTGGCCGCGCCGACGACACGCGCAATGCCGGCATTGACCAGCGCGTTGGCGCAAGGCGGCGTGCGGCCGTGGTGGGCGCATGGCTCCAGCGTCACATAGGCGGTGGCGCCGCGCGCGAGTTCGCCCGCCTCGGTCAGCGCTTCGGTCTCGGCATGCGGCCGGCCACCGACCGCGGTGACGCCGGTGCCGACGATCATCGGCCCGGCGCCATCGTCGCGGACGATGATCGTGCCGACGGACGGGTTGGTCGAGGTGCGTCCGGCGTTTTTTCGCGACAGCCGCAGCGCCGCCGCCATGAAACGGCGATCGAGAGCTTCCTGCCCGGCCGGGCTTGGTCGCGGCCCTGCCATGCTCAGCCTGCGTCCTCTTCGCTCTTGTCTTCGTCGCCCTTCAGCTCGCCGAGCAGCTCATGGAAATCCTTGGCCTCGCGGAAATTGCGATAGACCGAGGCGAAGCGGACATAGGCGACGTCGTCGAGCGACTTCAGCGCCTCCATGACCAGTCGGCCGACCTCGCCCGAGGCCACTTCGGTCTCGCCGGAGCTTTCAAGCTGGCGTACGATGCCGGTGACCGCGCGGTCGATGCGCTCGGGATCGACATTGCGCTTGCGCACCGCGATCTCGACCGAGCGCAAGAGCTTGTCGCGGTCGAACGGCACCTTGCGGCCGGATTTCTTGACCACGACGAGGTCGCGGAGTTGGACGCGCTCGAAGGTGGTGAAACGGCCGCCGCAATCGGGGCATACGCGCCGCCTGCGGATCGCCGCGCCATCCTCGGCAGGGCGCGAATCCTTCACCTGCGTATCTTCGGACTGGCAGTAGGGACAGCGCATGGAGAGCCTTCGGTTGGCGATTCTTGGTGAGCGGAAGGCTTAGAGGTTTTTGCCGCGATGGCAAATCACGGACGGCCTTCCGTGCCTCAGAGATAGCGAGGCGCGAGGAAGATTGCCAGCGCCGCCGCCAGCCAGACCGCGATACCGCCGAGAACGGCAAGCCGATAGTCTACCCTCTCGATGAACAGCCAACAGGCGCCGAGGAAGGCGAGATAGGCGGGGATCGTCCTGAAGCCGGCGAGACAGGCCTCGCGAAAGCCGGTCGGGCTGCCCTTGGCGCCGACCGCGAGCAGCGCGATGACCGCGAAGGTCGGCGCCAGCGGCAGGATGCCGGGCAGGACGTTGCCGCGCTTCGAGGCCCAGACGATCAGCGCCGTGACGAGGCCGCCGACGACACCTTTCCAGAGAATGTCCATGGCGCGGCTCCTTGCTGCCTGTCAGGGCGCGACGTCGGTGGTCGGGAAGCCGCAGGACGCGCCAAGGCTGCGGTAGGCCTTGGTGAAGCCGTCCATCGATATGCTGGCAACCGGCTTGTTGGCGAAGACGACATCGATCGCGGCCGCGCGCCGCATGGCCCGCAGCAGGGCAAGCGCGACGTCCTTCTTGTTGTCCAGCATCCACTGGTCGCCGATATCGGCGCTGACGGTCGCCTTGACCTTGCCCTTGTCGTCGCCAAACACGGCGGGAATGCTCTCGCCGGCCGGCAGATCCTTGTTCCGTAGCGCGATGACGAGGCTCGGATAGCCGTCGGGCGGCAATGCGTCGCCGTTCGAGATGGCAAGCGTCAGCGTGCCGCCGGTGCCGTTCTGGTCGAGGAACGCCGTCGAGGCGGCGCAGGTTCTGCGCACGTCCTCACCGGTGTTGACTTCATCGATGATGGTGGACCACCTGCCGAAGGTCTCGGTCTTGGGAGATGCAGGCGGGGGCGACGCAGGCGCAGGCGATGCGGCCGGCGCCGTCTGTGCCTTCGGCGCCGTCGTCGTGGTCTGCGCCTGGGCGGCGCCGGTCAACGGCGAGGCCGCCAGAAGCGCCGCGAGAGCGCCGAGACATAGAAATCGCATCATCAACAAGGCTCCTGTCCGGATCGCCGCTCCATCCGGAGCGGCGCTTCCCGTCGTGGCCAATAAGAATGACGCGAGGCTTCAGGTCAACCGAGATAGGGATAGAGCGGGAAGCGATCGGTGAGCGCCACGACCTTGGCCTTCACCGCCGCCTCGACGGCCGCGTTGCCCTCGTCGGAGTTCGCCACCTTCAAGCCGTCCAGCACCTCGGCGATCAGCTTGCCGATCTCGCGGAACTCGGCCTGGCCGAAGCCGCGCGTCGTGCCGGCCGGCGTGCCGAGGCGCACACCTGAGGTGACGAAGGGCTTTTCCGGATCGAAGGGGATGCCGTTCTTGTTGCAGGTGATGTTGGCGCGGCCGAGTGCCGCCTCGGCGCGCTTGCCGGTGGCGTTCTTGGGGCGCAGATCGACCAGCATCAGGTGGTTATCGGTGCCGCCGGAGACGATGTCGAGGCCCGTCTCCTTCAGGCTCGATGCCAGCGCCTTGGCGTTGGCGGCGACGCTCTCGGCATAGAGCTTGAAGCTCGGCTTCAGCGCCTCGCCCAGCGCCACCGCCTTGGCGGCGATGACGTGCATCAGCGGACCGCCCTGCAGGCCCGGGAAGACGGCCGAATTCATCTTCTTGGCGATGTCTTCGTCATTGCACAGGATCAGGCCGCCACGCGGGCCGCGCAGCGACTTGTGCGTGGTCGTCGTCACGACATGGGCGTGCGGCAACGGCGACGGATGCACGCCGCCGGCGACGAGGCCGGCGATGTGGGCCATGTCGACCATCAGATAGGCGCCCACCGCATCGGCGATCTCGCGGAAACGCTTCCAGTCCCAGATGCGGGAATAGGCGGTGCCGCCTGCCAGGATCAACTTCGGCTTGGTCTCATGCGCGGTCTTCTCGATCGCGTCCATGTCGAGCAGATGGTCGTCCTTGCGCACGCCGTAGGAGACCACCTTGAACCACTTGCCGCTCATGTTGACCGGCGAGCCGTGGGTGAGATGGCCGCCGGAATTGAGGTCGAGGCCCATGAAGGTGTCGCCGGGCTGCAGCAGCGCCAGGAATACGGCCTGGTTCATCTGGCTGCCGGAATTCGGCTGGACGTTGGCGAAGTTGCAGCCGAACAGCTTTTTCGCGCGTTCGATGGCCAGTTCCTCGGCCACGTCGACGAACTGGCAGCCGCCATAGTAGCGCTTGCCTGGATAGCCCTCGGCATATTTGTTGGTCATGATCGAGCCCTGCGCTTCCAGGACAGCGCGCGAGACGATGTTTTCGGAAGCGATCAGCTCAATCTCATGGCGCTGGCGGCCGAGCTCGTTGCGGATGGCGCCGAAAATCTCCGGATCGGCGTCGGCCAGCGTGGTCTCGAAGAAGGATTCGAATTTGTTCGACGCTGCCGCTGCTGTTGCCATGCCTGAAATCCTCCGGTTCGGGGCAATTTGTTCATGCATATCGTTGCCCCAAAACCGCTGCGCACTCTTGGGCGACATGCATTGCCGCGCCATTAACACAGTTGTTTTCGCCTCGCCACGTTTGCGCCGCGAAATTTGCTGGCCGGTTTGCGTCAACGCCAGCGGCGCGAGGTCTATTTCCGCTCCCGCCGGCTTTTCAGCAGGGCTTCGGTGAGCGTGATCTCGGCAAGCAGCGCCCGCATCGTATGGTCGTTGATCTCGCGGCTGCGGAACATGGCGCGCACGGCGCCCCGCTCGGCCTCGATGCCGGCGTGCCTGAGTTCCAGCTCCAGGCGCCCCGCCTCGCGGGCCTCGGCGCGCGCCTCGTCGGCCTCGTCGGAGGCGGCTATGCGGCGGCGGTAGCCGGCGACGATGCTGTCGGCCACCGCGAGCCTGGCTTCGGCGGCCTCGCCCTCGCCTCCTTCGTTGGCGATGCTCTCGATCCTGGCGATCGCCGCGTTGGCGGCGCCGACACGCGCCCGGCGCTCTTCGGCCGCGCTTGGATCCTCGCCCGGCTCGACCAGCCCGCGCGCGATCTTCGGCAAGGCAAGGCTGGCGATCGTCAGCGAACAGATGATGACGCCGGCGGCGAGGAAGATGACGACGTCGCGTGACGGAAAGGGCGAGCCGTCGGCCAAGGTGAGCGGCAGCGACAGGATGCCGGCCAGCGTGATGGCGCCGCGCACGCCGGCGACCGAACCGGCGAGCCGCACGCGCAACCCGAACGGCTCGGCCTTGTGCTTGCCGAACCGCGCCGCCACGCGCTGCGCGATGTCACCGACCCAGATCCACAGGAAGCGCAGGCCGATCAGGCAGAGCGTCAGGATCAGCACCGTCGCCGCGGGCTCGATCAGCCAATGCCGGCTGGAAAGCTCCGGCGGCACGTTGCGGATAATGTCGGGAAGCTGCAGGCCAAGCAGGATGAACAGCGCGCCGTTGAAGGTGAAGGACAGCGTCGTCCACAGCGACATGGTCTGCATGCGCGCCGAGATGCCGAGATAGCGGAAGATGCCGGAGCCGCCGGTGAGCAGGCCCGCGGTGACCGCTGCAAGGATGCCCGAGGCCTCGACGTGCTCGGCGATGAGATAGGCGATGAACGGCATCAGGATCATCACCAACACCTGCGCCTCGGACGGCACGCCACCGATGCGGTTGAGCAACTGCAGCGTCTTGGCGGCGACGATCAGCGCCGCCACGCCGGCCAGGATGCCGGCGGCGACCGCATAGAGGAACGTCAGCGACGCAGCGGCCAAAGAGAAGCTGCCGGTCAGCGCCGCCGCGACGGCGAAGCGGAACATGACGAGGCCGGACGCATCGTTGAGCAGCGATTCGCCCTCCAGTATGTGCATCAGCCGCGCCGGAACCACGTTCCTGTCGACGATCGAGGACACGGCGACCGCATCGGTCGGCGACAGCACGGCGGCGAGCGCGAAGGCGACGACCAGCGGGATGCTCGGCACCAGCCAGTGCAAGGCGTAGCCGAAGCCGACGATGGTGAAGAAGACCAGCCCGATGGCGAGGTCGAGGATCGGCCCGCGCAGCGCCAGAAGCTCGCGCTTGGGCGCGGCGACGGCATCGCCGAACAGGAGCGGCGGGATGAACACCAGGAGGAACAGCTCCGGGTCAATCTCGACATGCAGGCCGCGCGCCGGCCAGGCAAGGGCCGCGCCTATGGCGATCTGCAGCACCGGCAACGGAACGCGCACGAGCCGGACCAGGGCGCCCGAAAGCGCGACGAACACGAGCACGACCAGGATGAAGACGGCGACATGCATGGTGGCGATTCCGAATATTGCCCGACCATGCGCAAGGCAGGTCGTGCCGTCCAGTCGCGACGAAGGCCAACTGACGGAAGGTGGAAAGCAAAAAGGCCGCCTATCGGCGGCCTTTTCAATAAAGATTCCAGTCGCTTAGAGCGAAGACGTGATCTGCAGCTCTTCGTTGCCGTCAAGGCCGTAGATGTCGTCGCGGAATTGCACGACGCCGGGGCCCGTCGACCATGCCGAAAGATAGAGGAAGTGGACCGGCACCGGGTTGGTCACCTGAACCGGGGTGTTTTCGCCGGTCTTGATCGTCGCCTCGAAATGCTGGCGGTCCCAACCGGGCGTGTCGCGCAGGATCCAGGTGACGAGGTCACGCACGTTCTGGACGCGCACGCAGCCCGAGGAGTCGAAGCGCATCAGCTTGCCGAACAGGCTCTGCTGCGGCGTGTCGTGCATGTAGACGCCATCCGGGCTGGGGAAGTTGATCTTGACCGAGGCCATGGCGTTGCCGGCGCCCGGATCCTGGCGGAAGCGGTACTTCTCGGCATCATCCGTCGACCAGTCGACCGTCATCGGGTCGACCTCGCTGCCATCCGGCGCGAACAGGCGGATGTGGCTGTCCTTGAGATAGTTGGGATCCTTGCGCATCAGCGGAATGATATCCTTGCGCACGATCGAGACCGGGGCATTCCAGTAGGGATTGACGATGATCTCGTTGATCTTGGAATTCACGATCGGGGTCTGGCGGTCGATCTTGCCGACGATCGCGGTGTGGCGCAGCACGACGCGGTCGTTCTCGACTGCCTCGATCTGGGCCGCCGGAATGTCGACCAGCACGTAACGGTTGCCCAGCGTGCCTGCCTTTTCGCGCAAACGCTGCAGATTGGTCTGCAACTGGCCAAGCCGGATCTGCGCCGAAACATTCATCGCCGTGTAGGTGTATTTGCCCATGGCGCCGTCGGCCGGCAGGCCGTGGCGAAGCTGGAAGCGCTTGACGGCGGCGTCGACGTAGGAATCGAACGAGGTCGAGATGCCAGCGCTCTGAGACAGATCGCCCGAGATCATCAGCCGTTTGCGCAGCGGCACCACATCGGGATCGTCGACGCCGAGCTGCAGCTTCTTGGTCGCGGGCACCTGCTCCCAGCCGCCCTGGCCGGCGATGGTCTGGTACTGAGCCACCGCCTGCTCGGTGAAGGCGACGGTCTGCAGGCTGAAAATCGGCAGCGTCGAGGCCACCTTGCCGCCCTCGCTGGCGCGGGCGTCGAACTGGTCGTCCCAATTGCCGCGGGCCGATGATTTCAGGATATCCCCGATCACGTCCTGCGCGCTGGCGCTGTTGGCAACCATGGCTGCGGCAAGCGCGGAAGCTCCGGAAAGGAAGAAACGGCGGCTGGTTCTCATGGACGTTCCAGACATTCTCTAAGCATCTGATCAACGGGCGATCTCGCCCGCACTCTAGGGTTGGCAATCTTAACAATTAGCCAACCATGACCGCATCGCTTCGGCGTGAAACGCGTGGCGCGACGCAACTTCAAGGTGAAGGCAGGCCTGTGGCCGCACCATCACCCGTATTCTCGCTTTCACCGGGATTATGGCGGCAATTTGGCCTTGGCGCGCGATTTGCGTCAGGCGACGCGATGAAAGGAAAGCGGCGGTGCTTTTCGGCACCGGTGAGCATTCGTCCTCGCCTCCGCAGTCGCGTCCCCACTCAGTGCGCAGTCTCGACCTTCGGATCCGGACCTGGCTGCGCCTTCAATTCCGAACATCGCTGCAACACCTCTTGCCGGGGATAACGCATGACCTTGTTGTCCTCCAGCTTGAGCAACAGCTCGCGTCTCTTTTCCGTGGTCTCACCGTCCGAACAGGTCATGTCCAGAATGATCGCGTCGAGGCCGCCGATCTTCTGCACCTTCTCCAGCGAGCAGCCGACCTCCCACATCTCGACCGCCTTGTCGGTGAATGTCACGATCGTATCGTTGTTGTCGCACGGGGCGCTGCCTTCGGCGGCGAAAGAATCCTTCCACCACTCCTCGGCGGAGGCCGCGGTCGTAATCAACAGAAGCACCGCGGCGCCCCAGAAGATCCTTGAACGGTTTTTCAGGTTCATGCTCGCTCCCTCGCCAGGACGCGACATTAGGCAGTGCCGCGGCGAAAGCAAACAACAGCGTAGACACCCTGCCGATGGGCGCGGCGCTTCCGAAATATCCCCTTGCATCGCGAAAAGGAAAAGGGACCGGCGCCTTTCGACCCCGGTCCCCGACTGTTTCCCCTGCCCGCGCTTCCGCGGCGCGGTCCCTCGGCGTGGATGCGGCTTACATCCGGTAGGCGATGGTGTCGTTCCAGAAGCGGTCGAGGCGCTGCAGGGCGCGGTTCATCTGCTTGAACTCGTCGGTGTTGATGCCGCCGACCTGCTCGATCGAGCCGACATGGCGCTCATAGAGACCGGCGACCACTTCTGCCACCTCGTTGCCCTTCGGCGTCAGCGAGACGCGGACCGAACGGCGGTCGATGCGCGAGCGCTGGTGGTTGATGAAGCCGAGGTCGACCAGCTTCTTGAGATTGTAGGAGACATTCGAGCCGAGATAGTAGCCGCGCGAGCGCAGTTCGCCGGCGGTCAGCTCCGAATTGCCGATGTTGAAGAGCAGCAGCGCCTGGATGGCGTTGATGTCGGAACGGCCGTTGCGGTCGAACTCGTCCTTGATCACGTCAAGCAGACGGCGGTGCAGACGCTCAACCAGCTGCAGCGATTCCATGTAAAGCGAACGGATCGCCTCGCGGCGGTCGTCGGATACGGTGGCGGTCTTCGCCGCCGGACGCGAATTGATCATTGTCTTTGCCTCTCGTTTGTCGCCCGGTGATTTTTTTGTTTTTCACCTTGATCGCGACACTATCGAATACTCATAAAATTCGACTTAAACGCCAAGGCTAACAAGAGCTTACCGGTAAGAGGTTTCGAAAGAGGCTTAACGAACGGTCACCCCAGCAAGGATAATTAACCTAAAGATTTAGCCACCGATTCCGAGGTGAATTGCCCGCGCTTCCGGGCTAGCGCTGGGCCTGGCGCTTCTGCAGCCAGATCACCACCCGGAAGGCGACGTAGAGCAGCGCCACCGCGGCATGCGAGGCGATGATCAGCGGGCGGTGGCCGAACAGATCGGGAAAGCCGACATACATCACAATCTCGGTCGCGGCGCAGATGAACCAGATCACCGGCCCCCAGGAGGCCAGCATCCACAGGCCAGCGGCGGCGAAGGGAAAGAAGACGGCGAGCGTCACCGCGGCCACCTGCCAATGCACCGGCATCAGGTCGAAGCGCCAGAGCGGACCGGGATAGAAGCCGATCAGCCGGATCCAGTAGAGGATGCCGAACAGCAGGCAGTAGCCGGCGATGACGCGCTGGAACCAGGCGAAGATGATTTCGGTGGTCGAGGGCTGCAGCACCACGCGCCTGGAGGTCACCTCGCTCACAGGTCGAGCTCCTGCTCGCCGAGCGGCGCGAAATAGGCGTCGACATCGGCGACGCTGACGTCGTCCAGGCCTGCCGGACGCCAGCGCGGCGTCGAGCCCTTGTCGATGATGGCGGCGCGGATGCCTTCGTAGAAGTCGTGGCCGGCGAGCATGCGGTTGAGGATGCGGAACTCCATTTTCATGCACTCGTCCATCGACAGCGTCAGCCCGGCGCTGATCTGGCGCCAGGCGACATGCAGGCTGGTCGGCGAGCGCGTCCTGATTGTCGCCAGGGTCTTTGCGGCGAACTCGTCGGAGGGCGCGCCCCGATCGAGGCTGGCGATGATATCGGAAAAAGAGGGTTGGGCGAAATGGCGCGCGATCGCTTCCAGCACCGGCCGGTCGGTCTCGCGCCTGGCCGGGACGAAAAACCCGCGCAGCACCGATTCCGGATCGCCGGTGGCGCAGAGCCGGTCGAGGAAGGCGGCCTGGTCCTCGGCCTTGATGGTGTGGGTGGCCAGTCCCGACCAGAGCGCGTCGCCGTGGCGGATGCGGCTGCCGGTCAGCGCCAGGTACATGCCGAAGCTGCCGCCGAGATCCGGCAGCAGATGGCTCCCGCCGACATCGGGGAAGAAGCCGATGCCGACCTCCGGCAT
Source organism: Mesorhizobium abyssinicae (assembly GCF_049887195.1). Taxonomy (NCBI): domain Bacteria; kingdom Pseudomonadati; phylum Pseudomonadota; class Alphaproteobacteria; order Hyphomicrobiales; family Phyllobacteriaceae; genus Mesorhizobium; species Mesorhizobium abyssinicae. Next base: position 346,198 of record NZ_JARAKC010000005.1, read on the forward strand.
GGCGAACTGGGCATTTTCGGTCAGCACGCGCTGCGAGCCGTGGAAGGAGATGCCGACGCCGCCACCCATGACGATGCCGTTGATCAGCGCGACGTAGGGTTTCTTGAATCGCTTGATGCGGGCGTTGAGGCGGTATTCGTCGGCGAAGAAATCGACCGGCGGCTGCCCGGCGCGGCCGGCCTCGTAGACGTGCAGGATGTCGCCGCCGGCGCAGAATGCCCTGCCCTCGGCCTTGACGACCACCACATCGACGCCGTCGTCACGCTCCCAGGCATCGAGCGCCTTGCCAAGCGCCTTGACCATGGTGTGGGTGAGAGCGTTGAGCGCCTGCGGCCGCGTCAGCGTGACGACGCCGGCCCTGCCCAACCGCTCGAAGCGAATTTCGTCGCCTCCGCCAAAATCCATCGTAAGAGAATCCTCCCCCGCGCATGCGGGACTGAAGTGCTAAAGGCTGGCGCACATGTCCGTCAATGGCAGGAGGGGATCGCCTTCGTATTGGCGGCCGCCGGCGGCTGGTGCTACGAAGCGGCAGTCCTCGCGGAGAAGCGGGGAGCAACGGCAGGATCCACAAGCTGCCTGACGGACTTCGGGGGGAGCCATGTCCGCATTTTGGCGTCTCGGCATTGCAATCATCGGCCTGCTCGCCGCGGTGCCGGCGCCGCGTGGCGCCATGGCCGCAACGATCGACGACCTCTATCAGTCGCAGACCATCGTCACCGGCACCGGCGAGATGAACCGACAGATCGGTTTCAAGGATTGCCTGGACCGGGTGCTGGTCAGGGTTTCAGGCGATCAGCGCCTGCCGGGAAAACCGGAGATGGCGGCGCTGCGCGACAAGGCCGGCGATTTCGTCGACAGCTTCCGCTACCACGACCGGCTGGAAGGCATCCCCGTGCATGACGAGCAAGGCACGCATGACCGGCCGCACGACCTCACATGCCTCTACAAGCCCGCCGTGCTGGACAAGGTGCTGGCGCAGCTCGGCAGCAGGCCCTGGCTCGGCGAGCGGCCGCGCCTCGCCATCCTCCTCAGCGCCGAACAGGGCGAACGCCATTTCGTGCTGATGGCCGACGACGGGCGCGGCGAGGCGATGCGCGACTCTTTCGTCAACGCGACGGGGCCGTTGCTGATGCGCATCGCTTTCCCGCCGGCTGAGCTGGTTTCCGGCATGGACGAAAAGGCGCTGCGCGCAGCCGACATTGCGGGGCTCGACCAACTCGCGAAAAAGGCGGGAGCCGATCAGGCGCTCGCCGGCAGCATCGTGTGGAGCGACAAGGACCTGGGGTGGATCGCCGACTGGCGGCTTGGTGATGGCGGCAAGACCTACCGCTGGCAAGTGCGCGGCGTCAGCTTCGACGAGGCGTTCCGTGTCGCTATCCGGGGTGCGGCACAGGTTCTATCGGGCAATGGCCAACCCTGAAGGCTGGCACAATCGTGTCGCATTGGTCTGCGGTGAGTGCCCGTGTTAAAACCCGGCCAAACGAGAGTTTTGGCGATGAACAGATTCACCCCCGCAAAGCCTGCCGGCGCGCGCAGCGTCGATGAGATCACCGGCAGCCGGCGGCTGAGGCGCATGCGCAAGGCCGACTGGTCGCGGCGGCTGGTGCAGGAGAACCGGCTTTCGGTCGACGACCTGATCTGGCCGATCTTCGTCGTCGACGGCAAGCAAGTGCGCGAGCCGATCGCCGCCATGCCCGGCGTGTTCCGCCTGTCGCTCGACCTCGCGGTCAAGGAGGCCGAGCGTGCGGCCAAGCTCGGCATTCCGGCGATCGCCACTTTTCCCTACGTCGAGCTTTCGCTGCGCGACCAGACCGGCTCGCACATCCTCGACCCGGAAAACATCATCAACCGCGCCACCCGCGACATCAAGCATGCGGTGCCGGAGATCGGCATCATCACCGACGCCGCGCTCGATCCGTTCACCAGTCATGGCCATGACGGCATCCTGCGCGACGGCATTATCGTCAATGACGAGACCGTGGAACAGGTGGCGGCGGCAGCCGTCATCCAGGCTGCAGCCGGCGCCGACATCATCGCGCCGTCGGACATGATGGACGGCCGCATCGGCGCAATCCGCGACGCGCTCGACGCCAATGGTTTCCAGGACGTGGCGATCATGTCCTACGCGACAAAGTTCGCCTCCGCCTTCTACGGCCCGTATCGCGAGGCGGTGGGCACGGCCGGCCTGCTCAAGGGCGACAAGAAGACCTACTATCTCGACCACGCCAATTCGGACGAAGCGGTGCGCGAGGCCGAGCAGGACCTCGCCGAAGGCGCCGACATGCTGATGGTCAAGCCCGGCTTGCCCTATCTCGACATCATCCGCCGGCTGAAGGACGAGCTGCAGATGCCGACCTTCGCCTATCAGGTGTCGGGCGAATATTCGATGATCAAGGCGGCCGCCGCCAATGGCTGGATCGACGGCGAGAAGGCGATGCTGGAATCGCTGCTTGCGCTGAAACGCGCCGGCTGCGACGGCATCCTCACCTATTTCGCGCCAGAAGTGGCAGCGATGCTGAAGGCGTAGCCTTCCTCGAACGTTGGCTCGCGGCGGACTGCCGCCTGCAATCGGCTCGATCCTACGGAACAATCTCCGTTTGCTGGCGCGCGATGCTTCGCGCTCGCCTTTGCCGTGCCCGAAAAATCCGCTTGCAATTTGCAATCAGCTTGCTACAAAACAACCGCTTGCAAATTACAACTGGTCATGGAGGAGCCAATCATGTCGAAACTTCGTGTCAATGCTTTCACCCTGTCGCTCGACGGCTTCGGGGCCGGCCCTGACCAGGATCTCGCCAACCCGCTCGGTATCGGCGGCGAGAACCTCCACAAATGGATGATCGGCACCCGCTTTTTTCGCAAGGTTGTGATGGGCCAGGACGGCGGCACCACCGACACCGACGACGCGTTCGCGGCGCGCAGCTTCGAGAATGTCGGCGCCTGGATCCTCGGCCGCAACATGTTCGGGCCGATCCGCGGCGACTGGCAGGACGACAGCTGGAAAGGCTGGTGGGGTGACAACCCGCCCTATCACGTGCCGACTTTCGTGCTCACGCACCACAAACGCGCGCCGATCGAGATGGAAGGTGGGACGACGTTCTATTTCGTCACCGACGGCATCCATTCGGCGCTGGAACAGGCCAGGGAGGCGGCCGCCGGCAAGGATGTGCGCGTCGGCGGCGGCGTTTCGACCGTCCGGCAGTATCTGCAGGAGCGGCTCATCGACGAGATGCACCTGGCGATATCGCCGGTGCTGCTCGGCAAGGGCGAGCATCTTTTCGCCGGCCTGGACATGCCGGGCCTTGGCTACCAGTGCACCGAGCAGGTGGCGACGCCCCTCGCCACGCATGTGGTGATTGAGCGGGCGTGATCTGGAGATTGGCGAAACCGGCGATGCAGCCCTTTCTCCCCGTCACTATACGGGGAGAAATGTCCGGCAGGACAATGAGGGGCGGCGCTACCGATCCAAGATTATGTTGCCGCCAATGCCCCGCAGGCCCGGGCAACGGCTCGATCGCGTTCAATCGCTGGCGTCGGCGCCGCCCCTCATCCGCCCTTCGGGCACCTTCTCCCCGTGGAACGGGGAGAAGGAAAAAGCGCTTCAATACTTCTCCGGCACGTAAAGCTCGCGCGGCAGCACCTGGCGCTCGTATTCGGGGTTGAAGACGCGCTCCGGCAGCGTGATCTCCTCATGCGGCACCTCCTCATAGGGAAACTGCTGCAGGAGATGGTCGATGCAGTTCAGCCGGGCGCGCTTCTTGTCGTTGCCTTCGACGATGAACCATGGCGCCTCGGGAATGTTGGTGCGGGCGAAGGTTTCTTCCTTGGCCTTGGTATACTGCTCCCAGCGCACGCGCGATTGCAGGTCCATCGGCGACAGCTTCCACTGCTTCATCGGATCATGGATGCGCATCAGGAAGCGCATCTGCTGCTCCTCGTCGGTTATCGAGAACCAGTATTTGACCAGGGTGATGCCGGAGCGCACCAGCATGCGCTCGAATTCCGGCACGTCGTGGAAGAACTCTTCGACCTGGTCCGGCCCGGCGAAGCCCATCACCCGCTCGACGCCGGAGCGGTTGTACCAGGAGCGGTCGAACAGCACGATCTCGCCGCCGGCCGGCAGATGCGGCACGTAGCGCTGGAAATACCATTGCGATTTCTCGCGCTCGGTCGGCGCCGGCAGCGCCACGACACGGCAGATGCGCGGATTGAGCCGCTGCGTGATGCGCTTGATGACGCCGCCCTTGCCGGCGGAGTCGCGGCCCTCGAAGACCACCACGACCTTCTTCTTGTGATAGGCCACCCAGGACTGCAGCTTGATCAGTTCGGACTGGAGCCGCAGCAAGTCTCGGAAATATTGCATGCGTTCGATCGAGGGCGGATGCGACTCCTTGTAGATCTTGGCGATCTCGAGCGACAGCGCCGGCTCCGATATCTCGAGCTCGTAGTCCTCGTCGAGCGTGTCGGCGAGTTCGGCTTCCAGCCAGTCCCTGGCTCCGGAATTCGGTTTCAGTTCGCTCATCGTGCTTCTCCGTTCGCCATCCTGAGCCGACTTCAATAAAGGCCGGCAATGACGGTTTTATTGCAATGCCGCTGCTCCAGATGTGATCGACCGGTCGCCGCGATGGGGCGACAAGCCGAGCAACTTGTCCTACAAATAGGCTGTCCTATTCGGGCTGCCCATTCGTGGCGCCTCTCAATGCGATTGCGAGGATCTCAAATGGAATACCGTACACTCGGCCGTTCCGGGCTGAAGGTTTCGACATTGACGCTCGGCACCATGACATTCGGCGGCGCCGGCGCCTTCGCGGCGGTCGGCAAGACCGACCTCAAGGAAGCAAGCCGGATGATCGACCTCTGCATCGATGCCGGCATCAACCTCATCGACACCGCCAATGTCTATTCGAACGGGATTTCGGAAGAGATCATCGGCGAGGCGCTCGGCGGCAAGCGCAAGGACGATGTGCTGATCGCCTCCAAGGCGCGCATGCGCATCGGCAAGGGCCCCAATGACGAGGGCCTGTCGCGCCACCACCTGATCCGCGAGTGCGAGAAGAGCCTGAAGCGGCTGAAGACCGACGTCATCGACATCTATTTCCTGCACGAATGGGATGGCGTGACGCCGCTCGAGGAAACGGTCGCCGCGCTCGACACGCTGGTGAGCCAGGGCAAGATCCGCTACGCCGGCTGCTCCAACTATTCCGGCTGGCAGGTGATGAAGGCACTCGCCATCAGCGACAGCAGCCACCAGCCGCGCTTCGTCACCCAGCAGATCCACTACACGCTGGAGGCGCGCGAGGCCGAATACGAGCTGCTGCCGATCTCGGTCGACCAGGGGCTCGGCGTGCTGGTGTGGAGCCCGCTCGCCGGCGGGCTGCTCAGCGGCAAATACGACCGCAACAGTCCGACCGCCCGCCAGATCGGCGGCTGGTCGGAACCACCGATCCGCGACGAGGACCGGCTGTGGCGGATCGTCGACGTGCTGGTCGACATCGGCAAGCCCAGGAGCGTGTCAGGCGCGCAGGTGGCGCTCGCGTGGCTGCTCGGCCGGCCGGCGGTGTCGTCGCTGGTGATCGGCGCCCGCAGCGAGGCGCAGCTCAAGGACAACATCGCCGCCGCCAGCCTGACGCTGTCCTTCGATGAGCGGGCGCGGCTCGACGCCGTCAGCCGGCCGCCGGTTCTCTACCCCTATTGGCACCAGCAGCTGACGGCCAAGGGCCGCTTCGGGCCTGCCGACCTGGTGCTCGACCGCAGCGACGTCTGATTGCCGGAAGGGTCAGCCGGTGATGAAACGCCAGACCTCGGGATCCGGTTTGACCTGGCCGCTGAGCACGAAATATTTGTAGAGGACGAGCAGCGAGATCGCCTGCTCGTCCCGCTCGTTGCGGAACTTCTGGCAATAGGCGTTGGCGGCGGCGACGATGCGTTCGGCCTCGGCCGGATGCTTTTCGAAATAGGCCACCCTGTCGGCGAGGTCGGAGAAGTCGGAGGCCAGCGGCACATAGTGGACATTGGCCCTGACCTCGCTTTCGGCGAACCAGGTCTCGTAGGTCGGCGGCGGCATCAGGCAGAGCGAGTTCGAGCTCATGATCCATTTGAGGTTGGTCGCGACATCGTTGCCCTCGAGCGAGACGATGTAGCGGTAGCGCCGCTGCTCATCGATGGTGAGATAGGGTTTTTGGTATTCGGCCTTGGCTTCCTTCTTCGGCGTCCCGACATCGCAGATCGGCAAGTCGCGCACGGCATCGAGGAACCGCGTGCGGATCGGGTTGTTGAGATCGCCGCGCCAGACCACGAGCGGACGCTTGTCGGCGAAGGGCTGCCGATCGGCCGGCAGCTGGAAGTGGCGGAACTTGTCCAGCTTCATCAGCACGGCATTGCCGTTGCCGTCCGTGATCGGCCGGTCCTTGACGATCGCCGGCATCTTTGGGACGTCGATGACATCACCGAATTCGAGATCGATGAGCAGCGCCGGATCGAAATAGCGGGCAAATTCCTTGAGGTCGTAATAATACATGCTCGGCGAAAACGGCATGCGACTGACCGGCACCGCGGCCGGGCTCGGCGCGAAGGGCCGCTCCAGCCTGTTGTAGTAGTTCACCCGCTGGCGGACCGAGCCGTCCGACCGCCGTGTCTGCTCCAGCCATCCCGCCAGCCGGCGACGGAACAGCGCCTGCGGTGCGAGGTCACGCGCGAAGTTGCGCGCGTAGTAAAACACCTTGGCGGCGGTTCGGAGAGGCGTGGCCATCGGTCCGTCGTTTCAATCAGCCTGGCGCTAGCGCGCAGATTTCTCCTACACCATTGTGCCGCCTGTCTTGCAAGCCCCGAACCGAGGGCAGGCCCATTGTACGCCTATTCTTGCTTCAGCCGTTGTGTTTGCGCTCCAATGCTCCTAGGCAGGACGTCAAGTCCCGCAGTTGAAAGGAAGCGATATGGCGCGAGCACCGAACTACGGTCAGGAACGCAAGGAGCGCGATCGCCAGAAGGCCGCCAAGAAGGCCGAGAAGCTGGCGGCCAAGGTCGCCGCCAAGGAGCGTTCGAAGCCCGCGGACAAGACGGAAGCGGAAACGGCCAAGTAACAATGCAGTCAGAAGGCCGCGTCGCTTATGCGGAGGCCTTGTCGCTGACGAAGACATTCACTTCGCGGGCGGCCGCGATGAAGGCGCGCCTCGCATTCATCGCCGGCTTGTCGCCGGCCAGAGCGTCGTGACAGGCCTGCAGCGCTTCGCGGTGTTTGGCGCTGCGCTTGCCGGGCCAGCTGTTGAGCAGATAGTCGGAAGCCTCGCGCGCGCTGCGCAAGAGCTGATTGGTTCCCGCCGTGGCCGACTTGACGGTCACGGGTATTTCAAACCGGTTGTTTTCCATCGCCGCTCTTACGCCATCGGCGCACGCGAAGCGAGAGCCAAAGCGAACTGAATCGCGATCAGGCGGCGACGACGGCGAAGCCCCGGGCGCGCAGGCCGCGCCGGTCGTCGCGCAGCGACGTCACCAGCCGGTCGCGGCTGCCGACGATATGGGTTGAAAGCAGCCGTGCCGCCTCGTCGGCATCGCCTGCCCGCACGGCGGCCAGCACAGCATGGTGCTCGGCCCAGGCACGGCCAAGTGCCGCCTCGTCGCGCACCTCGAGCCAGCGGGCGCGCGACAGCCTGGTCATCGCATCGCGGACCGCCCGGAAAAGGAAGTCGTTGCCGGAAAGCCTGGCCAGCTCGATGTGGAAATCCATGCCGACCCGGTGCCATTCCTCGCGTGGGGTGGCGGCATCGCAGGAGTCCAGCATCGCCTCGATGAGATCGATGGGGCTCTTGTCTTCCAGGGCGCAAGTAAGCCGGATAGCAGCCACCTCGACCGCCTCGCGATAGACGGCGATCTGCTCGAGCTCGGCGAGGTTGATGGGCGAGACGGTCCAGCCGCGTCCGTCGCGGCAGATCAGGCCCTCGGTCTCCAGCCGCAGCAGCGCCGCCCTGACCGGGGTGCGCGAGGCGGCGAAGCGGCTTTCGATCCAGCGCTCGGTCAGGCGCTCGCCGGGCCCGATCTCGAGGCCGAGGATCATTTCGCGAAGCTGCCGTTCGACGCTCTGCATCTGCGACATGGCGGTTCCGTTGATAACGGTCGCATTGACAGCGACAGGGTTGAGGTTCATGACGGATACCAGTTTGGTATCCCAAATTGGCATCCGCAACAATCCCCCTGACCGGGCAGGCATGACATGAGCGAGCACGGCAGCGAACACGGCGGCTACAATGTCCACTGGCGACGCAATCTCGCCGTCTGTTTTGCCGGCTCGTTCAGCACGCTCATCGCCATGACCCTGCTGTTGCCCTTCCTGCCGCTCTATGTCGAGCAGCTGGGCGCCAAGGGCCATGCGGCGATCGTGCAATGGTCGGGCATCGCCTATGGCGCCACCTTCCTTGCGGCGGCACTTGTGGCGCCGCTGTGGGGACGGCTCGGCGACCGCTACGGCCGCAAGCTGATGCTGGTGCGGGCAAGCTTCGGCATGGCCATTTGCATGTCGCTGACCGGCATGGTCGAGACCGTCTGGCAGTTGGTGCTGCTGCGTCTCCTGATCGGCTTTGCCGGCGGCTATTCGTCGGGCTCGACCATACTGGTCGCCATGCAGACGCCGAAGGAGCGTTCCGGCTGGGCGCTGGGCGTGCTGTCGGCCGGCATCACCGCAGGCTCCCTGGTCGGCCCGCTGCTGGGCGGCGCACTGCCGCCGGTGATCGGCATCCGCGCCACCTTCCTTTTGTCGGGCGGCGTCATCTTCCTCGCCTTCCTGGCGACGACTTTTCTCATCAAGGAGACCCCTCGCCCACCGGCCGCCAAAACCAAAGCTGCGTCAAAGCCGAAAAGCGGCTGGTCGCAGATCCCCGACAAGCGGCCGGTCGTAGCCATGCTGGCGACCGGCATGCTGCTTGCCTTCGCCACCATGTCGATCGAGCCGATCATCACCGTCTATGTGCAGCAGTTGATCGAGGACCAGAGCCGGGTGACGCTGGTCGCCGGCGTCGTCATGTCGGCGGCGGCGCTCGGCGCCATCCTGTCGGCCTCGTGGCTGGGCAGGCTTGCCGACCGCATCGGCCATTGGAACGTCGTGATCGCGGCACTTGGCGTTTCGGCCCTGCTGTTGATCCCGCAGGCCTTCGTCACCGAGGGCTGGCAGTTGATCGGCCTGCGCTTCCTGATGGGGCTGGCGCTGGGCGGCCTGTTGCCCTGCATCACCAGCGTCATCCGCCACAACGTTCCCGACGGCGTCGGCGGCAACGTGCTGGGCGTGTCGATTTCGGCGCAGTATGTCGGCCAGGTGGCAGGGCCGCTGCTCGGCGGCTTCGCCGGCGCCCATTTCGGCATGCGCTCGGTTTTTCTGGGCACGTCGGTGCTGATGGCCGGCGGCGCGGTCTACAACTGGATTGTCCAGTCGCGGCGGGCAAGGCATATGGTGCTGGAACCCGGCAAGCCCTGAGCGGCCTGCGTATCGCTCGCTACGACGGAGACATCCATGAGCTTGGCCGAACACCCAGCAAAAACCGGCAGCCGCATCCTCGTTCTTGCCGGCGGCCTTTGCGGCGCGGCGGGCGTGGCGCTGTCGGCCGCGGCGGCGCATCTCGGCGGCGCCTTCGTCGGCACGGCGGCGTCCTTCATGCTGATGCACGCGCCGGTCTTCCTCGCCGTCGGGCTGATCGGCGGCGGCCGCCCGTTGCGAACTGCGAGCCTGCTCCTGCTTGTCGGTCTGGTGCTGTTCTGCGGCGATCTTCTCGCCCGCGACTTCGTGGGATCGCGGCTGTTCCCGATGTCGGCGCCGATCGGCGGCACCTTGCTGATCGCCGGCTGGCTGGCGATCGCGGGATCGGCGCTGATCCAGAACCGGCCCTGAGGTCGGGAATCAGTCCTGCCGGCGCTTGCGTCTTGCCAGCCAGTCGCGGTTGCGCACCGCCGGCCTCGTCAGGCGCCGCCGTTCGGGCCGGTCGCTAGCGGGTGAGATGCCCCAGTAGTTGCGATAGATGTCCTCGAACAGATGGCTTATCGGATGCATGACTGTTCTCCCGAAAATTGAATCGATCCAATCGATCGATACAGAAAAGCGGATCGGTCAGCCGCGCTTACGATCCACAATAAAGCGCAGCTCGCGATTCCATGGACTTGCCTTGCCGCGGCGCTTTTCGCTGAGCGTGGCCGAGGCAATGCCCCAATCGTTGCGGTAGACGTCCTCGAACAGAAAGTTGACCGGATGCATGACACCCTCCTTTTCAACTGCTCCAAACCGGCCGAATTGCCGATTGGATCGATTCAAGAATACGCCGCCAGGCGATAGAGTCAAGCAATATTTGAATCGATCCAAGAACAATGATAGATGGACCGGAGATCGATCCCCGTCCATGTATTGCAGCGCTAGAGGTTCGGAGAACTGACATGGCAGCACTCGTCGAAGGCCAGGCACGACCCATCCGGCTGGCCGATATCGCCAAGGCCGCCGGGGTCTCGCACGGCACGGCCTCCAACGTCTTCAGCCGGCCGGAGATCGTGCGCGCGGAAGTGCGCGAGCGGGTAAAGGCGGTGGCGGAAGCGATGGGTTATGCCGGTCCCGACCCCAAGGGCCGGCTGCTACGCGCCGGCAAGGTCAACGCCATCGGCGTCTGCACAACCGAGCCCCTCTCCTATTTCTTCGACGATCCTTTCGCCCGTGTGATGATGGCCGGCATCTCCCAGGCATGCGACGCCACCGGCGCCGGGATCGCGTTGGTGTCGGCTCAGAATGACGAGAAGCTCGCTTGGAACATCCAGAGCGCCCTGGTCGACGGCTTCATCCTGTTCTGCATCGAGGGCGGCCCTCGCCTCGTCGAGCTGACGCGCGAACGGAGGCTTCCCTTCGTCGCGCTCGCGATCGGCTTCGATGACGACACCATCTCGATGATCGGGATCGACAACATCGCCGGCGCCAGGCTGGCGGCGCGTCATCTCGGCGAACTTGGGCATCGCCGCTTCGCCGTCCTGTCGCTGCCGTTCGTCGACGGCAGCACCGGTCTTGTGACGCCCGGGCGGCTCGGGACGGCGCTCTACACGGCAACGCGCGACCGGCTTGCCGGCTATTTCGAGGAGCTTGCCCGCTTCGGCGTCGATACCACCAGGGTGCCGGTCTACGAGACCGAAAACGAGGCGGCCACCACCAGGGCCGGCCTCGAGGCCATCTTCGCCAGCGGCAAGCCGCCCACCGCGATCCTGGCCATGTCGGACCGGATGGCCATGGTCGCGATCGACTGGCTGACGGAGCGCGGCCTGAACGTCCCGGGCGACGTCTCGGTCGTCGGCTTTGATGGCGTGCCGGATGGCCTGCTGAGCAGACCTCAGCTCACCACCATCGCCCAGCCGATCACCGAGATCGGCCGTCGGGCGGCGCGGATGATCCTCGATTTCGATGGCGCGGTGCGGCGCGAGATACTCGGCGTCGAACTCGTCATCAGGGCATCGACCGGGCCGGCGAAGGCCTGATCCTCAGCGATTGCCAGCGGCCATCGGCTGGGCGACGAACGTTGGTCGCGCCGGCGCCTCGCCGCGGACCGGCTTCCGGCCCAGTGAACCGATGCCCGACAGCCATTCGAGATAGAAGGCGAGCGCGAACTGCATGGCGATGCCGGCCGATATCAGCAGCGTGTCGTAGGCAAAGCCGCCCGGATTGATCAGCTTCAGCACCTGCGCCACCATGGCGAGAACCGTGCCGGCGATGAACACCGGCAGCGAGCGCTTGCCGAGGATGGCCAGCGGATGGTCGGTGCTGGTGCGGAACAGGTTCGAGACCGCCGGCAGCGCGACGATCAGATAGCTCACCGCCAATATGTGCAGGAGCCTGGGCAGCGACAGGAAGGTCTTGTCGAAACCGGTCAGCACCACCGGCAGGTCGAGCCAGGATATGCGGCCCCAGAGCGGGCTGTGCACCCAGACCAGCGCCGTCAGCACATAGGCGGCGGCAGCCCCGACCAGCCAACGATTGACCGGAATGGTTCCGCCGCGCCTGACATGCAGCATGGCGGCCAGGCCGATGTTGAACAGGAACTGCCAGGACAGCGGATTGAGGAACCAGAAGCCGGGCTCCGGATAGTTCGGCGGCGCGATCTGCCAGATGCCGGCGATCAGCCACAGGGCAGCCGACAGTACAAGCGCCGGCACCGGCCTGTAGCTGATCAACAGCAGGAAGACCGGCGCCAGCAAAAGCAGCACCGCATAGACGGGCAGGATGTTGTTGTAGCCGAGCTGGTGGCCGAGCGTGACGATGCCGACCAGCACCTCCGGCGTGTTTTTCATCAGCGGCTCGATGTTGATCAGCTTCAGCAGCTCCGGCCGCCGGGCGAACACCGCTGCGGCGCAGAACAGCGCCATCACCACCATGGTCGTGACGATGTGGGCGGCATAGAGCACGCCGGCGCGCCGCCACATTTTCAGCGTCGCCAGCAGCCGGCCGCCGGGCTGGAATTTGCTGCCGTAGGCGAGCGCCACCGACATGCCGGAGATCAGCACAAAGGCTTCGGCCGCGTCCGAGAAGCCGAAATTCTTGTAGGTCAGCGTCTCGAACATTGTGCCAGGCACATGGTCGATGAAGATGGTGAGCAGCGCGAGCGCTCGAAACACGTCGATACGCGTGTCGCGATCGTGGATACGCGTATCGCGATCGTGGATACGTGTGTCCCGTCCGGGCGAAACTGGCATGGTCATCGACAAAAGGCCTCAAAGCTGGTCGTTCATTCGGGCAATGCGACCCCCGGCGCACCGCTTTGATTCCTCCCGTGACCGGGAGTGTATCGGCGCAGAAACGGACTGAAGTAAGCCTGGTTCAATCAACTTTCGCGGAGCAAGAAAATAATCCGTTTTGAAGCCGGCAAATCAATGAAACAGCCATGAAATCAAAAGGATATGAGCGTGCCTGAATATACTGACGATGGCGGCGTCTTCTATGACTTGAGCTTCCTCCATCGCTTCATCAAGCCACCCGGCGCAAGCGGCGAATGCCTGTTCCTGCTGCATGGATCCGGCGTCGATGAAACCACGCTGGTACCGCTTGCGAGACAGATCGCGCCCAGGGCCGCGCTGGTCGCGGCGCGCGGTCGAATCCCGCAAGAGGACGGCTTTCGCTGGTTCGAGCGGATCACGCCGACCAGCTTCGAGCAGGCCAGCATCCGCACGGAGACGGACACCTTCGCCACCTTCGTTGCCGAGGCGACGAAGCGCCACGGGCTCGATCTCTCCCGTGCGACCTTCCTTGGCTATTCGAACGGCGCCAATCTGGTCTCGAGCCTGATGCTGCTTCATCCCGGTCTGGTCCGGCGGGCAGCACTCCTGCGGCCGATGCCGGTGCTCGACGAGACACCGCCGACGAATCTCGGCGGCACGAAGGTGCTGATGATCGCCGGCGCCGCCGACCTCACCTACGGCCCGTTCGCGCCGGCGCTGGTGACGCTGCTAAGCCAGCGCGGCGCCACGGTCGATGCTCGCATCGTTGCATCGGGACATGAGATCGGCGACCCGGACGCGGCCATCGTCAGGCAATGGCTGGCGGATCCGGCCGTGGCGTGAGTGGACTAGGACCGGAGCCCTATCCCTTCCCCATCCGGTTCCAGGCATCGAGCCCGGCGATCTTGTAGGCTTCGGCCAGGGTCGGGTAGTTGAAGGTGTTGTTGACGAAGAAGTCGACCGTGCCACCGAGATTGATCACCGCCTGGCCGATATGGATCAGTTCAGTGGCGCCCTCGCCGACGATGTGGGCGCCGAGCAGCCGGCGCGTTTCGACCGAGAACAGCAGCTTCAGGAAGCCCGAGTTGACGCCCATGATGTGGCCGCGCGAGGTTTCGCGGAAGCGCGCCACGCCGACCTCATAGGCGGCGCCGCTTTCGCGCACCTGCTCCTCCGATTGGCCGACGGTGGAGATTTCGGGCACAGCGTAGATGCCATAGGGAAAGGTTTCCGGCGGCGGCGGCAACAGCACGCCGAAAGCGTGGCAGGCGGCCACCCTGCCCTGCTCCATCGAGGTCGAGGCTAGGCTCGGGAAGCCGATGACGTCGCCGGTGGCATAGATGTTGGGCACGCTGGTCTGGAACGTGTTCGCGTCGACCTTGATGCGGCCCCTGGAGTCGGACTCGATGCCGACCACGTCGAGGCCGAGGCTGCCGAGATTGCCGCTGCGGCCGGCGGCATAAAGCACGATCTCGGAGCGGATGGTGCGGCCATCGGCAAGGGTGACCTCGGCATAATCGGGCTTTGAGGTGATCTCCTTGACCGTGCTGCCGAGGCGGATGGTCATGCCGCGATCGCGCATCTGGTGGATGAAGTCGTCGACGATCTCGCGGTCGACGAAATCGAGGATGGTGTTGCGCGGCTCGACCAGCGTCACCGGCACATCGAGGGCCGAAAAGATGGTGGCATATTCGACGCCGATGACGCCGGCGCCGATCACAGTCAGCGTGCGCGGCAGCCGGTCGAGCTCCAGCATCTCGTCGCTGTCGAAGACGCGGGTCTTGTCGAACGGCACGTCGCGCGGCCGGTGCGGCCTGGTACCGACGGCGATCAGCGCATTGGCGAAGCCGACCTCGCTATAGTCGCCATTGTCGCTCGTCAGGCTGACCTTGTTGGGGCCGAGGAATTTCGCCGTGGCGCGCGAACTCTTGACCGCGTTGCGCATGAACTGGTGCTGCAGCACCTCGACCTCGTGGTCGAGCGTCTTGTGCAGGCGCTCGATGAGGTCGCTGACCGAAATGTCCTGCTTGACCCGGTAGCCGCGTCCATAGAAGCCGCGCTCGCGCCAGCCGGAAAGGTTGAGCACCGTCTCGCGCAGTGTCTTCGACGGGATGGTGCCGGTGTGGACCGAGACGCCGCCGAGGCGCCGGCCCCTGTCGACCACCAGCACCGATTTGCCGAGCTTGGCGGACTGCACCGCGGCGCGGCGCCCCGAAGGGCCGCTGCCGATGACCAGCATGTCATAGTCCATGGTACCCCGTCCCCCAGGCGTCTTGTTGCGCCGCAGCAAGCTAACGCCATCCGCGCCGTGAATTCAACCGCTCGAGCGACCTCCGCACGTCGCACCCCGACCGACGATCTTGATTCCGCCATCGGCTTTCACCATTTCAATGGCGGATCGCCCGCACCCTATCGCGGGCCCGGTTACGAGGGCATGACATGAACGCGCGTGTACTTGACGGCGAAATCATTACCAGCAGGCTCGACGACGTCAGGGCCTATGACGGCGTGCGCACCCGGCGCATTCTTGCCTGCCTGATCGACTATCTGATCATCGGGCTGCTCACCATTCCCTTCGCCATCCTGGTCGCCGTCCTCGGGCTGCTGACGTTTGGCCTCGGCTGGATGCTGTTTTCGGTGCTCGTGCCGGCGGTCGCCGTTCTCTACATCTGGAACACGCTGGGCAGCGCCGACCAGGCGACCACCGGCATGAAGCTGATGGGCATCCGGCTCGACCGCCTTGACGGCACCGGCATCGACGGGCTGACCGCTGTCGTGCATTCGGTGCTGTTCTGGGCCGGCAACGTCATGCTGACGCCGCTGGTGCTCCTGGTGACGCTGTTTTCGGACCGCAAGCGCACGCTGCACGACCTGCTGCTTGGCACGGTGGTGAGCCGTACAGACCGCTGAAACAGCATTTTCGAGGGCGAACGCGGGCGCTTATGCGCAATTATGAAGGCCCTCAGTCAGCCACCGCTCCACAATCCTGTTGAATTTTTCGCCGGTCGGGCCAAAGGTAAGGCGATTCGTAGGAGCGTTTCCCGGAATCCATGACGCAGCACCCGACCCAGTCGCCGCAGTTCTTCCTGACCGCGCCGTCGCCGTGCCCGTATCTGGAGGGCCAGTTCGAACGCAAGGTGTTCACCCACCTTGTCGGCGACAAGGCGCCCGAGATGAATGACCTGTTGACGCAAGGCGGCTTCCGGCGTTCGCAGAACATCGCTTACCGGCCCGCCTGCGAAACCTGCCGCGCCTGTGTGTCGGTGCGTATCCTGGCGCAGGAATTCACCGCCAGCCGCAACATGAAGCGGGTGATCCAGCACAATGCCGACCTCGTCGGCGCCATGCACGACGCGCAGCCGTCGACCGAGCAATACTCGCTGTTCCGCGCCTATCTCGACGCCCGCCATCGCCGCGGCGGCATGTCGGACATGACGGTGCTCGACTACGCCATGATGGTCGAAGACACGCATGTCGACACCAAGATCATCGAATACAGGCGGCGCGGCCCCGACACCTTCATCACCGGCAAGGGCCAGGGCGAGCTGATCGCGGTGGCGCTGACCGACAAGATGGCCGACGGGCTGTCGATGGTCTATTCCTACTTCAATCCGGACTTCGAGGACCGCTCGCTCGGCACCTTCATGATCCTCGACCATATCGCCCGAGCGAGAGCCATGGGCCTGCCCCACGTCTATCTCGGCTACTGGGTCAACGGCTCGCGCAAGATGAGCTATAAAATGCGCTTCATGCCGCAGGAGCATCTCGGCCCGAAAGGCTGGGAACGCTACGAGCACGAAGCGGTCACGCGCTGACTAACCCTTTCCAAGCCGACCTTAAAACTGTTTCAAGCAGCGGGATGCTGGTCTTGCCGCCGAACGGCGAGAGAATGCGCTATCGCGTCGCCGTCCGTCCGCCTGCAAATTCCATTGCGAGAATTGCCGACATGTCCTCCCACCACGACCACCAGAAAGGCCTACTGCTCACCGCCATCGGCGGCATGACGCTGACCGTCGACATCCCGCTGATCAGGCTCGCCCATGGTGAGGCATGGACGATCCTGTTGCTGCGCACCGGCACCACTTTCCTTGCCGGACTTGTCATCTGGGCGGTCTGGCGCTCGCTAAGCGACCGGGCGCCGCAACTCGTTCCCGGGCGGGCGGGGCTTGCGGTGGCGACGCTCTACGGGCTCGGCTCGATCGCCTTCATCACCGCCGTCTACAACACCTCGACCGCCGACCTCGTCTTCATCCTCGCCTTCACCACCATGTTCTCGGCGCTGCTGTCCTGGCTGTTCCTGAAAGAACGACCACGGCCGCTGACGCTGGCGGCACTGGCGCTGATGATCGTCGGCGTCGCAATCATCGTCGGCGACTCCATCGGCAACGGATATCTGTTCGGCGATGTCATGGCCCTGTGCTCCGCGCTTTGCGTCGCCTGCGCGATCACCATCTCGCGCGCCAGCGGCAAGGACATGGGCTTCACCTCGCTCATCGGCGTGGTACTGCCCTTCAGCGTCGCCGCCGTCATGGTCTCGAAGACCGGCTTTCAGGTGGACGCGCCGTGGTGGATCATCTTCAACGGCGCGGTGATCATGCCGATCTCGTTCTTCTGCCTGGCCAACGGGCCGAAATACATCTCAGGGCCGGAAGTGGCGATGTTCTACCTATTGGAAACGGTGCTGGCGCCGGTCTGGGTCTGGATGATCTTCTCCGAGACGCCGTCGCGCAACAGCCTGATCGGCGGCGCGATCCTGATCGTGACGCTTGTCGGCCATTCGCTGTGGCAGTTGCATGAGGGGCGCAAGCGCCGCGCCACGCTGGCGGTCAGTCACCCGGTCTGAATCTTCTTCTTTTCGGCGGCGATCTCGATCTGCGGCGGGCCGTCCTTGGTCTCCGCAAGCGCCGTGGCAGCGGAATCGTCCATCAGTTCGACCTCGCGCAGCCACTCGCGCCAGATCGCGACCAAGAGTGCCATCAGCACCGGGCCGATGAACAGGCCGAGGAAGCCCATCGTCTTGACGCCGCCGATCAAGCCGAAAAAGGTCGGCAGGAAAGGCAGTTTGATCGGCCCGCCGACCAGCTTGGGGCGCAGCGTCTTGTCGACGATGAACAGCTCGACCGCGCCCCAGGCAAAAAGCGCCAGCCCCGCCATCGGCGAGCCGCTGGCGGCGAGGTAGATCGACACCAGCGTGAAGGAGAGCGGCGCGCCGCCGGGGATCAGCGCCATGATGCCGGTCAAGGCGCCGAGCGTCACCGGCGACGGCACGCCGGCCAGCCAGTAGGCGACGCCAAGCACGACCCCCTCGCCGATTGCGATGATGGTCATGCCGGTGACGGTGGACGAGATCGTCGCCGGCACCACGCGCGAGATCCGCTCCCAGCGGGTCGGCAGGATGCGCTCGCCGAGGCGGTCGACCTGCGCGGCGAAATGTTCGCCATCGCGATAAGCGAAGAACAGCGCGATCATCATGAACAGCAGCGTCAAAAGCAGGCCGAACGCGCTGCCGCCGGCGGCGAGCGCGCCGCGATAGATGCTGCCGATATTGGCGCCGCTGACCAATTGGATCAGTTCGCCGATGCCGCCCGGATGGCCGAGATTGGTCGTCCACTGCTCGTTCAGCCATTCGCCGACGATCGGCATGGTGGCGATCCAGTGCGGCGTCACCGCGCCGTGGCGGTTGGTCTCGATCGCCCAGCCGACCCATTCCCGGACCTCGTTGATGGCATAGGTGCCGGCAAGCGCGATCGGCACCACCAGGAAGGTGAGGATGAAGAGGATGGCGAAGGTGGCGGCGATGGTGCGGTTGCCGCCGACGGCGGCCAGCAGGCGGCGGTAGAGCGGCCAACTGGCGAAAGCGATGACGAGGGCGGCCAGGACCGGGAACAGGAAGCCGTGGAAGAAATAGACGCCGGCGGCGACGATCAGCACCAACAGCCAGCGCGCCGCCGACAGCGGCGGGATGACGGCGGCCCTGAGCGGCGTCGACAGGCCGAAGAGCCGCTGCCCCGGTTTCTGGATCTCGGTCTGCTTCAAGCGCGCGTTTCTCCCCTGCCCCCGGGTTTGCCTGTGCACCATCATAGTGCAGCAATCGTGACGATAGTCCAAATGATTGGGCGGAGGTCTTCCTTCTCCCCCTTGTGGGGTGAGCAGCCGGTTCGCCGAAGGCGAATTCATCGTGCCAGGTGGCACGGTGAAAGGCCAGCGAACGCCGGGACGCTGAGAAGCAGCGGGGACCCGGCCGGGGTGGATCGGCCACCACCCGGCCCTTCGCAGGCTCAGGGCGTTCGAAGCTCGAAAAGCCAAGCAATTGGCTTTTCGTCCGCTAGCGCGGACCGCTTCTCACCCCGCAAGGGAGAAGGAGAGGCGCGCGCTAGCCGAACTTCCCTGTCCTCGGGAAACCCTTCGGCACCATGCGGCCGGCGGCGGCGCGGGCGCCGATCCATTCGGCCAGTTCTTCGCGCGAGCGGATGAAGGTGCGGTCGGCCGAATCCTGCCAGCTGAGGCCGGTTTCGAGCGTGAAGGGCTTGATGTCCAGCACGCCGCCATCCTTGTACTTCTGCAGGCGCACGCCCTTGCCGCGCCCCATCTCCGGGATCTCGGCGAGCGGGAACACCAGCATCTTGCGGTTCTCGCCGACGATGGCGAGGTGGTCGCCCGAGAGCGGAATGCAGCGCTTGGCTTCATCCGGCGACTTGACGTTCATCACCTGCTTGCCCTTGCGGGTGTTGGCGACGACCTCTTCCTCCGGAACGATGAAGCCGTTGGCGTCGTAGGAAACCAGAAGCAGCTTGCGCTTGGGATCGTGGACGAAGGCGGTGACGATGTCCTGGTCGTTCTCCATGTCGACGATGATGCGGATCGGCTCGCCATGGCCGCGCCCGCCCGGCAGCCGGTCGGCGCCAATCGTGTAGAACTTGCCGCCTGTCGTGAAGACCAGGATCTTGTCGGTGGTCTGGGCGTGGAAGGCTAGCTTGAGGCTGTCGCCTTCCTTGAAGGTGAACTGCGAATGGTCGGTCAGATGACCCTTCATCGCCCGCAGCCAGCCCTTTTCGGAGACGACCACGGTGACCGGCTCGCGCTCGATCATGGCGTGCGCGATGTCGGTCAGGTCATGCTCGGGCGCGTCGGCGAACTGGGTGCGGCGCTTGCCGAGTTCGGTCTCTGGCCCGAACTTGTCGCGGATGCTGGTGACTTCCCACTTGATCGTCGCCCACTGCTTGGCGTTGGACGCCAGCAACGCCTCGATCTGCTTCTTCTCGGCGGTGAGCCCGTCGAACTCCTTGCGGATCTCGATCTCTTCCAGCTTGCGCAGGGCGCGCAGGCGCATGTTGAGGATGGCTTCGGCCTGGGTGTCGGTGAGCGACCAGCGGGCCATCATCACCTGCTTGGGCTCATCCTCCTCGCGGATGATCCTGATCACCTCGTCGATGTTGAGGTAGGCGATCAGGTAGCCGGCGAGAATCTCGAGGCGCTTTTCGATCTCGCCGAGGCGGTGCTTCGAACGGCGGATGAGGACATCGCGGCGATGCTCCAGCCACTCCTTGAGCACGCCCTTCAGCGACAGCACGTTCGGCACCTTGCCGCGCGACAGCACGTTCATGTTGAGCGGGAAGCGGCTTTCGAGCTCCGTCAGCTTGAACAGCGATTCCATCAGGATGCCGGGATCGACGGTGCGGCTCTTCGGCACCAGCACGATGCGGATATCCTCGGCACTCTCGTCGCGGATGTCTTCGAGCAACGGCAGTTTGCGCGCCATCAGGAGTTCGGCGATCTTCTCGATCAGCCGCGCCTTCTGGACACCGTAGGGGATCTCGGTGACGACGATGCTCCAGGTGCCCCTGCCCTGGTCCTCCTGGCCCCATTTCGCCCTGACGCGGAAGCCGCCGCGGCCGGTCTCATAGGCTTCGAGGATCGAGGCGCGGCTGTCGACGATGATGCCGCCGGTCGGGAAATCCGGACCCTGGACAAAGTCCATCAGCGCCGTCACCGGCGCGTCGGGATTCTCGATCAGATGAAGCGCTGCGTCGCAAAGTTCGGCGGCATTGTGCGGCGGAATCGAAGTCGCCATGCCGACGGCAATGCCGGACGAGCCATTGGCGAGCAGGTTGGGGAAGGCGCCAGGCAGCACGACCGGCTCCTCGTCCTCCTCATTGTAGGTCGGCCTATAGTCGACGGCATCCTCGGTGATGCCGGCAAGCAGTTCCGTCGCCACGTCGGTCATGCGCGCTTCGGTGTAGCGCATGGCAGCGGCGTTATCGCCGTCGATGTTGCCGAAATTGCCCTGCCCGTCGACCAGCGGGTAGCGCATCGAGAAATCCTGCGCCAGGCGGACCAGCGCGTCGTAGATCGACTGGTCGCCATGCGGATGGAACTTGCCCATCACCTCGCCGACGATGCGCGCGCATTTGGCGAAGCCCTGGTCGGGGTTGAGTCTCAGCAGCCGCATGGCATGCATGATGCGGCGATGCACGGGCTTCAGCCCGTCGCGCACATCCGGCAATGCCCGGTGCATGATGGTCGACAGCGCATAGGCGAGATAGCGCTCCTCGAGCGCCTTCTTCAGATCGACCGGTTCGATATGGTCACCGCCGCCATCTTCAGGCGGCAAAAGCCTTTTTCCCATGGGTTTGCACTAGCCGAGCGGGTGATTCGCGGCAAGCGCCGGCTGGCCCAATCCGCTTGCCTCAAGCCCAGGGGTGTGACGGATTTCACGGAATTGGCGAAGCGCGCAGGCCAATTTGCGGCCCGACTGCAACACCTGTCACCCGCATGACTGCGCCAGCCAACATCAACCTGTTACATGCCCTGTCTATGGCAGGGCGATGCCGCATGGAAACCCGATCTTCATGACAAATTCACCGCTTCAAGCGAAGAGATCGGCCCGCTATTTGCCTTTCACCGTGATTTTCGACCATTGTGCCGGGAGACGCCTTTTTCCCGTCCAGTTCGTCGCGGAATGGTGATGGCGCATAGGATCAAAAAGCAATTTCAGGACAACTCTCAGGGGACTTCGCGATGACAATCCAACGCTTAACTCTCAAGAAACTGGCTTTCTCGACCTTCCTGCTGACGCTGCCGCTCAATGCCGCCTTCGCGCAGGACACCGCCGTCGCCGATCGCCTCAAGGCGGCGCTTGCCGCCCAGGGCGTCGACATCTCCTGGACCGGGGTGAGCGGCGATGAGTCCAACATGGTGCTGCAGGGCGTGGCCGTGAAACCGGCGGGCGAAAAGGAGCCGCTGACCATCGGCGACGTCAAGCTCGAAGGCGTCAGCGAAGCCGATGGCGGCTACGACATCGAGACCGTCTCGACCGCGGCCCTCGAGCACAGCAAGGACGGCGTCACGCTGTCGCTCAGCCCGTTCGTCATCCATGACATGACGGTTCCGGCCGAGGGCGCCACCGGCCCGCTCGGCTCGCTGATGATGTACAAGTCGGCCGAGCTCTCCAACATGACGGTCAAGGTCGCCGACAAGACCGCCTTCTCGATGGACGGCCTGGCGATCGAGATCACCCCGCCGGAGGACGGCAAGGCGATGGAATTTTCCGGCACGACCGAAAAGTTCAATGCCGACCTGACCCTGGTCGACGACCCCAAGTCCAAGGAAGCCATCGAAGCGCTCGGCTACCAGAACATTTCGGGCAATATCGACATCGCCGGCACCTGGCAGCCGGCGGACGGCAAGATGGAACTGTCGAAATACGACATCGCTGTCGACAATGCCGGCAAGCTCGGCATGACCTTCGGCCTCGGCGGCTATACGCTCGACTTCATCAAGTCGCTGCAGGAGATGCAGAAGAAGATGGCCGCGCAGCCCGAGGGCGCCGACAATTCGGCGCAAGGCATGGCCATGCTCGGCCTGCTGCAGCAGCTTTCGTTCAACAGCGCCTCGATCCGCTTCGACGACGATTCGTTGACCAACAAGGTGCTGGAATATGTCGGCAAGCAGCAGGGCATGTCGGGCAAGGACATCGCCAACCAGGCCAAGGCGATCGTGCCGTTCGGCATGGCGCAGCTCAACAATCCGGAGCTGACGGCCGAGGTGACGACGGCGGTCGGCAAATATCTCGACGACCCGAAGAGCCTGGAGATTTCGGCCGAGCCGCCGGCCGCTGTTCCGTTCGCGCTGATCATGGCCGGTGCGATGTCGAACCCGCTCGACCTGCCGAAGACGCTCGGCGTCAAGGTCAAGGCCAACGAGGACTGATCGTACTAGCTGCCTTCTCCCCGCTCTACGGGGAGAAGGTGCCGGCAGGCGGATGAGGGGCAGCGCCGACGCCTGCAAATATGAAATTCAATTTCTGACCCGATTGCCTGTCAGAAGGCTTCAGCTGCTAAGACCGCTCGCAAATCGCCGACGTCCGCGCTGCCCCTCATTGTCCTGCCGGACATTTCTCCCCGTATAGAGACGGGGAGAAAGAGCAGCTGCGACGCTACCGTCAGTCCTTCTTGGCCACTGCCACGCGCAGCGACAGTTCGCGCAGCTGCTGCGGGGTTGCTTCGGAGGGCGCGTTCATCAGCAAGTCGTAGGCCTGCTGGTTCATCGGGAACATGGTGACCTCACGCAGGTTCTTGGCGCCGACCAGCAGCATGACGATGCGGTCGATGCCGGCCGCCATGCCGCCATGCGGCGGCGCGCCATACTGGAAGGCGCGGTAGAGGCCGCCGAAGCGCTCCTCGACGGTGGCGCGGTCGAGCCCGACCGTTTCGAACGCCTTGACCATGGTCTCCGGCAGGTGATTGCGGATGCCGCCGGAGGCGATCTCGAAGCCGTTGCAGACCATGTCGTACTGGAACGCCTTGATGCCGAGCAGATCCTCGCCGCCCAGCGCCTCGATACCGCCCTGCGGCATTGAGAACGGGTTGTGGGCGAAGTCGATCTTCTTTTCTTCCTCGTTCCACTCGAAGAACGGGAAGTCGACGATCCAGCAGAGCTCGAAACGGTCGCGGTCGACGAGGTTCAGTTCCTCGCCGGCGCGGGTGCGCGCGGCACCGGCAAAGGAGACGAACTTCTTCGGGTCGCCGGCGACGAAGAAGGCGGCGTCGCCATCGGCGAGGCCAAGCTGCTGGCGCACCGCTTCGGTGCGCTCCTCGCCAATGTTCTTGGCGATCGGACCGGCGCCTTCGAGCTTGTCGCCCTCCTTGCGCCAGAAGATGTAGCCGAGGCCCGGCTGGCCCTCGCCCTGCGCCCAGGAATTCATGCGGTCGCAGAAGGCGCGGCTGCCGCCGGTCTTGGCGGGAATGGCCCAGACTTCGGCCTTCGGATCGTTGGCCAGGATGTTGGCGAACACCTTGAAGCCGGAGTCGCGGAAATGGTCCGACACCGCCTGCATCTCGATCGGGTTGCGCAGGTCCGGCTTGTCCGAGCCGTAGGTGCGCATCGCCTCGTCATAGGGGATGCGGCGGAATTTCTGCGTCACCGGCTTGCCGGCGGCGAAAGTCTCGAACACATCACGAAGTACCGGCTCCATCGTCGACAGCACGTCGTCCTGCTCGACGAAGCTCATTTCGAGGTCGAGCTGGTAGAATTCGCCGGGCAGACGGTCGGCGCGCGGGTCCTCGTCGCGGAAGCAGGGCGCGATCTGGAAATAGCGGTCGAAGCCGGAGACCATGATCAGCTGCTTGTACTGCTGCGGCGCCTGCGGCAGCGCGTAGAAGCTGCCGGGATGGATGCGCGACGGCACCAGGAAGTCGCGCGCGCCTTCGGGCGACGAGGCGGTCAGGATCGGCGTCGAGAATTCAGTGAAGCCTACCTCGCCCATGCGCTTGCGCATCTCGGCGATGATCTTGGTGCGCGCCACGATGTTCCTGTGCAGCGTCTCGCGACGCAGGTCGAGGAAGCGGTATTTCAGGCGGATGTCCTCGGGATAGTCAGGCTCGCCGAACACCGGCAGCGGCAGTTCCTTGGCCGCCGACAGCACCTCGATCTCGCGCGCGAAAATCTCGATCTCGCCGGTCGGCAGATTGGCGTTCGTGGTCTCCGGCAGGCGAGCCTTGACCTCGCCATCGACGCGGATCACCCACTCGCCACGCACCGTCTCGGCAATCTTGAAGGCCGGCGAATCCGGATCGGCGACGATCTGGGTCAGGCCGTAATGGTCGCGCAGGTCGATGAACAGCAGGCCGCCATGGTCGCGCACGCGATGCACCCAGCCCGACAGGCGGACGGAGGCGCCGACGTCGCTCTTTCTCAATTGGGCACAGGTATGGCTGCGGTAACGATGCATTGTCATGGTGAAGTCCGGATGCTGATTGCGGACCGACGGCCCGGCTCGAAAATTGGCGCGAAAAGCGCATGGGAGGCCGGTTTTGTCAAGGCAAGCGGTCACACAGGCGCGCCGCCTTGGCTTGTCACGCAAAGTGGATTTCGGCGCCCTGGCGTTCGAAATCAGCAAGGATCGCGGCGGGCGCCGACTTTTCGACCACAAGGTGGCGGATCGCTTCGGCCCTGGCGACGCGGTAGGGCGCGGCGGTGGCCAGCTTGTCGTTGGTGACGGCGACGACGATGCCGGCGCTGTTCCTGGCCATGGCCCGCTTCACCTCGGCCTCCGCCGAATCGAAAGCCGTCACGCCACGCGCGGCGTCGAGACCGCAGGAGCCGAGGAAACACAGATCGGCGCCAAGCTGAGCGATGGCGGCCAGCGTGTCGGCGCCGACGCAGGTTCCGAGCTCGCGAACGAACCTGCCGCCAAGCACGATCAACTCGACCTGCGGATGATCGGACAACGCCGAGGCAACGCCGAGCGAATTGGTGGCGACGGTCAGGTCGAGCTCGCGCGGAATGGCCCTGGCGATCGCCGCATTGGTGGTGCCGCCGTCGATGAACAGGCTCTGCCCAGCGGAAAGCAGCCTCACCGCCGCGCTCGCCAGCCGCATCTTCTCCTCGACCGCATGGCCGCTGCGCTGGCTGACTGTTGCCGCGGCCAAAGGTGCCGAGGCGACGGCGCCGCCGTAGACGCGGCGGCACTCGCCCGCTTTCGCCAGCTCCCTGAGGTCGCGCCGGACCGTGTCCTCGGAGACGCCGAAGTGGCTCGCCAGCTCTCCGGCCAACACTCTCCCCTCGACCGCGAGACGGTCGCGGATGATCTGGTGCCGTTGATCCGTCAGCATTGCATGACCCTGATTTCGTTATGCACGTTCTTGCATGTTTTGCACGTTTATGCAAGAAGTGACTCTTGTCGGACCGCCGGCAAACCCAGCCGTCTGCTCCCTTCAAGGAAAACACCGCGATGCGTTTTGGCCTCAACCTTGCCCCTCAACACCGCGTCTATGCCGGGTTCGCGATCTATTCCTTCGCCATGGGCAACATCTTTCCGCGGCTTCCCGACATCAAGCGCGCCATGGACATCGAGGACGGCACGCTCGGGCTGAGCCTGATCGGCACGCCGATCGGCACCTTGATCGCGCTGACGCTGGCGGCGCCATTGCTGGAGCGCGTCGGCTTCCGCCGCGCGCTGCTCGGCCTGGTGCCGCTCATTGCGACAGCCTACGCCCTCGCTGTACACGCGCCGGGGCCGCTTGCACTGTTCCTGATGCTGCTTCCGGTCGGCTTGATGATCGGCAGCGTCGAGATCGTCCTCAATGTCGAGGCAGACAGGACCGAGTTCCTGCTCGGACGCCGGATCATGAACCGGGCGCACTCGTTCTGGAGCATCGGCTTCTTCGGCGCCGGGCTGTTCGGAGGAGCGCTCGCGCATCTCGGACTGTCGCCGCAACTCCACCTCGCCCTCGTCGTGCCGATGGTGGGCCTGTCGATGATGCTCTTTCTCGGCGGCTACGAGCCGGCGCCTGCCCGCCACGCCGGCAGCGGCGATGCCGCGCCCATGTTCGCGCGGCCGACACTGCCGATCCTGGTCCTGGTCGCGGTGACGCTGTCGGCGATGCTGCTGGAAGGCGCCAGCATCGACTGGTCGGCGATCTACATGCGCACCGTGTTCGACACCGGCCCCTTCGTCGCCGGCTTCACCGTGGCGCTGTTCGCGTTCTCGCAAGCGACCACGCGCTTCTTCGCCGACAGTTTCGTCGATCGCCACTCGCCGAGCGGCGTGGCGCGCGTGCTGCTGGCGACAATGGCGGCGGGCGTGCTTTTGGTCTTCCTGTCGCCGGCACCGTTTTTCTCATTGCTGGGCTTTGCGCTTCTGGGCATCGGCACCAGCGCCATCTTCCCGCTGGCGATCTCGGCCGCCGCGCAGCGCACGGACCGCTCCGCGGCAATAAATGTCGCGGCGCTGTCGCAGATCTCCTTCGTCGCCTTCCTGCTCGGCCCGCCGCTGCTCGGCTTCGTCTCCGACCATTGGGGCATCCGCTCGGCCTTCGGCATCGGCATCCCGTTCATCGCGCTGAGCCTGCTGACCGCCGGTTCGCTCGGACGCCGGCCGTCCAAGCCCGCCGCGCCGGCGAGCGAAGCGGCCGATCCGGCGCGGGCGAGAGTGTTGGCGCCGGCGGGCAAGGCCTGAGCGTCGCTCCCAATACGGCCCGTAAGCAAGCCGCCATTGGCCCCACAATTGCCGCTGGCATTGACGGTAGCGATGGTCCAAGAAGGATCACCAACATGTGATCCCTTCCCGTTATGTCCTCGATACGCCCGCTGATCCCCCTCCTCATCGCCGCCGGCATCCTGCTTGGCGGCAACGGGCTGCAGGGCACGCTGATCGCGCTGCGCGGCGCGCAGGAAGGCTTTTCCGCCCCCGTCATCGGCCTGATGGGCACCTTCTATTTCGCCGGCTTCCTGCTCGGCTGCCTGGCCGTCACCCGCATCCTGAAAGCGGTCGGCCATGTCAGGACCTTCTCGGCGCTCGCCGCCACCGCTTCGGCCGGAACACTGCTCCTGGTGCTGGTCATCGATCCTGTCATGTGGTGCGCGGTGCGCTTTGCCGGCGGTTTCTGCTTCGCCGGCCTGTTCACCGTAATGGAAGCCTGGCTCAACTCCGGCGTCACCAACAAGGATCGAGCGCGCGTGCTTGCCATCTACCGCATGGTCGACATCGGCTCGGTCACCAGCGCGCAGTTCCTGATCCCGATCTTCGGCGCCGGCGGCTTTGCCATCTTTGCCATCATGTCGATGATGATCACGCTGTCGCTGGTGCCGGTGTCGCTCGGCGACCGCTCCAACCCGACACCGCCGGAAGACGTCAAGCTCGACCTGCCGCGCGTCTGGCGCATCTCGCCGCTCGGCTCGATCGGCTGTATCGCCGTCGGCGTCACCAACAGCGCCTTCCGCACGCTCTCGCCCGTCTATGCCGAGCAGATCGGGATGTCGGTCGCCGATGTCGTCACCTTCGTCAGCGTCGGCATCTTCGGCGGCGCCCTGATCCAGTATCCGCTCGGCTATCTCTCCGACCGCCGGGACCGGCGCTCGGTGCTCCTGGCGACCACCTGCTGCGCCATGCTTGCAGCACTGGCACTGGTGTTCCTGGCGGGCGCCGACCCGTTCCTCAACTTCGTCATCGTCTTCATCTTCGGCAGTTTCGCCATGCCGCTCTTTTCGCTGTCGGCGGCGCATGCCAATGACCGCGCCGACAAGGGCGAGTTCGTGCTGATCAACGCGGCCCTGATGCTGTTCTATTCGTTCGGCGCCATCGGCGGCCCGTTCGCGGCATCGGCGGCGATGCAGTATTTCGGACCGGGCGCCCTGTTTGTGTTCAGTGCCGTCGTTTACGCTGTGCTGATCCTCGTCATTCTTTACCGCATGCAGGTGCGCTCCGGCGTGCCGGCCGACAGGCGCAGCCCTTTCACCGCGCTCTTGCGCACATCGACGGTGTTCGCGCGGCTGGCGCGGCGCAGCGGCGATTCCGATGGATCGAGCGAGCCATGACCTTGCGGCGGCTTGACGAAAGCGCCCGCGGCTGAAATTGAAAGGGACCTAATTTTTCTTAAAAGCGATTTGATGCACGTCATCACCACCCAAGCTGAGCTCGAGAGCGCCATCGCCGCGTTCGAAAAGTCGGAATTCGTCACCGTCGATACCGAGTTTATCCGCGAGACGACATTCTGGCCAATCCTGTGCCTGATCCAGATGGCCGCGCCCGGCCTGACCGCGCTGATCGACCCGCTCGCGCCCGACATCGACCTGAAACCGTTCTTCCGGCTGATGGCCAACGAAGCCGTGGTCAAGGTCTTCCACGCGGCGCGCCAGGACATCGAAATCATCGTCCATCTCGGCGATCTCATGCCGCACCCGGTGTTCGACACCCAGGTGGCGGCGATGGTCTGCGGCTTCGGCGACAGCGTCTCCTACGACCAGCTGGTGCAGCGCATCACCGGTGCCCGGCTCGACAAATCCTCGCGTTTCACCGACTGGCGCCACCGGCCGCTCTCCGACAAGCAGCTCGACTACGCGCTCGCCGACGTCACCCATTTGATCGACGTCTACAAGAAGCTCAGCGCCGAGCTCAAGCGCGAGAACCGCGCCCACTGGCTCAACGAGGAAATGGAGGTGCTGACCTCGCGCCAGACCTACGATCCGCACCCGGAGGACGCCTGGAAGCGGCTGAAGATGCGGCTGCGCAAGCCGCAGGAGCTGGCGATCGTGCAGGCGGTCGCCGCCTGGCGCGAGCGCGAGGCGCGCGAGCGCGACGTGCCGCGCGGCCGGGTGCTGAAGGACGATGCCATCTATGAGATCGCGCAGCAGGCGCCGCGCGATTCCACCGCGCTCGGCCGGCTGCGCACGACGCCGAAAGGCTGGGAGCGCTCGGCGACCGCAACGGCGCTGCTGGGCGCCGTCACCACCGCGCTTGCCCTGCCCAAGGAGGCGATGCCGAAGCTGCCGAAGACGTTCCAGCCGCCCGAAGGTTCGAGTGCCGCGGCGGAGCTGCTCAAGGTGCTGTTGCGCATCGTCGCCGAAAAGGAAGGCGTCGCCTCGAAGGTGCTCGCCTCCAGCGACGATATCGACCGCATCGCGGCCGAGGGCGAGGATGCCGACGTGCCGGCTCTTCAGGGCTGGCGGCGCGCAGTGTTCGGCGAACAGGCGCTGAAGCTGGTGCGCGGCGAGATCGGCATCAAGTTCGACAAGCGCAAGATCGCCGTGTTCGACATATAGCGCCAGCCGGAAGCGTTCAGCCCACGCCGGCGAGGTGCAACGCGAACAACGCCCAGGCCAGCAGCAGCACCACCGCGCCGAAGAAGAAGACGCGGCTGCGGTGGCGCAGGTTGTTGCTGCTGAGATGCACCCAGGCATGGACGTAGCGCGACAGGATGAAGATCCACGCCAGCGCAAGCGTCAGATAGTTGACGCCGTTGGTCACGAACAGCGCCAGGCACAGCGCGTGAAACAGCACCGGCAATTCGAACTGGTTGATCAGATTGTTGGCGACGGTGACGCAGGAGGCCGGCTCGGTGGTGCGGACCTTGTACTGGCCGACCTTTGCCTCGCCCGACTTGACGGCGAAATACCGGCGCCGGGCCATCACGAGATAGACGATATAGACCAGCAGAACGTGCGCCAGCATCGGCCAGAAGATCGCGGTCTGGCTCACGGCCGCTCGCCGCCCTGCCCGGCCCGCCGCTGATCCGCGAGGTAGAAGACCGCAATGACAACCACCGGGATCGCCAGCAGCGCGAATTTGGTGACGGTCAGGGCAGAGGCGAAGGCGAGCGAATCGGGATTGGCCGACTGGAAATCCGATAGCAGCCGCGCCACGGCGAGATTCTGCGCGTAGTCGGCAAGCGTGTAGGGCAGCACGAGCACGAACGCCAACAGCGACTGGGCCGGTGCGGCCATCGCCCTGAACTTGGCCAGCCGGCGTCCGGTGGCCAGAAGGAGGCTGACCAGGGTCAGCGACAGGAGCGTCGGGAACAGGAGGTCGAAGGTCAGATAGTGCCAGACGAGGATGATCTCGCCGCCGCGCCGGCCAAGCGCGGTGAGCCAGGCCATGCCCTCATCCGGCGTGAAGCCGGCAAGGCGCATGTCGAGCGACGGCAGTCCGCCGCTCAGGCGGCGGAAATAGAAGAATTCCAGCAGAGTCATGGCGACGAAGACCGCCAGCGTGACGAACGCGAGTGCCGCGGTGTGCCGCGACAGGCGAAGCGCCGTCGCCGTCAGGTTGCGCCAAAGCGTGTAACGATCCCGTTGATCAGGCTCGGCGGCCTGATCAAATTCCGCCCGGATAGTTCGGGCTTTCGCGGGTGATCGTGACGTCATGGGCGTGGCTTTCACGAAGTCCGGCGTTGGATATGCGCACAAAGGTGGCGCGTTCCCGGAAATCGGCAAGATCGCGGCCACCGACATAACCCATAGCGGCTTTCAGGCCGCCTGCAAGCTGGTGCAGCACGCCAGCCACAGGTCCTTTGTAGGGAACCTGCCCTTCGATGCCTTCCGGGACCAGTTTCAGCGTGTCGCGGACCTCGGCCTGGAAGTACCGATCGGCCGAGCCGCGCGCCATGGCGCCGACCGAGCCCATGCCGCGATAGGCCTTGAACGAGCGGCCCTGGTGCAGATAGACCTCGCCCGGGCTCTCGTCGGTGCCGGCCAGCAGTGAGCCGATCATGGCGGCGCCGGCGCCGGCGGCGAGCGCCTTGGCGAGATCGCCCGAATATTTGATGCCGCCGTCGGCAATCACCGTCACGCCCTTTTTGTGCGCCGTCTCGACCGCCGACATGATCGCCGAAAGCTGCGGCACGCCGACGCCGGCGACGATTCGGGTGGTGCAGATCGAGCCCGGACCAATGCCGACCTTGACGGCGTCGGCGCCGGCGTCGATCAGCGCCTGCGTGCCTTCCGCAGTGGCGACGTTGCCGGCCAGGATGCGCACCGAATTGGAGAGCTTCTTCGCCCGGGTCACCGCGTCCAGCACGCGCTGCGAGTGGCCGTGCGCGGTGTCGATCACGAGGAGATCGACACCGGCATCGATGAGGCGTTCGGCACGCTCGAAGCCGTCATCGCCGACGCTGGTGGCGGCGGCGGCGCGTAGCCGTCCCTGCGCATCCTTGGTGGCGTGCGGGTTGAGCTGCGACTTCTCGATGTCCTTGACGGTGATGAGGCCGACGCAATTGCCCTTCCTGTCGACGACGACCAGCTTCTCGATGCGGTGCTTGTGCAAAAGCCGCTTGGCCTCGTCCTGGTCGACGTTCTCCTTGACCGTGATCAGGTTCTCGCGGGTCATCAACTCATAGACCTTCTGCGAGGGGTCGGAGGCGAAACGCACGTCGCGGTTGGTCAGGATGCCGACCAGCCGGCCGACCGTGTGGGCGCCGGTGCCACCGTTCTCGACCACCGGAATGCCCGAAATCGAGTAGGTGCGCATCAGCGCCAGCGCATCGGCGAGCGTGGCGTCCGGACCGATGGTGACGGGGTTCACCACCATGCCGGATTCAAACTTCTTCACCTGGCGGACCTGCTCTGCCTGCTCGGCCGGCGAGAAATTTCGGTGTATGACGCCGATGCCGCCGGCCTGGGCCATGGCGATGGCGAGCCGGGCCTCGGTGACGGTGTCCATGGCGGCCGACAGGATCGGCACGTTGAGGTCGATGTCGCCGGCGATGCGGGTGCGGATGTCGGTCTCGCCGGGCATGACCTCGGAATGACCGGGCTGCAGCAGCACGTCGTCAAAGGTCAGCGCCAGCGCGCCGGTGGACGTTTCGATGATTTTTGCCATGGCCAGTCCTTCGAACACGAAAAAGCCTGGGGAATACAAAAAAGCGCTGGACCGTTATGGACAGCGCCGACTCGTTTCTTCCCTTTCAGGATTGGCGCTGGCTGGTAACACGTCCCGCGGCCGATGAAAAGCCGCTCGTTGCGTCGATCGCAAAGTGTTGCGCTCAGCCATTTGCGGGCCACCAAGTGTTGCGGCCGCACAAAAGTGACAGCAATTAATGCGACATCCGGGACAAGGCGTGATAACCGCCCTTGCGTGTCGGCTTGCCCCCGGTCGGCGACAAGATTCGAAGCCTGGACGCGTTCCCTTGAACCGCATCATTCCGCTCATCCTGGCGGTCGCACTTTTCATGGAGAACATGGATTCGACCGTGATCGCGACGTCGCTGCCGGCGATCGCGGTGGACATCCACACCAGCCCGATCGCACTCAAGCTGGCGCTGACGGCCTATCTGGTGTCGCTGGCGATCTTCATTCCGATCAGCGGCTGGATGGCCGACCGCTTCGGCGCCAAGAACGTCTTTCGCGCCGCGATCGCCGTCTTCATCCTCGGCTCCGTCGCTTGCGCAATATCCAATTCGCTGCCCGCTTTTGTCGTCTCGCGCTTCCTGCAGGGAATCGGCGGCGCCATGATGACGCCGGTCGGGCGCCTGGTGCTGGTGCGCGCCACGCCGAAGAGCGAGCTGGTCGCGGCGATGTCGTGGCTGACCGTGCCGGCCCTGGTCGGACCGCTGGTCGGTCCGCCGATCGGCGGCTTCATCACCACCTATTTCACCTGGCACTGGATCTTCCTGATCAATGTGCCGATCGGGCTCATCGGCATCTGGCTCGCCAGCCGTTTCCTGCCGGAGACGGATGCCGCCGAGACACCGCCGCTCGACTTCACCGGCTTCGTGCTGAGCGGGATCGCGGCTTCCGGCGTCGTGTTCGGCCTGTCCGTGGTCAGCCTGCCCTATCTGCCGCCGGCGATCGGTTTCATCACCGTCGCCGTCGGGCTGGTTTCTGGCATTCTCTATCTGCTGCATGCGCGCCGGGCGCAGAATCCATTGCTGGCGCTCGAGCTGTTCCGAAACCAGGTGTTCCGCTCGTCCGTGCTCGGCGGCTCGCTGTTTCGCATCGGCATCGGCGCGGTACCGTTCCTGTTGCCGCTGATGTTCCAGATCGGCTTCGGGCTGACGCCGTTCCAGTCGGGCATGATCACCTTCGTCTCGGCGATCGGCGCCATCGGCATGAAGTTCGTCACCGCGCTGATCTTCAGGCTCGCCGGGTTCCGCCGGGTGCTGATCTCGGGCTCGCTGGTCGCGGCCGGGTCGATCGCCATCTACGGCCTGTTCACCCCCGAAACGCCCTATGTGCTGATGCTTGCCATATTGCTGGTCGGCGGCTTCATCCGCTCGATGTTCTTCACCGGCGTCAACGCGCTCTCCTATGCCGAGGTGTCGGCCGAAGATACCAGCAAGGCGACGCCGATCACGGCGGTGTTCCAGCAGCTGTCGATCGCTCTCGGCGTGGCGCTGGCCGGCGGCATCCTCGAAGTGTCGACCTCGATCCATGGCGGGCCGCTGACGCTGGCCGACTTCCACACCGCCTTCTTCATCGTCGCGGCAGTGTCGGCGGTAGCATCCCTGTCGTTCATGCGGCTGGCGCCCGATGCCGGCAACGCGGTGTCCGGACATGGCCGGCTGTCGACGCCGAAGACGCTGGAGCCGGCAAGGTCGCCGGGGGAGTAGTTGCCCTTCCCTTCTCCCCTTGTGGGAGAAGGTGGCCTCGCGAAGCGAGGTCGGATGAGGGGGTGCTGCAAGGATCACCGCGCTGAAGAACTAAGCGCTTAAAATTGCTCGATTTTCCAACGCTTCGTTTCTTCCAGCACCCCTCATCCGTCTCGGCGCTGCGCGCCGATCCACCTTCTCCCACAGGGGGAGAAGGGAAAGGTGCTAGCCTTTAAAATCCTTCGCCAGCAGATAGAGCTCCACCGACTCGTCGCGGGAGGCCGGCGGCTTGACGTGGTGGACCGAGCGGAAGTTCTGTTTCAGCAGCGACAGCAGCTCGTTCTCCGCGCCGCCCTGAAAGGTCTTGGCGAGAAAGTGCCCGCCGGGCTTCAGCACCGAGAGCGCGAAATCGGCGGCCACCTCGCACAGATGCATGGTGCGCAGATGATCGGTGCGGCGGTGGCCGGTGGTGGGCGCCGCCATGTCGGAAAGCACCACGTCCGGCTGGCCGCCAAGCGCCTCCGACAGCTTCTGCGGCGCCTCGGGGTCGAGGAAATCCATCAGCAGCACGGGGGCGCCCGGCACGGCGTCCATTTCCAGATAGTCGATGCCGACGACGTGCGGGTTCTCCGCCGTCGACTTCGTGCGCGCGGCCGCCACCTGGCACCAGCCGCCGGGCGCGGCGCCGAGGTCGATCACCTTCATGCCGGGCTTCAGGAGATGATGCTTGTCGTCGATCTCGATCAGCTTGTAGGCCGCGCGGGATCTGTATCCGTCCGCTTTGGAGCGCTGCACATAGGGATCGTTCATGTGGCGCTCGAGCCAGCGGCGCGAGGATTCCTTCAGGCCGCTCTTCTTCTTGATGCGGGTCTTGAGCACGCGAATGCCGCCGCCCGGCTTTTCCGGTTTCTTCGCCATCAGCGACCGCGCCCCTCGTTGCGCCAGACGCCGTCATCGGCCATCAGCTCGCTCAATATGCCCTCGCGCAGGCCGCGATCGGCGACGCGCAGGCGCTCCGACGGCCAGACGCCGCGGATCGCCTCCAGGATGGCGCAGCCGGCGAGCACGAGGTCGGCTCGGTCGGCGCCGATGCAAGGGTTGGCGACGCGCTGCTGGAAATCCCAGCCGACCAGCTTCTCGACCATGCGGTCGACGCTTTGGCGGTCCATCCACAGGCCGTCGACGCGGCGGCGGTCGTAGCGTTCGAGGTCGAGATGAACGCCGGCGAGCGTCGTCACGGTGCCGGAGGTTCCGAGCAGGTGGAATTTCGGACTAGCGAGAACATGCGCCAGCCGATCGCGCCCGTCGAAGGACTTCAGCCGCGCCGCCACATCCTCGACCATGGCGGTGAAGGTCTGGCGGGTCACCGTGCGGCCGCCGAAACGTTCGGCCAGCGAAACGACGCCGACGGGAAGCGAGGTCCAGGAGACGATGTGGTTGGCGAGCCTCGCCGAGCGGTGGCCGGTGAGGTCGATCAGCGCGATCTCCGAGGAGCCGCCGCCGATGTCGAACAGCACCACGCCCTGCGTGTCGCGCTCGACCAGCGAGCCGCAGCCCGACACCGCCAGCCTGGCCTCGGTCTGGCGGTCGATGATCTCCAGCTTGAGCCCCGCCTCGCGCTCGACGCGCTCGAGGAATTCGACGCCGTTTTCGGCTGCGCGGCAGGCTTCCGTGGCGATCAGCCTCGCCTTCCTGATCTTGCGGTTGCGCAACTTCTCGCCGCACACCTTCAGCGCCTCGACGGCGCGGTCCATCGCCGCCTGGCCGAGCCGGCCGGTGGCGGTCAGCCCCTCGCCCAGCCTGACGATGCGCGAGAAGGCATCGATGACGCGGAACTGGCCGTGGCGCGTCGGCACCGCGACCAGCAGCCGGCAATTGTTGGTGCCGAGATCGAGCGCGGCGAAGACAGGCAGTTCGTGCTGCGGCGGGCGCGGCCCACTTTGCATCGGCCTGCCCTGCACGGCAGGCGGAGGCGGGACTGGAGCCGGCTGCGCGGCTGGCGCACTGGCGCCGGGCGCCGCTTGCCCCGCTGTGGCGACCTGATTGTCGTCGCGGGCGAAAACCTTGCGGCCGCGCCTGCGTTTGCGGCGCTTGCGGGTCTTGCCTTTCTGCTGCTGGGGGTCGCCCGGGGCATGCCTGCCGCCCGGCCCCGCATGGCGGTCATGATGCCGCCCCGCGGATGGGCTCGCCGAATCGGGCGGCGAAGCCCTGGACACACCCACTTCCGGCGCACGGGCGCCGGTGTCGTGGTCTTCCACTGTCGTTCCTTCCGGCACCGCGCGAACCGGGGAACGGACGCTGCAGGCGCTTTCATTGTTTCAAGTTGCGGCCAGACTAGCAGCGCCGCGCCGGATCACCAAGAGCGCCGCGGCGATTTTTGGAAACCGGCGCCAGCGGTGCGATGTCTTGCCAGTTGAATAGCCGGCTTCGATCAGGCATGTCTCAAATGAGGGCGGACAGGAAACGGGAAGCGGGCTACAGCCAGGACTATGAGCTGCAACGCATGACGACCACGCCATGAACTGGAGGCGTTACATCTGGCCGGTCATCGGCATTGCGGCGGTTATCGCCTCGCTGCTTTTGCTA
Organism: Mesorhizobium abyssinicae; assembly: GCF_049887195.1. NCBI lineage: Bacteria > Pseudomonadati > Pseudomonadota > Alphaproteobacteria > Hyphomicrobiales > Phyllobacteriaceae > Mesorhizobium > Mesorhizobium abyssinicae. Next base: position 382,800 of record NZ_JARAKC010000005.1, read on the forward strand.
TGGCACGAATTGCGCGGCATCTCGATCGACGACGTCTGGGCCGGCATTATCGCCATCCCGGCGCGCGGCTGGATCCTGGCGGCGCTGAGCTCGGTGATCGCCTATGCCTCGCTCGCCGGCTACGACCACATCGCGCTGCTGCACCTCGGCAAGAAGGTGTCGTGGCTGTTCGTCACGCTGTGCTCCTTCACCACCTATGCGCTGTCGCACAATATTGGCGGCTCGGTGTTTTCCGGGGCCGTCATCCGCTACCGCGCCTATGGCACAAGGGGGCTGACCGGGCAGGATATCGGCATTCTAGTGGCGATCTGCTGGTTCACCTTCGTGCTGTCCAGCATATTCGTCGGCGGCCTCGTGCTGGTGCTTGAACCCGAGGTCATCGATCGTTTCTCCGGCACGCCGCATCACGGAATGGCGATCGCCGCCGGACTTGCCATGCTGATCCTCGTCGGGGCCTATGTCTTCGGCAGCTGGCTGCATCTGCGGCCGCTCAAGATCGGCGGCTTCCAGCTGCACTATCCGGCGCTGCCAATCGTGGCGCGGCAATTGCTGATCGGCCCGGTCGAGCTGCTGGCGGCGGCGGCGATCATCTTCTTTGCCCTGCCGGCGGCAGGCAACCCGGGCTATTTCGTCATCCTCGGCGTGTTCCTGGTGTCATTCTCGGTGGCCCAGATCTCGCATGCGCCGGGCGGGCTCGGAGTCTTCGAGGTGGTCTTCCTCGCCGGCCTCTCGCATATGGACCCGGTCGGGGTGCTGGCGGCGCTGCTGGTGTTCCGCCTGTTCTACCTGATCATCCCGCTGCTGATCGCGCTTTGCGTGGTGCTGTTCTTCGAGCATTCGCAGCTTGGCCGCAGCGAGAGCTGAGCCGCCCTTTTCGTCGCGATGTGGCCGAGCGATCAAAAGCTGCGATTGAAACGCAGCGCGGGGTTGACTATTTTCCGGCGGCGGCTACAAGGCAGCGCTCGCGGCGCATAGCCGCCCGCTTCGCACGGTCCATCACTGGCCATGCCTGCTGGGGAATAGGTTAACGGTAGACCCACGGACTCTGACTCCGTTAGTCCTGGTTCGAATCCAGGTTCCCCAGCCAAACTGGACTCCTTGTCGATAGGGCTGCATGTTGTGCGTCTGTTGCGGCTCCAGATGCGACCGTTTCCGCAAGTAGATCAAAAGGTTGCCTGAAGACCGCGTTAACTTCGCCTTGGTCCCATTGGCAGTTCGACAGCACGAGGTTCAAGAGCCGCTTTTTCTCGTGCACAGGCTGTTTCGCAAATAGTCGGCTGGCGTTGCGCGCCAGTTCCAACAGCCGGACGCCATCCTCCATGTATGATTCTTCGGCGCTCCCATGGCGCTCTATCTCGCGAAGCAGCCGCGTCTGTTCGGTTCGCCATTGCGCCGACATCCTGTCGTAGAAGGCGTTGTCGATGCGGCCATCGAGCTTATCGAGATACATGGCGTGTAGCCGATCCTCGAGCCGCTTGTATTCGACCTGGCATCGATGGATCGCCTGTTCCTGCTCGCGGCGCTCGTCGGCATGGCTGGCCATGAGGGCTGCCTTTACCCATTCCAGTATCTCTTCGTCGAAATGCAACCGGTCAAGCAGATTGGCGAATGCCTGATCGAGCACTTCCTCGCGGACATATTTGCGGCGGCAATCTGCGTATCCGCCCCGGCCTTTGTTGGAGTGCCCCGTACAGTGATAGTAGACGTATTTGCCCTTCTTGATCTCAGCCACAACCGCGCAGCCGCATTCGGTGCAGGTCATCAGGCCGGTGAAGGCAAACTCGTTTCCTATCGGGTGGGTCGGCACCGCATTGCGGCCCGTCAGGACGCCCTGGACCCGCTCCCATAGTTCGATCGATACGAGAGGTTCGTGCTTACCCTGATGCAATTTGCCGTTCCACTGGAACAGCCCTGTATAGAGGCGGTTGCGCAGGATCATGTGCACGGTGCTGACCGGAACCGGATTGCCGCTCTTGGGATAGATCAGCCCATCGCAATGGGCTGCCTTGGCCAGGGCCTTGAGCGAATATTGGCCGGTTGCGTAGCGCTCGAACAGCTGTGTGACGACTGGGGCCAGTTCAGGATGCGGCTCGATAACCTTCTTGCCGTCCTTGCCCGTGGTGTTGACATAGCCCATCGGAGCCTTAGTCGGCCAGATGCCCTGCTCCGCCTTCTCCATTTGCCCCTTGCGGGCTTCTTCCGACAGGTTGTCGATATAGTTCTTGGCCATCAAGACCTTGATGCCGTGCATGAACTTTTCAGATGAGCGCGAGTCTCGCGAAAGCGTCACACCTTCCTTGGCAAGGTGGATTTCTACATCCAGTTCGTCGAGAGTCACCCAGTCCTTCAGGTTGCGATAAAGGCGGTCGGTTTTTTCGACCAGGACGCTCCGAATGCCGGGATGCTTTCGCAGGTATTTGACCATTTCGGTGAAGTTGGTCCGGCCGGTGGTCTTGGCCGTCTCGACGTCGATAAACTCCTGCACGATGTCGAACCGCTGTTGCAGGGCGTAGTCGCGCAGCAGCTTGCACTGCGCCGGGATGGAGAAGCCTTCCTTCTCCTGCTCCTTTGAGGAGACTCGCGCGTAAAGCAGCGCCTTTACAAGGCCTGGGGGCCTGGCGACCTTCAAAAGTCGCTGGTTCATCTCGGTGCCTCCTTCCCTCGCTGGTCATCGGGTTGCGGACAGAGCCGGCGACCAAGCGGCCATGAAGCGCCGGCTATTTGCCCCGGTCAATCCGGTCCCATTCGGCGAGGATGCGAAAGAAGCCACCGAGATTATCGACTATTTGCCGGGCATCTTCCGTTGACAGGGGCTGCTCCATGCGCGCCTCGAACAAGCGGGCCGTTCGTTCCAGAAATGCTTCGTCAACGACGCGCCGGCGCGAAAGCGGATCGGCCTCTGTCTCGCGTCTAACGCCGCGTTTTGCAGGGCGCCGTGCCGCCTTCACCGTTTCTGTCCCGAACACATTTGCATCGGGACGAGATTCGCTGAAATTGCCTCAGCGGCGAATGGCCGTTATGTACGCTGTTGTTTCTTTTTTCACTCCGGTTTTATCCCAACGGCGGGTCGCAGACTCAAGTCAAGATTCTCGGTTTGGGTCTGCAGACCGACTAGATCGGCAGCCATAGCCCGATATCGCCTGCAATCCGCATCAATGGCCAACCGATTTGGCCGTTCCAACGGCAGGCTCCCGGTGATTTCCTTCAAGTCATCAAGTATCGATGCAATATGCGGCCAGGGAAAGTCGGTGGGATCGTCGATGTCGCGATCCGCGCCGGCGATGATTTCGAGCTTAGCGACAACGCCAAGAAGCGACCGCGCCGGGGTTTGAGGCAGTTCGTCCTGAAGTTTCAAGGCAGCCGTCATAGCTTCGACTTCCGCTTGGTAGGCGATCGAGTAACCGACCTTCTCATGCGTCGCTTCCCGCGGCGCCGCCCCGAGTACGCGCGTTTCCAAACGCTGTTGCAGACGACATAACACCAGCGAGACTCGTTGGGCCTGCTGCCAGTTCGTGAACAACGCAATAGCTGGATCGGAGACAGCGTCCCGGCCCTTGCCGCTCTCCCCAAGCTGGGCTGGCGTTTCGCCGTTCCGACCCAAATTGGTATTCGGGGCTCTAGCCATTAATCGATCGACCATCCGTTCCTGGCTCCCGCGCTTAGCTGCGAGGATGCTAGCACAACAAATCTTTGTAGAGAATTCTCCGTGGTGAAATACTCTTCAACTCGTTGATCTCCCTCCCATGGAGATACGTGAGGTATTCGCTCGGAATTTGCGAACGGCCCGCCTAGCCAAAGGCCTGTCGCAGGAGGAGCTTGCACACCGCGCCGACATTGATCGTACGTACATCAGCTCCCTGGAGAGAGGTGTCTACAACGCCAGCATTGACGTAGTCGATCGTCTCGCCAAAGCGTTGGAAATCGAGGTGACGGAGTTGCTCTCAAGAAAAAAGCCAGCGTCGATCAACCGACATTAAGCGGGCTATGCAGTCATCGAGGTCGGATATTGGGAGATTTGTGCAAGCCGGCGTTGGAGCTAAAATAGCACGTGGCCGTTGACCAAGATTGCGCTGCTCCTTCGGCAATTGCGACCAGCGAGCCAAAATCGTCCGCAGCTAGATATCGCAAGGAGTGGTACTGGCTAGGGTTAAAAACGGCGGCTTTCCGCCTCGCCCGCGACATCCATGGAGGCCTTGTGTAATGACCAGAACCGGCGGATCGGTCAGGTCGGCGGTGCATCCGGCAACCGAACCCGGTCTTGGATTCAATTTTGATCAACGTCCTCGAAAATCGAGCGCGCACCCGAATTGCTTGTCTTCGTTGGTGAAGACGCAGGCGTCGCCGAATTCGTCACCAGATGGGTCCAGTCAGACTCGTCGTCGTCCACACTATCACGCTGTTCCTTGCGCTCGATCAGGTCCTTCACCGATGCTTTGATTTTGGTCCGCGCATCTTCAATCAGTACCTTGCCGTCGGGATCGATCTCCATGTCCTCGAGCCGGTTAATCGCGTCGACTATCTTCTCGAAATGGCTTTCAGGATCTTCGTCAAGGTCAGCCTCGCCAGCGAGTTCCAAGATCCGATCCTCGATGTCGGGCAGTTTCCGGGTACGAAGCTCCATACCTAGCCGCACGAGCCGCTGGGGAGGAATCAACCCTAGCATCTCCTCGGAATCGAGGAACGAAAGGTCAAGCTCATTGAGCGCTGCTTCCTCTAGCGCCATAGCATCGCGTTCGCGCAGATCGTCAGCGAGCAAGCCGAGACGGTGGATACGAGCATGCGCGGTCAGCTTGGGGCTGTCCACGATATAATCTGTCACCCATGCTTTGCGCGTGAGGATATCGGGCTTGAGCTTTGCGATCCGCTCTACTACTTGGTCGCTCGCGCGCCAGCTCAGAAAGGAGAACAACGACCAGTTGATTTGGGTCTCGTCAGGTGTTTCAGCAAGGCGTGCGACCAGCGTCTCATTTAGGTTCGTCGGAATGGAGAGCGCATCCTCGATCGCACCGGCACCTTCGGACATGAAACCGGTCAAGATCGTGTCGACGGTCGCGCCACGCAGCAACGCTTCCATCATGTGCGACTTCTCGCGCAAGATTTTGGTGAGCGCGTCGGCAATGGTCGGATGAGCAAACGACCAGAGCATCGCCTGGCCGGTGCCTGACGCTTTCAGAAAGGAGCCCCTGAGCTCGGCGAAGCTGTCTAATATGCGCGATCGCGAGATCCCCGTGAGTTCGGCAACTGCCGCGATCGCCTGGGCATCGGCGGTCTCAAGATTGAAGGCGCCACGGTGTACGTAGACCAACACCAATGCGGCTCGCAGTGTCTCGTCCAGCGCGTTGATAGTATCGACAAGATGCTCGCGCGGATCTTGCATAAACTGTACGAGCGATGCTTCCCGAGGCGCCAGGCTTTTGGTGAAATTCGGGTCGCCCAGCCGCTCTGCTATGCCAGGGAGAAAGGCCTCGACCGCTGCGACCGCATCCAGATGTGGCTTGACGCTCGATTTCCAGCTCTGGCTCTGGCTTCCATAATTTACGTGGTTGTAAAGAATTTGCGCCTTTTCGGTAATGCTGAGCGCACCGACATCGACGACGGCCCTGCCGTTGATGAACTCGGCAAGATTTCGCTGGCCGAGCCGAAGCCGAGCTGCCTCGTAGATATGCTTGCGCGAGGTTAGCAGGAAGCGGTTGCCATGGGCGACCGCAGCCCTCAGTTTTGAGAAGGCTGACGCCCAATCCTGAACGTAATCCTCACGAACGACATTGGGACCAAAGGCATCGTCGATCCAGAAGAAACGCCCGGGATCATTGGGGTTCCAACCTTTCTCGAAATCCCGGGGACTGGTCAATATGAGCACCGTGCTGTCAGGATTCTCGGACGCGATCGTGGATAGGATTGCGCCAATGGCAGATTTGCCACTCGAGGGATTGCCGAGCAGCAACACGAACCCATGCTCGGTAATTGCCTTCACCGCTTCACGATGCGCGCGCGTAGGCACGTATCTTTTGAGCTTGGGAATCCAGTGCTCGAGCAACGCCCGGCTCTGCTGGGTCATGCGTTCGTCGAGTATCGCGGTGAGGTCGCCTAGACCGTAGACTTGAGGAACCATCGCGCGCAGCCGCGCGCTGCTGCGGATCGAGCGGACGACGTATTGACGGCCGAGAATATGCGGCTTTCGCACGCCAATGGCCCGAAGGCGTCTGCGGATTTCGAGCGCAACGCGCGCATCGACACTCATATTGGTCATGAAGATGTAGGTGTCGGCTTGGCCTTCGGCGACCAACCGCGCCACACTTTCGAGCTCTGCGGCAATGTCACTCGCACGCAGTGCCTTCGCCGCGTCGGAACTATGCTTGACTTGGACGGTGCCTATCGCTGGCGCACTGGCTCCGTCGCCCGGTATCAGCAAGACCGCATCTTGCCCACCGTCCTGCGCCTCGCGAAAAATCTCGACGGGTCGCCTGAGTACAACCTCACACAATTGCGAGCAAAGGTCCTGAAACGCGCGCCAGCCAATAGTATGAAGCGCAAGATCGGACCAGGGACCCACCGCCACGCGATGCGTGCGCTTGGCGGTTTGCTTTGCGTACGCGCTGATCACAGTCGTCTCCTGCTGTCAAACATCATTATAGAGGGCCGGCGACAAGGCGATCCCTACCTTAGCCACTACGAAAGTGCCAAGGAGAACTGCCGTCGCAGAACCTGAATTCCTATGATTTCGCCCGAAATTTCTTTCTGGCAGAAGACAATCTGCGATCGACCCAAACACCGCTAGCTTCTTTTTGGCTTGTCCCGGAGCGGCAGCTTTCGGCCCGGATGCCTTATCTGCCAGGTCTCGATGATGAACAATGCGATCGCAGACGCCGAGTGAATGGCGAGTTTGGCGATGCGCGCGTCGATCCGACGGAAGCCCTTCTCCTTGCCATGCGCACCGCCGACGTGGGTTCGAAGCGCGCCAATGCTTTGTACCGCCGTCATTAGCCCAGACAGCACTGCTTTTACATCGTTGACGATTTCTGGCGCCAGACCTTCCTTCATGGGATCAAGGCCTAGCGGATCGCGGACGGCTCGATAAAGGCTCGAGATATCCTGCTTTGCCGGGAAGTCGATCGCGAGTTCGACCAGGATCGACCGGCAGACGCTTTCGACGACAGCACAGGCGGCGGTGACGGCAATCTCCGGGTCGTCAGCGCCCGCACGAAGAGCGCGATCGAGATCTCGGCTGGCAGTGTCAAAGTCGATGCCGGCAGCCATCGCCGATAGTTCACCGGTCACGGGGGCAGTCTCGGCGATCTCGACCAACCGCATTATGCGACCCGCCCACTCGAGCTTTAGGCCGTCATAAAATAGGTGCTTATTGAGATACTCGACGACGGCCGAGTGCCGCTCCGGTTCCCTTATAAAGTCGCGGGGATCTGCGGAGCTTTCAATGATCCGCTTCAGCAGTCCACCGTTACCGGTGTCAATGAAGATAGCCGCGCGGATCGCAGTCGTCGTGGCCGGTAGCCGGCTCTCACTCTTGACGTCGAATGGAACTCCAAACCCCTTGAACCAAGCTTCGAGTTTCCAGCCCTGCCGATACAGCCCAATTGAAGGCTCATAGCCGTTGGCGGCGCCGCCGGAGATGATCTCGGCGAGCGCATCAATAGACTGTTCTGAGAGCTCGACTCGCATGTCACAACTCTACAGCATTCCGCACAGATATTTATATCGGTCTATTGCTCTCGGGGGGAAGGCCTTTGATGAAAGCGTTGTAGAGTCGATCCCACTACGCCGCGGTCCAAGATTGACTAACTTGGCGCTCTTGAACAAAAACCGAGATCTCTGAATTGGCGAGGCATTGGTATCGACCAAGCACCCCTTGATGGCTTTCAGTTGGGCGAGATCGTCGCCACAATTACTCCGCTACTAGTGGACATCGTTATGGGTTGCGAAAATCTGGCATTCAAAGTTGGAGGTCGTCGCGTTGCTAAGATCGATTGAGGAGATGAAACGGACGGGATGGGCGAAGTTCCACGTAGGTGGCAACGAGGCCGAGATCGTCGAGGTCATTAAGGGGATTGGTGCGCAACTAGGGCCATTCGCAAGGGGACGCACGAAGTCGGTGGCCGAGGTGCTGTTGCCGCAGGAACGGCATAACGCCCACCCTCGCTCCTTAAGCGCTAGATTCGGGACAGGCCAATTACCCTTCCACGCCGAGCTGAGCCATCGAAGCAAACCTTGCCGCTATCTGGTCCTCGGCTGCGTTGACCCAGGCACCTCCATATCCGCGACCTTGCTGATAGATTGGCACCGGCTCGGGCTGACCGAACAGGAGGTTGAACTGCTCGAAAGCGCTCCGGTACTTGTTCGGACCGGACGTAGATCTTTCTACTCTACAATGTTGCCGAGATCGCACGAGTATCTTCGTTTCGACCCTGGGTGCATTCAGGCCGTCGATGCTCGAGGAAACGTGGCCTTGAGCATCCTTGAAGAACGAATTGGTTCAGCCATGCCCTATCGCCATGACTGGCGTAAAGGCGATATCCTTTTGATTGACAATTGGAGAGTGCTCCATGGCCGCGAGGCGACTGAGATGAACACGAATCGCAAGCTTGCACGGGTACTGATCGATGGCTGAGGATGTCTTCATCGCAATTAGCAGCGACGCGCTGCTAAGCAAATCTAAGATCTATATTGGCCGTGCTTTGGCGAGGAAGGCTAACAATGACTTAGACGAATACCAGCTCTGGGCGTCGCTCGCCTTGGAGCTGTTGGGGAAGGCCGTGTTGGCAGGCAAACACCCCAGCTTGGTGGTCGATCCCAGCCACTGGCAATCCCTATTCGTGGCGGCCGGCGTCAAGGTCACCACAGATGTCAAAACAATAACTGCAAAAACGTTGTTCGAACGGCTGGTCCACCTCGTCGCGCGGTTCGATAAGGACGTTCAGGAATTCTGCCAGGGAATCGCGGAGCGTCGCAATGCAGAGCTCCACTCAGGAGACCTACCGTTTCGCACAATGAACCTCGATGCCTGGGAGGCACGCTACTGGCACGCTTGCGACACAATCCTGCGTGAAATGGGAACGTCTCTCGAGGAGTGGTTGGGCGCGGACGACGCAAAGGCGCCGAGGCTGCTCCTTCTCGAGGCAGCCCAAGCCTTGGAAGCGTCGGTCACGTTGCGCGTCGAAAGCGCGAAGAAGGAATTCCTAACCAAGAAAGTGGCGGTCCGAAAGGCTCTGGCTGCCGCTGCCCAAGCGCTTCAGCCATCGCGACAAAGCTTCCTGTTTGCCAGGGATCTTGCTCACGTGTGGGCCTACAAATGCCCTTCATGCGAATGTCGCGCCTTCATGGCCGGAGAGCAAACAGGCGAGGATATCAGCGAGGACCGCGATGAGTACGCAATCTGGGAGATCGTCGACCGCCAGTTTATGGGCGAGGAATTTCAATGCCCGACCTGTGGTCTCTGGCTCGACGGGACAGACGAGATCGAAGCTGCGGAGCTAGATCCCACCTTCTCTGACCAAGAAGAAAGGCAAATGGAGTACGAAGCCGACTATGGCAACGATTAGCTCGTTCGCCAACGGTCAGGGGACTGACATGCCATCAGATGACGCAGTTGAACAGAAGCGCAAGGAGACCGCATCCTCCCTGCTGAAAGACATGGAAGCTACCGCTGCGCGCATGCGCGCGCAGATTCTCTCCATGCCGCCTCGAGACCTGCTCGGCTACATTTATGCCCAACGCATGATGAAAGCGATGGCGGAACAGGACAGCACAGAGGAAGAGCGCGAAGCGGCTGGCCCTGACGACCTCATTAACGAGAACCAGTTCCTGCTTGAGTATGTGCACGCGGTTCTGGCCTCCGATCCGGCTCCCGAGAAGGTCAAGTTCGACGAGGCAATATGCGCAGAGCTGTTTGAGCTTGGCCGTGAGTTGCGGCAACAGGCCATGTTCTTCGCCATGGCCACGTCGGCCAATACGAAGGACGGCGTTTTCGGCCCGGACACGGCCGATATAGAATTTCGGGCGAAGTCCACCTGGGTCTTGCTTCGCGGGAACCGCTATCAGGTCCTTGAGGGTGAGTTCTACCGCTACGTGCTCGCGCCACACGACGATGTCCTGAAGGAGGTTTACGGCGTCGGTGCCGACGAGATCGCGACCGGATTTCAGGCCATGACCGATTCCACGCGCTCCGGTCACGCCGACGCCATCATGGAAATGATGAAGCAATTCGAGGCGGTGCAGACCTTCGCCACCGCGGAAGATAAGCCTCTGCAGGATGTTATGGAGGCTTGGATTGCGGACAAGGCGGATCAGGCAAAGGCCGCCAGACAAGCCGTGGATGATATGTTCCGGGGTGGCGTCGCCAACGTGAGCCGTCACACGAAGCTCCCGCCCGCGTTACTGGCGGATCTCGCGTACCAGCGCGGGGAGGAAACCGAGTTCTTCGCTCCCGGAGATTATGCAGGGACCCCGTACCGGACGCTGCCTGCCCGCAAGAAACCCCTCATTCATCTCGGTTCGGACTACTACGCAGTCGATCCGTGTTTCACTCGTGACGCGGGCTATCGTGCGCTTCTGTTCAACCTGCTGCAGCGCAAGCCTAACTATAAAGTGGCTTTTAACGAGCGGCAGAAGGAGATGAGCGAAGCCGCCTTCGCTGATATTCTGGCTCGCCAGTTGCCCGGAGCTGAGGTTCTTCAGGAAGTCTACTATAAGGACCCGGTGAGCAAGCAGTGGTCGGAAAATGACACGCTGATCCTAATGGACGATGTGCTGTTTCTTGTCGAGGCCAAGGCCGGGGCAGCCGCGACCATTGCGTCTCCGGCGCTCGATTTCGGTCGGCACGCCCAGTCGGTGCAGGACCTTGTGCTAAAGGCGTACAAGCAGTGCGAGCGATTCTTCGACTACCTGAACTCGGCGGACGAAGTGCTGCTCTACCATCTTGTCGATGGCAAGTACGTCGAGTGCGCGCGCGTGCGACGTGCAGACTACCGCGTGATGGTGCCGGTCGGCCTGACAGTCGAGTCGTTCTCGCCTTTTTCGGCCTTTTGCAAGGAACTGCCACAGGTCGAGCCGTTACTTGGGAAACATGCCTTCGTTTCATTTTCGATAGACGATCTCTTCGTGCTCAGGCGCCTTCTGCCCACACCCGGCGAGTTCGTACATTACATGGAGGTGCGGCAGGCCGTGGCGGGCATGCGCGGTGCCCATCTATTCGACGAGGTCGACCACCTTGGGGCCTATCTGAAGAAGAACCGCTTCGACCAGGCCCTTGCCGACCAATTGAAGGACGGCGAGGCGAACATGGTCGTCTGGGATGGCATGAGCCACGACGTCGACCAGAGTTTCGAGGGCGAAGACTGGGAAGCGAGGCCATTTCCCACGCAGAAGTTCCCGGAGGAGGTACTGAAACTTCTCGGAGCGCTAGATGCCAGCCGAACATCGGGATGGCTTGCAGCTGAGAGTTCCATCCGAAATCTTAGTGAGGAAGGGCGGAACGACCTTGCAAAGATGCTCGCCAAGCTTCGCAAGACGCTCAACCAGCATTCCGCCCGCTACTTCCTTTACGGAAGCGATACGCCCTTCTTTATCTGGCTGCAAAGGTCAGGCGATGAGATCGACTGGCGAAACGTCCACGATAAAGCGAGCGCTGCAGCGATCATCACGCCCGCTGCTAACATGACCGGGATCATGATCGAGGCGACTGCTGGCGGGACTTATGAAAAGGCATATACATTCGAGATCACCAAACCCTCGCGCACCGATGACAACGCCCACATTTATGATGATGCGGAACGGATGAAAAAGCGTGCAGAAGCGCAGGCCAAGGCTCCGACCGCTCAATTGGCAAAAATGCCTCGGATTGGAGGCAAACCGGGGCGCAACGATCCCTGTCCGTGTCAGAGCGGGCTGAAATACAAAAAGTGTCATGGGCGCTGACGCCGCGACCAACGATCGTTCGTACCGATATATAGACGCTTCAAATCTAATGTCCGCTAATGGCTTCACCGCCCCAAAGTCAGCCCTTCCGCTTCCTGCTCCTACTCCGTCATTGGAATGACAAGATGCGGAACCTATCCGATGGCGGCGATAGGCCTGCCGACCGATTGCTGCTAGTAGCTATTGTTCTGCCCCGCCCTGGCGCACCACGAAACAGGATCGGCGACCCACCGATTGATATCAGATTCCCTCCACCCCGCACCGTTGACACTGATCTTGATCTGAGCCGGGAACGTGCCTTCGGCGATTTTGCGGTACATCGTTGAGCGGGACAAGCCGGTCCGCGCGAGGACGGTCCTAAGGCGAATGATACGATCCGGTTCAGGCATGGCTGCCTTGCCTTTCGTTGAGAGCATTTGGCACCTGCTGGAACCAGACAGGCAAACCCAAGGTCCGCGCGCAATCAGATTTGTCATCTCATCGATTTGGAGCGTCGGAACGGCGGCAAATCGGAGGGGTTTAGAGTCCTAGGCCACGCCCGATGCCAATGCCGTGGTTGAACGCGAGTTCCACACCCAGGCGCCGGCCGGATGCGACCTGGATGCCAAGCGCCTTTCTATGATTGGCAAGCAGGGATTCTAGTTGCGGATCGCGTTCGAGGCTCTTAGCCATGTCGGACATGGCCGAGCGGGTTGACTTGTAGCCGGACATGTCGCCAGCCTGGTATTGGTCCTGGCTTGTCCGGTGGAGCTTCTGCCAGCGTTCCACGAAACGGTCGGCGCGGTGGATCGGATCAGCTTCCAGTCCAGTGCGGAGTTCGGTTTCAAGCTGGAGGGCGCGCACGATGCGGTTGACGCGACCGACCCCCGCTTCGCGAACCAACTCGGGATTCTTGACATAGGCCGCTTCGGCATCGCGCCACCCATGGGGCCGAACCTTCTCGAAAGCGTTGCGCGCATCTCTCAATTCGCCCATCTGCTCGGGAGTCCCCTGCCCGTCCGCATTTCCGCTGCGCGTAACAGCATCGAGAGCACGCGCGTGGCGCACAAGCGCCTTCGTGCGAGCGCTGCGCAACGCCGCTTCCGGATCCACCGGCGCATCCGCCTCGCGCTGCGCTCCCCTGGCGGAAGCTTCTCTTTCAGGCGTCGGGCGGCCGTGTTCGCTTTGCGCCCCAACATCCTCCCTTCCCGGACCGCGCCCACGGTCCCGGCCAGGCTCGGCGTCTGCGGGCGAACGCAATCCGTCCAGCAGCTCGCCGATCCTGTCGCGGACCTTCTCCGGCAGGATCCGGCGCACGATCTCGACCACGCGCTCTCGGAAGGAGATCCCGCGACGTTCTGCATAGCTCTGCGCCGAGCCCATCTGCTCATAGTCCAACGCCATGTCCTTGGCGCGGTCGCGCGACAGCGCGCGGACGAGCCGGTCTCGTGTCGCGAAGTCGTCGCCGCCATAATGTATGTCCATTCCGTCTCGATGACGCGATAGCGCAACGTAGCTCCCATGTGCATCCATGCCCGGCGTTGCCAGAATATGAGTACGGTCAACCGTCATGCCCTGCGCCTTGTGGATGGTCGCGGCATAGCCATGGTCGATGTGGGCATAGTCTTTCAGGTCGAACCGCACCGACCTGCCGTCGTCGATGCGCACGGTCATGCTCTGCGTGCTGACCTCATTGATCACCCCGAGCGTGCCGTTCTTGACCCCTAGACCGCGCTCGTTGCGCAGGAACATGACGCGATCGCCGCTGGCAAAGTTCCTTGCACCGCGTTCGACATCCAGCTGAACCTCGTCGCCAAGATCTCCAGCAGCACGCATTCCCTCGCGCGCTGCCTGGTTGAGCGCGCGCACCTCGTCGTTGGTGTGAGTGAGAATGATCCGGCTTGCCTCTGGTTGTGCCTGCCTGTCGCGATCCCAGCGTTCGACGAGATTGCTACGCGCCTCGTCCCGCGTCGCAGCCCGATGCACCATCCCTTGTGTGTCATAGACGTCGATCGCAGGGCCGATCCTGCCGGTTGCAAGATCGCGTGTGGCCTCTCGCTGCCAGTCCTCGCGCTGCCGGCGTACTTGGCCGATCTCGACGCCGCCGTGGCGTTCGTGGATCGAACGGAATGCGGCCCCAGCTTCGATCGCCTGCAACTGCTGCGGATCGCCGACCAGCACGACCTTTGCGCCGACGTTCGCCGCATGGGAGAGCACGCGCTCCAATTGGCGCGTGCCGACCATGCCGGCCTCGTCCACCACCAGGACATCGCTCGCGGTGAGAAGATCGCGGCCCTGTCCCCAGCTATGTTCCATACTGGCAATGGTGCGCGACGAGATGGCTGATCCGCTTTCGAGATTCTCGGCCGCGATGCCGGAGAGGGCCGCGCCTCGAACCTCATAGCCCGCCGCTGCCCACGCCTGGCGGGCAACGCCCAGCATCGCGCTCTTGCCGGTTCCAGCAAACCCGACGACGACACCAAGACCGCTGCCGTCGGTGATTTGATCCAGTGCATCAGTCTGCTCGCCTGACAAGACAAGCCCGCGTCGTGTTGCACGCGCCAGAGCAGCGCCCCGATCCCGGTCACTCACCGCATGACGCTCCTCCCCGGCCATGCGTTCCGCTGCGCGATGCAGGCGCTGCTCGGTCTCGATCATCTGCCGGGTGGTGAAGCGATCTTCGCCGCGTCCGTCCTTGCCAAGTTCGACCAGATCGGGCGCGTTGCCGATGGCGCCCATGACTTCGTTGAACTGCTCGATTCCATCGCTGTGCCGATGCGCAAACTTCGCTATGTCTTTTCGGGTGAAGGTTGATTGCTGATGCGTGATGGCATCCAGCGCCACGGATGGATTCGCAATAATCCGCTCGCCATTGTTGCGCGCGATCTCGCGATGCAATTCGGCGCGATCTGCTTCAATGCCGGCAGCGTCGAGGCCACCGCCCTCAATGCGTTGGGCCGGTGCGCCGATCTGGGTTTGCGGCTCCAACTCAATGCCCTGCGCTTCCAGACTGCGATGATCGATGCGGACGTCTATGTCGAGTTCAGCCAGGCGTTCATTGGCAAGCTCGGCCCATCGCTCGCGCCAGCGCTCGACCAGCTCGGTCTGGTTCCAGTTGCGCACTTTCGGGCCAAAACCATTCTCATCGACCGACCTCATGGTGAGCATGACATGCGCATGCGGCTTGGGACTGCCATCCTCCGCCCTGTCCCAATGCACATTGAGATCGGCGACCATGCCCCGGCTGACAAACTCGGTCTGAACAAAGTCGCGCGCCAGTTCGATGCCTTGCGCCTGGCTGAGTTCGCGTGGAAGGGCGAACTCCACTTCGCGGGCAAGCTGCGCATCCTTGCGCATTTCGAACGCCTCGACATCGTTCCACAGGCGTTCGCGGTCGCTCCAGGCTTCCGGCGCGTCCTCTGGCAGCATC
>NZ_JARAKC010000006.1:0-35000 GCF_049887195.1 Mesorhizobium abyssinicae
TGGAACAGGCAGAGATCGAGCGGGCCAAGCGCAAGCCGACCGAGCACCTTGACGCTTACGACTACTATCTGCGCGGGATAGCAAGCCTCCACCAGTTGACCAGGGAATCCACCGCAGACGCCCTTCAATTGTTTTACAAAGCCATCGAACTCGACCCTGAATTCGCCTCGGCATACGGCATGGCCGCGTTGTGTGCCGTCATGCGCAAGGCGAACGGCTGGATGACGGATCGCAAGCAGGAAACCGCCGAAACCGAGCGCCTGGCTCTGAAGGCCGTGGATTTGGGCAGGGATGACGCGATCGCGCTCTCACTCGGCGGGGAGGCGCTCGCGTTTGTCGTGGGCAACTACAATAGCGGGGCAGCGTTCATTGATCGCGCGCTTGCGCTCAATCCGAACCTGGCGACCGCGTGGCTATTCAGCGGCTGGGTCAGAGCCGACCTCGGCGATACGGAAACCTCGCTCCGGCACCTGGCGACCGCGATACGCATGAGCCCAGTCGACCCGTTCATGTTCGATATGCTGAATGCGGTTGCAGTGGCTCATCTCTTGGCTGGTCGATTTGAGGAGGCATCATCTTGGGCGGAAAGGTCGTTGCGGGAAAAGCCGGATTTTTTGGCGTCGTTGCGCTTTGCGGCTGCAAGCTATGCTCACGCCGGCCGAACCGAGGATGCGCAAAAGGTCGTGAGCCGAATTCTCGCCCTCGATCCTGGCGAACGAATTTCCAATCTCGCCGACGTCGTTTCAATCAGGCGTGCGGCCGATATGGCTCTGCTTGCAGAAGGTTTGCGAAAGGCTGGGCTGCCGGAATAGCATGAGGCGCAAAGCGAACGTCGGAAAGCCTCGACGGGCGGTCTTCGGATGATCTGAAGGAGGCCAACTGGGCTGTAGTCTCATGTCTCCAAAATCGTCGAACGAAGAAGAGCCCGAATATGCTCTGGCGGGTCGAGTTCGCCACGCGCCTCGATCTCCAAGAGATATCGGCCTTGGCCTGTCGTGATCGCGACTGCTGCCATCCATCTCATGTATGGCCTTGCCGAACGCGGCGTATGCCGTCATACGCACCTCAATCAACGCCTGCACTTCGTCGGTTGACGCTGGGTCTCGACGCGCTCCCGCTGTGGCACAAGCCTTCGCTGCCACTGTTGAGCCGAAGACGGCGGTGCTCCGCCCAGCCTGCCTAATTGATCCGCTGGATGCGGCCCTTGTCGAGACGAAACACCCCGTTCTGGCCGCCCTGCTTCTCAAAGTCGGTTTGGAGATCATCCCAGGTGCCAAGATACTTTCCGCAATCATCGCAAGAAATCGGCGTCTCTGGACCGGCATCAGCAGGAATTCTCAGCCTGATGGTGAGGCAGTAGGGGCATTCCAACCGATGATCGAGATATTTCGGGGCCATCGACCAGTTCACCATCTGCTCTGATTTGCGCTGGGTCCCGCGCTGGCCAAGCGTTAGAAGCTCGCTCGCCAAAAGACGTGGTGGTTGGTCGTGGAGGGAAGTCGCAAATCGCCCGGCCACCCTGGTTTCCGCTTCGTGCGCAGCAAAAATGCCGCTCGTACCATCGAATTCCATCGGGATGTGAAACATTTGAGCCGTGTCCAGGACTATCTCCTCAATGTCCTCAAGGGCGATATTCTCCGAGTGATGGCGACGCCTGACTTGTTCCGCCACGACCGGAACGTTGACAATGCCAAGCTTCTGGAACGCCTCAGTGACACTCGCCGTGACGTCGTCCAGTAGGGTTTGTGAATAATGGTAGCGCATGGTGACCTCTTGTCCTCCGGACCGGGTTACCCTCACCTTCACCATGCGCGCTCGCGAAGCGGAGCACAAGTCACAAAGCATTAAATAAACTAATATTTTCAATAAGTTAGTACTTACGGCAGAAGCTGCCCTTAATGCATTCACCTCATCAATCGTACAGACCCAAGACGATGGTCATGCAACCTTTGGAGTGTTATGCTCATTATAAGCCAACTACTCATTCGACGCTTTATGGGTGAGGTCGCAAAATGCCGCAAATCGAGAGACCTGTACGTCTTCAAATAATGTTGTCGCAAAGGGAAATTGATGCGCTGGAGAACTGGCGCTTTGAAAGACGAATGCCAAGCCGAGCGGCAGCGGTGCGTGAGCTGTTGAGGCGGGGCCTAGCTGCTGAGGGCTTTCTCTTGGCGGATGGAAATATCAAATCTCAGGATTTTGGCATTGTCGGTAGCAGAAACGGACAGGGAGATGCCAATTAGGACGCTTCATCGACAAGGTGAAACTGGCCCAGGATCACGCATGCCTCGATGCAGGATTGGGGAAGAGTTAGCGTAGTGCGAAGTTGGACCTATATGCTAAAATCTCACCGATGGACCAACGAACCATTGATAGAGCGCTCGTCCTGCTCAGGCAGTATCGCGACACCCTTGTAATGAGCTACGCGCCAATAGGGCCTGGTGGCGTTCCTGAGATACGCACGCCAGCACAGGCGGCTGATCCGCTCGAAATAGCCGCGCAGGAAGATATCGCCTCGCTCGATGCGGTCATCAAAGAGATGTCGACCTAACCTCACCGACGGAAGCAACAGGCCAAAAGGCCCGCCGCCAAGGAGTTAGCGTCGGGCAGTTCAGGGTTACCGCAGATGGAGGGGATAATTTCCTGCGACGGTTACCAATGGATTGGCGGGCCGTTGTTTCCTCTGGTCAGACCTATGCGTGCGGCCATCGGACCTCGGTCGCCAATCGGCTGGGTCGTGAGGCGAGCGCGGGTTCGCCTTCCCCGAAGGTGTGCCTTGCGGCCCGATCGACTGGGCGCAATGTTCATGTGCTCCGGCACCCCTCAATGCTGGGGTATGATCCGCCTGCGGCTTCCTCAACCGAGCAGACCCGGCTATGTCCGGCTCGCGGCTTACGGCGGTGACATGACGGGCAAACCAAGATGGCGATAGGAGTAACGGGCGGGCCAAATTTCTGCTGGAACATTTCGGACGGTAAGCCGTTGCGAACCCATGCCAAAACAGCGTACCAACGACAACGCCTCATACTTCGAATTCGACGTAATGCGCGAAGCGTTCAACCGCTGGGTGGATGAGGACAAGGTTCCTGAAGACCAGTGGCGACCGCGCGCAACGAAGCTCGTTCGTATTGTGACAGGCGATGACTACGTCGACCCTAACGTGGTCGAATGGATTATACGAAAAAGTCCCGGCGCCGATTAACTTGCACCCCACCCCTTTCAGGAGAGTTGAAAACTCCAAGGCCGCCGACCCGAACACCGACGCGCATCTAGTTCCTGGCCAGATGT
Organism: Mesorhizobium abyssinicae; assembly: GCF_049887195.1. NCBI lineage: Bacteria > Pseudomonadati > Pseudomonadota > Alphaproteobacteria > Hyphomicrobiales > Phyllobacteriaceae > Mesorhizobium > Mesorhizobium abyssinicae. The sequence goes on from NZ_JARAKC010000006.1 coordinate 3,289, forward strand.
CCCTGTAAAATGCCGCGATGAAGCGCAGCACGATCTATGCCGTCTATCACCCGCCCGTGTTCGGGCTTCCATTCCTCGCCGTGGTTCTAAAGCCCGACGGCACGACAACGTGTCGGCAGTTCGCGACCGTCGATGAGGCGCGCGCCTTCAACAAGTTGATGGCGCAGGCGGATCCATCAAGCGGCAAGACGCAGCATTAAAGGAAAAGCCCCAGCACTGAGGGGGATCAGCACCGGGGCTTGTTTGGGCATGTACGCAATACCCTGCATGTCCACGTATGAGCTTGCGCTACTATCGTGAACGAAGGGTGAAGCGCTCACAGTGACCCGCTGGTGCCACCTGCGTTCCTTTATCCTCAAATCGGATCTCGAACACACCGTTCTGCCCTTCCGTCCGTGGGCTAGGACTTCAGTCGCATCCGACTGGGACCGTAGCCCGATTTCCGGAACGATCGCGTTGAAGGGCCGTTTGCCTGAAGGTCCCCGAAAGGAGCGCAGGCGATGGAAATGGATAATCGGAACTGCAGCGTTATGGAAGCCAGATGGCTTCTTGCTGTTCCCGCGTCGTTGGTCGTTACGGTCCTTTTGGCCGGCCTCTTGCTGACATGAGTAGCCAAGCTTTGGCTCGCAACCCTAGGAGAATGACTATGAGAATCCATCTTGCCGCAGCCGCTGCAGGGTTTTTGCTACTCGCCGGTCTCGGTGCGGCAGCCGCCGATACCGTGGTAATCCAGCCGGAACAGGAAACGGTCATCAAGGAATACGTGAAGAAGCAGCCCCTGGCCTCATTGAAGCTGCCGGGAGTAGAGCTTAACGTGGGAACGGCTCTGCCCGAGACGGTCGAGCTTCATGAAGTTCCCAATGTGAAATACCGCTACACTGTGATCGACAACCGGACCGTCGTCGTCGATCCGGAGACACGTAAGGTCATCAAGATTATCCAATGATCGATGAGCCCCGGCGCGGAACAAACCGTTGTTGGGCCGTTTTTCAGAAGAGGGCAATCGCAGTTGTCTAACCTGTCTGTACTGGCCCGTTACCTTTCCGGTAGCGGGCCATTTTGTCAGCCCTCGTGGCGGGCTATATCGGCCGGATGAGCAAGGGCTGGACGTTTCAATCCCTGATCGATGCGAAGATGACGGTGACGGCCTTCTGTCACCACGCGCCGTGCAATCACAGCCAGAAGCTCGACCTCGCCAAGCTCCGCGATCGTTCGGCCCGGATGCTCCCGCGATGGCGGACGACATCATTCTAGTTGAAGTGTGCCAAATGCGGCGGCAGGAATGTGGGGACGATATACCCCTGACACCACCCCCAACGCCTACGGTAAGGCCAAGCGCAGCTAGTCGACATGTCGCGCAGCGGCTTCTTGCGTGTCAAGAGATTGCTAATATATGCGAACGGCATAGGAACAAACGATCGCCGCCCTCGTTGGAAATGCTGGCCGGATGCCCTTGTGTCCCAACCCCACTTCCGGCCATTGCCTTGAGAAAGCCAGGCCCGCTGCTGTCCCCTCGGCAGCGGGTTTCACATTAGCGCAACACTGTGGGCGGAAGACCTGGTGCTAATGTAGCAGCCTGGAACCTTTCCCTCAAAACCAAGTTAAGAAATTGGACGGCGGTTCTTTCCCTACCTGAGAGCGCGCCGCGTCGGGATGGTTTACCGCCTGTCACCGGGAGGGTGAGGGACGCCGGGACCTCCCGAAAAAGAGCCCGCCCAGCTGACATCGGGAGCGGGCTCTTTCATTGACACTTATCGCAAAATGAGCACACGCGGCATCAACTTCTTCGACAAATGGATGGCAGAGCATCTGCCGGACGCGACGACCGACGACCCGGCCGCGATAAACGATCTAACCGACCAAGCGATGGAAGCGGCCGAACGGGAGGGCATCGAAGTACGCGAGATTTATGAGGAAGTCGGCAGCGTTTTCGAATCGATCGCGGAGGCGATGCGGCACCGCGATGGTAGTTTGCCCGAGGCCGATCTCGTCGCCGTTGATCTCTTGGCCGGCCGGTTAGCCGACGAGGCAACCATCTCAAGGGAGCAGGCCCGCGATCTAATTGGGCGTTTCGGCACCGATTGGGAAAAGCTGCTCAACGAAGCTCATTTTCTGAAAGAGCTTGAAGGCCGGCGGGGGCAGGAATAAATCCCTCATAGGTGAGGCGACCCATTCACCAGGATCGCCATGACATAGCCCAGTTAGCGGGAAATGATCGCTCCAGCGGCGCCCTTCTGCATTGGTGACGCTCGTGCAGGAAATGAAGACCGCCAAGCTGGGCTTTGACGGGAACCATATGTCGTCTGAGCTTCCCGAACTTGGTCCTCGTGCTCCCTTGTCATCCAACCGTCACGCTTCGGGCCTATGCATCCACAAATCTGGATGGGTGGATGCATGGACAAGACTGCTGCTCTGCTCGCGTTGGCCGGGCTTGGCCAGGACACAAGGCTTGAGGCTTTCCGGCTGCTGGTGCGAGCGGGTTCGGAAGGCGTCCCAGCCGGCGAAATCGCATCCCAGCTCGGAACGGTGCAGAACACCATGTCAGCACATCTGAAAGTCCTCGACCGCGCGGGCCTGGTTCGGGCCGAACGCGAAGGCCGGATCATCCGGTATGTCGTCGACTTGAACGCCTTTCGCGATCTGCTGGCCTACCTGATGGAAGACTGTTGTAGGGGTGCCCCGGAGCTATGCCAGCCGGTCATCCAAGCGGTGACCTGCAGATGCTGACGACCTCAATCTCACCGGAGCCTCGACACCATGTCCGCTGACCTTCCGCGAAGGCTCGCTGCCGAAGCACTTGGAACTGCCATGCTGGTCGCGGCTGTGATCGGGTCCGGGATCATGGCTGATCGGCTCACCCATGACGTTGCGCTCGCCTTGCTGTGCAACACCTTGCCGACCGGCGCGATACTGGTCGTGTTGATCACCATCCTCGGCCCGATTTCCGGTGCGCACTTCAACCCGGCGGTCACGCTCGTGTTCGGCTTGCGGCACCAGATCGGCCGCGACGCCGCGCTGACCTACATGGCAGCCCAGGTCGCTGGAGGCATTCTCGGCACGCTGATGGCTCATGCAATGTTTGACATGCCTCTCTTCAGCCTGTCCACCACGGTGCGCTCGGGGGCTGGCCTTTGGATCGCCGAGGCCGTCGCGACCTTCGGGCTCGTCTTCACCATCCTTGCGGGTCTCCGCTTCCGAGCGGATGCCATCCCGTGGCTGGTTGGGCTCTACATCGTGGCCGCCTACTGGTTCACGGCTTCGACATCGTTCGCGAACCCAGCGGTGGCCGTGGCCCGCGCCCTCTCAAATACCTTCGCGGGTATCCGGCCGTTCGACGTCTCCGCCTTCGTCGCCGCTCAACTTGCTGGGGCTCTGGTCGCTATGGCGCTCGCTGGCTGGCTTCTCGCTGAACCCCAAGCCTTCCCGAAAGTGGAACCCGCCGAATGACCATCACCATCTATCACAATCCCCAATGCGGCACTTCGCGGAACACGCTGGCCATGATCCGGCAAAGCCGCGAAGAACCCGAGATCATCGAATACCTGAAGACGCCCCCTTCGCGTGCCAAGCTGGTTGAGCTGATCGCAGCCATGGGTATCACTCCGCGTGCCCTGCTGCGGGAGAAGGGAACACCCTTTGGGGAGCTTGGGCTTGCCGACCCGAAGTGGTCAGACGATGATCTGGTCGACGCCATGCTCAATCATCCGATCCTGATCAACCGTCCAATTGTGGTGACGCCGCTGGGTGTGGTCTTAGCGCGCCCATCCGAGGCGGTGCTGCCGATCCTGCCCAATCCCGACATCGGCCCCTTCACCAAGGAGGACGGCGAGGTTGTGATCGACGAGAGCGGCAAGCGGGTCGTCTGACCGTATTTCGATCATTGTCGAAATAGGTGTTGACCTTCCGGTGTGGCGGATGCAGTCTATTTCCATGAAACTCGAACAAGCCGCAAAACAGCTCGAAGCCATCGGCAACCCGACGAGGCTCAAGCTCTATCGCACACTGGTCAGAGCCGGCGAAGCCGGCCGGCCGGTGGGATACTTGCAGGACACCCTTGGCATCGCGGCCTCGACGCTCTCCCATCACCTGCATCGCCTCATCCTGACTGGGCTCGTGACGCAGGAGCGTCAGGCGACGACCCTAATCTGTCGGGCCAACTATCCCATCATGCGCGACTTGATCGGCTTCCTGGCTGACGAGTGCTGTGCTGACGTAGCTTGCGGCGCGGCGGAGAACGACGCGGCTGCTTAGCCTCTTTTTTTGCCTTGTATTTCGATGATCCCGGAAGGATGGAAACAATGTCAATGAATGACCCTAACGCCCTCCCTGTCGCCATCATCGGAGCCGGCCCGGTCGGCTTGGCGGCTGCCGTCCAGCTCATCCAAAGGGGGCTTTCGGTGAAGGTCTATGAGGCCGGCGCTGGCGTCGCCACCAATCTCAAGGACTGGGGCCATGTCCGGGTCTTCACGCCTTGGCGCTACTGTGTTGATCAGGCGGCCCGAAAGCGTCTTGAAGAGAGCGGCTGGGCGCTACCCGAGCCCGAGGCTTTCCCAACCGCTGATGAACTCATCGCCCGCTACCTTGAGCCGCTCGCCAAGCTCCCTGAACTCTCCTCGTCCATCGAAACCAGTGCGCGCGTGATTGGTGTTTCCCGCTGGGGCGCAGACAAGGTCTTGAGCAAAGACCGACAGGCGCGACCGTTCATGCTGGTGGTCGAAACCGGGCAGGGCATTAGGCGCGACAGTGCGCGGGCCGTCATTGACGCCTCAGGCACGTGGCAGACGCCAAATCCACTTGGGGCCGGTGGTGTCCCGGCGGAGGGCGAAGCGGAGTTCGCGGACAAGATCGCCTATGGCATTCCAGACATTCTCGGCCGCGACCGCACCCTCTATGCCGGACGCACCACGCTTGTTGTCGGCTCGGGCCATTCGGCCGCCAACGCCCTGCTCGATCTCGATAGGCTGGCTGAGGGTGAGCCCGGAACCGCTTTCATCTGGGCGACACGCGGCGCCGATCTGGTTCGCATCTACAGCGGTGGAGACTTGGATCAACTGCCTGCCCGTGGCGAGCTTGGTTCTGACGTTCGCGAACTGGCGGAGAGCGGGCGCACAAAGCTCGTCACTGGCTTCGCGACACTGGCCATCCGAAGCTCAAACGGCCGCCTGATAGTCGAAGGTCAAACGAAGGACGGCCTACAAATGCTCGGGCCTTTCGACCGCATCATCGCAGCGACCGGCCAGCGGCCCGATTTGTCCCTCACGCGCGAACTCAGGCTTGACCTCGATCCTTGGCTTGAAGGCGTCAAGGCGCTGGGGCCTCTGATCGACCCCAATGAACACTCCTGCGGCGACGTCCCCCCGCACGGCCATCGCGAACTCGGCCATCCCGAGCCCGACTTCTACACCGTCGGCGTCAAGAGCTACGGCCGCGCGCCGACCTTCTTACTGCTGACGGGGTATGAACAGGTGCGGTCGGTCGCGGCAGCTCTCGCGGGCGACATGGCGGCTGCGGATGCGGTGCAACTGGTGCTGCCCGAAACAGGCGTCTGTACGGTTCCACAGTCGACCATACGCGCGACCGCTACCGGATGCTGTGGTGGCCCCGCTCCTTCCGAGGCTGATGCCTGTTGTGTCGCCGATGCCGAAGCGAAAGCCGCTGGCAAGGGTGGCTGCGGGTGCGGCGTGGCAGCCTGACCGCATCACGCCGATGGAACGCAGCCGCCGAACGATCATCACCGTCCTCGGACTGACCCAGATCATGGCCTGGGGGTCCACGTATTACCTGCCGGCGGTGATTGCGCCGAGGGTCGCCGCTGACACTGGCTGGCCGCTGCCTTGGGTCGTCGGTGGATTGTCGCTCGGCCTGCTCGTCGCCGGGCTGATATCACCTCGCGTCGGCTCGTCCATTGAGCGCCACGGCGGCCGCAACGTTCTTGCGTTCAGCGCCGGCTGCATCGGCGTTGGCCAGATCGGGCTCGCGGTCTCGCCGAACCTCGCCGCCTACATCGCAGCGTGGCTCGTTGTTGGACTTGGGATGGGGGCGGGCTTGTACGATGCCGCCTTCGCGACCCTCGGCCGGCTCTACGGGCACAGCGCGCGCTCGGCTATCACAACCCTTTCGCTGTTCGGCGGCTTCGCCAGCACTATCTGTTGGCCGATCTCGGCCTTCCTGATGGGCGAGACGGGCTGGCGCGGCACATGCCTCGTCTATGCTTCGGTCCAGTTGTTGTTCGCCCTGCCCCTCTATCTCGGAATGTTGCCGCGTGGTGTGCCGCTGCCCGGCCTCACAGACCGACCGGGGAAGGCGCAGGTTGGCACTCCTGTTCAGCCGGACTCAGTTCCGATCATGGTCGTCCTGGCTGCCACGCTGACCTTGGCGGCGGTCATTTCATCGACGGTGTCAGTTCATCTGCTCACCATCTTGCAGGCCAGCGGCATGGCCCTCGCCGCTGCCGTTGGGCTCGGGGCACTCGTCGGCCCCGCTCAGGTGTCTGCGCGTGCCGTCGAGATGGTCATCGCCCGCTATCATCATCCCATCTGGACGAAGTTCGCGTCGGTGAGCTTCGTTGGCATCGGCATTGGTGCGCTCTTGGTCGGGGTTCCGGTGGTGCCTGTGGCGCTGGCGTTCTACGGTGCCGGCATCGGTCTCGAAACGATAGCGCGGGGCACGCTGCCGCTCGCTCTGTTCGGCGCTGCGGGATACGCGAGGCTGATGGGACGTCTCGCCATGCCCAGCTTGATGGCTCAGGCAGCAGCGCCGTCTGTTGGAGCGTTATTGTTGGAGCACGTGGGCGCTCACGGCACTCTCGCAGCTCTCGTTGGTTTGGCGCTGCTGAACATCGGGCTGGCGTGTAGCTTGGGCTGGCTGATCTTCCGTCGTCGAACCGTGCAGGTTCAAATGCGGTAATGCTTCACGACGGCCGGGCCGTCACGAGTTTGGACCCCATGAGCGCCGCCGGCCAGTTGCCTTTTGGAAGGGGCTTTGACGACCAAAGGTTGTCGCGCTCTCACCCGGCGCGGAGCAGACCCGCTGTAACCCTCCGCCCAGAAGCGCCCTTTCTCCGTGCCGGGTCACACCCTCGCAATCCGCCATCGCAGTGCCTGTAATGTTGAAAAAGCGGTGATTAAACAGGATGTTGGCGAACACGCCCACATTGCGCCCCACAGTGACAATGTTCGAAGGACACCAAAAAAACCAGGAAAAACAACCGCTCAACCGGCGCGCAATGTGTGCGCTTTTATCTAGCCATCGGTCTTCGGTCGTATTTCCCAGGCCTCACTCGGTCGCACCAAACCTCGCTCTGCTACCCGGCAATGTCCGCCGGCCCCCTGCCGTGCGAGGAACTACGAAAGGAGGCAGATGCCTTCCCGAGCGTCACCTGATGTTCACCGAGAGCGACTCTTCAGCTGCAGCCGATCTGCGGCCGCCTCGATGATGAAAGCGCATTCCTGGCACGATCGAGGGCGCGTTGGAGTTGCCAGATTTGACCTTAGATCGCACTGGCCGGCCTGTCATATCGACACTGCGAAGGCGTGCCAAAAGCAGCCCGGTTGAACAAATGGAGGTAAGCCGACGTGTGGCAGAAAGACATTCTTGTGTTGCCCGACGATCTGATTGCGTTCGCCTGGTCTGCACCGATGCGGGACTTGGCGGCGAAGCTTGAACTGTCCGACGTAGGGCTGAAGAAGCTGCTGACGCGATGTGGAGTTGCGTCGCCCCCGCAAGGATATTGGAACAAAATCCGTGCCGGAAAGAAGGTGCCAGCACCACCCAAAGCGCCACCGCGACGCCCCGGTGAATTGGGCCGAGCAAGTGTCGACGCTCGCTTCAAAAAGGTGCTGTCGATTGCCGCCCCTCTGGCATCCAACGGGCCATTTGCGTCCGCTCTGGTTCCAGAAGACCTCGACGAACTCCACGCACAGGAATTGCAAGCGATTGGCAAAGCTTCTGTCCCACAGACGCTGGACAGGCCTCACAAAGGGCTCGTTCAAATACTCAAGCAGGAGCAGCGCCGCCGCGATAAAAATGCAGAACGCGAGTGGACCTTTGACGAACCCAAGTTCGACAATCCACTAGGCAAGCGACGACTGAGAATCTTCAACGCGTTGTTTTTGGCGCTCAGCAAGCGCGGGCACGACGGTGGTGCCTACGAGCGCGATGGAGAAATTCACGCGGGAGCAGCCATCGGCGACACCCATGTTGGTTTGGAAATTGGAATAGTCGGTAGCCATCGCACCGTGCGTCAGCAGGGGTACCTGCGGCCGGCGCCAGACCTGCCAGCATCAACCCCGCTTGCGCTGCGGATCGATCCGGGTTTCGACCGCAAGAATACTGTTTCTTGGCAGGATGACGGTGACGCCAAGCTTGAATCAAGAATGGCTGAGATTGCGGCTGCGATCATCGTGGCGGGCGAGAAGAAGTTCCGACTTAGCTTGCGGGAAGCCGAGGAGCGCGCAGAGCGGGAGCGGATTGAAAAGGAGAAGCAGCGCCAGGAATGGCTCGTCCAACTCAACCAAAAGCGCCTGCAGAACCTGCGGACCAGCGGCGAGCTGCTACGTCAAGCTGAAGACATTCGCGCGCTTGTTGAGCGCGTCCGTCGCGCGATCGATGATGGTTCAGCTGATATCGATGCCTCTGCACTGGAAGAATGGCAACGTTGGGCACTCGCAGAGGCAGACAGGATCGATCCAGTGCGGTCTGGTCAAATTTTAACGCATCTCAACGAGCCGTCATTCTGACAAGCGCCCGACAGATCGCGGCTATCAGATCGCGGAACAATGGGTCACTGCGCTATTGCGCCCACGCGAGAAGCATTGGCGTGCTCGGCGATAATGTCCTGCACATCGCTGGGCTTGAAGGCGACGTCCCAAGCCCACTGGCCAAACCCACCACTCCCATTGATCGATTTGACCCACTCATTAAGTGCGTCGCGCTTGGCCTTGTTCTGCGCGCTATCCGTTCCCTTGATTTCGAGCGCGAGCATCTTGCCGCTCGATAGTCGCAGAAGGAAGTCGGGCACGTATCTGCGACGCGAACCGGCCCACAAGTACTGAATCTGGAAGCCCAAATGATCGTTTTTGGCGTAGGCGACGACATCATCACGGCTCTCGAAAACGTTTGCCGCATGACCTTCCCACGAGGAGTCCCCGACAAGGTGGCTGATATGCGACTTGAACGCCAAAAAGCAGGGCTTGGTCGTATACCAGGTCCGCATTTGACCGGTGGCGCCTATAGGGTTTTCCTCGTCAAAGACCGGGGTGAGCCGTTCCGTGTTGTTCTCGCTGACGTAGCGCAACACATGTTGAACGACGAGATCGATGTTTAGCGCGATGAGAATCCGTCGACGGAGAGGATCGGAATGGAAGAGTGACGGAATATCCAGCAGCTTGGAATTCAGGAAGCTCTCAACGATGCGAACCAGTTGCGCGGCAAGATACTCCTCCGTTCCCGAGAAGCTGTGGCGTAGTTCAGCGAAGCCTTTACGTGCTGCCTGAAATACCAATCTCTGCAGGCGGAAGCCATCCGGAAGGCGTTCGAGATCGATTGCAGTGACCTTGCCCATGTCCGTCGCACCACCCAAGGCCGGCGCCAGTTCGGCGCTGATGGGGGTTGAGGAGGGATCAAGCACGAGGGCCGGCACCTCGTCCCATGCCATGGTCAACTGAGGCTTCACCACTGTTTCGATCCGTAACACGTTGGGCCACTTTATCTCGAGGTTCGCCCTTTCCGGGATGACTTCGATCTGGGTGGTCGGCCTGGGCGGTGGAGGCGCGTCCCCACTTTCTCCCGTTTCGGAAATGGACAGCGGAACGCCGAAGACGTTCACATACTCTGGCAGGAATAGCCCATTCTCATCGGTATCGTAGGAAACCCGGCGCAGCCCGCGGCCGACGACCTGCTCGCACAGCAACTGCGACGTGAACGCGCGCAAACCCATGATGTGTGTCACGTTCTTGGCGTCCCAGCCCTCGGACAACATCGCTACAGAGATTACGTTCTGCAGTTCCTGGCCGGCAGCCCCGCGCTTACCGACATTGTCCACGATCTCGCGCAGCAGCTCTTCCTTCTTCATACCGAGAAGCTGCTGCTTTCGAGTTTCTGGTAAGTCCGCAACCTCGATGATGCCCTTCAGCCTGTTCTCGTAGTCCTTGTCCGACGTGGCGGCTTCGCCGATTTCCGCTTTCTCAAGCACCTTAGAATCAACGCGCAAGGTCTTGTTCGGGGCATGCAGCTCGGGCCAGTGCGAGTCGCCCTTGTTGAAATAGTGCTCGACCCGCGCGGCCGTCTCGGTGCGGTTGCATACCGTCAGCATCACTGGCGGGGTATGATGCCCGGCATCTCGCCACTGCCTCTGCGTCTCGCGCCAGTCGGCGCCGAGAAGCGTATAGGCGTCCTGCACCAGTTTCGGCAGCGCCTCGTGCGACGCGGCCTTGGCCCTGTTCAGATCCTCGGACACCGACGGGTCGCGGTAGATGTGATAAAGTTTTGACCGCAGCGTCCTGGCGTCTGGCAGGGCATCGTCCCGAACCACGACGCGCGGCGTCTTGACCAGCCCGGCCTCGATCGCATCGTTCAGCCCGAAATCGGAGATGATCCAGTCAAACAGCGCCGTGTCCGTGCTTTTCTTGCCGGTCGGCGCAAACGGGGTAGCGGAAAGGTCAAAGCAGCGCTGGATGCGGCGCGTCTTGTGTATGCGGTCCAACCCCTCGATCCAGCGCGTCGCCTCGTCAAGATCGATGCCCTGTTCGGCCGCCAGCTTCTTGCTGATCTTCACCTCAGGCGGTTTGCGATAGGCGTGGTGTGCCTCGTCGTTGATGACGACGATATCCTTGTGGGCGGCCAGCTTGCCCAGCACACGGCGGGTGAACGCCTCGTCAGACTCCCGGCCTTTTCTCACGATAGAACGCTCCGGCTCCTTAAGCGGCATCAGCGTGTGCCAGTTCTCGATCAGCACCTCGGCCTGGTTCAGCTTCTGTCGCAGCGCTTCCGAAGGGCAAAGGTTGAACTCGTCGTAATAGCTGCCCTCGGTGGGCAGCAGCACCTGCAGGCGCTCCTTCACCGTCAGGCCGGGCGCCACGATGAACACCGCGCTGCCGAAATCCTTGTTGCGCTTCGGATAGGTCAGCGCGTTCAGTACCTGCCAGGTGATGATCATCGCCATCACCGTGGTCTTGCCGGCGCCAGTCGCCATCTTGTTGCAGAGCCGTTCCCACGTCCCGCCATCGCCCGGGATCCCGATGCCCTGCTTGAAGGCCTCCGCGCCCTCGACCCACCAGATCAGCGTTTCGATCGCCTCCAGCTGGCAGAAGTAGAACGGGCGCTGGCGCGCCTCCTTGTCGTGCCAGTGTTCCAATAGCTTGCGTGTAACGATGGTCACCCCAGGCCAGCCCGCCTCGCGCCAGGCGTCGACACGTGTACGGATGGTGTTGACCAGACCCAGCACCTCGGTCCGCTTGGTGTTGTTACGGGCGTCGAAGACCTCGTAGCTCGCGGGGCGTCGCTCGGGCTGGATCTCGAGCTTGCCACCCTTACCCTCGACCCAATGCCGGGCCGGGCTGACGAAAGGCGTGTTGATGATGAGGGACATTGAGTTCAGCCCTCGAGCGGCATGATCTTGAGGGATTCGATCCCGCGGTCATCAACGATCTTTACCGCGATCCGCTGGTTGTCGCCTGCCGCGAAGGGCAGCGACACGGTGCCGTGGAACTGCTCCAGCAGATCCTCGTCCAGTTCGGAGCGGACCGTCGCCTTCAGCCGGTTCCAGCCGCCCTTGGCATCTGCCATGGGAAAGAACACCTGATGCGGCATCAGCGACCGCTGGTCGTAATCGGTGTCGAGCGACCACATGGCGATCTGCTTTTTCCCGCCCGACACCAGGTCGCCCGCCTTGGGGTCGAAATAGTCGAAGCCGTTGACCTCCACCTCCCACATCCCGTCCTTGCGCTTGCGCAACTCCACATCGGGCTGGCCCATCAGCCAGAAGGACTGGTTCGACGACCGCGCCTTTTTCAGATCCTCTGTCAGAAGGTCGGTGTTCATCTGCGCTTTCAGCAGCGTGACGCCGGGCCAGTTCACCTCGTCGATGTCCTTTGCCGCCTCGGGGTCGAAGGTGAAGGCGCAAAACAGGATGAACTTTGGCGCGGGTCGCAGGGTTTCTGCTTCAGAGAGCGCCAGTTCGACCTGGCGCTGTTCCAGGGCCGCATGCTCTGGGCCAAAGCTGACGACGACGCGTTCGCCTGTCTCGGCCAGCGATCCGCTCGCATGGATGTATTTCAGGCCCGGGAGCGTCTCAAACTCGGCGAAAGTCAACATCGCACCGCCCTTAGCGCGCACACCAGTCTTCAAAAGTTCGTCCCGCCAAAGGGATTGGCGTGAGGTCTCACCGGTACGCGCGATGCTGTCGTCCGCCTCGGCGGGGGGCAGGCTGTCGTCGAGCGACAGGACGGTGGGCGCCGGCACCGCCTCGACCGAGAAGGGGCCGGTTATGCGCAGGCGGTTCCGGTCGACGCGGGGCTTGTCGTAGAGCGTTTCCTGCTCGGCGTGATCGGCGATGGACTGGTCCATGCGCCGTTGCATTGTCTGGCGGGCGGCGTGGAAGGCGTCGAAGGGGGCATGGGTGGCCTTGGACCAATCGCCCGGGCAGTCAAACGGGACCTCCCATTCCAGGAGCCTCTCGCCCTTGGCGAAGCTTACTGGCTTGCCCTTACGCGCTCCTTGAGCGGCTTTCAAAGCCTTCGGCGGAGTGGCGATCAGCGCAGCGTTCAGACGGCCCAGCGCCGCTTCGATCTTGGGGTGATCCTCTTCATAGATCGTGTCGATGTCGGGGTTGTTTGCGATGGATTTCAGTGTGATGTGCGGGACGGTTCCATAGTCGAACCCTCCCTTCAGCCTCTCATGGGGGTAGCGGAGCGCGTAATACTCGAAACTGGCGGTCATCAGCCGCTGTTTGGCTAACGTGATGGCGACGCGTGATGTGTCGCAGGTAATCCAGCGTCGTCCCCATTTTTCGGCGACGAAGGCGGTGGTGCCCGAGCCACAGGTAGGGTCTAGTACCAGATCGCCGGGATCGGTGGTCATGAGCAGACAGCGCTCAATGGCCTTTACATTCGTCTGAACAACATAAGTCTTTCTCTCGCCAAATCCGCTCGATCGCGTATCGTCCCAAATATTGTTTCTCGGTTTGTATCCGAAATCGCCCAAATACCTCGCAAAGCCAAGTGTCTTGCCGCTTGCGGTAAGCCGGTTCGCTCTATTGAGGCGGTTAAGGCCGTTCAAATCAGTGCGAAACGTGCCTCCGCTGGGGGTGAAGGTGCTATGTTGGAATTGAAACTCCCGAAGATCCTTTCCTTCAGCCGGTCTTTGGTTAGTGATTGGGTTTGGGCGAAATGGCTTCGAGTTCGCCGGAAGCTCCTGAATGCCGAACACCTCATCATTGGAAAGCCGTCGGCGAAATCCGTTCGCCAATTCGAGCATACGCAGGTTTTGGTCGTCCTCAATCGAGCGCGGCTCATATGTCGGATTGTATTTCGCCTTCGACTTCTCCTTGGCGTACCAGAGGGAAAAGTCGTTTGTTGTGTCGAGGCTCCCGCTTCCCTTTCCTGTAGTCTTCCGAAATATGATCTCAGATATGAAGTTCTCCGACCCGAAAACCTCGTCGAGTATCGCCCTTACTCGGTGAACATTCTCATCCGAGATCTGCACGAAGACCGACCCGCTCTCGCTCAGCAATTCCTTCGCCAGCACCAATCGGTCCCGCAGATAAGTAAGGTAAGAATGGATCCCCAATTCCCACGTGTCGCGGAACGCCTTGATCATTTCGGGTTCCTGGGTCAGATCTGCATCTGAGCGATCCTTAACATCGCGCTTGTTTGTAAACGGCTGAAAGTTCGACCCGTATTTGATCCCGTAGGGCGGATCGATGTAGATCATCTGAACCTTTCCCGCCATACTCTCCTTCGTCAGCAGAGAGTTCATCACTAGGAGACTGTCGCCCGCAACGAGGCGGTTCGACCAGCCCTTTTCATGGCTGTAGAAATCGAGCGCTTGGCGCAGCGGCAGGTTTTCGAACGGCGCGGAGAATAGGTCCGGTTGTTGCCACTGTGCCCCCGCATCCTTACCCTTCAGACGCCTTGCCGCATTTCCCAGGATCGTTGCCGGATCCACGCGCTCATGGACGTGGAGTGAGACGGTATCGACCTCGAAGGAAGTCCGCTCGGCCTTGCCTGACCAGTGGAGGTAGGGCTGCTGGAGCCGTTTGAGCTCGGTCAGAGCGTCCTTCATCCGCTGGAGGTCGTTGCTGGCCAACGCGTCGTCGATCAACTTCTCGATCCCGGCGCGGGCGCTGTCGAAGTTCAAAATAGGGTCCAGATGCGGATCATAGGCCCATGCGGTCTTATCTCCGTCAGGGTCGGTCCCGGCATGGACCATCCCGACCTCTGGATTGTTTACGCGCGTCTCGCCATGTCGATAGCTGAGCACCTGGATCGGTTCGCCGGAACGGCGAGCGTTCCTTTTGGCGGATTTCGTCCTTTGAGGTGATGTGGATTCTTCGGTCGGTATCAGCTCGAACCCATCGTCGTGTTCATCCGTATCTTCAGCGTCTTCACCGCCCTCATCTTCATCCATCACCCCCTCGACGATCCGAAATATCGATCCGCTTCGCCCTCGTGCTCGGCCGAGGACTCCCTCGTTCACTAGGGTGTCGCGAGCGCTGATATAGATATCCTCCGACAAGCTAGGCACATGCTCGCGCAGCAGAGCCAGCATGGCTCCATTGTCTATCGACGACCCGTCTTCGGGTGTCAGGGTGAGGATCAGGTCGGCTAGGCTGTCGGACATGGCGGCTCATCAGCACTTGTGGAATGACTTGTTTTTCATGACCCTAACCGGCGAGTCTTGTATGTGCACGCTCGAATTTCGTTAATACTCAGGTGCGCTGAAATCGAACTGGAAAAGTCATGCTGTACGATCGGATCATCAAGCAGGGGACGATCAACGAACCGGGCGGCAAACCTGACCCGCAATTTGCGCTGCCATCGACAGTTAACTGGATGCGCGCGCTGCAGATCCTCGTCCAGGACAGTGGCCTAAATTTCAAGACCGCCGATGCTTTCTACGCGCGTCAGGGTAAACGCAACATGGACACCTTGGTGGAGAATACGGTTCTTGAGCAGCTCTTCCTTGGGTTGCACCATCTGTCAGCTCTTGAGCAATTCCGATCGGGAACAAAAACGTCAGACTTCGCACGCGTCGGCATCCTTGCTTGGTACTACGGCATTGCCAATGCTGCCAGTGCCATGACCGCCGCGCAGTCCGGATCAT
Organism: Mesorhizobium abyssinicae; assembly: GCF_049887195.1. Lineage (NCBI taxonomy): Bacteria > Pseudomonadati > Pseudomonadota > Alphaproteobacteria > Hyphomicrobiales > Phyllobacteriaceae > Mesorhizobium > Mesorhizobium abyssinicae. The sequence goes on from NZ_JARAKC010000006.1 coordinate 18,610, forward strand.
TTCAGGAGGACCACGCCGGCACAGCCCGATTGTGGGATACTGAAATCGCGGGCCGCGGTATGGCGATGGAACCATTCAACTGGCGGGTCAGCAGCCTCGTCGAGAAGACGTACAAATCAGAGATTGGGACTTACAAAAGGGGAAGTGGCGGCAGGCTTCTGATAAAGCCTAGCACCAAATCTGAGGCCCTGGGCGTAGCGGCCGAGTACCTTTCGGGATCAGCCAATTGGTACGCATGGCGGTCCAAAGAAGACCTCATGAGCACGTCAGAATTCAAAAACCTAGGCGTCAACGACTTTCGAACGAAAGCTGCCCAGGCGCTCCGGGACGCCCGGTTGAGCCGGAAAAGCGTCGGCTTCATACACCAAGCATCTCGATACAGGGGAAAAGCCAATTACCGTGAGGCGCTTTTCCTCGCATACGGATCAAGCACCGAAACGCTTCTCACAGGGTTCACAGATGATCTTTGCGGTGTCTTGCGGGGCTTTTTGGCTATGGCTGGTGCTTTCGCGCGGCGAAAAATTGGATCCAGCTTGTGGTCGGAGTTCGTTGCCGATGTTGATGCGAAACGTTCTTTTTCGACCCGCGCCGCCGATATCTGGGTCTAGTCTGACGTGGCGGCCCGCTGCCATCTATGGAGGTAATTCGCGTCGGGAGCCTAAGGATCGACCACATCTGCCATTTCTAGATAGCGGCAGAAGCCATTGGCGAGCTGCATCTGGCGCGGCGTTCGACATTCCGGCTCGAACACGTCCGGATTGGCCACGAGAATGCACAGTGCCTTTGCGCGGGAGGTGGCCACATTGAGGCGGTTCGCGCTGTAGAGGAACTCCATGCCACGCGGAGCGTCGGCATGACTGGAGGTCGTGATGGAATAGATCACGATGGGCGCCTCCTGTCCCTGGAACTTGTCAACCGTCCCCACCTTGGCGCCGGGGAGGCGCGCCTGAATTTCAAAGACCTGCGCGTTGTAGGGCGCGATAATCAGAATGTCGTTCAGGGTGAGCGACGCGTCGTTGCCCTCCCGATCGCGCCACCGTGCGCCCGAAGCAAGGATTCTTTCCACAATATTGCGGATACGGTCGGCCTCCTCCGGGCTGGAATTCTGGTTCCCCATGTGACTCACCGCAACATAGCGCAGGCCGCTGCCGCCAAGCGGGCCGTCCATCAGAATTGCCTGGTTCTCCACACCAGGGCGGGGACCGAGGCGGTTTTCGTAAAACAGGTCGGACGTGAAACGACAGATGTCGGGGTGGAGCCGCCAAGTCTGGTCGAGGAACAAGCCCTCGTCCTCGGCGATCGTCTGCCGTCCTCCGAGAAGGTGGTCGAGGGCAGAGATCTCCGTACCCTCGGGGTGCGAGCCCTGCATCGGCTGCTCAAGCTGCTGCGGATCGCCAAGCAGGACAAGGCTGGCTGCGGCCGGCGATATGGCAAGCACGTTGGCGAGCGACATCTGCGCGGCCTCATCCACGAACAGCACGTCGACCAGGCCAGCCGCATCGGGCCGGGCCCACAGGAACCCCGTGCCGCCGAGGACGTGGTAGCCGGTTTCAAAGGCGTCGAGGGCTTCGGGGTTTTTCGTCGTGAAAGTGAGGTGCGGGTCATTATCTTCCGCATCCGTGACCTTGTGCAGGCACTGCAGGTCGAAGTCTTCCTTCGCTGCTTCCTCGGCGGCCTTCGCAAGCAGATTGCGAATGACCTTGTGGCTGTTGGCGGTCACCCCGACGCGAAGGCCGGCCCTGACCAGCGCAAGGATCGCGTATGCGCCGGCATGGGTCTTGCCCGCGCCTGGTGGTCCCTGGATGGCGAGCACGCCCTGCAAGGCTGGGACAAGTCGACAGGCCGCATCGCCCGCGCTCTCGCCCGGCTGGCGCAGCACCGCGCCGCCGGCATCGGGTGGAAGCCGCAGCAGCAGATCACGCGCGGCCTTGTGGGCGCCAAGACCGCCGATGCCATGATCGGCCACGTACTCACCGATCTGCACCAGGGACTCGGCCAGAACGCTAGTGTCGATGTAGGTATGGGCAAAGATACCTTCGGGGTGAAAAACGGCAGTGTCGCTCCGCTTCTTGATGTCGATGAAGCGATGTTCCAGGTCGACGGCCTCGACTTTGCCGAAGCGTTCGCCGCCGACGCTGCGTAACTCCTCCCCACCGCGAAACTCAACGTCCTGTTGGGTAAATCGATAGCGGTGGATAGGGGCCTTGACGGTTCCGCCCACGGTGTCCACGAACTCGAGGCCGGCGATGCCCGCCCGCTCGTCTTCCAACTCGTCCGCGGACAGCGCCGCCAGCCGGAAGTATTCCCACCAGATCGCCTTCTCTTCCCGGCGATGCCAGTCGAGCACGTTCGCCAGCACGTAGAGGGCCTGCTGCTCGGCGCTGCGCTCCGCTGCGTCCACAGGAATGCCATCGGTCAACTTGGCTACTACTGCACCTATCCGCGCCTGCCAGGCAGTAACATCCGGCGGAGCGTCCTCTTCAGGCGGACCCGGCCGGGGAACCTGCACGCCTGAGTCTAGGGCGTCCGTGCGCAGATCCTCCAGCCAGTCCCGAAGCCGCTGCGTCGAGACGCAATCGTCTTGATTGTAACCCGCAACGATGGCCCGATCATCCGCATTGATGCCGCCTGCATCCCCGAGCTCTAGGCAGGCCTGGACTTTGCTCAAGGCATAGTTGGCATCGGGCAGCGACACGGCGCGTGCGTACTCGTAAAGCGGCTCCAGCCTCTTGATGGAATAACTCTCGACGCTGGCGCGGATGGCGTGGCGGACCACCGCGTAGAGATCGACCAGGACCTGCCCACGCAGCAGGGTGTCGATCTCTTCCTCTCGCGTCGCGTAGCGGCCCATCAACCGTTTGAGCGCGCCCACCTCATAGGCCGCGTAGTGATAAATATGCATGCCGGGATGGTGCGCTCGCCGCTCGATCACGAAATCGACAAAGCGTTCAAAGGCGGCTTTTTCATCGGCCTGCGTGAGGCACCAGTCGGCGACATAGGTGATTACGCCCTCTGCGTCCTTGAAGGCATAACCGAAGAGATATTCGAGGCCTCCATCGCCGACGAAGGGGTCGCCTTCGAGATCGAAGAAGATGTCGCCATCGTTGGGCTCCGGCAGGCGGCACAGACCAAAGCCCGGTTCTACAGGCAGCGCTTCATGGAGCAACTGCCCGGCCACGCGCCCCGCAACCTGGATCCGGGCCTGCTCCCGGATCCGATTGTAGGACGAAGCGGCGCCGCGCTCGGGCTTCCACGGCAGCGGAAGGGGGAGCTCGGCCAGCGCGGTCATGTTGGCGACGTCGTGGTCGGCGAGCTCACCGCGCTGAACCGCCGTGATCCCTGCCACGAGGGAGAGGTGATCGTCCTGGTGGCGCTGATCGTCGCATCGATCCCGCCAGCGGCAGATGTCGCAATGAGCGACCGGCTCCGGATAGGTGCCGCCGTTTCCGTTCAAGGACGCGGCGAAACGTTTCCGAACATTGCGGTAGTAGGCGGCATAGTCGCTGATCCGAAAGACCTCCGGCTCGAAGCCGGTGAGGGGCGCGATAACGTAGGCATGTTCTGGCACGAGGCCCTGCACCTGCCCGACGAGGTCCGAATAGAGGCAGAGCTGCAGTACCGTCCCGCCCTTAGTTTCACGGGCGAGCTTGGTGTCCACAACTTCATAGGACCAGGCGCCGAGAACGCTTGGTGTCTCGACGCGCCGGAGGATATCTGCCCGGCCCGTGAAGGGCGGGGAGCGCAGCGCGGCCTGAACAATGATCTGGGCGCCGGATCGCATCGCCTCGATCGTGGCGGCCACTGCGTTGTCATCGACGCCCTTGCCACCGATGACTGCGACCGCAAAGCCGGACGCGCGCAGGTGATCGACATAGGCAGCCTCGTGCACGGCGCCCCGCTGCTGCAGAATCTCGAGCAGCGGATCCCAGATCTTCGGCTTCTCAAGCGCGCCGTCTGCCACCCGAAGGTCAAGGGCAGTCAGGTGGCCGCAGTTCAAATGGCCGACCAGGTCGGAGGCGCTCAACTGTAACTTGGAGCCGATTCTCAGCATCAACAAAGTCTACGCGAGTTAGCGGCAGTCCGGCAATTGCGAGCGTGCCGAACAACACTTTTCTCTTTACGAAACCTTCCCCATAGTGCCCTTACATTGCACTAATGACGCTCGATGAACGCAAATATCCTGGTGAGCTTGCATCCCCACAGCAGATTCACGCCCTAGCTGAAGAATACCGCAGAGCAGCAAGCCTTCTCATTCAGCTCGGCCGACCCGGCAAGCCGCTTACCAGAGCACCGTTCAGAATGGCGGCAATCCATGCGATAGAACTCTACCTGACCGCGCTTCTGCTCCACTTTGGGCTTAATCCCAATCAGATCCGCAAGATGCAGCATGACCTGTCGGCGAGGACGGAACACGCATTAGAGGCCGGCCTGAGCCTTCGCGCCAAAACTGCAAAGCATCTCCAGTCCCTCAGCCAGAACCGAGAATATCTCGTCACCCGTTACGGCCCGGAACTCGCAGCAACGGCCTCGCAGATAAACCGTCTCACCGCTACCCTTGATGAGGTGGCGACAAAAGTCACTGCATTGATCACGCGACCGCCGAGACGGCCGTAGCAATCACATTCACCTACCGACGAGCTTCAAGGCCAGGATCCAGCAGCCGTCTATCCGAATCTATCACCAACGAGATGACATGCTTGCAGGCGCCGAATCCGATCGCCATGACAAGTGCGCGCCCGCACCACGGATCACGCTGCAGCGAGCGCTGAGAGATACCCGGGCCCTACTCAGTTTGAGTTCCGGGATAATTTGGAACATCTCAATCTGTTCATGATAGTCGACTCTTCGGCACCATTTGCTTACTGGGCGCACGAAACGTGGCTTTGACCAAATTGCTATCAGGCCGCTCGCGCACCTACCGCCCTGGCTTCCTCGCGCGGTTGTTTCCGGCGGGAAAATGGAAGCTGACGCTGGACCCGAAGCTGTCGGGGCATTTCCGACTGGCTCAGGACGGAGAAGTGGAGCTGGGCTGCCTAGACATCGTGTCGATTTCGACCAGCAAGGCACTGCTGTGGCACACTGTCGAGATACGAACTCGCGGCAGAACAGACATTCTTTCGGCACTATCGGGCGACGCGGCCACGCAGCTGGTCGCGGACCTTCATGCCTTCATTAACACTCACCTTTTCGGGCTGATCGCCACCGAGAAGGAGCGTCTGCTCGAGGTCAACGACAGGCTTCGCGAGATCACCGAAGGCAACGGACAGTATCTGGCGCAGGGCGATCTCGGCAGGGCCATCGCGAGCGTTCCCGGCGCCGCGGCGGCCGCCCTCTCTCACCCGCTTCTGGACCCAGGCCTGATGCCGGGAGGGCTCAAGGCCTCCCTCCCGGCCTCGTTCGACATGATAACGGATCCGGGCGTCCGCCATTCCTACAACGAGGCTTTCGTTAGCTCGGAATTGAGCAGGTTCCGGTCGTTCTTCGACGATATCGACCAGCGCTCGTTTTCCGATCAGCAGCGCGAGGCCTGTATCCGCCTGGAGGACAACAACCTGTTGGTGGCCTCGGCAGGCTCCGGCAAATCCGCGACGATGGTCGGCAAGGTCGCCTACGTCCTGGAGAAGAAGCTCTATCGACCTGGCGAGATCCTGCTGCTGGCCTATAACAAGAGCGCAGCCGATGAACTCAGGACGAGAATCGCTACGCAGCTGCAGGTCGCGGAGGACGCCCTGGAGTGCCGCGTCACGACGTTTCACGCGCTTGGGCGCGGAATCATCGAGGAGGTCGAGGGCCGGCCACCGCAGCTCGCCAACTGGGTGGATCATCCCGCTGGCGAGACCAGGGTCATCGAGGCGATAATCCAGAACCTAGTCGAGAGCGATTCGGAATTTGCCCGGCTGTGGGCCGAGCTTCTGGTCGTGCATCCCAAGGCCGACATCCCGATAGAGGTATTTGACGGGGAGGCCGACTACCGGCGCTACGTATCGGACACCCTTAGAAAGGGTAGCGCCACGATCGGTTCCTTGTCCGCAGTGATCGTAAAGTCGTTGCAGGAGAAGAAGATCGCCAACTGGCTTTGGCTGCATTCAGTCGCCTTCGAATACGAACGGCAAATTGCGGTGGAGGAAGACGGTGGCAGCGTCCGCCATCTGCATCCGGATTTCTACTATCCGCAGACCGAAACCGTGCACGAGCATTTCGCGCTCGATGCCGACGGAACCTCGCCCTTTGCGGACTACGCCGAGCACGCCGAGAACAAGCGGCAGGCATATCGCCGCAATGAGATCGATTTCTTCGAGACCACTTCCGCTCAGGCCAGCGACGAGACGTTGCTCAGCACGCTCGAATCCGAACTGGCGCGTCGATCCATACCTTTCGAGCGCAAGAGCTACGCCGAAATCACCAAGGCGCTCGATCCGGTGATTATCAAGCACTATCACCAACTGATATCCACCTGCTTGAAGCACATACGCGCCAGCCACCTCACCCTCGACATGCTGCTCGAACGGGCCAAGACCTTGCACGACAAGGTGCGTGCGAGGCTGTTCGCGCGCGCGATCTGGATGATCACTCAGGGTTATTCCCGAAAACTCGAGGAAGCCAAGCGGATCGACTTCGATTCGATGATCGCGGATGCGGTGCGGCTGGTCGAGACCGGCCGATATCGAAGCCCCTACTCTCTGATTCTCGTCGATGAGTTTCAGGACATTTCCGATCCGCGCGCCAACCTGATCAAGGCGCTCAAACAGCAGAAAGCGTTCAGCAAGGTGTTCGCGGTCGGAGACGACTGGCAGTCGATCTATCGCTTTGCCGGATCGGACATCACGATCTTTACACGCTTCGAAGCGAACTTCGGGACCAGTTGGCAGGGACGCCTGGAACAGACGTATCGCTGTAACCAGCTCATTGCCGAAACGGCCGCTAAGTTCGTCCAGCGCAATCCTGAACAGATCAAGAAGTCCGTCCGCTCAACGCGACCGGCCGTCCCGCGATCGATCCGTGTCATTCCCATTGAGGATAAGCGCGACAAGCCGGACTTTGCAGCGGCCTGTCAGCGCCTGCTCGAACGGCTTGATGCCGCTCTGGGTGGCATCGCCGACCGGTGGCGCGACGCAAAGCGCGGCAAGCTCAAGGTTCTGGTTTTGTGGCGCTACAACGTCCTTGATCCATTCGAGGGACGGCCGCCCTCTTTTGCAAACATCGAGGTGGCCGGGCTGTCGTTTCACCGGGCCAAGGGCCTTGAGGCCGACTACACGGTCCTGCTCGACGTCAGCGAGGGCAACTACGGCGTACCAAGCCGCATCGAAGACGATGAGCTGCTAAACTTGGTCATTCCCCGCCCCGAGACCTTCGCCTACGCCGAAGAACGACGCCTGTTCTACGTGGCGCTGACGCGCGCGAGCCGCGGGGTCTACATGCTCACCAATCGCCGTCAGCCATCCCGCTATATCCAAGAGCTTTGCGAGATCGCCGGCGATGAAGTCCGTTTCGAAACGATTGAGGGAGCCGAACTAAACCAATGCCCCGCTTGCCTCGTTGGCCAATTGGTAGAGCGGTGCAACAAAGACGGATCGATGTTTCGTGGGTGCAATCAGTTCCCCGACTGCAAACACAGTGAACCGATGGCTGTCGACCGCAGAAGTCGGTTGCGTCCGCGGCACTCTCGGTAAGCGACAGGCTCCTAGTATTGTTACTCCAGAAACTTTGCTGCTTCTTGCCGATGGGCGGCTGGATTCGCTTGCACTATTGCAATCAAATCGCTGAAACGGAACCTCGCGGTGCACTACGGGCTCATTCCGGACCCGATGATTGCGCCAATTTACGCGGCTCAAAGATAGATGCTTGCGAAGGCGGCAGCGCTCGGACGCAAACCGTAGCTGACTTCGGCCAAAAGACGTCTGTCAACGCAAGCCTCGGGCTCAGGCGCGGCTAGCCAATCGAGAGCGCCTTCCTGGCGCATGCCACCTTCATTCCGGGCGATGTACGGCGACGTTTGCGCTTTATGAGGAAATCCGATGGGCGACGCGTCCAGTTTGATTCCGCAATCGTCATCGCTGAGGAACGCAGTTTCCTGTGCGCCTAGCGACGCCTTAGAGTGCACAATTCTACATTAAATCGGCGCATTCGCGATCTTGATCACTCGCTCGGAACCATGCTTTTTGAGCGCCATCCATTCGGTGTCCGAGTAATTCAGGCAGGCGCGAGGCTACCGCATAGTCTTCGTCGCGCTCTGACTTACCTTGACAGTCCCCTGGCCACGGGGGAGCGTCAGAGAAGGACTAGCAGACAGTTTGCCGAGAACCCTTGAGGGGGTCGTTGCCCGCCACCGACTTACTCGATGCAATCACCGAATTATTCGAAGCAGGCCGAACCTCCGCCTTCGCCTCACGGCACGAACGCGTCGTGATGGTTTGGGGGCGGAGGCGGAAAACCGGGCTACTGGCTGCGGCAGCAGGCAAGCACCGAGCAAGGCGGTGAATGGCAAAATTTGTCCTAGACCAGACCTAACTCTGTCGCGAAGCAACGGCTTCATTGCGCCCAGCGTCGGTCACGCGGGCCGGTGGCGCTGTTTCCAAAAAGTCGACGCTGGGGCGGTGTATGTGCTGGCATTCTCCTGGCAATACGCGCACACGTGGCCAATCGATTTCGCAGCGGCTAGCTGGTGGAAGCGTCGATTGTCCGTTTGCGCTCAGCTCGACGACTGAACAATTCGTCGAAAGCCCTGTCCGCGCCCCATGCTTGAGCTGAGGTGTACGCGAGCATACGCTCGTCATCCGGCTCTAACGGCAATTCCCCAGGCTTGTAGCCCAAGTCATGACTACCTTCCGACCACGCGTGCTGGAAAAGTGTCTTCACTTGAAGTTCAAAAAACGGTGGAACTGCTCGCCTATCTTCGGCGGCATCCATTACGTCTTCCGGCATGAGCAATATGAAATGCTTTCCGAAGTACCCAAAGCGCCATTGGCTATCGGGAACCCGATCCTTGCTCTCAATTGGTCGGAAATAGCGGGTCACAATTGCCGATATGGTATCGACGTCTTGCTTGTAGAAAACGATGATACGCGCGCCGATCTGATCTTGTATCTGGGCAATCGGATCGGAATATTTTGGTTGACCGCTTTCCGCCAACGCGCCTGCCTTCCCAAGGAAACTGTCGATCCCTTTTGGTCGTGCCGAAATGCGATCGATGTGTGGGGTGCCTTGCATAAGGTCGCTCAGATGGACCTCTAGTGCTCGTGCAACAGGTTGAAGTGCGGTCGCGAATCTTTGGGCGTAGTCAGCTGCGAGGGTCATTTGGTCCTCTCAAGTTTCTGATCTACCACTCGTCCGACTGCCGAGAATCGAACCGCTCGCGTACCCCCCTTGATGACGGGTTCCTGGGTGAAGACCTCGTTGAATTCGGTGGCCTGTGCGGTAAGGATGGCGCCAGAGTCCAATTCGACAGTTCGATAGGGCACCTGGCGAGCGAACTCCTCGGCATCGAACCGGAACATTTCTTCAGCCAAACGTGGCGCCGATATTTCCCGCGCGATTGCCTCGCGGGCAGCTACAGAGAGGCCAAACCGATCCTCGAATCCCAGGACCGTCATGTTCTGTCCGTCGAGCCCGGCTCCCAAGGTGACTGCCGCTACGATTTCATTCTTCACGCCCAAGTCGGTAGTCTTGCGAGCTGCATCTCTTAGCGCAGTGGCTATTCGACGTGTGCCCAAAGCTGCCGTTGTTACAAACTCAGAGTCAAGAAATTTGCGGATCCAGTAGTCCGAAACTTCGAGCTCTCGGCTCTCAACCTGCTTATCAACCGCTCGTCCAGTCCAGAAACCTGTATCTAGGGAAACGTCCTGGTAGGCAGCCGCTTTAAAAGCCTTCGCATTTCTCATAAAAACCCGTTCGAGAAATTGCACATTGAGATTGTTCTGATCTTCGTCGGCCAAAATAGCGTTGTGGGCCGGAAATCGAGACAGAACGACCTTTCGAGCCGTACCTTCAGTTCCGAGGAGGAGGAATACGAGCCCCAAACCAGAGCGCTTGGTCGTGTAGGACGCCAGCCTGCGAGCGAGAGTCCGCCCGGTGGCCAACGAAGGAGTCCTCACGTATTCCAGCACTAAGGAGCGGCACGGATTATTTTGCGCACCGTCCGCGCCCTGATTGAAAGAAATACCAATGTTACATTCGGCATCCGTGTTCGCGTAGAGCGTATGCAGCATCTCGAACAATTTGCCCGTGTGCTGAACCGTAGTCCCGCCTATCGGGTGGGGCTTCTCCACATTGTGGCCCGGATGCACGAGGTAGGTGTGAATGTGCTCTATTGGCAATAGCTACTCCCCCAGAGTTTGCCCCGTCAGACGCAATATTCGACATTGCTTATCACGGTCAGTCAGTTGGTCAAATATCGCAATTTGCTTGTAAATTGATATGTTGTCGCCTTGCCGGATACATAGAGGCGGGGACGGTACTTTGATCTTTTTCTGACCAAGCCCTCTATCTAGGCTGTCTGCGTCCTCAAGTGCGCTTTGAAGCCGACTGTGAAGTCTCGGCGCAAGGCTGCCGGACAGCAGCGCGCACCGTTAACGGGCGTAACGTCGACCGCACATTCACTCCAAAAGGCTTCATTCGAGCGAGCGGCTGCGGTTCACTTGCACCAACACGACCGTTCGTCCGAACCGCGTCTGGTCAGGGCTTGATCCAACCGGCTAGAGGTGGGTCGGGCTTTTCCACACTCTCCCTGATTGCTCTTAGCTCATCGAAGATTTCAGTCCGCCTGGCAGTCAGCGCAGCGACGATCGAGGTGGTATCCACGGCCGCATTCTTTAACATTTCGATTAGCCGGTCACACGTGGCATATAGTTTCGGTGGAGCGTCTTGAACGATAGCTTGAAGCGCCTTGACCGCCTCTTTCTGAACCTCGCGATCCATTGGCGGGTCAAAGACCCTCCCGATGAGTCTTAGTGGAATGAAGTCTTCGGGAAGTCGGTCAACGATGCCCAAGCGATCTTGCGGTTCGGAGAGCCAATGGGCTAAATCTGACAGTCGCTCAATGATAACAGGCGCGAGTTCCGCCATCCGGTCGAGCCATCGACCGCGCTGTTCCTCACTCGTCGCGAGGCCCAGCAAGGCGGCCCACGCCTCGGGCATGAAATCACCGGTTGTGCCAACCTTCTGCCGAAGAAGAATTTCGAACATCGGTTCCGCCCCTGTGGCACCGACCTCGGCTACAAGACGCGCAACGCGTTTGCCATCCCCCTTGAAGACGATGTGATCCCAAGCGAGTTCGAATAGTGGATGATAGGGTCTGCGCGCTAAAATCTCAACGACCGGCTCCCACTGCTGCTTTCCGTTGTGATGAGTGCCAAGCCACCAGAGGGGCTGCGGTCGACCGCAGTAGACGTGAACCGCCGCCTCGATGAGTGACTGATGCGAAGAGTCCACCAGCTGCTCGGGGCCGGAGTACCATGACCCATCCGGCAACAGCTCGATCGCGATCTCGTCTGGCACGCTCGATCGAGTGAGGGCGACGGCCTGCAGCCACACATCGTCGGCGCGTCCCGCGCGGAGGCGCAAAAGCATCATTGAGCGTTCATCGTCGCGGAGCTGATCCCAATGATCCACCAGGTCGGCCACAAAGACGGCATTGGCACCTGTGCCAGAGAAGGCAACCAGGCGAGCCAGCCGGGAATCACGATTCTCAGGGGACGTAGCGGTCGCCGAAATGAGGATCTCTCCGACCGCGAGAGCGTATTCTCCCGGGAGGTCGCCTGCGCGCTCATTTCGCTCTAGCCATTCGATCCACCCGTCGCACAGAGCGATGATGGACGATGCGGGAAGAGCGTCGAGCGCGCTCTTCGCTACGGCGAAGAGGCGGGCGTCTACGAACATGGCGTTGTGGGGAAGCGTGGCCATCACCACTGGCATGAGACGCTCGAAGATTGGCCAAGGCGGATTCCTGCCGGTGTGTTCGACCCGGTTGAACACTACCAGGTCGCCGAGCATGACGGCGGCGGCTGCACCACTGCGCGCCAGCAGCTCCAATCCGTCGAGTTGTCTAGTTCGTCGGGTTGTATCGTTCCGTTCCCATCCATTGATCACGCCTTGAAGGGCTGCGAGTGCGCAGCTTGGATGGTCGTCTGCGAAGATGCGTTCGAGGGCACCTTCATCGTTATGACGCGAAAGGCTCAGCCATACCTTCGCTGCCTCGGCGCGCAAAGCCGCTTCGTCATAGCTCAGCAGACGGCCCACCATGCTCAGAGTCATGCTGTCAGGAGCATCTGCGAGATACTTTAGCGTTGCCGCTGCTCTTTCCGGCGAGACCGCGCTGTCGGGCGCATCGAGAGCGGCGAGCTCCTCGGCGACCTGATCTCGCTCAACTGTTTGGAACATCCTTTCGAAGTAGCTGCTTCCTGTAGCATCGCCGAAGGGGACGTGCGCCTCTCCGTCCATCCATTCGAGTTTGGCCAGCGTGACCGAAGTAACATGGCCGATCCACACGGGCAGTTTACGTTCATATCCGGGCGGCAGGGCAGGCAGATGATTGACCAGGAACCGAAAGCAGAGGTCGCGGGTGGCTGGGTAGAATGATTTGAGTCCGCTGATTGCGCTGGCAACAAGCTGCTCGCGTTCGACCGGGCGCGTCTCCAGTTTGTCGAAGATCCAATCGAGATTGCGCGCGGTTGCTCGGGAGGTCGACGATGACAAGCAGAACAGTCCGCGTTCGACGGCTGTTGCGATCGCCTGGGCCGCAAACTGCGTCGGTGCATTCAGCAGGGATTCGGCAGCCGCACGGTAGAACGGATGTGCAAAGCCTGCGCAGTTCCTTGCATCGACCGTGACGAGTCGCTGCCGTTCGAGAGCGTCAAGCCCTATCCTGTCTGCCGCTAGGAGTTGAGGAGGCGTCTCATAGGCCGGAGGTGGCGCAGGGGGAACGGCAGGCCCACCGATGGACACCACGGAAAATTTTGCAACTCGCCGACTGGGCAGTGCGGAGCCGCCGCTCCCCCGCACGAACGCGAGGCTCGTTGGATCAATGGGCTCCTGAGTCGCGGTTGCCACCGCGAGCGAACGGGCGAGGTCTTCGTAACCGTCAGCAGCCAGAGTCTGACCAAGCTGGGCCGCATCAACGCGCGCAAGGCGGGCAATGTCCTCGATAGTCGATGAAGGATGCACGCGGTACGCCTCGGCAGCGAGATGCTCCAGACAGCCCGGCTCTAGCTTGAGGTTCCCGGCAGAGATAGCATTAGTGACCCGCTCCCTCAGACTCGCGTCCACCCCGAATGCATCGCCTAGCGATTTCCACATGTCTACCAGGAATTCTGCTTCGGGATTGCTCAAATCCTTCCAATATCTACCGCCAGTGTGTGTCTGGCCGAGCGAGGCGGTTCGCGCGGTGGCCAGCAGCGGCGCCATCCCCTGCGACACGAGGAGCTTTCGCTGCGGGCGGATCCGTCCGATCAGTTTCGAGAGGCGGCTCAGTGAACGCGTAGAATCACTCGAAGCGCCGGATTCACCGAGAGGGTCGTCTAAGAGTGCGACCCTGAGTGCGTCGCCGGGATCCAGAAGGAAGCGTTCTGCTCCATCTACGTCGGCGAACTCCTGCACGTCATAGCCCAGTGGCATAAATTCCGATGCCAACCAGCGCGCTGCGAAGGACTTACCTGTTCTCGGCGTTCCGGAAAGGAGAATGACGTTCTCGCGCGAGAACTCATCGAACAGACTCGTCTCGTCCCCGCGCAGAACATAGGCGGGTGGGCGAATGGCTGGCGGTGCTGCCTTCGCCACAACCGCCCGCAGCAGCGGAAACGCATCGCTTCGGTTGGTCTTCGCCTTGGCCACCGCCTCGGTGAGCTCGCGTATGACCGCATCGGCGCGATCGGCCGGAAGGTAATGGTTCTGACGTAGACGCTCCGCGACGCGCGTCTGTAGTGCAGCGTCGTCGATTTGATCCAGAACAATGACCCGACGGAGCGCGTCGCGGACTTCGCTCACGTCGGCATCTCTCGCAAAGGCCGCGTTGTGGGCTTCACGTTCGCCCTTCAATTTGCCATCCTCGGCCCCCGGGACCTCGGCAACTGCGAAGGCCTGAATGAGCGCATTGGTCCGCGCGTCGCTGATCTGCGCCTTGGAATGTCGGTCGCCCAGCCAGCTGGGGCTTCCCAGGTATACTGACGAAGCGTCGTCAGCGCGGCCGCTCACGACCAGCAGCGCAAGTCGCTCTGGGTCGGCGATGAGCCGCTCAAGCAGGGTGCTGTCGGCGCGCCTAGGCGGAGTATGAGCGAGGCAGGTTGCAAGGGCGGCGAGCGATACGGCTGCTTCTGCGCCCTTCACCTGTATCTCGCATCGCGAGATCGTATGCCCAGCCGCGAAGACCAACTCTCCGTCCTCGCCGCCATCCGGCTCGACAAAGAATGCAGCACTGCTTTCCGACCAGAAGCGCAGCATCATCTCGACGCAGACGAGATCTTGGAATGCAAACTTCTGTGGCGCAGTGATCGCTATCGTCATGATACAAGTTTACCTATCAGCTCAGCATTTGAAGCTGATTCCAAGCTGGTGATCTCCTTGTATTCACCGCTTCTTCCCGCCTAATGCCGTGTCGAACGCGTTGGAAAGTATACGCCGCCAGCTTTGGGCCGGTCCGACTCACTATTGCCGGCTACATCGGGTTGCTCATGGCTATCCATCCCGATGTGAAGCTACATGGAAAGAACTTCCCTGCGCCATATGAGACGTTCAACACCTTGGCGCGGGATGTCGGCTGGCACAATCGAGTATCCGCAAGCCCGGAACGCAAAAACCGCCCCGGTTAGACCGAGGCGGTAATTGATTTATGATAAAATTGGTTGCGGGGACAGGATTTGAACCTGTGACCTTCAGGTTATGAGCCTGACGAGCTACCGGGCTGCTCCACCCCGCGTCAACTACGAGCAAGCGTTTGCTTGCGACCACGAGCAAGCGTTGGCTTGCGTCCTTAGAGGTAAGTTTTAGCTTACCGGAATCAAGAGGTCTGCCAAATGAAAGGGCCGCTTGCGCGGCCCGGGCTCCCGTTTGGCGGGCCTCATGCATGTCGCTCAAAAGTGTTAGCGGTTTTGAGGCAACGACATGCATCACAACAATCGTAATGAGAAGATGAACGTGCGTTTGGCAGACCTGGCAGCGACCTACTCTCCCGCGTCTTGAGACGAAGTACCATCAGCGCTGGAGCGTTTCACGGCCGAGTTCGGAATGGGATCGGGTGCAGCCGCTCCGCCATAACCACCAGGTCGGCAAAACGCACGTTGTTCGAGAAGCTTTTTGAGCGAATAGCCGATGGTGAGCAGCCGATAGGGAGCCCTATTTGCTGCTTCTCCGAGCCGTTCGCTGGTCTTTGTTGTGCTCTCACATCCTCCCTTTTGGGAGCGATGGACATTAGGAATGAGAACGATCAAGCCGATCGAACTATTAGTACCGGTAAGCTTCAAGCGTTGCCGCTCTTCCACACCCGGCCTATCAACGTGGTCGTCTTCCACGGTTCTCAGGGAATACTCGTTTTAAGGTGGGTTTCCCGCTTAGATGCCTTCAGCGGTTATCCCGTCCGGATATAGCTACCCTGCTATGCGGCTGGCGCCACAACAGGTCCACCAGAGATCCGTCCATCCCGGTCCTCTCGTACTAGGGACAGATCCTTTCAATATTCCTACACCCACGGCAGATAGGGACCGAACTGTCTCACGACGTTCTGAACCCAACTCACGTACCGCTTTAAATGGCGAACAGCCATACCCTTGGGACCTGCTCCAGCCCCAGGATGCGATGAGTCGACATCGAGGTGCCAAACAACCCCGTCGATATGGACTCTTGGGGGTCATCAGCCTGTTATCCCCGGCGTACCTTTTATCCGTTGAGCGATGGCCCTTCCACGCGGGACCACCGGATCACTATGACCGACTTTCGTCTCTGCTCGACTTGTCAGTCTCGCAGTCAGGCAGGCTTATGCCATTGCACTCAGCGAACGATTTCCGACCGTTCTGAGCCCACCATCGCGCGCCTCCGTTACTCTTTAGGAGGCGACCGCCCCAGTCAAACTACCCACCATACATTGTCCCGGACCCGGATAACGGGCCGCGGTTAGACATCCATAGAGATAAGGGTGGTATTTCAAGGGTGGCTCCACCAAGGCTGGCGCCCTGGCTTCAAAGCCTACCACCTATCCTACACATGCCACTACGAATGCCAATGTAAAGCTATAGTAAAGGTGCACGGGGTCTTTCCGTCTAACCGCAGGAACCCCGCATCTTCACGGGGAATTCAATTTCACTGAGTCTATGCTGGAGACAGCGGGGAAGTCGTTACGCCATTCGTGCAGGTCGGAACTTACCCGACAAGGAATTTCGCTACCTTAGGACCGTTATAGTTACGGCCGC
>NZ_JARAKC010000006.1:40000-42500 GCF_049887195.1 Mesorhizobium abyssinicae
TGCTGACGGCGCGCCGATAGCCGACAATCCGCAGCCCCGGCATGATCTCGATCCGCTCGGTGCCGCGCTGTGGAAAAGTCGATAGGCCCAGGCAATGGTCGCGGATTCCGACAACGAAATTCCACGCAATCGCGGGCGACGCGCGCTCGGCTATGTCATCATAGAGCTGTCCGAGTTCAGCTTCCGCCATAGGATGGAAGACAATTCGATACTCCATCCCCTACTTGGCTTTCCCCTGCTTCGCGCGATGACGCGCCTCAAGCCGGGAAAAAACCGTTTCGGCGGGAACTCCCTTCGCCGGATCTTGCCGAAGCTCGGTCAGGCGCCCCGGGACCTCCTCGCGCAGCCATTTCTCCCGCTCCGCCTCGAAGTCCTCGAGCATGCGCAGACCGGCGCGGACGACCTCGCTGGCATTGTTATAGCGGCCTGATTCGAGCTGCTTCCTGATGAAGCTCTCATAGTGGTCGTTCAGAGCATAGTTGGGCATGGCAACCTCTGGAAAAAATGTCCGGCTATAGAACATAGCAATAGATGTCATCTATTGCCAGCATTGGCCGATTCGGCCGATCTCTGCCTGTGATTCGGATTATCCCGCAGGGCTTGATTCGGCGATTCGGCAGAACCGAGATATCGCCTCGGCCCCGATGACGCCGGCGCGATCGAGCAATCTGGTGCAGTCGACAGCTCCCGAGGGCCTACTCTCGCCATTCAGGCAGGACGAGTGGCAGATGCTGTGCTGCATGCCGAGCGAGGGCACTGAAGCCGGCTGAGAAAGAGGCCGGCTAAATTCATTTCGCATCTGGTTGTGGTCGCTGCTCCGATTCGGCTTTCGCTGCACGCTTCGGCTCTGGACGAGGCGTACTCGCCAGCATCAGCCGAAACCTCGTCTCAGATCCAGGGGGCGAATTGATTGCGACCATCGTTGGCTGCCAAAGCAAAAGGCCCGCTGGCGAGGAGCCAAGCGGGCCTTTTGATTTGGTTGCGGGGACAGGATTTGAACCTGTGACCTTCAGGTTATGAGCCTGACGAGCTACCGGGCTGCTCCACCCCGCGTCAACTACGAGCAAGCGTTTGCTTGCGACCACGAGCAAGCGTTGGCTTGCGTCCTTAGAGGTAAGTTTTAGCTTACCGGAATCAAGAGGTCTGCCAAATGAAAGGGCCGCTTGCGCGGCCCGGGCTCCCGTTTGGCGGGCCTCATGCATGTCGCTCAAAAGTGTTAGCGGTTTTGAGGCAACGACATGCATCACAACAATCGTAATGAGAAGATGAACGTGCGTTTGGCAGACCTGGCAGCGACCTACTCTCCCGCGTCTTGAGACGAAGTACCATCAGCGCTGGAGCGTTTCACGGCCGAGTTCGGAATGGGATCGGGTGCAGCCGCTCCGCCATAACCACCAGGTCGGCAAAACGCACGTTGTTCGAGAAGCTTTTTGAGCGAATAGCCGATGGTGAGCAGCCGATAGGGAGCCCTATTTGCTGCTTCTCCGAGCCGTTCGCTGGTCTTTGTTGTGCTCTCACATCCTCCCTTTTGGGAGCGATGGACATTAGGAATGAGAACGATCAAGCCGATCGAACTATTAGTACCGGTAAGCTTCAAGCGTTGCCGCTCTTCCACACCCGGCCTATCAACGTGGTCGTCTTCCACGGTTCTCAGGGAATACTCGTTTTAAGGTGGGTTTCCCGCTTAGATGCCTTCAGCGGTTATCCCGTCCGGATATAGCTACCCTGCTATGCGGCTGGCGCCACAACAGGTCCACCAGAGATCCGTCCATCCCGGTCCTCTCGTACTAGGGACAGATCCTTTCAATATTCCTACACCCACGGCAGATAGGGACCGAACTGTCTCACGACGTTCTGAACCCAACTCACGTACCGCTTTAAATGGCGAACAGCCATACCCTTGGGACCTGCTCCAGCCCCAGGATGCGATGAGTCGACATCGAGGTGCCAAACAACCCCGTCGATATGGACTCTTGGGGGTCATCAGCCTGTTATCCCCGGCGTACCTTTTATCCGTTGAGCGATGGCCCTTCCACGCGGGACCACCGGATCACTATGACCGACTTTCGTCTCTGCTCGACTTGTCAGTCTCGCAGTCAGGCAGGCTTATGCCATTGCACTCAGCGAACGATTTCCGACCGTTCTGAGCCCACCATCGCGCGCCTCCGTTACTCTTTAGGAGGCGACCGCCCCAGTCAAACTACCCACCATACATTGTCCCGGACCCGGATAACGGGCCGCGGTTAGACATCCATAGAGATAAGGGTGGTATTTCAAGGGTGGCTCCACCAAGGCTGGCGCCCTGGCTTCAAAGCCTACCACCTATCCTACACATGCCACTACGAATGCCAATGTAAAGCTATAGTAAAGGTGCACGGGGTCTTTCCGTCTAACCGCAGGAACCCCGCATCTTCACGGGGAATTCAATTTCACTGAGTCTATGCTGGAGACAGCGGGGAAGTCGTTACGCCATTCGTGCAGGTCGGAACTTACCCGACAA
>NZ_JARAKC010000006.1:47500-380802 GCF_049887195.1 Mesorhizobium abyssinicae
ACCGCCGTGACAGGCAAATGTCATGCGCACAACAAAAGCGACAAGCCGTTCCGCCCGGGGAAGAAGCAGCCTTTCTGGATGCCAGATACGGAAGATGTCATAGCCGAACTCGGCAACGAGCCGCCGCTGATCGCGGATGGCCGGAGCGGCCCGCCCGATCGGCGCGAGGTATCGGCGCGCTGGCTGTCGGGCACTTTTCTCACCGGCGTGACGTCCAGCGTCCTGATGGGCGTGGCGCTGTTCGCCGCGCTCGACGGGCGCCAGCAATTGGCGACGCCACCCGAGATCGCCGAGCTCGCCCATATGGAAAACGGCGGCGATTCCGGCGAAATGGCCAAGACCACGAGGCTGGTGGCGCCGCGTCAGATCGCCAAGGCCAAGGATCGCCGGCGCATGGAAGTGTCGATGGTCACCAAGGTCGGCGACCGCGACGTCATCCACACCATGCCTTTCGTGCAGATCAAGATGGCGCTGGCCGCCGGCCACACGACCAACCGCCCCTACCCGCCTTTCGACCCGATGCAGGTGTTCAGCGACGACGGCGACGACAATGCCGGCCAGCCGGCGCCAGCGGCCGTCGCCGGCCAGATCTATGGCGCCAAGGTCGAAAGCGAGATGTCGCTGAAGACCGTCGATTTCCCGATCGAGACGGCGTCCTTCGACGAGAAGAGCGACCTGTCCGCCGACGAGGTGGAAAAGGTGGTGCGCGAGGCCGGCACCGATCTCAGCGACGGCGCCATCCAGGTTGCCTCCTTGCACTATGTCGATCCGCAGCGATTCGGCGATGCCTTCGCCGAAAGCATGGCCGGCTCCTACGACGTGAAGATCGTGCCCGAGAATGTCTCGGTCTCGCCGCGCGTCGAGGCGGACGATCAGACGCCGGCCTTCGCCGAGGAAATCATCCCCTTCACCAAGGACACCGACATAGCCGAGGCCTTTGCTGATTCGGGCTATACCGGCGGCGACGCCACCGGCATGGCCGAGGCAATCGGCAAGCTTTTGAACGCCCCGGCGCTGAAGGCCGGAACCGTGCTGCGCGTCGGGCTCGAAATCCATGGCGACGCCGCCAAGGTGGTGCGCACCAGCGTCTATGACCGGACCCAGCACATCGTCACCATCGCGCTCGACGATCGCGGCCAGTACGTGCCGGCGCAGGAGCCCGAGCCCAATCCCGAACTGCTGACCGCATTCGACGATTCGCCGCCGGTGATCGTGCGCGGCAACCTGCCCAACATCTATGACGGCATCTACCGCGCCGCCTATTCCTACGGCATGTCGAAGAAGCTGACCCAGCAACTGGTCAAGCTGCTCGCCTCCGATGTCGACTTCCAGTCGCGGCTCAGCCCCTCGGACAGGATCGACGTGCTGTTCTCGCAGCCGGACGGCGACGACCAGGCCTCCGACGAATCCGAATTGCTCTATGTCTCGGCGACCTTCGGCGGACAGCCGCGCAACTTCTATCGCTTCCAGATGCAGGACGGCAGCACCGACTATTTCGACGAGAACGGCTCCAGCGCCCAGCAGTTCCTGCTGCGCAATCCCCTGCCGGCGGGAAAATTCCGCTCCGGCTTCGGCGCGCGCCGGCATCCGATCCTCGGCTATGTCCGCATGCACACCGGCGTCGACTGGGCCGCCCCGATCGGCACGCCGATCATCGCCGCCGGCAACGGCACCATCGAGAAGGCCGGCTGGGCAGGCGGCTATGGCAAGCAGATCATCATCCGCCACGCCAACGGCTACGAGACCTCCTACAATCACCAGACCGCCTTTGCCAAAGGCATCGAGCCAGGCGTCCATGTCCGCCAGGGCCAGGTCATCGGCTATCTCGGCCAGACCGGCCTCGCCACCGGCCCGCATCTGCACTACGAGCTGATCGTCAACGGCACCAAGGTCGATCCGATGCGCGTTCGCCTGCCGGTCGGCAAGGTGCTGAAAGGCGACGACCTGGTTGCCTTCAAGCGCGAGCGCGAGCGCATCGACGACCTGCTCAAGCAGGAAGACAACAATCCGCTCAAGGTCGCCAGCGCCAAGGTCGAAGGATAGGTTGGCGAGCGAATCGCCTGTCGCCCGCGACGAATCAGTTTCGTGTCGAATCAGCCTGTCGATCATCCGCTCGGCGTGGCCACGGCAGCGCCTGGCCGGAAACCGTCATCCAGGCGATGACGGCCGCAAGCAGGCAGAGCAGCGTGGTGACGGCGGCGACGGCCGCGAAGGCCGCGTCACTGGCGGCGAGCCTTGCGGCTTCGAGATCCGATGCAAGCCCTGCCGGCGCCTGTTGTCCGAAACCCGGAATGCCGGGCGCAGCGCCGGTGTTCAGTGCGTAGACCCAGGCCGCGAGCGAACCCATCGCCGCAACCGCGATCAGGCCGCCGATGCGCGAGACCGCATTGTTTATGCCCGAGGCGGCGCCGGTGTCCTTGTCCTCGACCGCCGTCATGATCGCGGTCGACAGCGGCGACACGACCAGCGCCATGCCGAGCCCCATCAGCGCCATCAATGGAAAGGTCCCGGTCCAGAAATTATGGATGCCGGCATGGGTGAGCA
Source organism: Mesorhizobium abyssinicae (assembly GCF_049887195.1). Taxonomy (NCBI): domain Bacteria; kingdom Pseudomonadati; phylum Pseudomonadota; class Alphaproteobacteria; order Hyphomicrobiales; family Phyllobacteriaceae; genus Mesorhizobium; species Mesorhizobium abyssinicae. Next base: position 50,045 of record NZ_JARAKC010000006.1, read on the forward strand.
GCGCCAGCCCGGCAAAGGCAAAGGCAACGAGCAGGCTGCCGGCGGCGATCGGGAATCTCGGCCCGATCTTGTCCGACCACTGGCCGACAGGTCCCGACAGCAGCGCGATCGATGCCGACAGCGGCACGAAAATGAAGCCGACCTCGGCCGTGCTCAGCCCCCAGCCGGCAATCAGCAGCATCGGCAGGTAGAACAGATTGGCCGACAGCGCGAAATAGAGAAAGAAGGTCGCGAGATTGGCGCCGGCGAAGGCGCCGATCCGAAACAGCGACAGGTCGATCATCGGCTCGCGATGCTGGCGCTCGAAGAAAACGAACACGACAAGCAGCACCAGGCCGGCTGCGATGCTCGGCCAGGACATTTGGCCGCCGCCCTCGGCGCTCATCGAGGTCAGGCCGTAGGCCAGCAATCCGAACGCCAGCGTGGCGAGTCCGGCGCCGCCGAGGTCGAGGCTGCGCTTTTCCGTCGCGTCATCGGCCGGCACCTTGGCCAGGAGAAGATAGATCGAGATGAGGCCCAGCGGCAGGTTGATGGCGAAGATCGCTCGCCAGATGCCATTGCCGAAGGTGGACAGCACGAGGCCGCCCAGAACCGGACCGAGCGCGGTCGTCAGCGCCGAGGCCGCGGCCCAGACGCCGATCGCACGGCCGCGCTCCTTCTTCGGATAGGCCTTGGCGATGATGGCGAGGCTGCCCGGCACCATGATGGCGGCGCCGATCCCCTGGATGGCGCGGAAGCCGATCAGCACGCCGGCATTGGGCGCCAGCGCGCAGGCCAGCGAAGCGGCGATGAACAGCGCAATGCCGGTCACGAATGCGCGCCTGAGCCCGAACCGGTCGCCGGCGGCACCGCCTGCCAGGATCAGCGCCGATAGCGTCAGCGCATAGGCGTTGGAAATCCATTGCACCTCGGCCAGGCTGGCGCCGAGATTTTCCCGCAGCGCCGGCATCGCGATGGCCAGGACCGAGCCGTCGATGAAACCGAGCGCGGACGCCAGGATCGCGGCGATCAGCACGAACTTGCGCTGCGCCTGCGGGCAGAACGTGCCGTTCGCACGCTGCGCGGTCGAAAGCGAATCGGCGATGTTTTCGTCCGAAGCTGACATGACAGCCTGCTTAGCTCTGCGGTGAGGTCGCGGCAACAAGCCACAAGATTGCTGTTCTTGAAACCAGATTGCGCTGGCAGGACGGCCAGGAGGGCCGGCACTTATGATGCAAACGAAGCGTCGCGTGCTAGGTTCCGACCCGCCAACCGAACCAGCGCCAAAAGGGGAAACCATGAAGCGACCGCTCGAACCATCGGCAGAAGGACGCGGGCGCATCGTTGGCATAACCGACGGCGTCTTCGCCATCGCGCTGACCTTGATCGTGCTGGAAATCAGGGTGCCGCCGCATGAAGCGGTGCATTCGGAAATCGAACTGCTTGCCGCGATTGCGGCACTCGCCCCGCGCTTCCTGACCTATGCGCTGAGCTTCCTGACCCTGACCATCTTCTGGTTCGGCCAGCAGGCGCAGCATGGCCTGATCGCAAGATCGGACCGGCGGCTAGCAACGCTCAATCTCTGCTTTCTGGCCTTCATCGCGCTGCTGCCGTTCTCCACCGACCTGCTGGCCGATTTCCTCGAATTCCGGGTCGCGGTGCTCGTCTACTGGCTGAATCTTCTGATGCTTGGCGTGACGCTTTTCGCCAGCTGGTGGTACGCCGACAAGAACGAGATGCTGGCCGGCGACGTCGACGCGGACACGACCCGCACTGTCTATCAGCGGATCATCAAGGCGCAGATCCTGTGGGCGGTCGGCGCAGCACTTTGCCTGTTCAGCCCGCTGCTCAGTATCGCGTTCATCCTGCTGGCGCAGCTGGTCTATGCCGCCGCGCCGCGCGCCTCACTGCTGCGTAAATTCATCGGTTGAGGTCCCGCCGACATCGATGATCGTGGGTCCGCCGACGAACTCCACGGTAACGCCCGGTGACACCAGCTTGGCAAGTTCCCGCGCATCCCAGTTGGTCAGGCGCACGCAGCCATGGCTTTCGGTCTTGCCGATCTTGGACGGGTCGGGCGTGCCGTGGATGCCGTAGGTCGGCTTGTCCAGCGCAATCCACACCGAGCCGACAGGACCGTTCGGCCCCGGCGGAATGGTCAGGATCTTGTCGTTCTGGCCCTGCTTGAAATTGATGCTCGGGTTGTAGGTGTAGTTCGGGTCGAGCGCGATACGCGACACGGTGTGGATGCCCGACGGCGATGGCGTGTCGGACGAGCCGATGGTGGCCGGATAGGCGGCGACCAGCTTGCCTGCAGTATCATAGGCGAAGACTTCCTTCTTGCCCTTGTCGGCCACGATACGGGCGACCGGCGTCGACACCAGCCTGCCGAAATTGGCAACCTTGATGATCGTGCCGGGGCGGTTGAAATCGAGGCCCTGATTGATCGACTTCAGATAGTTCTCGTCCATATGGAAACGCTCGGCCAGCGCTTCGGTGACGGAGGTGTAGCCCATGCGGTCGAGCTGCGCCTTCTGGCTGTAGTCTTCCGGGATCGACGCGACGTAGGGGCCGGCCGCGTCCTCGGGCGTGATCGTGTAGGAGGCGAACGCATCGCCGCCCGACTGCGCCAGCGCCGACTGAATGCCCACGGCGTCGGTCGAGCGCAGATTGCTGCCGGTGATCTCGTTGTAGGCGGCCAGCGCCTTGTCGACGTTGGAGCCGAATCGCCCGTCGATCACGCCCGGCGACGCGCCGGCGCGATCGAGCAGCACCTGCAGCGCCGCCACATCCTGGCGCGCGCCGAGCGACAGCGACGGGTCGACCGTGGCCTTGCCGCCGGTGTCCGGCGGCAGGGAAGCCTGCGTATCCTGATCCGGCTGCGCGGGGTTGATCGACGCCTCGTTCAGCGGTTGGCGCTTGACGGTATTCGGCTTCGGCGCCTCCGGGTAGGTGGCGGTGTTGCCTTCATCGTCCGGCACCGGGGGAAAGGCATCCACGGAATTGTCGCCATAGGGATCGTATTCGTCGGCCGGCGGCGGAATCACCCTGCCTTCCTCGTCCAGCTGCCTGCGGCGGAAGCGGGCCATGTCTTCGGGATCGTCGAGATAGTAGCGGTCGTCATCCTCGACCGGCGCGCGGCCGAGCTCCTGCATCCGCAGCTGCCGGCGCAGCGCCCTGCGATCGAGCCTGGTGCCCGGCGGCTGGATAGCGATGACCTTGCCGGTATCGGCATCGACTATGACGCGGTTTCCCCGGGCGTCGTAATAGACGTCGATGTTGCCGTCCTGGGCGAGAAGGATGCCGCCGGGAGCGCGGGCCTCCCTTTCCGCGCCGTCGCCACTCGGCGCCGCGAACGCGCCGGAAGACACCAATCCGGCGACAACAGCCGAAAGGCAGACGATCGTGCGCAACATTGTGGCCAACTCTCCGGTCCGTAATTGCCGCCGCGCGGCATGTCCCTTTGTGGCGAGCCCTTCGCCAGCAAACCATTTACCGAGCTTAAGGTTCCAACATGAACCGGGCATGAAGATGGCGGACTGCCGGCTGCTACAGCCCCAATTCCCTGCGTGTCTGTCTCGTCAGCTTGAGGACGACCAGGCGGTGGCTTTCGCCGAGATAGTCCTTCAGCGCCGCATCATCCATGCTCTGGCTTGTCTGGCGCTGGATCCATTTCATGCCGCGCGAGGCAAGATAGGGCGCGGGCCTGCAGCCTGGCTGCTCCTTCAGCACGTCATAGGCGATGTCGGAACATTTGAAGGTGACGAAGAGCTGTTCGCCCCCGTTCCAGCCACCAATGGCAAACACCTTGCCGCCGACCTTCCAGACGTGAGCGCCGCCCCACTGGACGACATGGGTCGCCCGGGGCAACGAGGCGCAGAAGCTGTTGTAGTCATCTAGCGTCATGCGGGCCCCGCTATTTCAAACAAGAAGAACGGCGAAGCCCATTCAGGCTCCGCCGTTCCGGTAAGGCAAGGCGGTTCAGGCCGCCGCCTCGGTCGCCACGACCGTCGGCTTCGAGCGGAAGTTCAGCCGGTCGGAACCTGCGGTGACCTTGACTGTCGAGCCGTCGAGGATCTCGCCGAGCAGGATCTTCTCCGCCAGCGGATCCTGCAGCTCTTTCTGCATCACCCGCTTCAGCGGCCGCGCGCCATAGGCCGGATCGTAGCCCTTGGCCGCCAGCCACTCGATCGCGTCATGATCCAGCGACAGCGTGATCTTGCGGTCGGCGAGCAGGTTCTCCAGCCGCTTGAGCTGGATCTCGACGATGCGGTCCATGTCCTGCCGGCGCAGCCGGTGGAACAGGATCACCTCGTCGACGCGGTTGAGGAACTCCGGCCGGAACGAGGTCCTCACCACGCTCATCACCTCGTCGCGCACGGCATCGACATCCTGGTCCTCGCCGAGGCCGACGAGATATTCGGCGCCGAGGTTCGAGGTCATGATGATCAGCGTGTTGCGGAAGTCGACCGTGCGGCCCTGGCCATCGGTCAGCCGGCCGTCGTCGAGCACCTGCAGCAGCACGTTGAAGACATCCGGATGCGCCTTCTCGATCTCGTCGAACAGCACGACCTGGTAGGGCCGCCGCCGCACCGCTTCGGTCAGCGTGCCGCCTTCCTCATAGCCGACATAGCCGGGAGGCGCGCCGATCAGCCGGGCGACCGAATGCTTCTCCATGAACTCCGACATGTCGATGCGCACCAAAGCGTTTTCGTTGTCGAACAGGAAATTGGCGAGCGCCTTGGTGAGCTCGGTCTTGCCGACGCCGGTCGGGCCGAGGAACATGAACGAGCCTATCGGCCGGTTCGGATCCTGAAGTCCGGCGCGGGCGCGGCGCACCGCCTTGGAGACGGCCTGCACCGCCTCGCCCTGACCGACGACCCGCTTGCCGATCTCGTCTTCCATGCGCAACAGCTTGTCGCGCTCGCCTTCCAGCATCTTGTCGACCGGAATGCCGGTCCAGCGCGACACGATATGGGCGACGTGGTCGGGCGTGACCACTTCCTCGACCATGCCGGCCTTGCCGTCCTGCGTCTCGGCCTCCTTCAGCTTCTTCTCCAGCTCCGGGATCTTGCCATAGGCAAGCTCGCCAGCGCGCTGGAACTCGCCCTTGCGCTGGGCGATGGCCAGGTCGTTGCGCGCCTCGTCAAGCTGCTTCTTGAGGTCGGCGGCGAGCCCGAGCTTCTGCTTCTCGGCCTGCCATTTCGAGGTGAGCTCGGTGGACTCCTCCTCCAGCCCGGCAAGCTCCTTTTCCAGCCTGGCGAGCCGGTCCTTCGAGGCATCGTCCTTCTCGACCTTGAGCGCCTCGCGTTCGATCTTGAGCTGCATGATGCGGCGGTCGATCTCGTCCAGCGCCTCCGGCTTCGAATCGACCTGCATCCGCAGCCGCGAGGCGGCCTCGTCGACAAGGTCGATTGCCTTGTCCGGCAGGAAGCGGTCGGCGATATAGCGGTTCGACAGCGTCGCCGCCGAAACCAGCGCCGAATCGGAGATGCGCACCTTGTGGTGCTGCTCGTACTTCTCCTTCAGTCCGCGCAGGATCGAGACCGTGTCCTCCACCGTCGGCTCGTTGACGAACACCGGCTGGAATCGGCGGGCCAGCGCCGGGTCCTTCTCGACATGCTTGCGGTACTCGTCGAGCGTGGTCGCGCCGACGCAGTGCAGTTCGCCGCGCGCCAGCGCCGGCTTCAGAAGGTTGGACGCATCCATGGCGCCGTCCGCCTTGCCGGCGCCGACCAGCGTGTGCATCTCGTCGATGAACAGGATGATGCCGCCGGCGGCGGCCGTGACCTCGTTGAGCACGGCTTTCAGCCGCTCCTCGAACTCGCCGCGATATTTGGCGCCGGCGATCAGCGCACCCATGTCGAGCGCCATCAGCTGCTTGTCCTTCAGCGATTCCGGCACGTCGCCATTGACGATGCGCAGCGCCAGGCCCTCGGCGATCGCTGTCTTGCCGACGCCCGGCTCGCCGATCAGCACCGGATTGTTCTTGGTGCGGCGCGACAGCACCTGGATGGTGCGGCGAATCTCGTCGTCGCGGCCGATGACCGGATCGAGCTTGCCGGCGCGAGCGTCGGCCGTCAGATCCCGCGCGTACTTCTTCAGCGCATCATAGCCCTGCTCGGCGCTCGCCGAATCGGCGGTGCGGCCCTTGCGGACATCGTTGATGACCTGGTTCAGCGCCTGCGCGGTGACGCCGGCCTTGGACAGGATGTCGGCGGTCTTGGCCGACTTCTCCATGGCGAGCGCCTGCAGCAGCCGTTCGACGGTGACGAAACTGTCGCCCGCCTTCTTGGCCAGGTCCTCGGCGGTCGAGAACACCTTGGCCAGAGGCTGCGCCAGGTAAAGCTGGCCGTTGCCGCCTTCCACCCTGGGCATCGCCTCGAGCGCCGCCTCGACGCCGAGCTTGACGTCGCGGGCATTGCCGCCGGCACGCTCGATCAGCGACGCGGCCAGGCCCTCGTCGTCATCGACGAGCACCTTCAGCATATGTTCGGGCGTGAATTGCTGGTGGTTGCGCGAGAGCGCCATGGTCTGGGCGGACTGGATGAAGCCGCGCACGCGCTCCGAGTATTTTTCAAGGTTCATATCTGTCTCCTTCCATCACCGGCCCGCTTTGCGGCACCGGATCAGATTGCGGTGACGGACCCGCTCATTCGAGCCGGATCCTGTTCACGCGAGATATGGTGAAGGGGCACAGGGCTCTCAAGGCGTCCAGGCGGCGCGGGATGCATATTATTCCAGCGCCGCGCAAAACGAAAACGGCGGAGATTTCTCTCCGCCGCTTGATGACCTGAAAACCGGACCCGATCAGTTGTTGACGTCGGCAGCAACCGGATCGCTGGAGGCGCCGTCGGCCGGCGCCGGATTGTCCTCGGCCGGTGCGGCATTGCCTTCGACAGGGGCGGCATTCACCGGTTCGGCACCGGCATTGTCGCTGCCGGTTTCCACCTGGCTATCGGCCTGGTCGGCACCGGTTTCGTCGGCATTGCCGCGTGCACGGCGCGGACGGCGCTGGCGGCGCGAGCCGCCATTGTCGGAGGCCGCTTCGTTGCGCTCTGCCTGGGCAGCGAGAGCCGCCGGCGAAAAACTGTCGAACAAAGGCGCCTGCTCGGCCGCGACGGCCGGCTCCGCCGGGGAGGCGCTTTCCGGCTGCGCCGGCGCCTCGTTGCGGCGGTTCTGGTCGAAGCGCTGGCCGCCATTTTCGCCGCGCTGGTTATAATCACCGCGCTGGCCGTTCTGGCCGTAGCCGCCGTTCGGACGGCGGTCGCGGTGGCGCCCGCCATTGTTGTCGCGCTGGCCATTGTCGCGGCCGTTGTCGCGCCCACCGCCATCGCGGTTGCCGTTGTCCTGGTTGAAGGCCAGTTCGCCTTCGATCACCGGCTGCGGCCCGCCGCCATGGTTGGCCTGCGCAGCCGGGGCTTCCGCGGTATTGCTGTTGCCGATGTTGTTGTCGAACTCGTCGCGATCCTCGTCCGCATCTTCGTCGAAATCGTCGCGGTTCTGCTGGACGTTCTGGATCGGCATCTGCGCCTGCGCGGCGGCAATGATGCGATTGTAGTGCTCGGCGTGCTGGAGGTAGTTCTCCGCCATCACCCGGTCGCCGGAGCTTTGCGCGTCACGGGCGAGTGCGGCGTATTTTTCGGCAATCTGCTGAGCCGATCCGCGGATCTTCACATCCGGGCCGTTGCTCTCGTAGTTGCGCGTCAGGGGATTGGGGCCCTTGCGGTTGTTGTTGTTGCCACCGCCGCCGCCATTGTTGTTGCGACCGCGCATGCGCCTGTTCTGCTGTTGTGGCCTCATTCGACTCTCTTCAGTGTGAAATTTTCGAAAACTTTTTTACGAACGGAGGCGCTCATGCAGCCAGCCGTTTCGTTTCTTCACCGGCGTTCGCCCGCATCAATTGCGTTGGCGCCACGTGCCATCCTGTTCCGGTTACATCACTTGCCGGACGATTCCCGCACGAAGCATTGGCGTCGATTGCGCAAGAAGGCAGCTATTTCCAAGGAAAACCGAATCGCTAAGAGCACTGCCTGCTTCGTCTCATCCGGTTACTTCGACCCTAGCTGCATTCCCGGGCATTGCCAAGCCCTATTTCGCACTGCATCAGGGGTTTGCGCGTTCGAACACCAGAACCCTGTCGTTTCCGCCGAGGTCGCGGAACATACCGGACAACCGGTAGCCGGCTGCCATGAAGATGTCCGTGACTTCGTTCCGTTGCGTGTGGCCGATCTCGACCGCAACCCTGCACTCGGCTTCCAGAAACCTTGTCGCCTCAGCGGCGATGATCCGGTAGGGACCAAGACCGTCCGCGCCGCCATCAAGGGCCAGATGCGGATCGAAATCGCGGACCTCGTCCTGCAGATTTCCTATGTCTCGACTGGGTATATAGGGAGGGTTTGCGGCAATTACATGGTACCGGCCGGAAACTTTTGCAAACCAGTCGGATTCAAGCGTTTCGAACCTGTCGGCCAGGCCCAGTTCGCAGGCATTGCGCATGGCGGTGGCCAGCGCGCCCCCGGCAATGTCGACACCCGTGGCGACGGCGCCGGGAACGGCGCTGAGCAGAGCCAGCGCGATGGCGCCGGTACCGGTGCCGAGATCGAGGATGCGGCATTCGCCAAGCCGCTCCGCTGTCGCCCTGGCGAAGGGCAGGATCGCCTCGACCAGCGTCTCGGTGTCGGGCCGCGGCTCCAGCGTTTCGGGTGAAAGCCCAAGCCGCAGGCCGTAGAACTCGCGAAACCCGAGGATACGGTGCACCGGCTCGCCTGCGACGCGCCGTCGCAGGGCCACATCGATTGCCGCAATCGCGTCCTCCCGCACCGTTTGCGACGGCTCGGCGATGGCCTGGGTGCGGGTCGTTCCGGAAAAATGCTCGACCAGCAGCCTGGCATCCAGCGCCGGATCGGCCACGCCGGCGGCGGCAAGACGATGACGCGCCTCCCGCAGCAGCGGCCCGAGCGTGCCGGGCAAGATGTCAGCCATCGACGCCGATGTCGGCGAGCAGCTTCGACTGGTGGTCGGCGATCAGCGCATCGACGACCTCGTCGAGTTCGCCCATCATCACCCGGTCGAGCTTGTAGAGGGTGAGGTTGATGCGATGGTCGGTGAGGCGCCCTTGCGGAAAGTTGTAGGTGCGGATGCGCTCCGAGCGGTCGCCCGAGCCGACCTGCGACTTGCGTGATTCCGAACGCTCCTCGTCCGCCTTGCTGCGCTCCATATCATAGAGCCGGGCGCGCAGGATCTGCATGGCCTTCGCCCGGTTCTGGTGCTGCGATTTCTCTGCCTGCACCACCATGATCCCGGTCGGCAAATGGGTGATGCGGACGGCCGAATCGGTGGTGTTGACGTGCTGGCCGCCTGAACCCGAGGCGCGCATCGTGTCGATGCGGATGTCTTCGGCGCGGATTTCGATGTCGACCTCTTCGGCCTCCGGCAGCACGGCGACGGTCGCCGCGGAGGTGTGTATGCGCCCGCTGGCCTCGGTCGCCGGCACGCGCTGCACGCGATGCACGCCGGATTCGAACTTCAGGTGCGCGAACACGCCCTTGCCCGAGACCGTAGCGATGATTTCCTTGAAACCGCCGGCATCGCCGTCGCTGGCCGACACGGTCTCGAACCGCCAGCCGCGTTCGGCGGCATAGCGCTCATACATGCGAAACAGGTCGCCGGCGAAAAGAGCGGCTTCATCGCCACCGGTGCCGGCACGGATTTCGAGGATGGCATTCTTGTCGTCGGCGGCATCCTTGGGCAGAAGCAGGATCTGGATATCCTTCTGTAGCGCCTCGATGCGCTCCTCCACCCCTGGCAGATCCGCCTCGGCGAGCGCCCGCATCTCGGCATCGGTGCCCTTGTCGGCGAGCATCGCTTCGAGGTCGGCCTGCTCGTGCTCGGCCGAGCGCAATTCCCTGACCTTGGCCACCATGTCCTGCAGCTCGGCATATTCCGATGCCATCTTTACATAGGCATCCGGCGCCGGGCCGGCCGACATCTGCGCTTCGAGCATCTCGAAACGCTTGACGACTTGATCCATGCGGTCGCGCGGCAGGTTGATCATGGCGGATTCTATAGCGGAATGGAGCGGTCGTCGGCAAAGGCCTGCAGCAGCGCCCGCATCGGCAGCCCTTGCGCCGGCGCCATCAGATTGTCGGCGAAGAAGGCCTGCAACTCGTCGAGCGGCAGTTCCGTCAGCATCGCCTTGACCGGGCCGATCGAGGCCGGCGACATCGAGATCGAGCGGAAGCCGAGGCCGATCAGCGCCATCGCCGATATCGGTTTTCCGGCGAGTTCCCCGCACAGCGTCACCGGCGTGTGATTGCGGGCGCCGGCATCGGCGATCTGCTTCAGCACCCGCAGGAACGGCGCCGACAGCGTGTCGAAACGGTCGGACAATTGCGTGTTGCCGCGATCGACCGCCATGACGAACTGGAACAGGTCGTTGGAGCCGACCGAGACGAAGTCGACCGCCTTCATCAGCTCGTCGAGCTGGAACAGCAGCGACGGCACTTCGAGCATCGCGCCGAGCTTCAGGCTGGTCGGCAGGTGGTGGGCAAAGCGCGACAGATGCCTGACCTCGCGATCGATGATCTCGCGCGCCTGGGCGATCTCGCCGAGCTCCGTCACCATCGGCAGCATCAGCTTCAGCTCGCGGCCGCCGCAAGCTTTCAGCAAGGCGCGGATCTGCGTCCTCAGCAGGCCCGGGCGATCGAGGGTGAGCCGGATCGCCCGCCAGCCGAGCGCCGGGTTCTCCTCCTGCAGCGCGCCCTTGAAATAGGGCAGCACCTTGTCGCCGCCGATGTCGATTGTGCGGAAGGTCACCGGCTTGCCGCGCGCCGCTTCGAGCACGTCGCGGTAGAGCCGCTCCTGCGCTTCGGCGCGCGGGAAGGTCGAGGCGACCATGAATTGCAACTCGGTGCGGAACAGGCCGATGCCGGCCGCGCCAGACTCGGCAAGCTGCGGCAGGTCGACGGCGAGGCCGGCGTTCATCAGGAGGTCGACCGCAACACCGTCCTTGGTCACCGACGGCTTCTTGCGCAGCTCGCGATAGACCTCCTGCCGGCGGGCGCGGAAGCGCACCTTCTCGGCATAGGCGGCCTCGAGGTCGGGCTGCGGCCTGAGATGGATCGTGCCCTCTTCGCCGTCGACGATGATGGCATCGCCGTTTTCCGCCATCGAAACGGCGCCCTTCATCTGCCCGGCGACGGGAATGCCCATGGCGCGCGCCACGATGACGACGTGGCTGGTTGCCGCCCCATCCTCCAGCACCACGCCGCGCAGCTTGTCGCGCGGGTAGTCGAGCAGCTCGGCGGCGCCCATCGAACGGGCGACGAGGATGGCATCCTTCGGCAGCGACGCCGCGACATCCTCCGGCCCGCGCCCCATCAGCTGGCGCAGCAGGCGGTTGGCAAGGTCGTCGAAATCGCTCATCCGCTCGCGCAGATAGGGGTCGGTCATGTGCAGCATGCGGGCGCGCATGTCGCTCTGCACCTTCTCCACCGCTGCTTCCGCCGTCAGGCCGTTGCGGATCGCCTCTTCCAGCCGGCGCACCCAGCCGCTGTCGTTGGCGAACATGCGGTAGGCCTCGAGAACCTCGCGGTGCTCGCCCTCGAAGGCGACCTCGCGGCGCTCCAGCATGTCGTCGATGGACAGCCTCAGCGAGCCGAGCGAGGCCTGCAGCCGGCGGACTTCCTCCTCGCTGTCCTCGTTGAACAGATTGGTGACGACGATGCGCGGCTCGTGCAGCACGACATGGCCGAGCCCGACGCCTTCGTTGAACGAGAGGCCGGTGAAGCTGACCGGGCGGCGCAGGTCGAGCTCCAGACCCGGGCGGGTCAGCCTGGCGAGATCGCCGGTGGCGATCATCTCGGCGATGACCATTGCCGTCGTTTCCAGAGCCTCGACTTCATCGTCGCGGTAGTGGCGCATGGTCTTGTTCTGCACCACGAGCACGCCAAGCGTCCGCCCTGCCCTGAGCACTGGCACCCCGAGGAAGGAGTTGTAGATCTCTTCGCCGGTCTCCGGCAGGTAGGCGAAGGCCGGATGCTCCTGCGCGTTGGAAAGGTTGAGCGGCCGTGCGCTGGCGGCGATGGTGCCGACGAGACCCTGGCCGAGCCGCAACTGCGCCAGGTGGACGGCGTTCGGATTGAGACCTTCGGTGGCGTAGAGCTCGAGCACCGAATCGGCGCGCAGCACATAGAGCGAGCACACCTCGGCGACCATGTTGGAGGCGATGTCGCGCACGATGCGGTCGAGCCGCTCCTGCGGCTCCAGCGGCTCCTGCATGAGCTCGCGGAGCCGCTTCAGCAGAACGCGCGGGCCACTGGCCGTATCACGCATCGCGGCTTCTTCTCCAATAGAGTCCTTGCCGGCGCAGTTTCCGCCGCGCCCGGCACTCACGCAACAACTGATTCAGTCTTGCTATTGCTTATCCAGACCGTAGACGGAATGCAAAGTGCGAACCGCCAATTCGGTATACGGACCGTCGATCAGTATCGAAATCTTGATCTCGGAAGTGGTGATGGCGCGGATATTGATCGCCTTGTCGGCCAGCGCCTTGAAGGCGGTGGCGGCGACACCCGCGTGGCTGCGCATGCCGATGCCGATGACCGACACCTTCGACATGCCGGCTTCCGACTGCACCACATCATAGCCGACATCGGCTTTCAGGCGCTCCAGCACCGCAAGCGCCTTGTCGACGTCGCCCGACGGCACCGTGAAGGTCATGTCGGTGAACTTGCCGTCCTCGGAGATGTTCTGGACGATCATGTCGACATTGATGTTGGCTTCGGCCAGCGGCCCGAAGATGCCGGCGGCAACGCCGGGGCGATCGCCGACGCGGCGCAGCGAAATCTGCGCCTCGTCCTTGGCGTAGGCAATTCCGGTGACGACCTGCTGTTCCACGATCTCTTCCTCGTCGCAAATAAGCGTTCCGGGCGGATTGAGCAAATCCCCCATTCCGGGCGCGTCGGGATCGTCGAAGGACGACCGCACGAAGGTACGCACCCTGTGCACCATGGCAAGCTCGACCGAGCGCACCTGCAGCACCTTGGCGCCGAGCGAGGCCATTTCGAGCATTTCCTCGAAGGAAATCTTGGCCAGCCGCCGCGCCTTCGGCTCGATGCGCGGATCGGTGGTGTAGACGCCGTCGACATCGGTATAGATGTCGCAGCGGTCGGCCTTGACCGCCGCCGCGATCGCCACGGCGCTGGTGTCGGAGCCGCCGCGGCCGAGCGTTGCGATGCGGTTGTCCGGGCCGATGCCCTGGAACCCGGCGATGACGGCCACCTGGCCCTCGCCGAAGCGCTTGATCAGGAAGCCGCCGTCGATGTCGAGAATGCGCGCCGCGCCATGCGCGTTGTCGGTCTTGATCGGGATCTGCCAGCCCTGCCAGGAGCGGGCATGAACGCCCATGTTCTGCAGCGTGATCGCCAGGAGACCGGCCGTGACCTGCTCCCCGGAGGCGACCACGGCGTCATATTCGCGCGCGTCGTGCATCGGCGAGGCCTCGCGCGTCCAGCCGACCAGTTCATTGGTCTTGCCGGCCATCGCCGAGACCACGACCGCGACCTCATGGCCGGCGTCGACCTCGCGTTTGACATGGCGCGCCACGTTGCGGATGCGGGCGATGTCGGCGACGGAGGTTCCGCCGAATTTCATCACGATGCGCGCCATGGAAACGAAATGCCTTTGACTGGATGCCGGGCCGTGGGGCCGAAAAAACACGCCGGCCAAGGCCGGGTGCTGAATGCGCGGCCTCCTTAGCCAAATGATCAGGATTTCGCAAGCGATGGCGCGCAACAACGATTCGCGCTGAAAATATCGGGGTTGCTGACAGATTTGAGCACCAGGTCATGCGATAGATGAGCCTGGAGGCCCGACACCGAGGAGGATAGATGGCCGAGACCCTGGAAATCGTCACCTTCCGGCTGAAGCCCGGAACCGAAGCGGGCTTTGTCGACGGCAACGGCCTGCTCAGCGACTGGCTGGCGCGGCAGCCCGGTTTCCTCAGCCGCTGCCTGGCCAGGCAGGACGACGGCGGCTGGGTCGATCTGGTGCGCTGGCAGAGCCGCGAGCAGGCGCTTGCCGCCGCCGGTCGGATCATGGCCGAGATCGGCGATTGCCAGGCGATGCGGGCCATCGATCCCGCCAGCGTCGACATGAAGCATCTGGCGGTGGCGCTCGCCGTCTGACCTTGATCCCGCTGCCGGCGAATTCCTGGCGTGCTGGGACGCCGATCCTCATTCCAGCCGCGCCGCGCTTCGCCACAGGCCGGGGTAATCGAGGACGAAACCAGCCGGTGAAACTTCCAGGATCGCATTGCAGCCGAACATCGGCGCATCATAGCCGTAACGAGTATCGTCGAGCCGCCGGTAGCTCTGCTCGAGGCGCATCAGCCTGAGTTCGGGAAAGGCCAGATAGGCGGCCGGCGCGGGCGTCGACATGCCGACCCCGAGGTCGAAGCGGCGGATCGCCAGGAGGTTTGTGGCGGGCGTGAAGCCGAGATCGACGTCGATCAGGCCGGCGACCTCCGCCTGGCCGGCGCCGTTCAGCGTCCAGCCGCCATCGGCAAGCCGCTCGATCTCAAAGTGCAGGGTTTCCGCGCCGAGAAAACCGTCGACGCACGCCGAGCGCGTCCGCCAGCCGGAATCGCAGTCGGCTTCATAGGCGAGGCTGCAGGGCTTGTCGTCATGGACGAAGAGCGCCTGGCCCCTGAGCTTCCAACCGTCGTCCGTCTCGGAAAGCAGGCAGGCATCGTGCCCTTCCAGCTCGAGCCGTCGCCATAGGATCGAAGAGTGCGGGCGTATGATCATGCTCCTGTTTGAAACATCATGCCTCATCATTCGTCCGTCAGGGCAATGCCGTTGCCGTTGCGGGCCGACGAAACTGCCATGTGCTGACAGAACGCCTCCGCCCGGCCGCCGGCGCGCGCAGGCTCGCTGTTCGCTCGTGGCAGCAGTCGAAAAAAGCCGCCTTGACATTCGCGGCTCGGCAACCGACTTCCTAGCACTTTGATTTTGCGCATGATCCTTTCCGAAAATCGAAAGCGATTTTCGGGGTCATGCGCCAGGAGATCCGCCCATGCCAGAGCCCCGACGGTCGACGATCGATGCCGGAGAAGTGGAACGCTTTTCCGCGCTGGCCGCCGAATGGTGGAACCCCAACGGCAAGTTCCGGCCGTTGCACAAGTTCAATCCGGTGCGGCTTGCCTATATCCGCGACCAGGTGGCGGCGCGCTTCGGCCGCGATCCGCGCGCGGCCAGACCGTTCGAAGGCCTGCGCTTCCTAGACATCGGCTGCGGCGGCGGTCTGCTGT
The DNA here is from genome assembly GCF_049887195.1 of Mesorhizobium abyssinicae. Taxonomy (NCBI): domain Bacteria; kingdom Pseudomonadati; phylum Pseudomonadota; class Alphaproteobacteria; order Hyphomicrobiales; family Phyllobacteriaceae; genus Mesorhizobium; species Mesorhizobium abyssinicae. Next base: position 65,337 of record NZ_JARAKC010000006.1, read on the forward strand.
GCGAGCCGATGGCGCGGCTCGGAGCCGAAGTGGTCGGCGCCGATGCCTCCGCCACCAACATCGAAGTGGCGAAGCTGCACGCGGCCGAGGTGGGCGTCAGCGTCGATTACCGCGCCACGACGGCTGAGGACCTCGCCGACGCCGGCGAGACATTCGACGTCATCCTCAACATGGAAGTGGTCGAGCATGTCGCCGACATCGACCTGTTCGTGGCCAAATGCGGCCAGATGGTCAAACCGGGCGGCATCATGTTCGTCGCCACCATCAACCGCACGCTGAAGGCGCTCGGCCTCGCCATCATCGGCGCCGAATATGTGCTGCGCTGGCTGCCGCGCGGCACCCACCAGTTCGGCAAGCTGGTACGGCCGGAGGAGCTGGAAAAGGCCCTCGGCGCGGCCAGCCTGACCATCATCGACCGCACCGGCGTCGTCTACCATCCGCTCGCCGACCGCTGGCAGCGGTCGAAGGACATGGACGTCAACTACATGGTCCTGGCCGAAAAAGCCTCGGTCTGACCTCTCCCTGTCAGGCTGCCTGGCTCCGCATCTTCAAGCTCGTCTGGTTCTGCGCCTTTGTGGTGATGAACACGCCGATCGTGATGATCACCGCGCCCGCCCAGGTCAACAACTGATAGTGCTCACCAAGGAAGACCGTGCCGGCAAACAGGCCGACCGCGGCCGCGACATAGCCGATCTGGCTGAGATAGACCGGACCGCCGACCGCTTGCAGCCGGAAGAAGAAGGCAAACATCGCCGACGCCGACGCCACCTGTCCGGCGACCACCAGCGGCACGCCGCCGAGCGGGGCAAATGCGCCCTTGCCCAGCAGGGTGAGGATGCCGGCCAGCAGCAGCGTCGCCGAGGCCAGATGGCTGCCGACGGCAAGTTCGATCGGACCGGTGTCTTCGGGCCAGTCGACGGTGCGGTAGATGTTGCCGGCAGCGAGGCTGACCGGGATCAGCAATCCGACCGCCACCCAGAAGAACTCGGCCGGCTGGCCGGCCTCGCCGCGCGTGACCGCCACCATCACCGCGCCGACGAAGCCGACCGCGATGCCGACGACACCGAGCAGGTTTGGCCGCCTGACGCCGAGCAGGATCGAGAACACCAGCGTGACGACGGGCGAGAGCGTGAACATGATGCCGGTGTAACCGGCTCCCAGATGCGGGATGGCCGAGAACATCAGCAAATTGGGGACCGCATAGGACACGGCGGCGGTGACGAAGAAATAGCGCAATTTGTGCGCCGTCAGCCGGATGCGTTCGCCGCGCAGCAGGAGCGCCAGCAACAGCACGCCGCCGGCGCCGAGCGAGATGACGAAAGCCCAGACCATGGCCGGAACGCCGGCCGCCGTCGCCAGCTTGCCGAACGGCAGCGTCAGGCCGAGCAGGCCGCCGGTGACGACCAGCAGGCCGGCCGCCGAATCCCAGAGAAGTTTCATCGGATGGTCCCGTCGTTCAATCGCGGCGCTTGGCCGCTATTGTGTTTTGCGATAACATAGTGCAAAGATTCTTTATGTCAAGATACTTTTCGGTGAGATAGATGGATCGGGCGGCAAGGGCGATCGAGCAGTGGCAAAGGGAACGGCCGGACCTGGACGTCTCGCCTATGGCCGTGATCGGACGGCTGAACGAAGCCGCCTCGCTGATCTCGCGCGAGCGGCTGGCGCCGCTGTTTGCCCGCTTCGGATTGCAGCAAGGCGAGTTCGACGTGCTGGCGACCCTGCGCCGCTCCGGCACGCCCTACGCCTTGACGCCGACCGATCTCTACGAGGCGACGATGGTGACCTCGGGCGCCATGACCGCCCGGCTGGACCGGTTGGAGAAGGCCGGTTTGATCGAACGCGCGCCGCATCCCAGCGACCGCCGCGGCGTGGTGGTGCGGTTGACCGAAAAGGGTTTGGCCTTGACCGACGAGGCGCTCGCCGCCCATGTCGCCAACGAACATGAAATCCTCGCCGGACTGACCGCGCCGGAGCGGGAGACACTGGCCAGTCTGCTTGGAAAGCTGATCGGAAGCCTGAGCTGAATGCTCAGTTGCGGTCGTCGGGAAAGCTGGGGATCGGCATGAACTCGACGCCATCCTCGACCAGACTCTTTGCCTCGTCGACCGTCGCCTCGCCATAGATGCCGCGCGGATCGGTCTCGCCGAAATGGATCTTGCGCGCTTCCTCGGCGAATTTGTCGCCAACATAGTCGGCATTCTCGCGCACCTTCTCGGCCATCGCCTTCAACTGCGCCAACGCCTGCTTCTGCGCTTCGCCCATGGCGAGCGCGATCTTTTCCTGCTTGCGCCCGGTCGAGACGGCCGGCGCCATCAGCGCCTTGTCGACCTTGTGCGAGCCGCAGTTCGGGCAGTCGACGAACCCGCGCTTCTTCTGGGTGTCGAAATCGTCGTTGCTCCGGAACCACGCCTCGAATTCGTGCTCATGCTCGCAGATCAGGGAGAAACGGATCAAGAGGCGGCACCCCTGAGGCGGGGCGCCTCGCCGGCATTGATCGAGAACTCGCGCGCATTCTTGAGATTGGGGATCTTCCTGCGCGCGGCAAGCGACTGCGCCGGGTCGATCTCGGCGACGATCACCGCCGGCTGGTCGTGCGCCGCTTCCGCGACAATGCGGCCCCACGGGTCGACGATCAGCGAATGGCCATAGGTCTCGCGGCCGTCCTCGTGCAATCCGCCCTGGGCAGCCGCAACCAAATAGGCGCCGTTCTCGATGGCGCGGGCCCGAAGCAGCACATGCCAATGCGCCTCGCCGGTCTGCCGGGTGAAAGCGGCGGGCACCGACAACAAGTCGGCGCCGGCCAGCGCCTCGGCGCGGAAGAGCTGCGGGAAGCGCAAATCGTAGCAGACGGCAAAGCCGAGCTTCGCGCCGCCGATCTCGGCGACGACAGCTTCGGTGCCCGGCTCGTAAGCGGCGGATTCGCGCCAACTCTCACCATTGTCGAGATCGACGTCGAACATGTGGATCTTGTCGTAGCTGGCTATCGTCGCCCCATCCGGCGCGAACAGCATGGCGCGGTTTGCCAGCTTGCCGTCGGCGCGCAGGATGGCGGTCGAGCCGATGTGCAGGAAAATGCCGAGTTCCCTGGCCAGCTTCCTGGCGGTCGAGACGATGATGTCCTTGTCCTCGGAGGTGAAGGAAGCGGCACGCGCCTCCTTGTCGCGCACCAGCGCGCCGGTCATCTCGGGGGTCTGGATATAGGTTGCGCCAAGGCCTGCCGCCTCGCGCACGAGGCGCTCCAGATCGACCGCGTTGCGCTCCGGGCTCTCGCCCGAACGCATCTGCACCGCCGCTGCCTTGAAAACACCCATGGTCAAGCCCTCGAACCGTTGGCAAGCAACACATCGAGCCGGCCCTCCGCCTCCAGATCATGGAGGTCGTCGGAGCCGCCGACATGCGTGTCGCCGATGAAAATCTGCGGAAACGTGGTGCGGCCATGCGCCCGGGAAATCATCTCCTGGCGCAGTTCCGGCGAGAAGGAAGCATCATGCTCGGTATAGGCGACGCCCTTGCGGTCGAGGAGCCGCTTGGCTGCGGTGCAATAGCCGCACATCATCCGGGTATAGATCGTCACATCGATCATCAGCCAGCAATCCTGCCTATGCATGCGCCTGGAGGCGCGTGGCGCTTCCGGGATAACGACATGCACGAAAACAACAATTCTCGCTTTATATAGTCGCGGACTCGTCGGCCCGAAAGTCCCCCGGCAAAACGCGCGCGAAGGTCAGCACGTCGACGGCTCCGGCGCCGCCCTTCTTCAGCGCCTTGGCCACCGACCTCACTGTCGCGCCGGTGGTGTAGACATCGTCGATCAACAGCACCCGGCGGCCGGCGATCTCGATCTCCGCCTCGGTCGGCACGCGGAAGGCGGCGCGCACGTTGTCCTCGCGCTCCTGCCGCTCCAGCCCGACCTGCTGGCGGGTGAGCTTCACGCGCCTCACAGCCGAAGGCGAGAAAGGCAGGCCGCTGAGGTGCGATACCGCCCTGGCCAGCTCGGCCGACTGGTTGAACTGCCGCCGGAAGAAGCGCCGCCAGTGCAACGGCACCGGCACGACGAGATCGGCCTCCGCGATCAGCTCGGCTCCGGCGCGCAGCATCCAGCGCGCCATCCATGGCGCCAGATCCGTGCGGTCCTGATACTTCAGGCCTTGCACCATCTGGCGCGCCACGCCGGAATAGACGACCGCGGCCCGCGCCCGTTCGAAGGGCGGCGGATCGGCGATCGCTTCGGCCGAGAGGAAGCCTTCGCCCATGTCATGGGTGAACGGCGTGCCCATCACGGCGCACCAGGGTCGTTCCAGCAGCCTGAGCTTCGGCCAGCAGGTGCCGCACAGCACGCCGGGCTGCGAGACATGGCGCCGGCAGCCGGCGCAGACCGGCGGAAACAGGATGCGCGCCGGCAAGGCCAGTGCCCGCCGCGCGATGGTCCCGAGTTCAACGGTCTTGATCTTCGGCATTGGATCGGCCACGTGGTTTCGTCGCCGCTCCACTATAATCGGAGCGCGGAAAACAGGAACCTGCCCGTTGCAGCCTATCATCGACACCTCGCTCTGGCTGGCGCGCAAGCGCCGCGCCCTGGCCCATTCCGTGGGCGGCGCCGATTTCCTGATGCGGCGGGCAGCCGATGACCTTGCCGACCGGCTCGGCGCTGTCGAGCGCAGCTTCGGCAAGGCGGCCGCGCTGTTTTGCCAGACGCCGGCGGCAGCGGATGTGCTCGCCGAAAGCGGCAAGGCGGCGGAGATCGCGCGCGTCGAAGCGGACGCGGCTTTCCTCGCAGACAGGGTAGGCCTTGTCGCGCCGATGGAGACGGTGCCGTTCGAGGCCGAGAGCCTCGATCTGGTTGTCTCGCTGCTGTCGTTGCAGGCGATGAACGATATTCCCGGCATGCTGGCGCAGATCCGCCGGGCGCTGCGGCCAGACGGGCTTTTCCTCGGCGCCCTGGCCGGCGCCGGCACGCTTTCCGAATTGCGCGAGAGCCTGCTCGCCGCCGAGACCGAGCTCTACGGCGGCGCCAGCCCGCGCGTCATTCCCTTCACCGATGTCCGCGACGCCGGCGCGCTGCTGCAGCGCGCCGGCCTGGCGCTGCCGGTCGCCGATGTCGAGACGGTGACGGTCCGCTACGACACCATGTTCGACCTGCTCGCCGACCTCAGAGCCATGGGCGAGACCAGCGCGCTCGTCGACCGCAGCCGGCGGCCCGGCACGCGAAAATTCCTCGCCCGCGCCGCCGAGATCTACGCTGAGCGGTTTTCCGACCCCGATGGCCGGATCAGGGCGAGCTTCTCGATTGTATGGCTGTCAGGCTGGGCGCCCGATGCTTCGCAGCAAAAGCCGCTGAAGCCGGGCTCGGCAAAGGTTTCGCTGAAGACGATCCTGGAAGACCCGCAGCGGCGTTGAGACCGATCAGTGCTGGGCGAAGGCGTTGACGAGCTGGCTGTTGGTGTCGCTGAACAGCCACTGTATCGCATTGGCTGCCCTGCCGACGCCGCCGACGATGGCAAGCGACAGCACTGCGGCGATCAGGCCATACTCGATGGCTGTCGCGCCTCTCTCGTCGTGAATGAACCGTTGCAGAAGCTTTTTCATGGTCATCGATCCCTCTTGCCAGGACCATAGCTCCTACCTGTTAAGAAAGGTTAACGGCAAAAGCTTAACAGGCGGTGAAACGGGCCGTTTCTCGGAAATTTGTTAACTATATCAACACTCGCCGCTGCGCGAGCCGTCGCTGCGGATCACGCAGACCGAACTGGGCAGAGGCTGCAAGACGCTGCGGCGCAGCGTATAGGTGTCGCGATGGCCGATCGTACCGGTGCTCATCGTGTCGACGCCGGCAAAACCGTCGCGGGCCGACCGCGTCTGGCTGTCGAGCAAAGGCGCGGCGATCAAGGCGAGCGCCACCGCGGCCGAGCCGAACAGAAGCGTGATGCGCAATATGCCCATACCGGCATCGGCGGCGCGAAAGCCGCGCTCCGGCCGGATCGAGTCCCAGTCTTTGTCGAGGCTCATGCAATCGCTCCCCACGCGAATCGGCCGGGACCCGGCTTTGCCTCAATTTTCCACACCGGGATAAATCTTCCATTAACGCTGGCTAAAACCAGCGCCCAGGCTCTCATAGGAGATCGATGAGGAACTGGATCAGCGGCGCGTCGGCCGGCGGCATCGGATAGTCGCGCATCTGGCGCGGCCGCACCCATTTCAGCCCCTGTCCTTCCTTTGGCTGCGCGATTCCGCGAAAGCGGCGGCAGACGAAGAGCGGCATCAGCAGGTGAAAATCATCGTAGCTGTGGCTGGCGAAGGTGAGCGGCGCGAGACAGGGGATGTCCGTTTCGATGCCGAGTTCCTCCTGGAGCTCCCGGATCAGGCACTCCTCCGGTGTTTCACCGGGCTCGACCTTGCCGCCCGGGAATTCCCACAGGCCGGCGAGCTGCTTGCCTTCGGGGCGTTGCGCCAGCAGCACGCGACCATCGGCGTCGACCAGCGCGCAGGCGGCGACGAGAAGCAGGCGCTTACCGGCTGGCTTGACTTCGCTCATGCGCCGGGCGGCCGACGATAGTGGTAGCGGTAGACTTCCTCGAAGCCCAACGAGCGGTAGAGCCCCAGCGCCGGCGCGTTGCCCGCTTCGACCTGCAGCCAGGCCTCCCGCGCGCCGCGCAGTGGTGCCCATTTCAGCGCCGACAGGATAAGGTTGCGGCCGTGGCCTTGGTTGCGCACCGATCTGTCGGTGGCGATCTCGAACAATCCGGCGAGGTCGCCGTCATGGACGCAGATCAGCGTCGCCAGCGGTTCGTTGCCGTCCTCGAGCGCGAACAGCCCGGCCTCGGGCTGGATGGCGCCGATGATCTCCGACAGGCCCGGCCTGAGCGACACGTCCGAGCCGCTGACCTTCAGCGACGCGCCGATGAAGCGGCTGATGTCTTTCAGCGGAATCTGGTCCATGGCGGTGTCGAGACGGGCGTCGGCCAGCGGCAGCCGCATCACCAGGGATTCGTCGAAGCTGCTCCAGCCTTCGCCGTCGAGATGTTTGGAAAGGACAGGGCCTGACAGCGGCGATATGCGGAACGTCAGCGGCCGGCCATAGGCGTCGAAACGCCGGCTGGCGCGGCCGATGCGCTCGGCGATGTGCTGGGTGTCGCCGGGGTCGAGCGGATTGACCGAGTTCAGCCGCTTGGCCGGATGCCCGGCCGTCAGCCGCACCACCCAGGTGCCGTCATAGTGGACGGCGGCCGCCGGCCAGGCGCGGAAACCGGCCGCCTCGTAGCGGCGGACGGTCGCGAGCATGCTTGCCGGATGTCTGGACACCAACGCCCTCAGCTCCGGTAATCGCCGTTGATGGCGACATATTCCTTGGTGAGGTCGCACGTCCACACCGTCGCCTTGCCGCGCCCGATGCCGATATCTGCGCGGATGCGGATATCGTCGCGCTTCATATAGGCCGAGGTCGCTTCCTCGGAATAAGCCGGATCGCGCTCGCCCTCATGCGCCAGCCTGTTGTCGCCGAACCAGATCGACAAAAGGTCGCGGTCGGCGGGCTCGCCGGCCTTGCCGACCGCCATGACGACGCGGCCCCAATTGGCGTCCTCGCCGGCGACGGCCGTCTTGACCAGCGGCGAATTGGCGATCGACAGCGCGATGCGCTTGGCCGAACGGGCCGACTTGGCGCCGGTAACGGTGACTTCGACCTGCTTGCGCGCGCCCTCGCCGTCGCGCACCACCTGCAGCGCCAGCGTCTTCAGCACCTTGCCGAGCGCACGGCGGAACGCGCCGAGCCGCGCGTCCTTGGCATCGCTGATCGCGGGTGCGCCGCGCTTGGCAGCGGCGCCCGTGGCAAACAGCAGCAGCGTGTCGCTGGTCGAGGTGTCGCTGTCGACGGTGACCGCGTTGAAGGTCTTGGCGGTGCCGCGCGACAACAGATCCTGCAGCACGGGTGCGGCGATCGGCGCGTCGGTGGCGATGAAGGAGAGCATCGTCGCCATGTCGGGCGCGATCATGCCGGCGCCCTTGGCGATGCCGTTGATGGTGACGTCGGCGTCGCCGAGCTTCACCGTCGCCGTCGCCACCTTCGGATAGGTGTCGGTCGTCATGATGGCCTTGGCCGCCTCGGTCCACAGGTCGGGCTTGCCGTCCTTGACCAGCCCGGCGAGCAGATGGCTGAACCTGGCCGTGTCGAGCGGCTCGCCGATGACGCCAGTGGAGGCCAGGAACACCTCGCTCGTGGCGCATCCGGCGGCCTTGGCCGCCGCCTCGCCGGTCAGCGCTGTTGAAGCGCGGCCCTTCTTGCCGGTGAAGGCATTGGCGTTGCCGGAATTGACCACCAGCACGCGCGCCTTGCCGGCGCCGAGGTTCTGCCGGCAGAAATCGACCGGCGCCGACGGGCATTTCGACTTGGTGAACACCCCGGCGACGGCGGTGCCCGGATCGAAGACCATGGCCAGGAGGTCGGTGCGGTTCTTGTATTTGATCCCCGCCTCGGCGGTGGCGATGCGCACGCCCTCGATCGCGGGCATTTTTGGATATTTCTTCGGCGCGAGCGGCGAAATCGTTGCGGACATGAGGACCTCGGGCGGCGGAAACGCTGGGGAAGGCCGGTTTGCCCGATACGACGCGCCGGCGCAAGGGCGTTTTCGTCGCTCCTGCCGGCCGCTCCGCATGCCTGCACGGCCGCGCATTTGGGGAGGCCCCGGAACGGGCCGTATCGTTTCGCCGAGAAGCCTTGTATCCTGCGGGCAAGAGATATCGGCAAGGACAAGGCAGATGGGCGAGGCCGCCGGAACCGGGCGCAAATCGATCGGCGCCAGGCGCAATCCCGACAGCGCCGACGCCATTCTCGACGCCGCCGAGGCGGTGCTGGCGGAGGCCGGCTATTCCGGCTTCTCGATCGAGGCGGTGGCGCGCCGGGCGCGGGCCGGCAAGCCGACCATCTATCGCTGGTGGCCGAGCAAGGCCGCCCTGCTGCTCGACGTCTACCAGCGGCAGAAGCGGGTCGACGTCCCCGACACCGGCAATCTCGAGGACGATCTTGTCGGCTTCCTGAAGAACCTGTTCGCGCACTGGCGCCTGACGTCGTCGGGCAATGTGTTCAGATCGCTGATCGCCGAGGCGCAGTCGGATAGCCACGCTGCGGCGGCCCTGGCCGGCTACGCGACCGGACGCCGCGCCCATACCGGCCAGGTGATCGAGCGCGCCAAGGCGCGCGGCGAGGTCGCGCCCGAAGTCGATGCCGGCATCGTCGCCGACCTCATCGCCTCCTATGCCTGGAGGCACCTTCTGACCAACCGGCTCGACGAGGACGAGGCGACGCTGCGCACTGCCGTCCGCTATGTGATCTCCGGCATTTCCGCCAAGCGCTGAGCCGCCGGGCAGAGGGAGCCAGCGCGACTCGATTGTTTCCATGCCGCAAACGAAAAGGGCGCCGAACGGCGCCCTTCGCATGACTGATGTGCTGTCGCGGGTCTTACTTGCCGCTTTCGATCGTCTCGACGGCCTTCTTCAGGTTGGCGTCAGGGATCTCGACCTTGGCGTCGGCACGCAGCTGCTTCACCAGCGCGAAATACTTGTCGCGGATGACGGCCTGCTTGGCCTGGTCCTTGACCTCCTCGAAGGCCGGCGGCTGCTTGGCGCGCTTGTCCTCGAGCTTGATGACGTGCCAGCCGAACTGCGACTGCACCGGCTCCTTGGTGTATTTACCCACCTCGAGCGCGAACGCCGCCTTGTCAAACTCGGGCACCATCTGCCCCGGTCCGAACCAGCCGAGATCGCCGCCGTTGGACTTGCCGCTCGGATCGCTGGTGTGCTCGTTGGCAAGCTTCTGGAAATCGGCGCCGCCGTCGAGCTGCTTGATGATCGCCTCGGCCTCTTCCTTGGTCTTCACGAGGATGTGACGGGCGTGCACCTCGTTGACCGGCGGCGTGTTGGCGATCTCCTGGTCGTAGCGGGCGCGAATCTCGGCGTCGGTCACCTTGTTGACGACGCCCTTCTCGACCATCTCGCCATGCAGCGCGCGCTGCTGCAGGAACGCCATGCGGCGCTGGAAGTCGGCATCCTTGTCGAGGCCGGTGGCGACCGCCTGGGCCGCCATGACGCGGATCTCTATGGCCGCCGAAAGGGCGGCCGCGCGGCGCTGTTCCGGCGGCAGTTGCTGGAACTGCTGCGACAGCTCGCCTTCCGCAAGCCCAAGGTCCGCCTCGGTCAGCGGCTGGCCGTTGATCGTCGCGACCACGGCGTTCGGATCGACCGGCTTGGCGGCCGCGGCCGGGGCAGCCGGCTGGGCCGGGGCGGTTTCCTGCGCCATCACCGGCGACAGCGACAGAGCCGATAGCCCGAATGCCAGGCCAAGGCTGGCGAGCGACGCACGGCGGAACGATAAGGTCATCAAGATTAACTCCGGTGGGGATTGCTTTGGCTGAATGGCTTCAGATCGGCCAGATTGTGGCGGAATTTGGCGCGGTCGGCAGGACCAGCGCGGCGTTGACATCGTTTGAGCCCCCTCTTATCTGTCCAACGACTTTGCGTCCAGAACCGTTTTCCGGGCGCTTTTTGCGTTTGTCCGCGTTTCACGCGGATTTGATGGGGCCGCCCGGTGCCTGTCGCAACGATTAAGAATGCTATCGAAAGGGCCATTGGATGGTCAGTCTCGGCGGTCTCGCCCGTAAGGTTTTCGGCTCCTCCAACGATCGCCGGGTGAAGGCGACCCGGCCGCGGGTCGAGGCCATCAATGCCATGGAAAACGAGATGCGGGCGCTTTCCGACGCCGAGCTTCGCGGCCGCACGGAAAAGTTCCGCCAGGATATCGCCAATGGCGCCTCGCTCGATGATCTCCTGATCCCGGCCTTCGCCACCGTGCGCGAGGCCGCGCGCCGCGTGCTCGGCCTGCGTCCTTTCGACGTGCAGCTGATCGGCGGCATGGTGCTGCACAATGGCGGCATCGCCGAGATGCGCACCGGCGAGGGCAAGACCCTGGTCGGCACCCTGCCCGTCTATCTCAATGCGCTCGCCGGCAAGGGCGTCCACGTCGTCACCGTCAACGACTACCTCGCCACCCGCGACTCCGAATGGATGGGCCGCATCTACAAGTTCCTCGGCCTCACCGTCGGCGTCATCGTCCACGGCCTTTCCGACGAGGAGCGTCGCGCCGCCTACGCCGCCGACGTCACCTACGCCACCAACAACGAGCTCGGCTTCGACTATCTGCGCGACAACATGAAATACGAGCGCGCGCAGATGGTGCAGCGCGGTCACAGCTACGCCATCGTCGACGAAGTCGATTCCATCCTGGTCGACGAGGCGCGCACGCCGCTGATCATCTCCGGTCCGCTCGAGGACCGTTCGGAGATGTACAACACCATCGACGCCTTCATGCTCAAGCTCGGCCCGGCCGACTACGAGATCGACGAGAAGCAGAAGACCTCGATCTTCACCGAGGAAGGCACCGAGAAGCTCGAGAACATGCTGCGCGACGCCGGCCTTCTGAAGGGCGAGTCGCTTTACGACGTCGAGAACGTCGCCATCGTCCACCATGTCAACAATGCGCTCAAGGCGCACCAGCTGTTCCAGCGCGACAAGGACTATATCGTGCGCAACGGCGAGATCGTCATCATCGACGAGTTCACCGGCCGCATGATGCCCGGCCGCCGCTATTCGGAAGGCCTGCACCAGGCGCTCGAGGCCAAGGAGCACGTGGCGATCCAGCCGGAGAACCAGACGCTGGCATCCGTCACCTTCCAGAACTATTTCCGCCTCTACGACAAGCTCGCCGGCATGACCGGCACGGCGCTGACCGAGGCCGAGGAGTTCGGCAACATCTACAATCTTGAGGTCACCGAGATCCCGACCAACCTGCCGGTCGTGCGCAAGGACGAGGACGACGAGGTCTACCGGACCGTCGACGAGAAGTACAAGGCGATCGTCAAGGAGATCAAGGAAGCGCGCGACAAGGGCCAGCCGATCCTGGTCGGCACCACCTCGATCGAGAAATCCGAGCAGCTCGCCGAGCGCCTGCGCAAGGACGGCTTCAAGAGTTTCGAAGTGCTCAATGCCCGCCACCACGAGCGCGAGGCGGCCATCGTCGCCCAGGCCGGCAAGCCCGGCGCCATCACCATCGCCACCAACATGGCCGGCCGCGGCACCGACATCCAGCTCGGCGGCAACGCCGAAATGCGCATCGCCGAGGAACTCGGCGACCTGCCTGAAGGGCCGGAGCGCGAAGCCAAGGAAAAGGCAATCCGCGACGACGTCGCCCGTCTGAAGGAAAAGGCGCTCGCCGCCGGCGGCCTTTACGTGCTCGCCACCGAGCGCCATGAGTCGCGCCGCATCGACAACCAGCTTCGCGGCCGCTCCGGCCGCCAGGGCGACCCTGGCCGCTCGAAATTCTTCCTGTCGCTGCAGGATGACCTGATGCGCATCTTCGGATCCGAGCGCATGGACGGCATGCTGCAGAAGCTCGGCCTCAAGGAAGACGAGGCGATCATCCATCCCTGGATCAACAAGGCGCTGGAGAAGGCGCAGAAGAAGGTCGAGGCGCGCAACTTCGACATCCGCAAGAACCTGTTGAAATATGACGACGTCTCCAACGATCAGCGCAAGGTGGTGTTCGAACAGCGCATCGAGCTGATGGACGGCGAAGGCCTGTCGGAAACGGTCGCCGAGATGCGCGACGGCGTCATCGAGGAGATCGTCGCCAAGAACATTCCCGAAAACGCCTATGCCGAGCAATGGAACGTCGCCGGCCTCAAGGCGGAAGTGGCCGAGTTCCTCAACCTCGACCTGCCGGTCGAGGAGTGGGCCAAGGAAGAAGGCATCGCCGAGGACGACATCCGCGAGCGCATCACCGCGGCCGCCGAGACGGCCGCCAAGGAACGCGCCGAGCGTTTCGGCCCCGACGTGATGAGCTATGTCGAACGCTCGGTGGTGCTGCAGACGCTGGACCATCTCTGGCGCGAGCACATCGTCAACCTCGACCATCTGCGTTCGGTCGTCGGCTTCCGCGGCTACGCCCAGCGCGACCCGCTGCAGGAATACAAGGGCGAAGCCTTCGAGCTGTTCCAGGGCATGCTCGGCAATCTGCGTCAGGCCGTTACCGCGCAGCTGATGCGTGTCGAGCTGGTCCGGCAGGCCGCCGAAGCGCCGCCGCCCGAGGCCCCTGACATGTTCGGCAGCCATATCGACGGCACGACTGGCGAGGACGACTTCCAGGGCGGCGAGACGGCGCTCCTGGTGCGCCAGGAATCCAATGCGATCGTCGCGGCGGAGGATCGCGACCCGAACAACCCCGCCACCTGGGGCAAGATCGGCCGCAACGAGGCCTGCCCCTGCGGCTCCGGCAAGAAATACAAGCACTGCCACGGCGCGTTCGCTTGAGAGCAATTCCAGGAAAAGTGTGAAGCGGTTTTCCGCCCGGATTTGCGTCAGAACAAGGCGACCTTCCCTTCTCCCCGTTCACGGGGAGAAGGTGGCCCGAAGGGCCGGATGAGGGGCAGCGCGGCCGTTCGCGATCACACCAGTCCTGAAGCGCGCGCGGCGGCGGACGCCTCGCCGCGCGAGACCGCGTCCAGCTTGCCCAGCACCGCCGAGACATGGTGATCGACCGTCTTCGGCGAGATGGTCAGATGCTCGGCTATCCGCTTGTTGGAGAAGCCGCGCTCGATCAGCTGCAGCACCTCCATCTGGCGCTGGGTCAGGCCAGCGCTGTTGGCGCGTGTCGCCTGGCGCGGCCCTCTCGCAATATGGCTGACGCCGCTGCGCCGCATCAGGGCGCGGACATGCTGCGCCACCGGCCTCGCGCCAAGACCTTCCAATATTTCGAGCGCCTCGCGCAACGCCGGCTCGTCGCCATGCAACAGGGCGAGCGCGCGGTCGAAGGGAGCGCCCATCCCGGCCCATAGCGCCGCGGCGCCGCGCCACTCGCCGGCGAGCAGCATCCGGTGCGGTCCCGCCATTCCCGCCGTGTCGCCGGGATCGCTTTCGAGTGACAGGAGCAGCCGCCAGATGGCGAGTTCGCCGAACACCGCCCGCGTCGGCGACAGGCTGTCGGCCAGCTCGATCAGGCCAAGCGCTTCCTGCCTGTCGCCTTGACCGAGCCATGCCCGTTCGGCCATCACCGCCGCGTAGGGCGCCAGCCGCTGCAGCTCCATGCCCTTGTCGAGGAACCGCTTCATCTCTTCCAGCACCGGCTCGGCCGAGGGATCGCCCCGCCTTATGCGCAGTTTCGCCAACGCTACCAGCGAGGGATAGCGCACCAGCGCGGTCGTCGCGTCATTGTCGATGACGTCATGCGCAACAGTGGCCGCGTCGTCCCACAGGCCGCGCCGCACCAGGAGCTGCGCCTGCACGCCCCGCATGTAGTCGCGCCAGGTCGCCAAATCGTTCTCGACGCAATAGGCGATGCCGCGCTCGAGAAAGGACTGCGCCTCGGCGAGGTCCAGTTGGTTCATCTCGATGCAGGCGCAATTGGTGAAGGCGCGCGCCGCATGCTCCTGGAAGTTCTGTTCGAGCGCGAGCTCGAGACTGCGTGCGAGATGCAGCCGGCCGCTGGCCAGATCCAGCCATTGTTCGGCCGAACCCAGATTGTTGAGGGCGTGGCAGACGATGTCCGGCCTGTCCAGCCGCTCCGCCAGCTCGACCGCCCTGCCGCCGAGCAGCAGCGTCTCATCGAGTTTCTCGGCCAGCATCGCCAGTTGCGAGAGATTGGAATAGGCCATGGCAAGTTCTGGTCCGGCGGGCGCCGTTTCCAGCAGTTCCACCGCCTGCGCGCCGAACAAATCCGCCTGCTCGCGGTCGCCGACGAGATAGGCGAAGCGCGACAGGCACCGCAGGCTGTCGCCCTCCCTGAGCCTGTCGCCCAGGGCCTGCTGCAGCCGGCGCGCATGGCCTTGCGCCTCGATGGCGGCGTCGATGCGGCCGATGAGATGACATTCGAAGGCATAGCCCTCATAGAGCCTGGCGCGGTCCTCCATCGACATGGCGTCGGCGTAGCGCAGGGCGACCTCGTAATGCCCGGCGGCATCGCGATGCGCGCCGACGCGCGAGGCCTCGCGCGCCGCCAGCGGGGCAAGCTCGCGCACCGCCTGCAGGTTCTGCGCCTCGACCGCATGATGCACCAGCCTTGCGGTGGCGACGTCGGCGTTTTCCTGCAATGCCGACAGCGCACGCTGGTTGAATGCGCGCCGGTGGCTCGGCGTCAGCATCATCTCGATGGCCCGGCGGGCGATATCGTGCCGGAAGGCATAGCCGTCGCCCAGATCGTCGAGCAGGCCGTTCGAGACGCATTCGGCGAGTTGGCCGGCGCTGGCGACACCGCACAGGCCGCGCAGCGCCCAGGCATCGGCGCGTCGGGGAAACACCGACACCGCATCGAGCATCGAGCGCGCGCCGGGCGACAGGCGTTCTGCCCGCGCCAGCACCGCGTCGCGCACGCTGGCCGGCGGCGTCGCCACGTTTTCGGCCGCCAGCAGTTCGGTGACGAAGAAGGCATTGCCGGCGGTGGCCCGGTAGATGGCGTCGCCATCGCGGCCCGCGGCATCGGCCAGCGACAGCACCGCCGCCTCGCTGAGCAGCGGCACATCGATGCGCTGGACATTGCCGGATGGAATCTCGCCCAGCGCGCGGCGCACGCGCATTTGCCCCTCGCTGCGGTCGGTGCGCGCCGTGAACAGCAGCAGCATATGCGTGTTGGCGAGGCGCCGGCCCAGGAAACGCACGAAGTCGAGCGTCGCATCGTCGGCCCAGTGCATGTCCTCGATGATCAGCAAGCCTGGCCGCGACCTCGCCTCGAAGACTTCGAGCGCGTCTGAAAACAGCGGCAGCCGCTGTCCCTGGCGGTCGTCGATCGCCCGCGGCAAGGCCCATTGCGCATCGCGCGCCAGATCGTAGAGGGGCCCGAGCGGATCGGGGATCGAAAGGTCCTCGCAGGCGCTGCGGAAAACGGCCGCGCCTTGCCCGACGCGCGCGAGGAAAGCCTCGACGAGCGCCGTCTTGCCGGCGCCGGCCTCGCCCAGCAATGCCGCCACATGGCCGCGACCCTGCATCGCCTCCGAGAGCAGCTGATCCAGCTGCCCGAGTTGCGCCTGCCGCTCCAGAAGCATCGTCATTGGCCCATGGTCTCGTCGCCGCCCGGTCCATCCCGCCAGCATACCCAGCCTCGGTATCCGCAGTGTGGCTCCGAGACCAAACGTCGAAAACATAGGGAATCTTCCCGGCAAATATGGGGAAAGGTTCCGATGCGCGTCTTCAACGAGCGTGGTTCTTATCCAATCGCGCTCAAACCGGGCGTGAATCATTTCACAGGAAGGAAGCCATTCCATGCCTCGCTATCTGGTTGAACGGACATTCCCCGACGGGCTCACCGTGCCGATGAACGACGCCGGCGCCACCGCGCTCGGCGGCGTCATCATGCGCAATGCCGAAAAGGGTGTGACCTGGGTGCAGTCCTTCGTGTCGCCGGACAAGAAGCACAGCTTCTGCATCTACGACGCCCCCTCGCCTGAGGCGATCCGCAGCACGGCGCAGAAGAACGCCCTGCCGGTCGACAAGATCACGGAGGTGCGAGTCCTGGACCCCTACTTTTATCATTGATCCAAGGAAGGGCGGACCCGACCATGAGCGTGAAATTGTCCTGGGCGATGACGGTGGGGGCGATGATGGCGGCCGGTTTTCCGGGCTGCTCGATCTCGAAACGGCAGTCCCCATCGCGCCAGCCGGCCGCGCAACCTCCCGGCGCGGTCTCGCATGGCGGATCCTGTCCGCGCTGCTCTCGCCATTGCGAAACCGGCGCCTGCCGCCGCAGGACGATCATCTGAGGCGCGACATCGGGCTCGGACTGCGCGAGCTGCCGCGCGACTACCGGGAATATTGGTGGCACCAGCGGTGATCCGCCATCACGGCGGGATCGTTCGATCCCGCCGCCTTCAATGACATGCGTAGCGCGGCAGGGTGCGGTCTTCCACCGGCCGGCCTTGCTGCCCTCGCGTCCTAGACGAAACGGAGAAGCAAATGACCATTCAGATCTGGACCAGGGGCCTCATCGGCATCCTGACGATAGCTGCGGCCAGCGCCGCCCAGGCGGAGAATGCCAACTCGCTGGCCGACAAGGTGCGGGCGTCCGACAGCCGCTTCGAGGATGTCGCGGTGGCGAAAGCCGAGGGCTATGCGCCGATCCCCTGCGCCAGCGGCATCACTGGCGGCGCCATGGGCATCCACTACGTCAACGCCGCTTACCTGAAGGACGATGCCGTCGACCTCGCCAGGCCCGAGGCGGTGATGTACGAGCCGGTGGCCGACGGCACGCTGAAGCTGATCGCCGTCGAATACATCACCGCGAAGGGTCCGGCTTCGCTCGAGGGTCAGCTGTTCAACTTCAACAGCGCCCCCAACCGCTACGGCCTCGGCGCGTTCTACGAGCTGCATGTCTGGGCCTGGAAGCAGAACCCGACCGGCACCTTCGCCGACATGAACCCCAACGTGTCGTGCGACGCGATGAAGGGAATGTGAGGCGCCTCTTCCTTCTCCCCGTTTCACGGGGAGAAGGTGGCCCGAAGGGCCGGATGAGGGGCGGCGCCGGCGCCTGATGTCTTCTATCGCCTCAGCCTTCTCCGGTTTCGCCGCACGGCAATCCTTCGAAAGCTCTCGCCGCCCCTCATCCGCCTGCTGGCACTTTCTCCCCGTATGGTGACGGGGGAGAAGGAAGCGCCACCCAACCGTTTCTTAATGTGTTTTCGCTAGACCGAAACGCAGGAAACGAGGCGGAAAACGGAGAATAATCGGGGTGCGCTTTTCCGCGGCGACGACTGCCGGGCGGTTTTTGCCGCAGCGCTTGGCGCTGCGCGTGAGCCCGTTGCTTGGCCGCATCGATGCCGTGCTGTTCACCGCCGACGAGCGCGGCGAGGCCGGCCGCATGTCGCTGATCGCCTTCACCATCCGCATCATCAGCGCCGTCATCGCCTTCGTCAGCCAGGTGCTGATGGCGCGCTGGATGGGCTCCTTCGAATACGGCATCTTCGTGCTGGTCTGGGTGACGATGGTGATCGTCGGCAACCTCGCCTGCCTCGGCTTCCACACCTCCGTCATCCGCTTCATCCCCGAATATCGCGAGCGCGGCCTGCTCGCCGAACTGCGCGGCATCGTGATGGCGAGCCGGCTGTTCGTGCTGGTCGCCTCGACGGCCATCGCCGGCCTCGGCGCGCTCGGCGTCTGGCTGTTCTCGCCCTGGATCGAGAACTACTATGTCGTGCCGTTCATCCTCGGCGTCATCTGCCTGCCGATGATCGCGCTGGGCGATCTCCTGCAAGGGCTGGCGCGGGCGAATTCATGGGCGCTGTTCGCGCTGTCGCCGACCTATCTGGTGCGGCCGGTGCTGATCCTGGTGTGCATGGCGCTGATGCTGGCGGCGGGCTATGCGCCCGATGCCAGGACCGCGATCTTCGCCTCGATCGCCGCTACCTACGCCACCACGCTCGGCCAGTTCTTGGGCGTCACAGCGCGCATCGACCGCAAGCTGGCGGCCGGCCCGATGAAGGTGCATTTCGCGCAATGGTTCATGGTCTCGCTGCCGATCTTCCTGGTCGAGAGCTTCTTCTTCCTGCTCACCAATGCCGACGTGCTGATGGTCGGCGCCTATCTCGATCCCGATGACGTCGCCGTCTATTTCGCCACCGTGAAGACCCTTGCGCTGGTGCATTTCGTCTATTTCGCCGTCAAGGCCGGCGTCGCCCAGCGCTACGCCCAGTTCACCCATGGCGAGCCGGAGCGGCTTGCCGCCTTCGCCCGCGAGACGGTGTCGTGGACCTTTTGGCCCTCGCTCTTGATGGCGCTGCTGGTGCTGGCGCTGGGGCAGCCGATGCTGGTGCTGTTCGGCCCCGAATTCACCGCCGGCTATCCGCTCTTGTTCCTGCTCGTCTTCGGCGTCGTGGCGCGCGCCGCCGTCGGCCCCTGCGAGAGCCTGCTCACCATGAGCGGCAACCAGAATATCTGCGCCGGCGTCTACGCCATGACGCTTGCCTTCAACATCGGCCTCAACGTGCTCTTGATCCCGTTCTTCCACCTGTGGGGCGCGGCGATCGCCACCAGCCTCGCCATGGTCTTCGAGGCCAGCGCGCTCTCCTTCACCGTCTGGCGCAAGCTCGGCATCGTGATGTTGATCTTTGCGACCGCCAGGAAAGGGACCGCCTGATGGCCGCCATCCCGTTGCTCGAGGAAACCAGCGGCGGTCCGGCCGGCGCCATGGTGCAAGGCCTTGCCGGCCTGGCGCGCGACGCCGACCCCGCCCATATCGAGATCCTTGCCAACAACCGGCCGGAGCGCAAGCTTGCCATCTATCCGGCTTCCGCCGGCTTCGACCTGGTCGAGGAACTCGACTATCTCTGCACCCGCACCGTCGAGCCCAACGTCTTCTTCAACCCGCGCTTCCTGGCACCGGCCATGCCGAGGCTCGAGGACCGCGAGGTCAAACTGGCGGTGATCCGCGACGGCGACGAATACCGCAACCGGCTGCGCCTGCTGGTGCCGTTCTCGGTCGAGCGGCCGGCGATCCCGCTCGGCGTACCCGTCATGCGCACCTGGTCGAGCCCGTTCGGCCCGCTCGGCACGCCGCTGGTCGACCGCGACGATCCGGTCGGCGTCATCGAGGATTTCGTCTCGATGCTGTCCAGGCCGCACCTCAAGATGCCGAAGGTTTTCGTGCTGCCCGACATCCGGCTGGACGGACCGGTGGCGAGCCTGTTGACCACCTTCGCCGACACGCGCGGCCTGACCATGGTCACCACCGGCAAGATGGACCGTCCGGTGCTGGAAAGCGAGGCTGACGCCGAGGATTACCTCAAGGCGTCGCTGCGCTCGCACCACTACCGCGAATTCCGCCGATTGAAGCGCCGCCTTGCCGACCTCGGCCAGCTCGAACATCTGGTCGCGCGCGGTCCGGACGATATCCGCCATGCCATCGAGGCCTTCCTGACGTTGGAGGCGGCCGGCTGGAAGGGCCGCGAGCGCACCGCCATGGCGATCGACCGCTACCGCGCCGCCTTCGCCCGCGAGGCCGTGCACCGGCTGGCCGAGCAAGATCTCTGCCGCATCCATTCGCTGACGCTCGACGGCCGCACCATCGCTTGCCTGATCGTCTTCGTCGAGGGCGGTGTCGCCTACACCTGGAAGACCGCCTATGACGAGACCCTGTCGGCCTATTCGCCGGGCACGCTGCTGATGATCGAGGTGACCAGGCAGAATCTCGACGACCCCAACATCGTGGTCACCGATTCCTGCGCCGTGCCCGACCATCCGGTGATGAGCCGGCTGTGGGTGGAGCGCAAGCCGATGGGCACGCTGGTGCTCGGGCTGTCTCCCGACGCCGACCGCCTCGCCCGCCAGGCGGCCTCGCAACTCCATCTCTACCGCGAGACCCGCAACATGGCGCGCATCCTGCGCAACCGCATGCGCAGCCTGTTGAAAAGGCGCTAGATGAACGCCGGCGCACGGTTTATGGCTGCCGGCGGCCAAATCGGGCCGGCCTCCGCGATAAAGCATTTCAGATGATACGAGCCTTCCTGCGTCATGCCGGCCTCGCGCCGGTTCTCCTGCTTGCCCTGCTGCCGACGAAGGTTTTCGCCGGCTCCTGTCCCGAGGACTGCAGCCAGCCGCCGCCCGTCAACATCTACAGCCATACCGCCGCCGGCGACCTCAGTCCCGCCACGGCGGGTGCGTTGCCGCGCGTCTATGTGCCGAACCGGTCGTCGAACAGCGTCTCGGTGATCGACACGGTGACCCTGAAGGTGGTGGACAGGTTCGGCGTCGGCAGCAAGCCGCAACATGTCGTCCCGTCCTGGGATCTGACGACGCTGTGGGTGGCCAACAACGGCACCGGCAAGAACGGCAGCCTGACGCCGGTCGACCCGAAGACCGGCAAGCCCGGCCAGCAGATCCCCGTCGACGATCCCTACAACATGTACTTCATGCCCGACGGCAGCTCGGCCATCATCGTCGACGAGGCCTTGCGGCAGCTCGACCTGCGCGACCCGCAGACCATGGCGCTGAAGTCGGTCATCGCCACGCCCGACTGCGCCGGCATCAATCACGCCGATTTCTCGGTCGACGGCTCCTACGCCATATTCACCTGCGAATACGGCAATGGCGGGCTGCTCAAGGTCGACCTGAAGAACCAGAAGGTGCTTGGCCGGCTCGACCTCTCCAGGATGGGCATGCCGCAGGACATAAGGCTCTCGCCCGACGGCAAGGTCTTCTACGTCGCCGACATGATGAATGACGGCGTCTTCCTGGTCGACGGCGACAGCTTCAAGGAAATCGGCTTCATCGCCACCGGCATCGGCACGCATGGCTTTGTCGTCAGCCGCGACGGCAAGCGGCTTTACGTCTCGAATCGCGGCTCGCACAAGATGGAGCAAGGCCGTGCCAAGGGTCCCGGCAGCGTGACGGTGATCGACTTCGCGACCCGCTCGGTCGTCGCCCAATGGCCCGTTGCGGGCGGCGGCAGCCCCGACATGGGCAATGTCAGCGCCGACGGCCGGCAGCTATGGCTGTCCGGCCGCTTCGACAGCGAGGTTTACATGTTCGACACCACGTCCGGCGCGGTCACCAGGATCCCGGTCGGAGCGGAGCCCCACGGCCTGACGGTGTGGCCGCAGCCAGGACGGTACTCGCAAGGGCACACGGGGAACATGCGGTAGGCCATTGCCCTTTTGAGGAGCGGTGACCGCGTCAAGACAAATGCATTCTTCCGCAGCGATCTGCCTAATGATTCGGCAGAATTCCGGAAATATTGAGTAAAATTGCCCCGGCTTCACGTTTTAATTGTATTAGCGATTCCTCATTCTCTTCGGCCGAAAGATTTAATCGGCGGAAATGACAATTTTCCCTGTACTATATGGTCATTCCTTGGAACGATAATTTCAACTACAACGTTGGTCCGTAAGCGGTCGCTTGAACTCCCATCGAGCGGCTCGAACAGGCCGGCATTCCGAGGAAGGATCGTCCGATGACCAGTGTCGTCAACGCCAAAGGCATTCCCCTTCCCTACACCGGCGCTTCCACCCATTGGTACTCCGCAACCGGAGCCGGACCGGAGCTGCGCGGCACGTCCGGCAACGATTCGTTCTGGGGCGACACCAGCGTCAACGTCACCATGTATGGCGGCGCTGGCGACGACTATTACCACCTCTATTCGACGATCAACCGGGCCGTCGAGCTGCCTGGGCAGGGCATCGACACGATCGACACCTGGATGAGCTACAAGCTCCCCGACAATTTCGAGAACCTGGTCGTCACCGGCGCCAACAAATATGCCTTCGGAAATGCGCTCGACAACATCATCAAGGGCGGCACCAGCAGCCAGACGTTTGACGGCGGCAAGGGCAACGATGTCCTGATCGGCGGCGGCGGCGCCGACACGTTCATCATCACCAAGGGCAATGGCAGCGACCTGATCACCGATTTCGGCGCCGACGACACCGTCCGCCTCAACGGCTACGACTTCATGTCGTTCGACGACGTCAAGGCGCACATGAGCCAGGTGGGAGCGAACCTCCTGCTCAACCTTGGATCGGATGAGGTGCTGGTGTTCAACAACACCACCGTCGACAAGCTGTCGGCCGGCCAGTTCGATCTGCCGATCGACAAGTCCGGCATGACGTTGTCCTTCTCCGACAATTTCAACACGCTCAGCCTTCACAACAGCCAAGGCGGCACCTGGGATACCAATTTCTGGTGGGGGCAGCCGAACGGCAGCACGCTCACCCAGAACAACGAGCTGCAATGGTATATCGACGCCGACTACGCCCCGACGAGCTCGGTCCATCCGTTCAGCATCAACAACGGCGTGCTGACGATCACCGCCGCACAGGCGCCGGCCGACATCAAGCCGCTGATCAACAACTATGAATACACCTCCGGCATCCTGACGACGCACGACACCTTCTCGCAGACCTATGGCTATTTCGAAATGCGGGCCGACCTGCCGGAAAACACCGGCGCCTGGCCGGCCTTCTGGCTGCTTCCGGAAGACGGCTCGTGGCCGCCGGAGCTGGACGTGGTGGAAATGTACGGCCAGAGCCCGAATTCGCTGCTGATGACCGCGCACACAAATCAGACGGGGACCCACACCAAGGTCGGGTCGACGGTGAATGTATCCGACACCGACGGCTTCCACACCTACGGCCTGTTGTGGACCCCGGACAAGCTGGTTTGGACCTATGACGGCGTGCAGGTGGCGGAGGTGGCGACGCCGTCCGACATGAACAAGCCGATGTACATGCTGGTCGATCTCGCGATCGGCGGTCAGGCCGGCGCACCGCCGGACCATCTCGCCACGCCGGCCGAAATGAAGATCGACTATATCCGCGCCTACACGCTGGACGATTTGCAGCAGAGCCACCTGAGCACGACAGGCGAACACACTGTCTAGGCGGACCGGCGCCATGTCCCGGGATCGTGAGCGATCGCACGATGCAGGAGCGACCGCAAGCTCGAGCCTTCGTGCGGTGTTCATGCGCGCCGTCGCCGATGTCGGCCTGTTCTCGCTGCTGATCAACATCCTGCTGTTGGTCATCCCGCTCTATTTGCTGCAGGTCTATGACCGCGTACTGCCCTCCTCCAGCGTCGAGACGCTTGCCTACCTGTCGGTGATCGCCGTTCTCGCGCTCGCCTTCCTCGGCTTCCTGGACGCCGTCCGCGCCATCTACTCGCAGCGCATTGCAGCCACCGTCGACCGGAAGCTGGGCGCAAGCACATTCGCCGCCTCGCTCGGCGCCAGATATGCTGGCGGCCTGTCGCCGCTGCGCGATCTTGCCTCGGTCTGCGCCTTCATCAGGTCGCGCGGCGTGGCGGTGCTGTTCGACCTTCCCTTCGCGCCCGCCTTCCTCGCTCTGCTCTATCTCATCCATCCGGTGCTGTTCTGGCTGACGCTCGCCGGCGCCGTGCTTTTGCTTCTCCTGGTGGTGGCGAACCAGCTCGCCATCGGCAGGAACGATGCCTTGTCCGCCGAGCGCTCGGCGCTCGCCAGCCGGGCCGAGCAGGCCTTCGAGCGCAATGCCGAAACGCTGCGCGCCATGGGCATGATCGAGAACGCCGCCCGGGTCTGGGGACGGCACGTCGGGGAAGCGCTCGTCCTGCATGACCGCTCCTCGAGCGCCAACGCGATTTTCAGCGGCGCGTCGCGGGCGCTGCGCATGGTGCTGCAGCTGGCGATCCTCGGCGCCGGCGCCTGGCTGGTGCTGCAGGGGCAGATGACGGCCGGCATGATCTTCGCCTCCTCGCTGGTGTCGTCGCGCGCGCTGCAGCCGCTCGACCAGTTGATCGGATCCTGGCGGCAGATCGTCGACGCCAGGCGGGCGTGGAAGCGGCTGGCGACAGCGCTTGCGGCGCATCCGGCGAAAGCGCGCAAGCTCACCCTGCCCGATCCCTCCGGCGCGATCTCCGCGCAGGATGTTTTCTTCATCGCGCCCAATACCCCGCTGGGCGCGGAGCCCATCCTCAAGCGGCTGAACTTCCAGATCGGCGCCGGCGAAGCGGTCGCCATCGTCGGCCCGAGCGGCGCCGGCAAATCCACGCTGGCGCGATTGCTTGTCGGTGCCGCTCAGCCGACCGGCGGCTCGGTGCGGATCGACGGCGCCGACCTCAGGACCTGGGACGAAAACCAGGTCGGCCGGCACATCGGCTATCTGGCGCAGGAGGTGGAGCTTTTTCCCGGAACGATCGGAGACAATGTCGCCCGCTTCGACGCTGAAGCGGCCGACCCGGCGATCATCGAGGCGGCAGGGCGCGCCGGGGCGCATGAGCTTATCCTGGGGCTGCGCGACGGCTACCAGACCGCGGTCGGTCCAACAGACAGGACGCTGTCGGGCGGCGAGCGCCAGCGGATCGGACTGGCGCGCGCCTTCTACGGCCATCCCCGCATCCTCGTGCTGGACGAGCCCAGCACCCATCTCGACGGCAGCGGCGAGATGGCGCTCGAGGCGGTGCTTGCCGCAGCGCGGGCGGCCGGCGTGACGACGATCGTGATCACGCATCGCCCTTCGATCGCCGCGGCCTGCGACCGCGTGATGCTTTTGCGCGGCGGCGTGATCGAAGCTTTTGGTCCGAGCGGCGAGGTGCTGCGGCAGCCGGTGACCGGCAAGGGCCCGGCCGCACAGCCGAACACGGTGGTGACCGGATCCTTCGCGCCGACGATCCGTCCGCACAGCATCCGCTTCGGGTCCTAGCCATGGCCGTCGGGAACCTCATCCTCGAAGGGCAGCCCCGCACCGACTTCCGGCGCGTGGCCTTGACCGGCTACGCGGCGATAGCGCTGCTGGCCGGCTGCTTCGGCTATTGGGCCGTGAGCGCGCCGCTCGCCGGCGCGGTGATCACGCAGGGCACGATCGCGGCGACCGGCGGCAACATCCTCATCCAGCATTCCGAGGGCGGCATCATCAATCAGTTGCTGGTCCATGAAGGCGACCGCGTTGAGCAGGGTGAACCGCTGATCCTGCTTGATCGAACGGCTGCGCAGGCCGACCTTAACCGGCTGACGAGACAGTCGATCGCGCTCAGAGCAAGTGCAGCACGGCTGGAGGCCGAGCGCGACGGGCTGGACGGGCTGGCGCCGATCTCCGGCGCCGCGCCGGCGCCGTTCCAGCAGGATTTCGAAAATCTGGTGCGGGAACAGCGGAAGGAATTCGCCGCCAGGCTCGCCCGCTTCCGCTCGGAGCAAGCGATCCTCGCCCAGCGTGTCGCCATGCATCGCCAGTCCGTCATTGGCTTGAACGCCCAAAAGCAGGCCGTTCAACAACAGGCCGAGGTGGTGAAGAAGGAGCTTGGCATCAAGACCAGCCTGCTGGACCAGGGCCTCACCAATCGCACCGAATATTCGCAGCTTCTGCGCTCGCAGGCCGATCTCGTCGGCCAGGCCGGAGCGCTGGAAGCCAATCTCGCGGCGGCCAACACGCAGATCGTCGAAGCCGAGCAGCAGATCGAGCGGGCGACCACGCAGCGCGTCGAGGAGGCCCTCACCAAGCTGGACGAGGTTCGCACCAATCTGGCCGACATCGAGGAACAGATGCGCGCCGCCGAGGCGGTGCTTCGGCGCACGACGATCAAGGCGCCGGCGGCGGGCATCGTGGTGTCGTCGACCTATAATTCCACGGGCAGCGTGATCGCCCCCGGCGAAAAGATCATGGAGATCCTGCCCACCGCGTCGGGCCTGATCGTCGATGCCAAGCTGCGGCCGAAGGACATCGACGAGGTGCGTGTCGGCCAGCCGGCGAAGCTCCGATTGGCGGCCTTGAACACGCGGCTGACGCCGGAGGTCTCGGCCGCCGTGATGCAGATTTCCGCTGATCGGCTGATCGACCAGGCGACGCACGAGCCCTATTTCCGCGCCAGGCTGAAGATTGCCGACCAGCTGCCGCCCGGGGTGAAAGCGGAACAGCTTTATCCGGGAACGCCGGTCGAGGCGTTCATCAACACCGGCAATCGGACCTTTTTCGAGTATCTCGCCAGGCCGATGCTCGATTCCTTCGCGCGTGCTTTCACGGAGCGGTAGGTTTTGCCGGCCGCAGATCTTGCCCGCACCGGGGCATTCCGGCCCCCTCCTTTTACCGCGGTGAGGCCCGCTGACCCGAATTGTCTATCCGCGCTAGCTCAAGCGGGCGATTTGGCGGCGGTCCATATAGGCTACAAATGACCTGTCGCTTGACGCTGGGGTCATTGGGTGGGCACCCGTCACCGGGTGGGCACGTACGTCAGGCCAGGTGTGCGGTTGGGGTTACGGAAGTCGCAACGTTTTGAAGCTCCGTCCCCGGCCGCACCTTGAGACATCCGCCCGGCTGGCCTCGGGCGGCATCAGCCGTCGTAAGACTGACAGGCCCCCCAAGGCTCGCCTGTCAGGGTCCTGTCATTGCTCAGTCGCCATTTGGTTGTGCTGCCACCCGCGAAGGCAGCTCAAGGCAGCGGGGACCAACCCCAAGCCCCCCACCCGGTCCCCGCTGCTCAAACCGCCGTCAACGGTGCCCGGTCAGGCTGCGGCAGATCCATCACGACGCCATGGCTCAGGCCTGCTCGCGCGGATCTATGGACGTCCCGGGGGCTGCTCCTGCGGAAACTGATTTTCATCGACGATTGCCGCGGCCCGCTCGAGTTCGCTTCTCACCTCGAAACCGATCCAGTGTCCGTCCATCAGGTGTGTCTGTCTCGGACAGGCGAGGAAATAGCTGCCTGTCTGCTGCGCAACAAAGTTGAGCTGTCGCTTCTCATTGATTTTGATCCCCTCCAGCGGGGTGGTGTACGCTCCCCAGATCGCATCCTCGGCCTTCAACTTCACTGGCATCTCCGACTGGGCATAGACCCTGGTCACCATCAGGCCGTGCCAGAAATTCGAGGAGCCATTGATGAAATCGATCTGCACCGACCAGTCTTCCGGCACGATGATCGTGAGATTGCCGCCCCAGTAGCCGTTGAAGTCGATGATGTCGGTCCGGATGTTGTCCCTGCGGTACCGCTCGATCTGGTTCCAGTCGGCAACGATCTCGATGGCCACCTTCTTGGCCGCGGGATCGTTTTTGATCCAGCTCGGGACGAAAGGCTCCCCAGCCAGTGCAATTCCAGGCGACAATCCCAAGGCGAAGGCGAGGGCAAGGTGGGCAAAACGCGCCATCGCGAGGTTCCTCCCAAGCGTGGTGCCCGAGTTGACCACAATCGCGGTCGACCGGGCCTGTCCCTTGAGGACCAGAATACCATCACAACAAGAACCCCACCAGCAAACAGTCCCTTCGGGCTACGCGAGACTGATGGGGCGACTTGCCATGCCCAGCTTGATTGCTCAGGCAGCAGCACCGTCTGTCGGAGCGTTATTGTTGGAGCATGTGGGCGCTCACGGCACGCTAGCAACTCTCGTTGGTTTGGCGCTGCTGAACGTCGGGCTGGCGTGTAGCCTCGGCTGGCTGATCTTCCGTCGTCGAACCGTGCAGGTTCAGATGCAGTAATTCTTCACGACCGGCCGGGCTGTCACGAGTTTGGACCCCATGAGCCCCGCCGGCCAATTGCCCTTTTGGAAGGGGCTTGGACGACCAATAGGGCTCGAAGGTTGTCGCGCTCTCAACCCGGCACGGCAAGGCCATCACGCGGTTCCTAGGAGCGCCCGCCGCATCGCTCGCGTAGCGACCTCAAGTCGTCTCTCAGGCCCGCCGTATCGCTCAGCCATGCCGCCCATCGTGTGCCCAAGGATCAGGTTCTGGTCCTGCGTGTCCACCTCGGCGAGATCAAGCGCGTCTTCCATGTTGTGTCGGAGGGAGTGTGTAACCTTCTTAGGGTTCTCGGTGACCTCCCGGACGTGCTTCATCAGCGCGGCAGACGCCTTCGTGTTCCCACCCTCGACGCCGTAGCGTAGGAACAGCATCGGTCCCTTGGTGCGCTGGAGGGCTTCTTTGGCTGCCTCAAGTGCGTCGCCTATCAGGGGCACCCGACGCCTTGACGGGTCAGTTTTGACGCGCCTGTCCTCGTGCCACTCGACCTCGATGTACGGCATCGGCTCGTCCGTCTTGACGTCGGCAACACGCAATCCAGTGACCTCGGCAAGCCGGCAACCAGTGCCCTCCAACATCCTCCAGATCAACAGCAAGTCGGGCTGCTTGGAACTGGCCGCTAGCCGGCGCCTGATCTGCCTCACTTCGCCCTTGGTGAAGGGCAGCCTCTTGTTCTTCTCGGTCGTATCGCCGCCGCGCCCGGACCCCAGCACCGGCAATCCTGTGAAATGGTTCGTCAGCCCGTGAAGCTCGCTCACTTCTCTGATGGCGTGGTGGATGATGGCGCGTATGTCATTCAGGTAGCGGTCGACAGTCGACTTACTCCTGACCTCGCCCCGTATGAAGTCCTGAACCTTCCGCGCCTGCTCACGGGTGATGCTGGTGACCGCGATCTTGTCCGGTTGGGTGTCGAGGGCCTTCGCGATGGCTCTTACCGCGCGCTCGGCCCGCTGCTCGTCCTTCTTGCGTTCCAGCGGTTTCGGCTCGTTCAACGCAAAGCGGTCCTTGAGGTAAAGCCGCTTGGCGTCTTCCAAGGTAGTCGCCGGCGGCTTAGGTGTCTCGCTGCTCATGAGCAGCCTCACCAGTTCGGTATCGGCAGGGGATACGCCTTCAGGGTGGTCAGGAGCATTTAGGCCCATGTCGTAGACCTTCGCTGGGCGATACTTCGCCGCGATGCCCTCAGCCAGAACGTCCCGCTTGATCCATTCGGCCAAGTCGTCCGGGTCGTCGGGGTCGCTGCCCTCATACGGATTGACGCCCCATTCCCGGAGCTGCTTCAGCCCCTCATCAAAAGCCTCGCGCGGTGTCTGAACGCTTCCCTTGGTTGCGTCGCTTTTGAGAGATCGCCATGCCTTGGCCAGTTCCTCCTCAACGCGGCGATGAACCTTCGGGAACTCCTTCATGGCCGCTGCGAGGGTCTTCCCCAGCGGCAACACGATCTCGCCCTTCCCAAGGACGCCCTTCAACTTGACATCGACCGCGCGCCTGTAGCGGTAAGAGGTGCTGCCGGTCTTCCTGCTTCGCCTGCGCTGAAGATACTTCTCTGACACCGTACCCATTCCTGTTCCTCTTGATGTACCTCAGAGGAACGACAAACCATTGAAACTGTTTGATTTATTAGCTTCCAAGCGCTCAAATGGTGCCCCTAGCCGGGATCGAACCAGCACTCCTTGCGGAACTCGATTTTGAGTCGAGCGCGTCTACCAATTCCGCCATAGGGGCTCAGGCCGGGCGGCCTGGATGGGCGCGGACTATACGGTTGCGGGCCTGTTCGTCAACTGGCGAGTTTCCCGATCCGCATCTTGCCCGCGACCAAACTTCACCTTTCGGTTTCGTGAAGGTGCTGCCATTGTGCGGCGCGGAAAATCTTTCTAGACAAGCGGCGCGCCGATGCATGTCGCCCGACATGCTGGGCGCAGAGCTTGAAGGGCGGCGAAATCACAGGAGAGCCGATGCTTCGCGGACTTTACGACTGGACGCTCTCGCTGGCGGCGCGCAAATCGGCCGAATGGTGGCTGGCCTTCATCGCCTTCGTCGAGAGTTCCGTCTTCCTGGTGCCGGCCGACGTGCTTTATCTGCCGATGGCGTTGTCGAAACCGGAGCGCGCCTACCGCTATGCTTTGATCGCCACCATCGCCTCGGTGCTGGGTGGCATTTTCGGCTGGTTCATCGGCCACTACGCCTATGAGGCGGTGGCCAAGCCGATCCTCGAATTCTACGGCAAGTACGACGAGTTCGAGGCATTGCGGACTTCTTCCGGCATCGGCTTCATCATCCTGATGCTGATCACCTCGGGCGCCGCCCATTTGCCGCCGATCAAGGTGGTGACGATCCTGTCCGGCGTCATCGGCGTCAATCTGCTGCTTTTCATCGGCCTTGCCATCGTCGCGCGCGGCGCCCGCTTCCTGCTCTTGGCCTGGCTGCTACGCCGCTATGGCGAATCGATCAAGGAGTTCATCGAGAAGCGCCTCGGCATGATCGTCGGCGCCGGCGCCGCTGCCCTTATTTTGCTCTATATCCTCGTCAGATACGCCCACGCCTAGCGCAATTCCAGGAAAGGTGCGTAGCGGTTTTCCGTCCGGAATTGCGTCAAAACAAATCTAGAGCCGGATGATTTCAGGTCGAATCGACCTGAAATCTGAATCCGGCCCTAAAGCAAAGAGATAGAGCATGATGTCGCCCGAAAACCGCTTCACACTTTTCGGCATCATGCTCTAGCGACCAAGCCAACGGACCACCATCGATGACAGCGATCATGAATGCCGACACCGGACGCCAGCGGACGCGCGCGGCGCTGTTTCTCGCCGTCGCCATGGCCGCCACCGTCGGCTCGGCACTCGCCTTCCAATACATTGGCGGCTACATCCCCTGCCATCTCTGCCTGGAGCAGCGCACCCCCTACTACATCGGCGCGCCGTTGATGCTGCTGGCGGTGATCGCCTCGCTGCTCAAGGCGCCGGCGTGGCTGACGCGCGGCCTGCTTGGCCTCGGCGGCCTGCTGATGCTCTACGGCCTCTATCTCGGCGTCTATCACTCCGGCGTCGAATGGGCCTGGTGGCAAGGCCCGGCAGACTGCACCGCCGGCGCCGGCCCGGTCGACACCGGCGGCAAGGGCGTGCTCGACGCGCTCGACAAGTTCGTACCGCCCTCCTGCGACAAGGCGGCGCTGCGCATCCTCGGCCTGTCGCTGGCCGGCTGGAACGCCATCGCCAGCTTCATCCTCGCCGCTGTCGCCTTTCGCAGCGCGTTCGCGCGGGATTGACCCCGATGGAAGGGCGCAACACGGAGTTCGTCCAGAAATTCGCCAGCCCGGATTGGCTGGTGCGGCTTTCGAGAACCGGAGCGGAGCGTACTTAAGTACGTGAGCACCGGAAGCGCAGAAAGCTGCGGCAGACGGCCGGGCTCGCGGATTTGTGCCGAACTCTAAGGCTCCAGTTCGACATCCCAGTACAGATAATCCATCCAGCTTTCGTGCAGATGGTTGGGCGGGAACAGGCGGCCGTTGTTGTGCAGGTCGTGCACCGTCGGCTGATAGGGCTTTTGCAGCGGCCACATCTTGGCATGCGCCGGCATCATGCCGCCCTTCCTGAGGTTGCAGGGCGAGCAGGCGGCAACGACATTCTCCCAGGTCGTGGCGCCGCCGCGATGGCGCGGGATGACATGATCGAAGGTCAAGTCGTCAGGCGTGCCGCAATACTGGCACTGGAAACGGTCGCGCAGGAAGACGTTGAAGCGGGTGAAGGCCGGATGCCTCGACGGCTTCACATAGGCCTTCAGGCTGACGACGCTGGGCAGCTTCATCGAGAAGGTCGGCGAGGAGACGGCATGCTCGTACTCGGCGACGATGTTCACCCGGTCGAGGAACACCGCCTTGATGGCATCCTGCCATGACCAGAGCGACAGCGGGTAATAGCTGAGCGGACGGTAGTCCGCGTTCAGCACCAGTGCTGGAAGCCCATCCGGAGATACGGCAACCGTCACGTCGTTGACCTCCTTGGCTCCGCGCATAACCCCGAAAATCGAAAGGATCATGCGCAACTTCAAAAGTCTTACGGCGTCTTTTTCGCATCCAACCGGATGCGCGCCGCCGTAACCGATCGGCGCGGATACTGTAAGCCCGACATGACAGGGATGTGAAGCGGATTGTCGCGCGCCCGAAATGTCAAAAACGCATGATTTTAGGGCTTTTTTACGGATTTACGCCGGTGGCGCGGCGTCCCTGCCCGCGTCTCACGGTAGTAGGCCCAGAAAAGCCGCGACGCGACACCTCGCCACGGGCTCCATGATTCGGCGAGGCGGATAAGCGTTTTCTCCGGCGGACGCGGGTCGATGCCCAGCGCGTGGCCGACCGCGCTCTGCAGCGCGACGTCCCGCGCCGGGAAGACGTCGGGATGGCCGGCGGCGAACAGCAGGTAGCATTCCGCCGTCCACGGCCCGATGCCGGGCACCGCCGTCATCGCCGTGATCGCCTCATTGGCATCGAGCCGGCAAAGATGATGGAGGTCGAGACCTTCGGCGACAGCGCTGGCGACAGCGATCAGGCCGCGCTGCTTCGGCCGCGACAGCCCGACCTCGCGAAAGATGTCCTCGCCGGCGGCAAGCACCGCCTCCGGCGTCAGCGGATCGAGCAGCCGCACCAGCCGGCCGAAGATCGCGTCTGCGCTGGCGCGCGACACCTGCTGCGAGACGATGATCGAGGCCAGGCTCCTGAACCCAGGCTCGGAAAGCCTGAGCGGCACCTCGCCCGCCATGCCGCGCACCTTCTCCAGCCGCGGGTCGAGCCGGCAGAGCGCGTCCAGCCCTTGCGCGATGTCGTCGAGACTGGCGATGCGTTGCATGTTTGCTTGTTTCCAGGACGCGCACGAAGTGGCAATTGATGGCCGTGCAAAGTAGCAACCGGCGAAAGCGCCGCACAACCCGATTGCCGCCAAAGAGATGACGCTGCTGACATTCCGCTTCGCGCCGAGCCCGAATGGCGACCTGCATCTCGGCCACGCCTATTCGGCGCTGCTCAACCAGAGGCTGGCGGAGACGGCGGGTGGGCGTCTGCTGCTGCGCATCGAGGACATCGACACGACGCGCTGCACGCCGGAATTCGAAGCCGGCATCTATCGCGACCTGGAATGGCTGGGGCTGGAGTGGGAGCGGCCCGTGCGTCGCCAGTCCGACCATTTCGCCGAATACCAGGCGGTGCTCGACCGGCTGGTCGGCGAGGAGCTCGTCTACCCTGCCTTCATGAGCCGTGGCGAGATCAGGGCCTATATCGCCGACAGCGACAAGCGCGGCCGCGACTGGCCGCGCGACCCCGATGGCGTGCCGCTCTATCCCGCCATGGACAAGGCCTTGCCCATCAGCGAACGCCAGCGGCGGATCGCCGAGAACGCCCCCTTCGCCTGGCGGCTGGATATCGAAAAGGCGATGGCGCGTGTCTCGAGCGACCTGTCGTGGACCGAATTCAGCGATGAGACGCTCGGGGCCACGCGGCGCATCGAGGCGCGGCCGCGGGACTGGGGCGACGTGATCCTGGCGCGGCGCGACATCCCGACCAGCTACCACCTCGCCGTCGTCGTCGACGACGCCCTGCAAGGCATCAGCCAGGTGGTGCGCGGCCAGGACCTGTTCCTGGCGACCAGCGTTCAGCGCCTGCTGCAGGACCTGCTCGGCCTCGATCGGCCGGCCTATTTCCACCATCGCCTGGTGCTCGGCCCGGATGGCCGCAAGCTGTCGAAGAGCCTTGGCGACACCGGCCTCGCCGCGCTCAGGCAAGCCGGCGCGTCGCCGGACGACGTCCGGCGGCTGGTCGGTCTCTAGGATTCTTCGAGGTGGGTATGCTGAGATTCAGGTCAGGCCGCCTGGCATAAGTGGTACGGCGTCCTTAGCGCGTCCAACAGGACGCACGGCGCCGTACAGGCACAGGAGCCTGCCGTTCGCAGGCCGGCCTCACCTGAATATCACCAACGCGCCAGGCCGGCCTTTATCAGCGCCATGCTGCTGATGAAGGTGAAGGCGCCGCCCAGGCCCCAGGCGACCGCGATCTTGAGGTCCCTGAGGCTGATGCCGTGTTCATTGGCGACGATCACCGCGAGGAAGAAGCCGGCCGTGAACAGCAGCGTGTTGCCGGTCGAGCCGAAGCCGTCGTCCTGCATGATGGCGTCAAGCGCGGTGCCGAAGAAGAAGCCGAAGACGGCGACGGTCGCAACCGTCATCAGCAGCCAGCTCGTGTCGAGATGCAAAAGCATGCCTGCCCATGGCGCGCTGAACGCCATGCCCCTTGATCCATCGACAACTTGTCGGTTGCCGTGGCGCCCTATGTTGAATTCGGATGAGCTTATGGATCAATCGTTTCGTTTTGATTGCCGGATTGAACGGCATTAGAGCAATCTCGCTAGTCACCTCTTCACGAAGCAACGGGCCCTTCCCCGAACATGCACAGCATCAAGCGGTTCATACCCGCCTCTTTCGTCGTCCTTTGGGCGACCGGCTTCATCGGCGCGCGCTATGCCATGCCCTGGGCCGAGCCCTTCACCTTCCTCGCCGCGCGCTTCATCCTGGCCGCCATCCTGCTCGCAATTCTGACGATCGTGCTCGGCTCGAAGAGGGCGAGTCGAGCCGAGGCCTGCCATGCCGCGCTTGCCGGCGTGCTGATGCACGGCGTCTATCTCGGCGCCGTGTTCTGGGCGATCCACAGGGGCATGCCCGCCGGCTTTTCGGCGCTGATCGTCGGCCTGCAGCCGCTGATTACGGCGGTGCTTGCCGGCAAGTTCCTCGGCGAGGCGATCCTGCCGCGCCATTGGACGGGCCTCGCCGTCGGGCTCGTCGGCGTCGTCATCGTGCTGTGGCCGAAGCTCGGAGCCGTTGGCGGCGGCGTCACCGCCGCCACGCTGACCGCCTCACTGATCTCGGTGCTGGCCATGAGCGCCGGCACCGTCTGGCAGAAACGCTTCGCCTCCGGCGGCGACCTGGTGACTGCGACGATGTGGCAGTATGTCGGCGGCGCCGCGCTGATGGCGCTCGCCTCGCTCGCCTTCGAGACGCGCACCGTCACCCTCAATGGCGAGCTGATCTTCGCCATGGCCTGGCTGGTGCTGGTGCTCTCGATCGGCGCCATCTTCCTGTTGATGGTGATGATCCGCGACGGCGAGATGTCGAAGGTCGCCTCGCTGTTCTACCTGGTCCCGGCGGTCACCGCGGTCATCGCCTGGGCGCTGTTCGGCGAGCATCTCAATCTGCTGCAGATCGTCGGCATGGCGATCGCCACGCTCGGCGTCGGCCTGGCGACCGCGCGGCGGCCAGGACATGATCCGGAACAGGCTCAACTGACGCGGGCGCGCGCCTCGAGATAGCGGCTGATCGCGGCATTGAGTTCGCCGCCGAGGATGAAGATCGCCGAGACGATGTAGAGGAAGACCACCGCGATCATGATCGAGGCAAGGCCGGCATAGGTCGTCACATAGGACGAGAAATGGTCGAGATAGGTGGCGAAGATGGTCGAGCCGATCAGCCATGCCGCGAGCGTGAAGATGATGCCCGGCACGATCGAAAGCAGGCGGCGCTTGCCCGCCGGCAGCCAGAAATGCACCGAGAACAGGCCGATGACGATGACCGTCGAGGCGATGACGTAACGCCATAGCGTGATCGTGCCCATATAGGGCCTGATCCAATCGAGATGGGCCTCGGCCAGCCGCGCCAAAAGCGGCGCGAACACCAGGAGCACGCTGATCGCCAGGAAGCAGGCGGTGGCGATCAGCACGAAGATGATGCTCTGCACGCGACGATAGATGATGCCGCGCGTTTCCGACACGCGATAGGCGCGGTTGAGCGAGGTGCGCAGCGCCTCGATGCCGTTCGAGGCGAAATAGGCGGCAAGCAGCACACCGTAGGTCAAAAGGTCGGTGCGCCGCACGGTAAGCACGTTCAGCACCTCGCGCGCGATCGGCTTGGCGATCTGCTCCGGCCAGGTGTCGAAGACGAGGTGCACGGCGGTGTCGGCGAAGGCCTGCGCGCCGAGGAAGCTCGCCAGGGTCGTGGCGAAGATCAGGAACGGAAACAGCGCCATCAGCGAGGTAATCGCCAGATGGCTGGCCATCGCCCAGCCGTCATCGGCGTTGAAATGACCGATCGCGTCATAGAGCACGCGGCGCAGGGCGACGATCTTCCGCAACACGTACCGCGTTCCCTTCGATTGTCTCGACGCCGCGAATATGGGAAGTGAATGCGGCAAATGGCAACCCTAGGTCAAACCACGCCGTGAACGCGCCGCGCACCATCATCGTCACCGGCGCCTCTTCCGGCATCGGCGCCCATTGCGCGCGAGCGCTGAAGGCGGAAGGCTGGCGGGTGTTCGCGACGGCGCGCAAGCCGGCCGACATCGCCGCGCTCGAGGCCGACGGCATCGAGACCTTCTATCTCGACTATCGCGAGCCGGCCTCGATCGAGGCGCTGGTCGCCTCGGTGTTGGAGCGCACCGGCGGAGGGCTAGACGCGTTGTTCAACAACGGCGCCCACGCGCAGCCGGGCGCCGTCGAGGACCTGCCGGTTTCAGCGTTGAAGGAGCAGTTCGAGGCCAATCTCTTTGGCTGGCACGACCTCACCCGCCGCATCGTACCGGTGATGCGCCGCCAGGGCCATGGCCGGCTCGTCCATTGCTCTTCCATCCTCGGCCTGACGCCGGTCCGCTTTCGCGGCGCCTATTCGGCCTCAAAGCATGCGCTGGAGGGCCTGATGCTGTGCCTGCACCAGGAGCTTGAGGGCAGCGGCATCCATGTTTCGCTGATCGAGCCGGGTCCGGTGACGTCGAAGATCGCCTCTAACGGGCTGTTCTGGTTCCTGAAGAACATCGACCACGAGCACTCCGTCCACCGCGCCGCCTATGAGGCGCAGTTGGCGAGGCTGAGGGCCGGCGGCAGCGTCTCGCGCCTGAAACCCGGACCAGAAGTGGTTCACACCGCCTTGCGCCATGCGCTTCTGTCGCGGCGCCCGCGCCCACACTATGTGGTAACGGTGCCGGCCAGGATCGGCGTGGTCCTCAAACGCATATTGCCGGCGTCGATGCTCTACCGCCTGCTTGCCAAACGCGCCTGAACGGAACTGATTGGAAACAGACTATGGCAACCGTCTTCAATATCCTCGCCGTCCTCGTCATGCTCGCCGTGGTGTTCGTGCTGATCCGCGGCCTGATCAACATGTTGCGCGGCGGCTCCAGCATGACCTCGAACAAGCTGATGCAGGCGCGCGTGCTGTTGCAGTTCATCGCCTTGGTGCTGATCATGCTGGCGGTGTATTTCACCCGCAAGTGAGGGTATCGGTCGTTCGAGCGGTTCAGCTTTTCATAGAATCGCCGACCCGCTCTATCTATTTGTTTTGACGCAATTCCGGACGGAAAACCGCTACGCACTTTTCCTGGAATTGCTCTCGGGAGGGCGCATTTGGTCAAGCTCAACAAGATCTACACCCGCACCGGCGATGACGGCACCACCGGCCTCGGCACCGGCGAGCGGCGGCTGAAATCCGACCTGCGCATCGACGCCTACGGCACGGTCGACGAGGCCAATGCCTGCATCGGCATGGCCCGCATCCACACCGTTGACGGCCATCCCTCGATCGACGCCATGCTGTCGCGCATCCAGAACGACCTTTTCGATCTCGGCGCCGATCTCGCCGTGCCGGATGACGGCAAGCCGCTCGGCTATGAGCCGTTGCGTATCGTCGCCTCGCAGACCGATCGCGTCGAGAAGGACATCGACCTCCTCAACAAGGAGCTGCAGCCGCTCAAATCCTTCGTGCTGAACGGCGGCACGCCGGCGGCGGCCGCACTTCACCTTGCCCGCACGGTGGCGCGGCGGGCCGAGCGGATCATGGTGGCGCTGGCGCAGGACCCCGGCGAGCCGGTCAACCGCGAGGCGATCAAGTACATCAACCGCGTCTCCGACTTTCTGTTCGTCGCCGCCCGGGCGGTCAATGACAATGGAAAGGCCGACGTGTTATGGGTTCCCGGCAAGAACCGCTGACTCCACGTGGAAGCGGAAGGGCCAGGGTCTCATGTTCATCCCGCTATACGACACCAACAGGCTGCGTCACATCCACCTGCAATATGTGACGATCGGCCTGATCGTCGCCAACGTGCTCGTCTATTTCGCCACCACGCTCGGCGGCGAGGATTTCACCAATGCCGCGGTGCTCGGCCTCGGTTTCATCCCCTCCGTCGTCCATGACAGGGTCGAGCTTTCGCCCGAATTCGTCGTCATCCCGGAGAGCCTGAGCTACCTGACCTATTCCTTCCTGCACGCCGACATCTTCCACCTCGGCGGCAACATGCTGTTCCTGTGGGTGTTCGGCGACAATGTCGAGGACGCCCTCGGCCATATCCGCTATTTGATCTTCTACCTCGCCTGCGCCATTGCCGGCGCCTTCTTCCAAGGGTTGGTGGCCTGGGATTCGCAGGTGCCGCTGATCGGCGCCTCCGGCGCCATTGCCGGCGTCGTCGCCGCCTATCTGATCCTCTACCCAAGGGTGAAGGTCTGGGTGCTCGCCTTTGCCCGCATTCCCTTGCGCATCCCGGCCTTCATCCCGCTGATCCTGTGGATCGTCTTCCAGATCGTCATGTTCGCCGCCGGCGGCGAGGACCAGGTCTCCTGGGCCTGCCACATCGGCGGTATCATCGCCGGCTCCGTTCTGGTGCTGGTCCTGCGCAACCGCGGCGTGCCGCTGCTCGCCGGCGCGGACGGGGAACCCGAACCTGCGCCAGACGTCGAGCAGGCGCCCGTCCCGGCCGAACCAGCCGCCAGCGCTCCAGCTGCGGCGCAGCCCGCGCCACAGTGGGGTCGAGGAGCCGCTTCAAGCCAGGACTGAACCGATTTGAGTGCGTCGCGGATATTGACGCGCCCGATTCCCGCCACTACGGAAACGCCACCGCAACGGCGGATGAAGTCCAGAATTCCGTCTGGAATGTCGGCTTTCGACAACTCTGACCCGGCGCGCGCTGCTATAGCGCGCCCAAAATCTTGAAAGAGGTGACAGGAAAATGAAGATCCTTGTGCCCGTGAAGCGGGTTGTGGATGCCAACGTGAAGGTCCGGGTGAAGTCGGACGGTTCGGCGGTCGAGCTTGCCAATGTGAAGATGGCGATGAACCCGTTCGACGAGATCGCGGTCGAGGAAGCGATCCGCCTGAAGGAAGGCGGCAAGGCGGAAGAGATCATCGTCGTCTCGATCGGCCCGCAGCAGGCGCAGGAAACGCTGCGCACCGCGCTGGCCATGGGCGCCGACCGCGCCATCCTGGTCAAGACCGAAGAGCAAACCGAGCCGCTCGGTGTCGCCAAGGTGCTGAAGGGCGTGGTCGACGCCGAGCAGCCCGGCCTCGTCATCCTCGGCAAGCAGGCGATCGACGACGATAGCAACCAGACCGGCCAGATGCTGGCGGCCCTGCTTGGCTGGGCTCAGGGCACCTTCGCCTCCAAGGTCGAGCTCGCCGGCGATCATGCCAAGGTGACGCGCGAGGTCGATGGCGGCCTGCAGACGGTGGAGCTGAAGATGCCGGCGATCGTCACCGCCGACCTTCGCCTCAACCAGCCGCGCTACGCCTCGCTGCCCAACATCATGAAGGCCAAGAAGAAGCCGCTCGACGAGAAGAGCCCGGCCGATTACGGCGCCGACGTCAAGCCGCGCCTCAAGGTGATCAAGACCGAGGAGCCCGGCGGCCGCAAGGCGGGCGTCAAGGTCAAGAGCGTCGCCGAGCTGGTCGAGAAGCTCAAGAACGAAGCCGGCGTGCTGTAAGCGATCGGGAAAGGAACACGAAAATGGCTATTCTCCTAATCGCAGAACACGACAACGCCAGCCTTTCCGACCAGACCGCCAAGGCGCTGTCGGCGGCGCTGCAGATCGGTTCGGACGTGCATGTGCTGGTTGCCGGCAAGGGCGCCAAGGCTGCCGCCGACGCCGCCGCCAAGCTCAAGGGCGTCGGCAAGGTGCTGCTCGCCGAGGCCGACGAACTGTCCGAGCGCCTTGCCGAGCCGCTCGCCGCGCTCGTGGTTTCGCTCGCCGGTTCCTATGACACGATCATTGCGCCGGCGACCTCGGCGGGCAAGAACGTCGCGCCGCGCGTCGCCGCCCTGCTCGACGTCGCGCAGGTGTCCGAGATCATCGAAGTCGTCTCGCCCGACACCTTCAAGCGTCCGATCTATGCTGGCAACGCCATCCAGACGGTGCAGGCAACCGACGCCAAGAAGGTCATCACCGTGCGCACCGCCTCCTTCCAGGCGGCGCCCGAGGGCGGCTCGGCTTCGGTCGAGACGGTCAGCGCTGCGGCCAATCCGGGTCTGTCCTCCTTCGTCGAGAACAAGCTTTCCGAGACCGACCGTCCGGAGCTGACCTCGGCCAAGATCATCATCTCGGGCGGCCGCGCGCTTGGTTCCTCGGAAAAGTTCCAGGAGGTCATCCTGCCGGTCGCCGACAAGCTCGGCGCCGCGGTTGGCGCTTCCCGAGCCGCGGTCGATGCCGGCTACGCGCCGAATGACTGGCAGGTCGGCCAGACCGGCAAGGTGGTCGCTCCCGACCTCTACATCGCCGTCGGCATTTCCGGCGCCATCCAGCACCTCGCCGGCATGAAGGATTCCAAGGTCATCGTCGCCATCAACAAGGACGAGGAGGCGCCGATCTTCCAGGTCGCCGACTACGGCCTCGTCGGCGATCTCTTCGTCATCCTGCCGGAACTGCAAAAGGCGCTTTGACGCTCTCTGCGGAAGCGTATTAAATTGTGAAGGGCGGGGTAGACGAAGTCGCCCCGCCCTTTTAGTTTGCACCGCACAAAAAGCAGGCCGCAAAGGCCTTTTTCGACGGGATCGCTGTTATGAGCAAGATCGAGACGATCGGCATCGTCGGCGCGGGGCAGATGGGTGGCGGCATCGCCCATGTCTCGGCGCTATCCGGTTACAAGGTGCTGATCTACGATATTTCGCCCGACCGCATCGAGAAGGGCATCGCCACCATCAGCGGCAACATGGCGCGCCAGGTCGGCTCCGGCAAGCTCGAGGAGAAGGCCCGCAACGAGGCGATGGGACGTATTTCGGCGGCCGCCGCGATGGCCGATCTGGCCGGCGCCGATCTGGTGATCGAGGCGGCCACCGAGGACGAGACGGTCAAGCGCAAGATCTACGCCCAGCTCTGCCCGCAGCTCAACCCCGAGGCGATCCTGGCGACGAACACCTCGTCGATCTCGATCACCCGGCTGGCCGCGCAGACCGACCGGCCTGAGCGCTTCATCGGCATACATTTCATGAACCCGGTTCCGGTGATGAAGCTGGTCGAGCTGGTGCGCGGCATCGCCACCGAGGACCAGACCTTCGAGGCCGCCAAGGCCTATGTGAGGCATCTCGACAAGACGGTGACCGTCTCCGAGGATTTCCCCGCCTTCATCGTCAACCGCATCCTGCTGCCGATGATCAACGAGGCGATCTACACGCTCTATGAGGGCGTCGGCACGGTCGACGCGATCGACACCGCCATGAAGCTCGGCGCGAACCATCCGATGGGGCCGCTGCAGCTGGCAGACTTCATCGGCCTGGACACGTGCCTGTCGATCATGCAGGTGCTGCATGAGGGCCTGTCGGATTCGAAATACCGCCCCTGCCCGCTCCTGGTGAAATATGTCGAAGCCGGCTGGCTCGGCCGCAAGACCGGCCGCGGCTTCTACGATTATCGCGGCGAGCATCCGGTCCCGACGCGCTAGCAATTCCAGGCCGCCGGATTGCCTGAAAGCCCGGCGCTCCTCAGGACGCCGCGGCGAACGGCTTGGGCGTTTCCGCCTGTCCGTCTTGGGTTTCCTCGTCCGGCGCCATGGAAACGCAGCCTCGCCCGGCGGCCTTGGCGGCATAGCAGGCGGCGTCGGCCCGCGCGATGATCTCGTCCACCGCGCCGCAGCCGGGGCGGATCGGGGCGAGCCCGATGCTGGCGCCGATCGAATGCGGTCGGCCATCCCAGGTGAAATTCAGGCCGCGGATCGCGTCGATGATCGAGCGCGCCGCGATCTCGCCGCTGGCGGCCGAGCCTGACTTCAGGATGACGGCGAATTCGTCGCCGCCGAGGCGGGCGACGATGTCATCGGGGCCAATCACGCGACGGATGGCATTGGCGACCTGCTTCAGCAGGGCGTCGCCGGCGGCGTGACCGCCGGTGTCGTTGACCTGCTTGAAATGATCGAGGTCGATGAACATGAACTGATGCTCGCCGTCGCCGGCGGATCCTGTCGCGCCGGCTTTGCCGGCGTGATCGACCATCTCCTCCATGACACGGATGAAATTGGAGCGGTTCGCAAGGCCGGTGAGCGCGTCATGCGCAGCCGCATGGGCGAGCTGGCGCTGCAGGGCGCGCGCATCGGTGAAATCCTGGAAGACGATGACCAGCCCGCCGAACTCGGCGCGCTCGTTCATGATCGGCGACACCACCTGGCGGATGCTGCAGCGCGTGTCGTCGCGCCGGATAAGCACGGCGCGGCTGTTCTGGTCGGTGGGGCTCGGGCTGCCGGCCGAAGGCCGCGCCACGCCGATCCGCTGTCCAGTTTCCTCGTCGACGGCCCAGTAGACATGGCCGAGCGTCTTGCCGAGCGCCTCGCCGGCCGCGACGCCGGTCAGCTTTTCGGCGACCGGGTTCATGAAGGTGACGCGATTGGCCGCATCCGTGCAGATGACGGCGTCGCCGATCGACTGCAGCGTCACTTTCAGCCGTTCCTTTTCGTCGGCCAGCATCGCCGCCGAGACGATGAGCCGCGCTTCGGCCTCCTTGCGCTGGGTGATGTCGGTAAGGCTGCCGATGGCCCGGGTCAGCCGCCCATCGCCGTCACGCTCCAGGGCCTTGCCGCGGTCGAGGATCCATATCCAACGGCCATCCTTGTGGCGCATGCGGTACTCGGCCTCGAAAAAGGGCGTCTCGCCGGCGAGATGAGCGCGATCGGCATCGGCCACGACCGCACGGTCATCCGGGTGGATCATCGTCAGCCAGCGATCGGGATCGCCGTCCAGCTCGCCGTCGGCATAACCGAGCAACTTCACCCAGGTGGCGGAATAGGTGGTGCCGCCCTTGCGCAGATCAAAGTCCCAGACGCCCTGACCGGCGCTGGCCAGCGCGAAATTCCAGCGCGTTTCGGCCTCCGCGATGCGCGCCTCGGACTTCTTGCGGGCGTCGATGTCCTCGATCTGCGACACCAGGTAGAGCGGCCGGCCGCTGTCGGCGTCGCGGATCACCGAGCCGGCAAGTTGCGCCCAGACCGGTGTCCCGTCCTTCTTGAGATATCGCTTTTCGAAGTGAAATGAATCGATCTTGCCTTCCTTCAGGCTCACCATGGTTTCCCGGCCGATCTGCAGGTCGTCCGGATGGGTGATCTGGAAAAAGGTCAGCGCCTCGATTTCCTCGCGGCTGTAGTCGAGCATGGCGGCAAAGGCCGGATTGGTCTGCACGATGCGGCCGTCGAGCCCGACGATGGCGACGCCGATCGCCGAATCCTCCATGGCGCGGCGGAAGCGCTGCTCGCTCTCGGCGATCTGGCGGCGGTCGTCGACGATCTGGCGGATGAAGAAGGCGGCAAGGAACAGCGACGCCGCGATCATTGCGTCCGATACCTGCAGGCTGAGCTTGAGCGTCTCGGCGCTGAGATCGAGGCGCGACGACAGCATCGAGGCCGCGGCGGCGACAAGGCCAACCGCCATCAGGATCAATGCCGCGTATCTGCCGGCCCGCGGGCCCTTCCAATTCCACCGCGTCACAACGCGTTCCACCCCAATGCGCAATTGCACGTCGATGCAACCCTCGCGGATCGATTTTAAGGAAAGGTTGCATGGGGGACGGAAGCGGCGATGCCAACCGGCAAACAATTGCCGGCATGATTAAGGATCGGTATGCGCCGCTACCAGCGCACGAAAAACCGGCCGCCAAGCGCGCCGAGACCGGTGAGGATGACGACCGCGAGCGTATACCAGGTGGCGACGAAAAGCGGCGAGTCGTCGAAGCAATGCGCGGCATAGAAGGTCGCTGAAATCCCGCCGGCGAGCAGGCCTGCGACCGCCCCCGCCAGCACCGGCCGCGTCGGGGCGCCATGGCGCAGCACCCAAAGAAAGACGGCGAGCGGCCCGAGGCCGATCAGCGGGATGAACGCCATGCAGATCATCATGTTGGAGCCGACCAGTCGCGTGCCCCATTCGGCGCGGGGCACCGCGAAAAGCTCGAGGATCACCGCCACGCCCACCAATGCCGGCGCGAGCGCCATCCAGGCGGTTGCCCTGGCCGTCGGCGCGCCGGGGCTCGACAGGGCCCTGATCAGGCCAAACGCGCTGACGCCGAGCGCGATGGTGAAGACGAATTTGGACAGGAAACGCATCGTGTGCATGGCGACCATGAGGTCCGGACGCGGGCCGATGGTCAGCCAGAACACGGCGGCCGCGACCACCGCCGCCACGGCGACGGCCATCCGCCAGGCGGAGCCGAGCGGCATCGCCTTGCTGCCGACGTCGGCGTCGAGCGCCTTGATGAGATCTTCGGTCCTCATGTCACTCCCGCCCGAAGCGTTTGGCGATGGCGGCAAGGCCGCGATGCAGCGACACCCTGACCGCCGTCTCCGTAATGCCGAACTTCGCCGCCGTCTCGCCGATCGAACGGCCCTCGACCGACACCGACGAGACCACCGAACGCTGTGCCGGCGGCAGGCTCTCCAGCACGCGGTTGATGTCGCGTTCGCTCACCGTCTCCGTTTCCGGCTCGGCGAAGGTCTCGGCGATCTCGTCGATCTCGACCTCGATGCGCCGCCCGCGCCGCCGGAAGGCGTCGATCAGCTTGAAGCGCGCAATGGCGTAGATCCATGGCAGCACCGGCGCGTCCTGGCGCCAGGTATGCCGTTTGACGTGAATGGCCAGCAAGGTTTCCTGCACGACATCCTCG
This sequence comes from Mesorhizobium abyssinicae, assembly GCF_049887195.1. Lineage (NCBI taxonomy): Bacteria > Pseudomonadati > Pseudomonadota > Alphaproteobacteria > Hyphomicrobiales > Phyllobacteriaceae > Mesorhizobium > Mesorhizobium abyssinicae. Next base: position 110,247 of record NZ_JARAKC010000006.1, read on the forward strand.
GGGTCGACCCCGCCCTGAACGATCTTGCGCCGGGCAAAGCCGCGCACGAGAGCGGCCGTCCGGGTCAGAAAGTCGGCGTAAGCCCTTTCGTCTCCCGCGATCGCGGCCTTGAGCAACCGGGAAAGCTCGGCCTCGTTGTTGCCGGTCACAAGAGTTTTCTCCCCCGATGTTCGCGCCTCGGCGCTGATTTGTTACGTGGCCAGCGAAATAATGTCCAAGCCAAAGTGCCGCAAAATCACGAAAGGTTGCGCCCCGGCGACCGAATGAAGCAGGCCCGCAATGTTGACTAGCTTAATCAGGTATTGGTAGGTGCAGCCGTGCAAACCAAGACCATCAGATCGAGGACGACGCCCATGAGATTTGCCCTTTCCACGCTTGCCGGCGCCACGGCGCTGGCGCTCGGCCTGCTTGCGGCTCCGGCGCTGGCGGAAGATGATGCCGGTATCGTCGTCTACAACGCCCAGCACGAGAGCCTGGCGAAGGAATGGGCCAAAGGCTTCACCAAGGAAACCGGCATCAAGGTGACGCTGCGCAATGGCGGCGACAGCGATTTCTCCAACCAGATCGTCGCCGAGGGCGCGGCCTCGCCGGCCGATGTGTTCCTGACCGAAAACTCGCCGGCCATGGCGCTCGTCGAGGCTGCCGGCCTGTTCGCGCCGGTCGACGCCGAGACGCTGGCGCAGGTGCCGCCGGAGTACCAGCCGGCCACCGGCAAATGGGTCGGCGTCGCCGCCCGCAGCACGGTCTTTGCCTATGACAAGACCAAGCTCAAGGAAGACCAGTTGCCCAAGTCGCTGCTCGACCTTGCCGATCCGAGCTGGAAGGGCCGCTGGGCCGCGTCGCCTTCGGGCGCCGATTTCCAGGCCATCGTCAGCGCGCTGCTGCAGCTCAAGGGCGAGGCCGCCACGGCCGACTGGCTGAAGGCGATGAAGGAGAACTTCACCGCCTACAAGGGCAACAACACGGTGATGAAGGCGGTCAATGCCGGCGAGATCGAAGGCGGCGTGATCTACCATTATTACTATTTCGGCGATCAGGCCAAGACCGGCGAGAACAGCAAGAACATCGCGCTCCACTATTTCAAGAACCAGGATCCGGGCGCCTTCGTCTCGATCTCCGGCGGCGGCGTGCTGGCTTCGAGCAAGCATCCGAAGGAAGCCCAGGCGTTCCTGAAATGGGTGACCGGCAAGGGTGGCCAGGACGTGCTGAAGAACGGCACCTCCTTCGAATACGCGGTCGGCAAGGGCGCCGAGTCCAACCCCAAGCTGGTGCCGCTGGCCGACCTGCAGGCGCCGAAAGTCGATCCGACGACGCTGAACTCCAAGAAGGTGACCGACCTGATGACGGCAGCCGGCTTGCTTTAGTTCGCGTTCGTCCTAAAAGGGCAACCGACTGCGCTCCTGCGGGACTTCGCTTTCCGCGGGAGCGCTCTGTTTTAGAGATGGCATCGTCGATGACGACAAGCTGCGTTTCTGGCTGCGACAAGCGCGCCTTCGGCCACCTTCGTCCGCGGGCCGAAGCGGCGCGGCATCGGGTCTGATGCAAGCGGCGGTCGACCTCACCCGATCAGGCCTGCCGGCCGCCGGACGCGCGCGGCAACGGCGCTCGGCGTCCTGGATCCTGCTCGCCGCCGCCTTGATCTCGCTGCTTGCGCTGCTGCCGCTGGCCTTCATCGTCTGGATCGCGGTGCAGACCGGCTGGGAGACCGTCTCGGCGCTCATCTTCCGCGCACGTGTCGGCGACCTCGTGATCAACACCATCATGCTGGTGGCGCTGGCGGTTCCGATCTCCATCGTCCTTTCGGTGGCGCTGGCCTGGCTGACCGAGCGCAGCGACCTGCCCGGCGCCCGCCTGTGGGCATGGCTGTCGGTGGCGCCGCTCGCCATTCCGGCCTTCGTCCACTCCTATGCCTGGATCAGCCTGGTGCCGGGACTGCATGGCCTGTGGGCCGGCGTGCTGGTTTCCATCATCGCCTATTTCCCGTTCCTCTATCTGCCCATCTCGGCAGCACTGCGCCGGCTCGACCCCGCACTGGAAGACGCCGCCGCCGCGCTTGGGCTCGGTCCGTGGCGGGTCTTCGCGCGCGTCGTGCTGCCGCAGCTGAGACTGGCCATCTGCGGCGGTTCGCTGCTGGTCGGCCTGCATCTGCTGGCCGAATACGGCCTCTACGTCTTCATCCGCTTCGACACCTTCACCACGGCGATCGTCGACCAGTTCCAGTCGACCTTCAACGGGCCGGCCGCCAACATGCTCGCCGCCGTGCTGGTGACATGCTGCTTCGTGCTGCTCGGGCTTGAGGTTCTGGTGCGCGGCGAGGAGCGCTATGCCCGCGTCGGTTCGGGCGCCGCCCGCCAGCAGCAGCGCGCCAGCCTTGGCCGCGCCACGCTGCCATGCCTGGCCCTGCCCGCCATCGCCGCGCTGCTTTCGCTGGGCGTGCCCTTCGTCACCATTGGCCGCTGGCTGATCGCCGGCGGCGCCGAGGTCTGGCGCCTCGACGAGATCGGCCTGGCGCTCGGCCAGACACTTGTCCTGGCGCTCGCCGGCGCGCTGCTCGCCACCATCGCCGCCATGCCGATGGCCTGGATCTCGATCCGCGCGCCCGGGCCGTTGCAGCGCCTGCTCGAAGGCTGCAACTATATCGTCGGCTCGCTCCCCGGAGTCGTCATCGCGCTGGCGCTGGTCACCATCACCGTGCGCATCGCCATGCCGCTCTACCAGACCCTGTTCACCATCCTCTTCGCCTATGCGCTGATGTTCCTGCCGCGCGCTTTGGTCAGCCTCCGAGCCTCGATCGCGCAGGCGCCCGTCGAACTGGAGCGGGCCGCATCGAGCCTCGGCCGGGCGCCGCTCAAGGCGCTGTGGTCGACGACCATCCGCCTGTCGGCGCCGGGCGCCGCGGCCGGCATGGCCATGGTGGCGCTCGGCATCATGAACGAGCTGACCGCCACCCAGATGCTGGCGCCGAACGGCACCCGGACGCTCGCGATGGCATTCTGGTCCTACAGCGGCGAGATCGACTACGCCTCGGCCGCCCCTTACGCCTTCATCATGGTGGCGATGTCGCTGCCGCTGACCTGGCTGCTCTATGTCCAGTCGAAGAGGATGGCCGGACGATGAGCTTCCTCGAACTCAGCGGCGTGGCCAAGCACTATGGCCCGGTGGCGGCGCTGGCCGGCGTCGACCTCAGCGTCGCCAGCGGCAGCCGCACGGCGATCGTCGGGCCGTCCGGCTGCGGCAAGACCACCTTGCTCAGGCTTATCGCCGGTTTCGAGGCGCCGGACCGAGGCAAGATCGTGCTCGACGGCGAGGTGCTGGCCAATGGCGGCGCCGCCGTGCCGGCGCACCGGCGCGGCATCGGCGTGGTCGCCCAGGACGGGGCGTTGTTCCCGCACCTCACCATCGCCGACAATATCGGCTTCGGCCTGGCGCGAAACGCCGACAAACGCGCCGAGCAGATCGTCGAGCTCGCCTATATCGTAGGGCTGGACAAGGCGATCCTGAGGCGGCGTCCGCACGAGCTCTCCGGCGGCCAGCAGCAGCGCGTGGCGCTTGCCCGCGCCATGGCCATGAAGCCGCGCCTGATGCTGCTCGACGAACCGTTCTCGGCGCTCGACACCGGCTTGCGCGCCTCGATGCGCAAGGCGGTGGCCGAACTGCTGGAAATCGCCGGGATCACCACCATCCTGGTCACCCACGACCAGGCCGAGGCGCTGTCCTTCGCCAGCCAGGTGGCGGTGATGCGCGACGGCCTGTTCTCGCAGGTCGGTACGCCGCGCGAGCTCTATTTCCAGCCGAAGGACAGGATGGTCGCCGAGTTCCTCGGCGACGCCATCATCCTGCCGGCCAGGATCGCCGACGGCTTCGCCACCTCGCCGCTCGGCCGCATCGCCGTCGACACCGCCGAGCGCCGCGATGTCGCCCGCATCATGCTGAGGCCGGAACAGGTGCTGTTGAAACGGACCTCGCGCGAAGGCATGTCGGGAACGCCGGACATGCTGTTCGGCGAGGTGACGGAATCCGAATTCGCCGGCTCGATGTGCACGATAGCAGTGCGGCTCCTGAACAGCCCCGATCCGCCCGACGCCGCGGCGATCGGCAACACGCCGCTGATCCTGCGCAAGCCCGGCATCGACGCGCCGGCGCTTGGCGAGATCGTGCGGCTGACCGTCTCCGGCAAGGCGCATGTCCTTGCCTGAAGGCATCAAGTTAAGCGGCTTGCCTACCGCAATTCCAGGAAAGGTGTGAACGGTTTCCGTCCGGAATTTCGTCAAGCCAGGGAGATAGAGCGTTTCGCCGTTTCCGTGAAACGGCGAAACTAGCTGAGGCGCCTGCCATTCTGATCGAACCAGTGCAACTTCTCGGCTCTGATACCGACGAGCAAATGATCGCCGGCCTTTACCAACGTGCGGCCGCCAACGCGTATCACTACCTTGGCATCGGCAGCGACGCAGTGCAGGAAGCTCTCCGCACCGACCGGCTCTACTGCCTCGACCATTGCAGGCAACATCAGGGCCTCGGATCGGCCTACCGCGTCGGTGGTGAGTTCGGCATCCTCGGGTCTGAAGCCTAACGTCGCGGCCTGCTCAGGCGCCAAAAGCTCAATCAACGAACTCCTTTCCAGCTCCGTTGCGGACCTTCCTGCGCTCAAGGAGAGCAAGTTCATGGGCGGCGCGCCAATGAAGGAAGCGACAAAGGTCGAGGCTGGCTTCTCGTAGACGTCGAGCGGAGCGCCAATCTGCTCGACCAGTCCTGAGTTCATGACGACAAGCGTATCGGCCAAAGTCATGGCCTCAAGCTGGTCGTGAGTAACGTACACCGAGGTGACGCCGAGCCGGCGCTGCAAACTTTTGATCTCTACCCGCATTTGGCCGCGCAGCTTGGCGTCGAGATTGGAGAGCGGCTCGTCGAACAGGAAGACTTTCGGATTGCGCACGATGGCCCGGCCCATGGCGACACGCTGGCGCTGGCCGCCGGAAAGCTCGCGTGGGCGCCGGTCGAGCAGCCCCGACAGTTCCAGCACTTTCGCGGTGGACCGAACCCTGCTGTCGATCTCGGCTTTCGGCGTGCCGCGATTGCGCAGGCCATAGGCCATATTGTCGTAGACCTTCATGTGCGGATAAAGCGCATAATTCTGGAAGACCATGGCAATGTCGCGTTCGGTCGGACCGATGGCATTGACGATCTGCCCGTCGATCGCAACCGTTCCCGACGAGATGGTTTCAAGCCCCGCGATCATCCTGAGCAACGTGGACTTGCCGCAGCCGGAGGGACCCACCAGAACGCAAAGCTGCTTGTCCGGAATGGCGATGGAAACGCCTTTCACGGCCTCGACGCCGCCGGCATAGACTTTCCTCACATCGTTCAGATCAACGGTTGCCATCGGCCCTCACTTCTCGGATTCGACCAGACCGCGCACGAACCAGCGCTGCATCAGCACCACGACGAGGATTGGCGGCACGATGGCCAGCATCGCTGTGACCATCACAAGGTGCCACTGGGTATCGGCGTCAGCGAAGGAAACCATCTTTTTTAGTGCGATGACGATCGTGTTCATGTCGTTGCTGTTGGTGACCAGCAGCGGCCACAGATATTGCGTCCAGCCAAAGATGAAGAGGATGACGAATAGCGCCGCGATGTTTGTGCGCGACAGCGGCAGGAGGATATCGAAGAAGAAGCGCCACGGCCCGGCGCCGTCGACGCGAGCCGCCTCCACGAGCTCGCCCGGGATGGTCATGAAGAACTGCCTGAACAACAGCGTGGCCGTAGCCGAGGCGATCAGCGGGATGATCAGACCGGCATAGGTGTCGATCAGGCCGAGGTCTACCATCACCTTGTAAGTCGGCAGGATGCGAACCTCGACGGGAAGCATCAGGGTGATGAAGATCAGCCAAAAGAAGGTCATGCGCAGTGGAAAACGAAAGAACACGATGGCATAGGCCGACAGGATCGAGATGAAAATCTTCCCGACCGCGACGCCGAGCGCCATGATCGTCGTGTTAAGAAGCAGCCGACCGACGCTGACGCCGCCGATGCGCCCGACACCGCCGAACAGTGCCTCGTGGTAGTTGTTCCAGAACTGGTCGCCGGGCAGCAGCGGCAAGGGCGGCCTGAGGATCGTCTGCAGCGTCTGCGTCGAGGCCACGAATGTGTAGTAGATGGGAAATGCAACGATCAGAATGCCAAGGATGAGAGCGACATGGGCGACCAGGACACGCAAGGGGGACTGACCGATCATCGCTTGCCTCAGCCGTAATGTACCTTGCGTTCCACATAGCGGAACTGGATGGCGGTGAGCGCGATGACGATGACCATCAGGATCACCGACTGCGCCGCCGAATCGCCGAGGATCAGATTGACGAAGCCGTCATTGTAGACCTTGTAGACCAACGTCTCTGTCGTCTTGCCCGGTCCGCCGCCGGTGACGGCATGGACGATGCCGAACGTGTCGAACAAGGCATAGACCGTGTTGACGACCAGTAGGAAGAAGGTCGTCGGCGCGAGCAGCGGGAAGATGATGGTCCAGAAACGCTTGGTCTCGCGAGCGCCGTCGATCGCCGCCGCCTCGATCAGTGTCTTCGGCACCGCCTGCAGCCCGGCGACGAAGAACAGGAAATTGTAGCTGATTTGCTTCCATGCGGCGGCGGAAACCAAAAGGATCATGGCGTGACTGCCGTTGAGCAACGGGTCCCAGGCTATGCCGAGACTTCTCAGCACGTAGGATAGCGAGCCGATCGAAGGGTTGAACAGGAACAGCCACAACATGCCGGCGATCGCCGGTGCCACGGCATAGGGCCAGATCATCAGCGTGCGGTAGAGTGCTTTCCCGCGCACCACTTTTTCCGCCATCACGGCGAGCAGCAACGCCACGGCCATCGCCAGGATTGCGGTGGCAAGCGAAAATACCACTGTTACTTTGATCGAGTTGAGATAGGCCGGGTCGGCAAGCACTTTGCGGAAATTGGCAAACCAGACGAACTTGCTCTTCAGCCCGAACGGATCCTGCCTGAGCATGGACTGATAGAGCGCCTGCCCCGCCGGCCAGTAGAAGAAAACCAGCGTTATGGCGAGTTGCGGCGCCACAAGCAGGTAAGGAAGGACTTTGTTGGGAAAAACGACGCGCGGGATCAGCTTGGTTTCCTCATCAAGCAAGGGTCGCCCGCACGGGTCCGTGTGGGCGACATTCCATCCTCGGCCAGGATCTAGTTCGCCAACGCGTCCTTGATCGCCGCGTTGCCGCGCGAGACGGCATTGTCGAGCGCCTGCTGGGCCGTTTCCTGGCCGGCTAGCATCTTCTCGAACTCCTCGTTCTGGATATCACGCACCTGCGGCAGATTGGGCAGCCGCACCCCCTTGGAATTTTCGGTCGGCGCCTTGCCGGTCATCTGCAGGATCGGAGTCTCGCGGCCGGGGTTCTTGTCGTAGAAGCCGGACTTCTTGGTCGCCTCGTAGGCCGCCAGCGTCACCGGCAGGTAGCCCGACTTCTGGTGCAGATATTCCTGAACCTCGGTCTTGGAGAGATAGGCGAAGAAGGTCGCAACGCCTTTGTACTCCTCATCCGATTTGCCGCTGAAAACCCAGAGGCTCGCGCCGCCCGGCGTCGTGTTCTGCGGCGCACCCTTGGCATCGCTGTCATACGGCAGTTGGCCGATGCCGTAGTTCATGCCGGACTTGACGATATCGCCGAGGCCGCCCGACGACTCGGTAAAGATGCCGCATTCCCCGGCAAGGAAGATCTGCTTGGCTTCGGAGGTGCGCCCGCCATATTTGAACGTGCCGTCCTTGGCGAGGTCCGCCAGCGCCTGAAAGTGGTTGACGAAAATCCGCGCGTTGATCTTGAGTTCGACATCGCCGCCGGCCAGTCCGTTCTGCTGGGTCGCCCAGGACACATTGTTCCAGGCGGCAAAATTCTCCAGATGGATCCAGGTCAACCAGGTCGAGGTATAGCCGCAAGGGGCAGCGCCGCTCGCTTTGATCTTCTTCGCCGCTTCCCAGACCTCGTTCCAGGTCTTGGGCGGGCTGTTCACGTCGAGGCCAGCCTTCTGGAAGATATCCTTGTTGTAATAGAGTATCGGCGAGGAGGAATTGTAAGGGAAAGACAGCATGGTACCGTCCGGCTTCGAATAGTACCCGACGATGCCGGGCAAATACTGGGTCTTGTCGAACGTCATCGCGGCGCCCGTGAAAACGTCGGCCACGGGCTTGATCGCGCTCTCGGCGGCCATCATGACGCCGGTGCCGACATCGAACACTTGGATGATGTCCGGCGCCTGGCCGGCACGGAATGCAGCGATGCCTGCATTCAGGGTTTCGGGATATGTGCCCTTGAAGACCGGAACGATCTGATAGTCGCTCTGGCTGGCGTTGAAGTCCTTGGAGATCTTATCGACGACCTCGGCATTCGCGCCCGTCATGGCGTGCCACCAACTGATCTGCGTGACAGCGAAAGCGGACGTGGTGGAAAGCAGGGTCAAGGTAGCGGCAACACCCGCCGCGAAGCCGAAGAGCTTCATGTTTCATCTCCCGTTTTGATTGGCGAAAGGGGGGGCTTCCGCAGAACCAGTATGTGTTGCGCATGACAATCGGACAACGATTTTGTTATGGGTCGATGAACATCATCTGATGCTAAAATAAGATGTATCAGTCACGGCTCCGGAAATTGATTGCCGGCTTAGAACTTGAGCGCTCCAACCATGGTGTGCGACCCCCTGCCCATTCTTGTCCGTCCTTACAACCAGCGACACACGCGGTGGTTGCATGCGCAATAACCGATTCTTCAACCGTACCGCTCTAATCAATTTCATTGCTTGATTGTTGCGGGAAGATCAGGTGAAGCGCGATGTTGACTGTCTATAATTGTATCGTGCACGAGCACGATTTGAGACTGGTCGCACTTGCAGCCCTTATTTGCGGCATTTCTTCCTTCTCGGCGGTCAATCTGCTTCGCCACGTCGACCGCTCGACCCACAGAAACCGCTATGCCTGGCTGATGATTGCCGCCACCTCGACCGGGTTCGGCATCTGGGCGACGCATTTCATCGCCATGATCGCCTTCTCGCCGGGAATACCCAACGCCTACAACACCGAACTCTCGGTGCTTTCGCTTGCCGCGGCCGTCCTGCTGACGGCCGCCGGCATGTGGATCGCCACCTTGCGCGGCGGCATCGACCACTACCTGGTCGGCGGCGCCGTGCTCGGCGCGGGCATCGGCACGATGCACTATACCGGCATGGCGGCGTTCGAGGTGCAGGGCCGGATCGTATGGGACCACCTGCTGGTCGGCATCTCGCTGGTCGCCGGCATCGCGCTTGCGGCGCTGTCGCTTTTCGTCGTGCTGCGCCGCCCCTCGACACTGGGGACGATCGGCGCCGCCGTGCTTTTGACGCTGGCGATCTGCACCTTGCACTTCATCGCCATGGGCGCCGTGTCGATCTATCCGGATAGCTCGATCGCGATCTCGCAGTATACGATCGAGCCGATGTCGCAGGCCTTCGCCGCCGCCGCCGCCAGCCTTGTCATCCTCGTGCTTTCGGCGGCGGCGCTTTGGATCGACCTGCGCTTCCGCCGCCATCAGGCCGAGGCCGAGCGCATGCATGGCCTGGCCAACGCGGCGGTCGAAGGCCTCATCGTCTGCGACGGCACCCGCATCGTCAGCGCCAACGACAGCATTGCGGCATTGTCCGGCATCGCATCGGCGACGCTCAACACCATGGTGCTTGGCGACCTCTTCGGCGAGCGCGCCGCCGCCGCCATGGCGGAAGCCGACGGGCAGGCGCGGGAAACCGAGCTCAGGAGCCATGACGGAACGTCGATCCCTGTCGAGCTCATCGCCAGGACCATCGACTATTGCGGCAAGCCGCACGGCGTGGTCGCCGTGCGCGACATCCGCGAGCGCAAGAAGGCGGAGCAGGAGATCATCCGCCTCGCCCACTACGATCCGCTGACCGGGCTCGCCAACCGCCGCTCCTTCAACAGCCGGCTGGAGGCCGAGATCGCCGCGGCGGGCCGCGGCGGCAAGGGCGGACAGCTCGCGCTCATGCTCCTCGATCTCGACCGGTTCAAGGAGGTCAACGACCTCTTCGGCCATGCCGCCGGCGACGCGATGCTGCAGAAAGTGGCGCAATGCGCCTCGGCCAAACTTCGCCACGGTCAGATGTTGGCCCGCCTCGGCGGTGACGAATTCGCCATCATCGCCCCGAACCTGCCGGATCCGCAGGCTGCCGGCCGCATCGCCGAGGCGGTGCTTTCGGCCATGCGCGAGGAGAACCGCTTGTCGCCCGGCGGCGGCCTGGTGTCGGCCAGCATCGGCATCGCGCTCTACCCGCTGGACGCCGACGAGCAGGCCTCGCTCGTCAGCCACGCCGACACCGCGCTCTACCGCGCCAAGGCCGAGGGCAAGGACACCTATCGCTATTTCGAAGCCTCGATGGGCGCCGAGGCGCGCGACAGGCGGGTGATGGAGCACGACCTGCGCCAGGCGGTGGCGCGCGGGGAATTCCGCCTCGTCTACCAGCCGCAAAAGGAGATCAGTACCGGCAGGATGATCGGCTTCGAGGCGCTGCTCCGCTGGCACCATCCCGAGCATGGCGACATCTCGCCTGCCGTATTCATCCCGGTGGCCGAGGACAGCGGCGCCATCATCCAGATCGGCGAATGGGTGCTTTCGGCCGCGTGCGAGGAAGCCGCCCGCTGGAAAAACCCGCTGATGGTCGCGGTCAATGTCTCGGCCGTGCAGCTGCACAATCCGAACTTCAGCCGCAAGGTGCATGAGGTCCTGTTGCGGTCCGGCCTGGCGCCGGGCAGGCTCGAGCTCGAGATCACCGAGACGGCGCTGGTCAAGGACATGCCGCGCGCGCTGGCGGCCTTGCGGCAGATCAAGGCACTCGGCGTCCGTGTCGCCATGGACGATTTCGGCACCGGCTATTCCTCGCTCTCCAACCTGCGCGCCTTCCCCTTCGACAAGATCAAGATCGACGGATCCTTCATCAAGTCGGTCGACAGGAACGGTCAGGTCGCGGCCATCGTGCGCGCCGTTCTCGGGCTCGGCCGCGGTCTCGGCCTGCCGGTGCTCGCCGAAGGCGTCGAGACGCTGGGCGAGCTCAGGTTCCTCGATGCCGAGGACTGCGAGATCGGCCAGGGCTTCTATCTTGGCAGGCCGGGCCCGATCGAGGCGTTCGGTGAGCTGACCGGCGTGGCTTCCGAGAAGGAGGACGACGGCGCCGGCAGGTCGCGCGGCGGCGGCAGCATCCTGATGCTGGAACCGGCGGCGGCCCTGCGCTCAGCTTGACGGGCCGAGCGCGGCTTCGACCAGCCGCCTGGCATCCGCTCCCGACCATTCGGCCGGGCCGTTCATATGCGCGATCAGGCAGCCCTCGCCGTCGATCAGCATGGTGACCGGCAGGCCGAGCGCCAGGCCACGCGTCTTGACGTCGTTGAACAACGCCAACGTCGGATCCCGGTAGTAGCCGAGCGTTGCGACGCCGATGTCGCTAAGGAACTTCTTCGGCTTGGTGTCGTCGCCGGTGTCGACATTGACCGCGACGACCTGGAAGCGGTCGCTGCCCATCTCCTTCTGCAGCGCGTCGAGTGCCGGCATTTCGGCGCGGCACGGCGCGCACCATGTCGCCCAGAGATTTAACAGCAGCGTCTTGCCGGCGTGGTCGGCAACCGTCATCGGCTTGCCGTCGGGGCCGTTGAAGGCAAGGCTCTTCAGCGACTGCGGCGGATCGGCCGGCAACAGCGCCGCGACCTGGCCCGTAGCCTTGGCGGCGACCTGCTTGGCGCGCTCGGCCTTGGCCGCGCAGGCGGCATCGTCCTTGCCATCGGATGCCGCGACTTGCGTTGGAGCGTTGTTGCCAGAAGCGCTCTCGCTGACATATACCGCCACCGCGCCAGCCAGCACGCCCGCCACCAGGGCGGCGAGGATCAGGCGCGGGGCCGGGAATAGTTTACTGCGGTCTGCCATTTTCTTCAAAACTGCTCCGGAGCACGGGTTATAGCGATGAGCGACAAGAAGGCCAGCAACCAGATGTGGGGCGGACGTTTTGCCTCGGGTCCGGCCGCGATCATGGAAGCGATCAACGCGTCGATCTCGTTCGACCGCAAACTCTACGCACAGGACATAAGAGGTTCGATCGCCCATAGCGAGATGTTGGCTGAAACGGGCATTATTTCGACGGCCGATCAGCAAAAGATCGCTGACGGCCTGAACACGATCCTGAAAGAGATCGAGGCCGGCACGTTCGAGTTCTCGACCAGGCTGGAAGACATCCACATGAATGTCGAGGCGCGCCTTGCCGACCTGATCGGTACCGCTGCCGGCCGCCTGCACACCGCCCGTTCGCGCAACGACCAGGTGGCGGTCGACCTCAGGCTCTGGGTCAAGGATGAATGCTTCCGTGTCGCCGAGGCGCTGAAGGGGCTGATCGCCGCCTTCCTCGAGCGCGCCGAGGAGCATGCGGCGACGGTGATGCCGGGCTTCACCCACATGCAGGCGGCGCAGCCGGTGACCTTCGGCCACCACTGCATGGCCTATGTCGAGATGTTTTCGCGCGACCTGTCGCGTGTCCGCGACGCCATCGAGCGCATGGACGAGAGCCCGCTCGGCGCGGCCGCGCTTGCCGGCACCAGCTTCGCCATCGACCGCCACCAGACGGCGAAGGCGCTTGGTTTCCGCGAGCCGATGCGCAATTCGCTCGACGGCGTTTCCGACCGCGATTTCGCGCTGGAGTTTCTCGCCATGGCCGCGATCTGCGCCACGCATCTGTCGCGGCTGGCCGAGGAGATCATCATCTGGTCGACGCCGCAATTCGGCTTCGTCCGGCTGTCGGACTCATTCTCTACCGGCTCCTCAATCATGCCGCAGAAGAAGAACCCCGACGCCGCCGAGCTGGTGCGTGGCAAGACCGGCCGCGTCAACGGCCATCTCGTCGGCCTTTTGACGGTAATGAAGGGCATGCCGCTGACCTACGGCAAGGACATGCAGGAAGACAAGGAATCGGTCTTCGATGCCGCCGAGACGCTCGACCTGATGCTGGCGGCGATGACTGGCATGGTGCGCGACATGACCGTCAATGCCGCCGCCATGAAGAAGGCCGCCGGCTCGGGCCACGCGACCGCGACCGATCTTGCCGACTGGCTGGTGCGCACGCTCGGCCTGCCCTTCCGCGAGGCGCATCACGTCACCGGCCGCGCCGTGGCGCTGGCCGAGGACAAGAAGGTCGGGCTGGAGAAGCTTTCGCTCGAGGATCTGCAGTCGATCCATCCCGGCATCACGCAGGGCATTTTCTCCGTCCTTGCCGTGCAGAACTCGGTGAAGAGCCGCACAAGCTTCGGCGGCACCGCACCGTCCGAGGTGCGCAAGCAGATCCGCTACTGGAAAAAGCGGCTGGCCAAAGCGTGAGCCGGGCGACGGCCCGATTTGCCGGGGTGCAAAGGCCATAAATTTTCGCTAGAAGCAGGCAACGAATTTTCTCCGACGGATGGGATCGATGACCGCAAGCAGGATTTTGGTGACGCTCGCGCTGCTCGCGGCGGTGGCAACCGTCACGGCCTGCGGCCGAAGGACCGGCCTCGACACGCCTTACGAGGCGGCCGTGCAGGCGCGCAAGGATGCCGAGAAGGCCCATCAGCCCGTGCCGCCGGAGCCGGAAAAACCGGTCGAGGACAAGAAGTTCATCCTCGACCCGCTGCTCTAGAGTCGAAGAGACTGGGTCAGGTCTTTCCAAACCCGATCTCATCGTACTCAAATTGTTCGGAACCACTCTCGTGAACCATTTCGACTATCGCGACGGCGTGCTGCATGCCGAGGACGTCGCCCTGCCTGACATCGCGGCACAGGTCTGCACGCCGTTCTATTGCTATTCGACGGCGACGCTGACCAGGCATTTCCGCGTCTTCAAGGAGGCCTTCGCCGGGCTCGACACGCTGGTCTGCTACGCCATGAAGGCGAACTCCAACCAGGCGGTGCTGAAGACGCTGGCAAGGCTTGGCGCCGGCGCCGACGTGGTCTCGGAAGGCGAGTTGCGCCGCGCCCTTGCCGCCGGCATTCCGGCCAGCAAGATCCTGTTCTCGGGCGTCGGCAAGACGGCGCGGGAGATGGATTTCGCGCTTTCGGCCGGCATCCTCTGCTTCAACGTCGAATCCGAGCCGGAGCTGGAACTGCTCTCGGCCCGCGCCACCGCGATCGGCAAGGTCGCGCCCATCTCGCTGCGCATCAATCCGGACGTCGACGCCAGGACACACAAGAAGATCTCCACCGGCAAGGCCGAGAACAAGTTCGGCATTGCGTGGCAAAGGGCCCGCCAGGTCTATGCCCGCGCCGCGCAACTGCCCGGCATCAGGGTCACCGGCATCGACACCCATATCGGCAGCCAGATCACCGAGCTGCAGCCTTTCGACGATGCCTTCGCGCTGCTCGTCGAGCTGGTCGGCACGCTGCGCGCCGACGGCCACGCCATCGAGCATGTCGATCTCGGCGGCGGTCTCGGCATTCCTTACCGCGTCGACAACAGCCCGCCGCCGCTACCCGACGCCTATGCCGACATCGTCAGGAAGCACGTCACCAGGCTCGGCCTCAAGGTGATGTTCGAGCCCGGCCGGCTGATCGTCGGCAATGCCGGCATCCTGGTCTCCGAGGTGATCTTCGTGAAGGAAGGCGACGCCAAGAACTTCCTCGTCGTCGACGCCGCCATGAACGACCTGATCCGGCCGACGCTCTACGATGCCTTCCACGATATCCGCCCGGTGCTGCAGCAGCCGGCGGCGGCGCCGCGCATGACGGTCGACGTGGTCGGCCCGGTCTGCGAGACCGGCGACTATATCGGCCTCGACCGCGACCTGCCCAGGCTGAAGGCCGGCGACCTGATCGCGATTGCCACCGCCGGCGCCTATGGCGCGGTGCAAGCGGGCACCTACAACACCCGCCTGCTCGTGCCGGAAGTGCTGGTCGACGGCGACCGCTTCCACGTCGTGCGCCCGCGCCAGACCTATGACGAGCTGATCGGACTGGATTCCATTCCCGACTGGCTGAAATAGGCAGGCGGCCATGAGTTCATTCCGGCTGGCGCGTGGACGACAGCCGGCACGGTTAGGAGGCGAACCATGACCAATCCGAACATCATCACCCGCGAACGCATCGCCGCGATGGAGCCGCGCATCCGGCCGTACGTGCGCCACACCCCGGTGCTGCGCATCGACATGGCCGATTTCGGCCAGGCGCCGCTTGCCGTCGATCTCAAGCTCGAATGCCTGCAGCATTCCGGCTCGTTCAAGGCGCGGGGCGCCTTCACCAACCTGCTCGAACGCCCCGTGCCGAAGGCCGGCGTCGTCGCCGCCTCCGGCGGCAATCATGGCGCGGCGGTCGCCTATGCCGCCATGCGGCTCGGCCACAAGGCGACCATCTTCGTTCCCGAAGTAAGCCCGCCGGCCAAGCTGGCGCGCATTCGCGGCTATGGCGCCGAACTGGTCGTCGGCGGCGCGCGCTACGCCGAGGCGCTGGCCGCCAGCGAGGACTTCGCCGCAAGCACCGGAGCGCTGCAGATCCATGCCTTCAACCAGGAGGAAACGCTGGTCGGGCAAGGCACGCTCGGCCTCGAGATCGAGGCCGACCTGCCCGAAATCGACACGCTGCTGGTCGCCGTCGGCGGCGGCGGCCTTATCGGCGGCATCGCCGCCTGGTTTGCCGGCCGCATCCGGATCGTCGCCGTCGAGCCGGAGGGCGCACCGACGCTCCATCGCGCCTTCGAGGCCGGCCGGCCCGTCGATGCGCCGGCCGAAGGCATCGCCGCCGATTCGCTGGCCCCGAAGCGTGTGGGCGAAATGATGTTCCCGATAGCCGAGGCCTATGTCGAGCGCTCGCTCCTGGTCAGCGACGATGACATCATCGCCGCTCAGAAAGCGCTCTGGGACCGGGTGCGAATCATTTCCGAGCCGGGTGGCGCTGCAGCCTTCGCGGCGGTGCTCTCCGGCCGCTACCAGCCCTCGCCGGGCGAGCGCATCGCGGTTCTGGTCTGCGGATCCAACACCGATCCCGCAAAATTCTGACCATAAACCGGAAAGAACGGTTCACGTTTTTGGAACCCGCCTCGCCTTTGCCGTGTTTGCTGGTAAACTTCCAGTCCTGAGGTTCGGGCTATCCCGCCCGGACGGGAAGGGCCGATGACGCAACGACCCACTTCCAGCGGCGATCGTGGCCTGGCCGGGCGTCTTGCCCTGAGCCGGCTGGCGACGCGGACCTCCATGCTGGTCGAGCGCGGTTGGCCGCTGCTTCTGCCGCTGCTCGTCCTTGCCAGCCTGTTCCTCAGCATCTCCTGGCTCGGCCTGTTCCCGCTTCTGCCCGACGTTGCGCGCATCGGCGTGCTGATCGTCTTCGCCGGCGCCGCCCTTGCCGCGCTCTATCCGCTGCGCTTCTTCCGCTGGCCGTCCGCCGCAGAGATCGACCGGCGCATCGAGGCGGCCAACGAATTGTTGCACAGTCCGGTGCAGGTGCAGACCGATCGCCCGAGCGGCCACGAAAGCATCTTCTCGCAGGCGCTGTGGCGCGAGCACCAGAAGCGCATGGCCGAGCGCTTGGGCAGTCTTGGCGCCGACCGGCCGCGCGCGCGTGTGCCGGAGCGCGACCGCTGGGGCCTGCGCGCCGTGGCGGCGCTGCTTCTGGTCACCGCCTTCGCCTTCTCCTTCGGCCCCTCCGGCGGCCGCGTAAGCGACGGTTTCGTCGCCCGCGCGGCGCGCGACGCCGTTCCGCCGCGCATCGATGCCTGGGTGACGCCGCCGGCCTATACCGGCAAGCCGCCGCTCTTCCTCACCGCCGACGCCAAACAGGCGGCGGCCACCTTCACCGTGCCGCAAGGCAGCGATGTCTCGCTGCGCGTCACCGGCGGCTCGGGCGAGGAGACGCTGAGCTTTGCCGACAAGGACGGCAATGCCCGCGCCATCGACCCGGCCGCGCCGCAGGCCGCCAAGCCCGTGGCGACAGCGGCGCCAAAGGTGCGCCAGTTCACCGGCAAGCTGACCGGCGACGGCACGCTGACGCTGAAATCGGGCGAGGACGACCTCGGCCGCTGGGCCTTCGCCGTTATTCCGGACAAGCCGCCGACGATCCGCTTCGCCGGCGAGCCGAAGCGCGCCGTCAACGGTGCCTTCGAGCTCAACTACCAGATCGACGACGACTATGGCGCGGCCTCGGCCAAGGCGGAGTTAGCGCTCGCCGACACGCAGGCGCCCAACGCGCATCCGCTCTATGGCCCGCCCGACATGCCGCTGGCGCTGCCGCGGCGCGGCGGCAAGGGCAACGCCGCCAAGACCAGCAAGGACCTGACCGAGCACGTCTGGTCCGGCGGCAGCATCAAGCTGACCCTCACCGCCACCGACGACGCCGGCCATACCGCGACCAGCGAGACCAAGACGCTGGTGATGCCGGAGCGGCCCTTCGCCAACCCCCTGGCGCGGGCGGTGATCGAGCAGCGCCGCATGCTTGGGCTCGACGCCAATTCGAAGCCGCGCGTGCTCGAGCTGATGGACGCGATCACACTGCGCCCGGAGGACACGTTCGACAACATGGCGCATTACCTCGCCATCATGAGTGCCCGCAGCCGGTTGAAGATGGCCGACAATGACGACCAGCTGCGCAATGTCGTGTCCTATCTCTGGGAAATCGCGCTCGGCATCGAGGAGGGCAATCTGTCGGCGGCCGAGCGGCGGCTGCGTCAGGCGCAGCAGGCTCTGCAGGATGCCATCAACAGGGGCGCCAGCGACGAAGAGATCGACAAGGCGATGAAGGAACTGCGCGAGGCGATGAACCAGTTCCTGCAGGAATTCGCCGAGCGCGCCAAGCAGAACCCGAACGCGCCGCAGATGCAGCAGAACGGCCAGGAACTGCGCCAGACCGACATCGAACGCATGATGGACGAGATCGAGAACCTCGCCAAATCCGGCGACCGCGACCGCGCCCAGCAGTTGCTGTCGCAGTTGCAGGACATGATGAACAACCTGCAGGCCGGCCGTCAGCAGCAGGGCGGCGAGCAGGACAGCGAGATGCGCCAGCAGATGGACAAGCTGGGCGAGATCATGCGGCGCCAGCAGGAGATGATGAACGACACCTTCCGCATGGACCAGATGCAGCGCGGCCAGCGGCAGCGCGGCGAGAACCGCGACGAGCAGCTCGGCGAAAACGGCGGCGGCCAGGACGAGGACAGGCCGGGACCGGGACAGGACCGCGATCCGCTCGCCCGCCCGAAGCCGATGACGCCGCAGGAATTCGCCGACGCGCTGAAGCAGTTGCAGGAAGGCCAGGGCAAGCTGCAGAACGACCTCGAGCAGCTGAAGAAGGGCCTGGAAGGCATGGGCATGGAGCCCAACGAAGGATTTGGCGAAGCCGGCAAGTCGATGGGCAATGCCGAGCAGGCGCTGGGCGAAGGCGAAGGCGACCAGGCCGTCGGCCATCAGGGCCGCGCGCTGGAAGCGCTGCGCCGTGGCGCCAAGGACATGATGAAGCAGCTGCAGGCCATGCAGGGCGACCAGGGCGGCAGCGAGCAGGGCGGCCGCCAGCAGGATGCCGACCGCGACCCGCTCGGCCGACCGCGCGCCACGCGCGGGCCGGACGACGGCAATTCGGTGAAGGTGCCTGACGAGATCGATGTCCAGCGCGCGCGCCAGATCCTGGAAGCGATCCGCAAGCGGCTCGGCAACGCGCTCAGCCCCGACATCGAACGCAGCTATCTCGAACGGCTGCTGGAACTGAAATAGCCCGCCTCCTCCCAACGGTCGCAACGCCATGCCGAAGCTCGGTGCCGTCACTCCGATATTGCGCATATTCGACGTCGCCAAGGCGCATGAATTCTATCTCGGCTTCCTCGGCTTCGAGGTGCGGTTCGAGCACCGTTTCGACGACAATGCGCCGCTTTACACCGGCATTGCCCGCGACGGCTGCGAGTTGCATCTGAGCGAGCATCATGGCGACGGTTCGCCGGGCTCCCATGTCCGCGTCGCAGTGGCCGACATAGCGGCGCTGCATCGCGAGCTGACAGCGAAGAAATACCGCTACGCCAGGCCGGGGTTGGAAGAGACGCCGTGGGGAACGAGAGAGGTCACCGTCGACGACCCGTTCGGCAACCGTCTGACCTTCTCCGAGAGCACGCCGGCAGGGTAGGGCGGAGCCGCCGCCGCCCCACCGGATTGAAGCAGCGCAAGTCAGCCGTCGAGGAGCGCGCCGGGCGTCAGCGTGAACGCCTCGCGGATCGCATTCTCCATGCTGTCGATCGCTTCGCCGGCGGCGGCCGGATTGCGATGCAGCACGACATTCGAGGAATCGATGTCGCCGAAGCCGTCGGCCGCGGTCAGCTCGCGGCAGCCGGCCGGGATGTTGCTGCGCGAGATCGGCGCGATCGCCAGGCCCGAGGTGACCGCGAGCTTGAGGCCGCCATTGGTGTCGCTGGTATAGGCGACGCGATAGGCAAGGCCGCGCTGTTCCAGCGACTTGATCGCGAAGTCGCGGCACCAGCCCTCGCGGCTGTAGAGCGCGATCGGCACCGGCCGCTCCTCGTGCCTGTGGTGCGTCTCGGACGTCACCCAGACGGTCGGATCGTGCATCAGCACCTCGCCGCCCGCGAGATCCTGCCATTCGAACACAACCGCAAGGTCGAGCTCGCCGGCGGCAACCGCCGCTGTCTGCGCGCCCGAATGCGCGTAGCGCACCGTCACCTCGACCTTCGGGTGGCGCTTCGAAAACGCGCCGAGGGCGCGCGACAGGATGGCATGGCCATATTCTTCGGGAATGCCGATGCGCACCGGCCCGCCAAGCGGCGCCGCGGCAATCGACGCTGCCGTCTCGTCGAGCAGCGAAACGATGCGCCTGGCATTGCCGATCAGCTCGCCGCCGCGCCGCGTCAGCGCCACGCCGCGCGAGCCGCGCTCGAACAGGCTGTCGCCGACCATGCCCTCGAGCTTCTTCATCTGCATCGACACGGCCGACTGGGTGCGGCCCGCCTGCTCGGCCGCCTTGGTGAAATTGCCGGTTTCGGCCACCGCGACGAAAGTGCGCAG
Organism: Mesorhizobium abyssinicae; assembly: GCF_049887195.1. Classification (NCBI taxonomy): domain Bacteria; kingdom Pseudomonadati; phylum Pseudomonadota; class Alphaproteobacteria; order Hyphomicrobiales; family Phyllobacteriaceae; genus Mesorhizobium; species Mesorhizobium abyssinicae. Next base: position 130,284 of record NZ_JARAKC010000006.1, read on the forward strand.
GAGGTCGCTGTCGAGCGTCGGCTTCATCGCATTTCACCATAAGCAATTTTGATTGCTGGCATCATTCCAATTCGTTTGCAACATGTCAAACGCCGGAGGATAGTCGCCTCACCCATTGGATATGCGGCCCTTCAAACCGGCTGCGGACCAATCGAGTCCTCACTCATACCCGCTGCCCGAAACGGTGGCGGGTTCTTTTTACCGCATGCGTCGGTTTGGGATCGCGCGAACCGGGGAGCAGAATCCTATGCAGAACAGGATGGTGCTTGGCATCCTGAGCCTCTGTCTGGGCGTGCTGGTGTTTTCGCTCCAGGATCCGCTCGTCAAGGCGGTCTCGGGCCTCTACCCGGTCACCGAGGTGATGGCGATCCGCGCCATTGTCGCCCTGCCGATCCTGATCGTTATCGTGCACGCGGATGTCGGGTTGAAAGCCCTGCTCTCGAAGCGCTCCGGCCTGCTGACGCTGCGCGCCTTCATCCAGTTCAGCTCCTACACGTCCTACTATCTGGCGATCGCCGCCCTGCCGCTGGCCGACGCGGTGGCGCTCTATTTCATGGCGCCGCTGTGCATCATGGTGCTGGCCGGGCCTTATCTCGGCGAGCGGGTGTCTTGGCAGACGCTGGCGACCGTGTTGATCGGCCTGCTCGGCGTCCTCGTCATGCTGCGGCCGGGCGCCGGGCTGTTCGACTGGGCGGCGTTGCTGTCGCTCGGCTCCGCCTTCCTCTACGGCTTCTCGCAGTTGATGGCGCGCAAGATAAGCGACACCGAATCCTCCACCATCATGGCGTTCTACCAGAATGGCGCCTATCTGACGGGCGCAGTGTTCGTCGCCGGCCTGTTCCGGTTGGCCGGGATTGAGCATGCCGTCCACCCCAGCCTCGAATTCCTGGTGCGGCCGTGGATCTGGCCGGCATTTCCCGACCTTCTCAAGATGGCGGCCTGCGGCTTCGTCGCCTCGGCCGGCATGATCCTGCTGTCGCAGGCCTACCGGCTGGCGCCGGCCAACCGCGTCGCCACCTTCGAATATACCGGCATCATCTGGTCGCCGCTGTGGGGATTCCTGTTCTTCGCCGAGGTGCCGCACTCGACGACCGTGCTGGGCGCCGCCCTTATCATCGGTGCCGGCCTGCTGGCCTTCCGTACCGAGCGGCGCAGAGCGGCTCCGCCGCTGCTTGTGCCGACCGGCGACACGGCGTGAGCGCCGGCTACGGTTGCCGCCGATGGGTGAAGGGCGGCCTGTGGGCCGGAGCCTCAGGCGAAGCAGCTCAAGGCGCGACCGACGCGAGCGCGGATCTCAGCGAGCGTAAAGGGCTTCTGCATGACATCGAGGATGATGCCGTTGAGCTCCTCGGCGCGCTCGCGCTGATCGGCGTAGCCGGTCATCAGCATGATCTTCATCGACGGGAACAGCGCCGCCGCGGCGGTGGCCATCTCGATGCCGTCCATCTCCGGCATGCGGATATCGGAGACGACGAGGTCATAGCCACCCCGCGCCGCCTTGATCAGCTCAAGTCCCTGGGCGCCATCGCAGGCGATGGCCACGCTGTGCCCGTCACGTTCGAGCGCGCGGGCGGCGAGGGTGCGGACGGACTCATCGTCCTCGACGATCAGAAGCTTTGCCATGGCGAGATACATGGCGGGGAAACGTTGACGTTTTCTGAACCGGAACATCGGTCCGGGGGAAATCCAGAGCATGCCGTGTTCGGCGATTCAGTGCTGCCTGATTTGGGGCATGCTTCAGGGGGTGTTGAGATTCAGGTCAGGCCGCTGTTTGCGGCCGGCCTCACCTGAATATCGACATGCCCTAGGCGTCGCCCTTGACGACGCCGACGAAGGGCAATTCGCGGAAAGCATGCGCGACGTCCATGCCGTAGCCGACGACGAAATAATCCGGGCAGTCGAAGCCGACATAGTCGGCGTTGAGCGTGGTCTGGCGGCGCATGCGCTTGTCGAGCAGCACGGCGATGGCGCAGCTTCTGGCGCCGCGCGACAGCATCAGGTCGCGGGCGAAGGAGAGCGTCTTGCCGGATTCGAGGATGTCGTCGATCAGAAGCACATCGCGGCCGGCGACCTCATTGTCGATGTCGCGCAGCACCTTCACCTCGCCGCTAGTGGTGCCGGCGCCGTAGCTGGAGATGAAGATGAACTCGACCTCGGGCGACAGGCCGACATCGTGCATGGCCCGGATCAGGTCGGCTGCGAAGACGAAAGACCCCTTCAGCACCGAGATCACCAACAGGTCATGGTAGTCGCGTCCGGCGATCTCCTTGGCGAGTTCGAGGTTGCGGCGGGCGATCGCCGACGCCGAAAACAGGACCTCGATGTCCTTGCCGCGCACAACTGGCATTTTCGCCCTCCAGGCGTTTTGCCTACAGGACCGCGACCTTCAGGGCCTGCGAAAGCGCTGTAGAACTTCTTGGTTTTTGCGCCGGGTCGCGCGGTTTTGTTTCGCCTCAGCCAGCAAAAGTGACTGAGACGGCTTTGACGCCGTTTCTAGGCACATCGAGGCGGCTGGAAAAGCCAAATCTTTCGCCGGGCGCCAGCGAGCGCCCGGATGTCCCCAGCGTATAGCGGATGATCTGGCTGTCCTTGCCTGTGACACGGATTTCCAGGGGCGGCATTTGCACCGCCTGCGCGCCGTCATTGGCGGCCTCGCCGTCGACGAACAGCACAGGTTTCGGCCCTGATGCGTCGATGCGCGAGGTGATGCCCGAGATGCTGAGCGCGGCCGCCGGCTGCGCGACGGCCCAGAACGGCGATTGACGGACCAGCGCATGGCCGCCGGAGACCCAGAAGGCGGCGAGCGCGGCGCCGACACCGGCAATCCAGAATAGCGGTCCGCCGCGCGACGCCGGCCGCCGTTCGGCCACGGCCTCCGGCTTGCGCAGCATGCCCATGCCTTCGATGGCGGCCGTGCTGGTCGCGCGCGAAGGCGGAGTCGGCGGCGCTTCCGGCCTGGCCGAAGGACGCGGCAGCACCTCGTAATCGGCGTCCACGACGTCGATCACCGGCGCGCGCGCTTCCTGCGCGGCACTTGTCCCCAGCCCGGTCATGATTTCGCCGGAAACCGGGCGCGCGGTTCGTTGCTCAGCCATACGGCCTGGTAAGCCCCTGTTCGCTGTTCGTTTCTTTTGGGTAAACGCAAATGGTTAACGCTTCCCCACCGGAACCCCGGTGATGCACCGAAAAGCATCGAAAATTAACCAAGGGTTAACCATGCGGGCCGATGGTCTTTTGAGAGAAAGGGCTGGCGTTTCGCCGCCGAAAGTTCCAGGTCGTCGAACGTGATCCGCTTCGAAAATGTCGGCCTCCGCTATGGCATGGGTCCGGAGATCCTCCGCGACATTTCCCTGCACATACCGGAGCGCTCCTTCCAGTTCCTGAGCGGGCCCTCCGGCGCCGGCAAGACGACGCTGCTGCGCCTGCTGTTCATGTCGCTGAAGCCGACGCGCGGGCTGATCACCATCTTCGGCAAGGACCGCTCGCGCATCTCGCGCAGCGAGCTGCCGCACCTGCGGCGCCGCATCGGTGTCGTATTCCAGGATTTCCGCCTGCTCGACCATATGACCACCTATGAGAACGTCGCCCTGCCCTTGCGCGTGCGCGGGCGCGAGGAGGCGAGCTACCGCACCGACGTCACCGAACTGCTGAAATGGGTTGGGCTGGGTGAACGCATGCATGTGCTGCCCCCGGTGCTGTCGGGCGGCGAGAAGCAGCGCGCCGCGATCGCCCGCGCGCTGATCGAACAGCCCGAGATCCTGCTCGCCGACGAGCCGACCGGCAATGTCGACCCGCCGCTGGCGCGCCGGCTGCTTCGGCTGTTCATCGAGCTCAACCGTCTCGGCACGGCAGTGGTGATCGCCACCCACGACCTCGGCCTGATGGAGCAGGTCGACGCGCGGCGCATGATCCTCGCCGGCGGAAGGCTGGACATCTATGACTGAACTCTCCGCCGACCATCTGCATGACCAGCCCGCCGAGGTGGCTGGCGTGGGGCAGCGCCCCCAGCGCAGGATGGCGCCGATCGTGCCGGCGCAGAACATTGCCGGACGGGCGCTGGTGCTGGTCATAGCTATCATGACCTTCCTGTCCTGCCTCACGTTCGGCGCCGTTACCCTGGTGCGCGACACCGCGTCGGTCTGGGAGAACCAGATCTCGCGCGAGGCGACGATCCAGATCAAGCCGGTCGACGGCCTCGACATGGAGGCGGCATTGGCCCAGGCCTCCCAGATCGCCAGCGAGTTTCCCGGCGTCAAGGGCACCAAGATAATCGACCGCGACGCCACCGCGCGGCTGCTGGAGCCGTGGCTGGGCACAGGTCTCAACATCGATGAATTGCCGGTGCCGCGCCTCGTCGTCGTCACCATCGACGAAAACAGCCCGCCCGACTTCGCCGCCATGCGCGCCGCGATCACGCCCAAATTGCCGACCGCGGCGCTCGACGATCACCGCACCTGGGTCGACCGGCTCGTCACCATGGCCCGCACGACGGTGACCATCGGCATCGCCGTGCTGGTGCTGATGCTGTCGGCGACCGTGCTGACCGTCGTGTTCGCGACGCGCGGCGCCATGGCAGGCAACGGCCACATCATCGAGGTGCTGCATTTCGTCGGCGCCGAGGCGCGCTTCATCGCGCGTGAGTTCCGTTGGCATTTCCTGGTCACCGGCATGAAAGGCGCCGCGGCCGGCGGCGCCGCCGCGATTTTGGTCTTCATCGTCTTTTCCTGGTGGTCGTCGCGCAACATGGCGACGCCCCAGGCCGACCAGGCAACCGCGCTGTTCGGCAATTTCGCCATCGGCTCGGCGGGCTATCTCGGCGTCGGTCTGATGGTGCTGGTGATCGGCGCGCTGACGGCGGCGACCTCGCACGCGACGGTTGTCACCTATCTCAGCGACATCGACATGCGCCAGCCGGATGGAGGCTAAGCACAGTTTCAGAAAGCGAAAGCCGGTTCTTCGAGACGATCACGCCATGCAAGAGTATGATCACGCAAGGGAAACTGTCGTAACGCAATGTGCGACTTCTCATCTATCAAAGGCCGCATTTCAGGATTAACCATAGGATGATGGACGCGCAGGACACGACCGGAACGGCTGGACGGATGCCAGTTGTTGGTGCCCGTGCGCACGGGCGTGGCAATCTGGCCCGCCTTGCCATCGTCCTTCGGATCTTTGCTTTCTCCGTGCTGGCACTTGCGGCTCTGTTTGCCGGCGGCTTCGGCTGGTTCGCCAGCACGGTCAGCCACATGACGACGCCCGCCAACCCCGCCAGGGCCGATGCCATCATCGTTCTCACCGGCGGCCAGTCGCGCCTCGACGCGGCGATGGACCTGCTCGCTTCCGGCAAGGGCGAGCGCTTGCTGATCAGCGGCGTTCATCCTTCCGCCAGCCGCCGCCAGTTGCAGGCCGCGACCGGCGGCGACAAGGCGCTGTTTTCCTGCTGCGTCGACATCGACCGCGCCGCGCTCGACACCATCGGCAATGCCGAGGAAAGCGCCAAATGGGTGGAAAGCCACGCCTATGGCAGCGTCATTCTCGTCACCAACAACTACCACATGCCGCGCAGCCTGCTGGAGATGGGGCGGCTGCTGCACGGCGCCAAGCTGGAGCCCTATCCGGTGGTCAACACCAATCTCGGCAATGGCGGCTGGCTGACCAAGCCGGAAGCGTTGCGCGTGCTTTTGACCGAATACAGCAAATATGTGCTGGCTCTGGCGCGCGGCATCGTCCCGCTGCGCCAGACTGCCGACGGCATCGCCCTGGCGGAAGCCTCGGTGGTCAAGAGCGACAAGCCGCCAGCCCGCATCATCCCCTAGCCTCGACCGCGCGCAGGCGCTCGACCTCCTGTTCGAGGGCCGCAATGCGCCTGTCGCGATCGGCGAGCGCCGCCGCGACGTCCGCAGCATCGAAGCGCTGCGGTATGTGCTGCTGGCAGTTGGCATCCCAGGTCGAGACGGTGAACAGGATCACCTGCTCGGGACGCGCCTTGTAGCCTTGCGGCATCAAGCTCGCCGTCAGTTCGGCGTCTCCCTCGACGACGCGCGCCCTGCCCCAGATCTTGATGCGCTGCCGATGGGCATAGTCGATCAGGAACAGGAAGGCCTGCGCGTTGTCGGCGAGATTGCCCTGGGTGATGAACTGCCTGTTGCCCGTGAAGTCGGCGAAGCCGACCGTCTTCTCGTCGATCACCTTGAGGAAGCCGGCCGGCCCGCCGCGATGCTGGATGTAGGGCTGGCCCTCGCCATTGGCGGTCGCCAGGAAGACGCTGGTCTGCGCCGCGATGAAGGCGGCAAGGTCCGGCGTGATCGTATCCCGCCAGCCGCCGCGCTCCTCGACCCGGGAATAGGCATCGCGCGAGCCCTTGCGCGCCTGGATGGCCTTGACGCTCGGCGTGAAGGCGACGTCGCTGGTGAAAGCATGGGCGTTCATATGGCGCTGTCCTCAGGGCTGGTAACCCGCCGAACATAAGCCTTCCATATTTCGGATGCAGATGGCATATCTGGAATAGCTCCTTCCATTTTCTGGAAAGATCATGGATCGCCTCGAAGCTATGTCGCTTTTCGTCGCCGCGGTGGAGGCCGGCAGCCTTTCGGCCACGGCGCGCCGCTTCGGCATGCCGCTCGCCACGGTCAGCCGCAAGGTCTCGGAACTGGAACGGCACCTCAACACGCGCTTGCTCGCCCGCTCGGCGCGGCGGCTGACGCCGACCGCTGCCGGGCAGGCCTATCTCGCGGCCTGCCGCCGCATCCTGGACGAGGTCGGTGAGGCCGAGCGCGCCGCGGCCGGCGAATACAGCGCGCCCAAAGGCGAACTGGTTGTCACCGCGCCGATCGTCTTCGGCCGCCTGCACGTGCTGCCGGTGGTCGCCGATTTCCTCGCCGCCTATCCCGAGGTCCATATCCGGCTGACGCTGTCGGACCAGATAACGCAGCTGGTCGACGAGCATATCGACCTTGCCGTGCGCATCGGCGATCTGCCCGATTCCAGCCTTGTCGCCATCCGTGTCGGCGCGATCCGCCGCGTCGTCTGCGCAAGCCCGCCCTACCTTGCGGCCCATGGCACGCCGCAAACCCCGGGGGACCTGGCCGTGCACAGCTGCGTTACCTTCGACAACCTCTCGGCCCCTGCCACCTGGGTCTTCGCCGGCGGCAAGAACGGGATCACCGTGCCGGTCCGTTCCAGGCTTCGCGTCAACACCGCGGAAGCCGCCATCGACGCCGCGACCGCCGGGGTCGGCTTGACCAAGGTGCTGTCCTACCAGGTCGCCGCCGCGATGCGCTCCGGCGCGCTGCAGGCAGTGCTGCGCGAGTTCGAGCCGCCGCCATGGCCGGTGAGCCTCGTCCATGCCGGGCAGGGCCTGCTGCCGGTCAAGCTGCGCGCCTTCCTCGATTTCGCCGCCCCGCGCCTGAAGGAGCGCCTGACGCAGGCGATGTGGTAGGAAATCGGGCCTGGCCTTCGACCTCGGGCCGTTTCCTTTTTGCCCGCGCTTGGTGTAACCAACGCACTCTTCCTCACCGGGCCCTTCCCGCATGCTCTATTTCCGCTCGCTGGCGTTCAACCTCGTCTTCTACCTCAGCCTGGTCGTCCAGATGATCTTCTGGACCCCGTACTATTTCCTGTCGCCGCGCCACCGGGCCTGGTTCGTGCCCAAATTCTGGTCGCGCACCTGCATGTGGCTCTACGACAAGATCGCCGGCACGAAGAGCGAGATCACAGGCATCGAGAACTTGCCCGAAGGGTCCTTCATCCTGGCGCCGAAGCATCAGTCCTTCTGGGATGCGATCGCCTTTTTTCCCTATCTCGATGACGCGCTCTACATCCTGAAACGGGAGCTGACCTGGATCCCCTTCTTCGGCTGGTACATCATGAAGATGCGGATGATCCCGGTCGACCGCGGCAGTCGCTCCAAGGCGCTGAAGGCGGTCGTCGCCGCCACCAGAGCGGAAATGGACCGCAATCCGCGCCAGCTCATCATCTACCCCGAAGGCACGCGCCGCGCTCCGGGCGACGAGCCGGCCTACAAATACGGCATCGTCGAGATCTATTCGCAGCTAGGCGTCCCGGTGGTGCCGGTCGCCCATGTCGCCGGCCTCTACTGGCCGCGCCGCAAATTCCTGCGCTATCCCGGCACCATCAAGGCCCGCTTCCTGCCGCCGATTCCGCCGGGACTGGCCAAGGACGAGTTCATGAAGCGGCTGATCGGCGAGACCGAGGCTGCCTGCGACCAGCTCCTCGTGGAGGCCTCGCGCGCGCCGAATCCGCCGCCGATGCCGCCGACGGCTGCGAAGCGGCTGGCGGAGCTCGCGGCGGCCGGAAAGGCCAAGGCCTGAGCCGCAGCTCCGTTTCGCCGGCCTAAGGCCACGCCGCCAATGCCGTCGTCAGCACCAGCGTCGCCGCGAAAGCCAGGTTGATGATCCGCGAGGCCAGCGGCCGCAGCAGGAACCGGGCGAAGGCCGCCCCGGCAAGCAGCCACAGCACGTGGATGCCGACGATCATCAGCGTGAGCACCGTGAGCCTGGTCGATATCCCGAGACCGGCGACGCCCGACGAAGCGCCGGCGAAGACGGCGGCGATCGCCACATAGGCTTTCGGATTGGCGACAGCGAGCAGGAAGCCGCCCGAGAAGGTGGGAGGCGCCAGCCCGTTCTCGCGCGCCGCCAGCGGTGGCGCCGTCGCTATTCTGTAGGCCAGGTAGAGGATGTAGATCGCGGAGGCGATCGCCAGCACCGGCGCCATGCCCGGCAGCGAGGCAAAGATCGCCGTCACGCCGGAAGCCACCACCAGCAACACGAGCGTGGTGCCAAGGATGATGCCCGACGTGTAGCGCAGCGAGCCGCGCAGGCCGAAAGCGGCGCCTATTGCGGTGACGCTGATCGTCGCCGGCCCCGGACTGCCCATCACGACGGCGGCAGCAAGCACCAGCACCAGCACCTGCTGCCATGGCTGCGAGAGGGACAAAGATCCGGCCATACGCGTTTTCCGCATCGTGTCGCGATGCGCAAAACGTTATGGCGCAGGGGCCGTCGCCGTCTTGAACGATCGTGTCGGACCGTCCGGCAAGGGCCGCCCCGCTTGCGGCACGCCGGCAGCGCCGGGCTGGAGCAATTCCAGGAAAAGTGTGAAACGGTTTTCCGTCCGGAATTGCGTCAAGACAAAGAGATAGAGCGGTTCGCCGTTTCCGTGAAACGGCTCTAGGCGCTCGCCCGGTCCAGCGCCGCGATGTCGTCGGCGCCGAGCTTCAGCGACGCGGCGCGCACCAGGCTGTCCACCTGCGCTGTCGTCGTGGCACTGGCGATCGGCGCGGTGACGCCCGGCCGCGCCATCACCCAGGCCAGCGCCACCTCGGCCTGCTTGGCCGAATGCCTGGCCGACACCGCGTCTAGCGCGGCGAGGATGCGCATGCCGCGATCGTTGAGATAGCTGGCGACATCCTCGCCCCGTTCGCTTTGGCCGAGGTCCGCCTTGCCGCGGTATTTGCCGCTCAGGAATCCCTTGGCCAGGCTGAAATAGGTGATGACGCCGATGTCCTCGGCCACGCAGAGATCAAGCAGCGGTCCGTCGAGCGACGAACGGTCGTACAAATTGTATTCGGGCTGCAGCACGTCATAACGCGGCAGGCCGCGCAGGCTCGCCACATCGAGCGCCGCGCGCAACTGGCCGGCATCGAGATTGGAGCAGCCGACATGGCGGACCTTGCCCTTGGCAAGCAGGCCCTGATAGGCGCCGAGCGTCTCCTCGTAAGGTGTCGCAGGGTCCGGCCAGTGCGACAGATAGAGGTCGATCGCGTCGGTCTGCAGCCGCTTCAGCGAGGCGTCGACCGCCTTTTCGATATAGGCGGCGGACAGGTCCCGCCTGCCCTGGCCCATGTCCGAGCCGACCTTGGTGATGACGACGATCTTGTCGCGGTTGCCGCGGCTTTTCATCCATTTGCCGATGATGGTTTCGGATTCGCCGCCCTTGTTGCCGGGAGCCCAGCGCGAATAGACGTCCGCCGTGTCGACGGCGTTGAGGCCGGCATCGGCAAAACGGTCGAGCAGGTCGAAGGAGGTCTTCTCGTCGGCAGTCCAGCCAAAGACATTGCCGCCCAGGACCAGCGGCGCGATGGAAAGGTCGGTGCGACCGAGACGGCGTTTTTGCAAGACTGATCTCCGTGATGCTTGGGATAATGCTGGGCAAGCCCGGCTGCGGGGCAGCAGCTAACCTAGGTCCTGGATTGCCGAGGTCAAAGGCCTGGCCATTCTTTTCCGGCAGGCCAGCGCTTCACAAAGGCGCGACCCGCCGCGCCACGTCCTCCAGCCAGTGGTCGCGGATGCTGAGCGCCTTGAGGTGCTCCAGCGTGCTCAGCACATAGTCCTCATTGCGCCCGGATTGACCGACGGCGCCGCGAACAATGCTTGCCGCATGCGCCGCGTCGAGCGCGCCGGCATACTGCTCATGCGCGCGGTCGACGATGTAGGCAACCGCCTCGATCCTGCCGTTCGCTTCCTTCCCTGTCCCGTCGAGCCGGATGTCCAGCGTGCGTTCGAGATAGACGCTGGTCACCAGCTCGCGCTCGCGCAGATAGGCGAGAACCTCGCCGCGCAGGTCGCCCGGCACCCGGAATGCCAGCCCGACGCAGGAGCCGCCGCGGTCGAGGCCGAGCACCAGGCCCGGCCGCCGGCGCGTGCCGCGATGCACGAAGGAATAGACGCAGAGCGCCCGGCGGTAGCCGTAAAGGCGCGCGCGGCGCGTCTCGACATGCGCGAAACCCGGGCGCCAGATCAGCGACCCATAGCCAAAAACCCAAAAATCGCCCATATCGCCAAGCCTGATCGCGCGAGTCCCGACTCCAGGCCGGAATCGGTGTTTTACGTCTTCCTGCTTGTTGCGTAACAACCGCCCGCCCGCAATATCAGGGGTAATGAGAGCTGCAGCATGACGTCAACTGACGAGCGCCCGCCGAACTTTCGCCGCCGGCTGTTCTGGCTCGCTGCCTTCATTGCCGTGCTGTTCGCCCTCTACAGCGCTGGCTGGTTCTATCTGGCCGATCGCGTCAGGACCGAGGCCGACAAGGCGGTTGCCTCGCTCAACGTCAACGGCATCGAGGCCGGTTGCGCCAACCTGACTGTCAGCGGCTATCCGCTCAGCTTCGCCATCTCCTGCGACACGCTCGCCTATGAGGACGATGCCAGGAACGTCGCCGCCTCGACCGGCAGTTTCAATGCGGTGGCCGAAATTACGCAGCCGCTGTCGCCAGTCGCCGATCTGCGCGGTCCGCTCAGGACCTCAATGCCCGGCATGACGCCGCTGTGGATCGACTGGGACAAGCTGCGGGCGGACGCGAAGCTCTCCTGGCCGCTGCCGCGGCGCGTCGCGCTGAAGGCCGAGGGCCTGTCCGGCCAGACCGATCCGGCCGACAACAGCGATCCCGTCGAGCTGTTCTATGCCGGAAAGGCCGCCGGGCAATTGCAGCCGAACGGCCTGGACATCGGCTATGTCGGCAGTTTCAACGATCTCGAGATCGACGCCGACGCGATCGGCGGGCGCGTGCTGCCGCCGCTCGACGGCAGCGGCGAGGCGACGCTGAAGAACGGCGTCGCGCTGATCAGGACGCAGTCGAAGAGCCTGCGCGGCCAGTCGGTCGACATCGCCAAGCTCGACCTGTCGTCGGGCGAAGCGCGCATAACCGTGTCCGGGCCGCTGTCGGTCGATGCCGAAGGGCTCATCGACGCCGAGCTGACGATCAAGCTCAGGGATCCCAAGGCGGTGGCGGCGATCCTCGGCGGCGCCATTCCCGAGCGCAAGAGCGAGATCGAGCAAGGTTTTGCCGGCCTGGCGATGCTCGGCAACGAGCCGTCCATGCCGCTCAGGATCGTCAAGGGCAAGGCTTCGCTCGGCTTCATCCCGCTCGGCAAGATCAAAGCGGTCAATTAGAGCATGGCCCCAATAAGTGGGAACCGGTTTTTGGACAAGACCAGGCTCAGACAAGGGATAGCGATCTGATGGAGAAGCCGGTCAAGCTCCTGAGCGTCGGCGCGTTCACCCTCGATACGATCCTTCGCCTCGACACGCTGCCCGCGCATCAGGGCAAGTTCATCGCCTCCGATGGCGTCCAGATTGCCTCTGGCATGGCAACCAGCGCCGCTTGCGCCGCCCGCCGTCTCGGCGCCGAAGTCTCGCTTTGGGCAAGTGCGGGCGATGATGCCGTCGGCGACCAGCTGGTTGCCGAGATCGAGGCCGAGGGCGTCGATTGCAGCCTGGTCCGCCGTGTGGCCGGCGCACGCTCGGCGCTGGCCGCGATCCTCGTCGACGCGCATGGTGAGCGCATCATCGTCCCGTTCTACGACCGCAAGGCGCAGGCCGACCCCGCTGAATTGCCGTGCACCGATCTCTCCGCCTTCGACGCCGTGCTGGTCGACGTCCGCTGGCCGGGCGCCGCGGCGCTCGCCCTGAATGCGGCGCGCGCCAATGGCCGGCCTGCGATCCTCGATGCCGATACCGCACCGCTGGAGGTGCTGGAGCAGTTGTTGCCGCTGGCCACGCACATCGTCGCTTCCGAACCCGCGGCGCGCATCGTCTGCGGCCATGCGCTCGATCCGGAAACCGCCTGCGGCGATCTCGCCAGCCGCACCGATGCGTTTGTCGCCGTCACCGGCGGCGCGGCGGGAAGCTGGTGGCACGACCGTTCCATCGGCTCGGTCCGCCATGTCGCGGCGCCGAGGATCAAGGCGGTGGATACGCTGGCCGCTGGCGACGTGTTCCACGGCGCCTTTGCCGTCGGCCTCGCGGAAGCCATGCCGCCCGAGCAGGCCTTGCGCTTTGCCAGCGCCGCCGCGGCGCTCAAATGCCAGCGCTTCGGCGGCCGGCTCGGCGCGCCGGACCGGGCAGAGACGCTGGCCATGATGGCCGCCCATTGGCCGCCGTCGAGCTGACTAAGCCTTCGTTTCCGGATGTTCGATAGCCTGGCGGCCGAAGTCCGGCACGTCGATATCCTGCCCGGCGTCGATAATCGAGCGGCGCACCGCGCGCGTGCGCGTAAAGAGGTCGAACAGTTTCTCGCCGTCGCCCCAGCGGATCGCCCGCTGCAGGAAGGCGAGATCCTCCGAGAAGCGCGCCAGCATTTCCAGGATGGCGTCCTTGTTGTGCAGGCACACATCCCGCCACATGGTCGGATCGGAAGCCGCAAGACGGGTGAAATCGCGGAAGCCGGAAGCCGAATATTTGATGACTTCCGTCTTGGTCACCGATTCCAGATCGTCCGCGGTGCCGACGATGTTGTAGGCGATGATGTGCGGCAGGTGCGAGACGATGGCAAGCGTCATATCGTGATGCTGCGGGTCCATCGTGTCGATGTTGGAACCGCAGCGCCGCCAGAATTCTGACAACGTCTCCAAGGCCGCGGGATCGGTGCCTGGCACCGGCGTGAAGATGCACCAGCGATTGTCGAAGAGATCGGCGAAGCCGGCATCCGGCCCCGACTTCTCCGTGCCGGCCAGCGGATGGCCGGGAATGAAGTGCACGCCTTCCGGCACATGCGGCTGCATCTGCGCGATGACGGACGCCTTGGTCGAGCCGACATCGGTGAGAATGGCGCCCTTCTTCAGCGCCGGCGCGATTTCTTCGGCGACCGCGCCGGAGGAGCCGACCGGCACCGAAACGATGACGAGGTCCGCATCGCGAACCGCTTCCTTCGCGTCGGTGGTGTAGGAATCGCCAAGGCCGAGTTGCTCCGCCCGTGCCAGTGTGGCGGGGCTGCGCGTCGAGATCGCGACATGCCGGGCCAGTCCCTCGCGACGGATGACGCGGGCCAGCGACGAGCCGATCAGGCCGATGCCGACCAGCGCGATCTTTTCGAACATCGCAGATGTCATGGCGCTCAACTTTTCAGGAAGGTCGTGAGGGCGGCAATCACGCCGCGATTGGCTTCTTCGATGCCGACGCTCATGCGCAGCGCGTTGGGAAAACCGTAGCCGGAAACCCGCCGCAAGATGTAGCCGCGCGCCGTGAGATAGTCGTCCGCCGCCGCCGCCGAATGCTTGCCGTCCTCGGGGAAGTGGATCAGCACGAAATTGCCGACGCTCGGCGTCACGCGCAGCCCGAGCTTGGTCAGCTCGTCGCTCAGCCAGGCGAGCCAGGTCTCGTTATGCGCCACGCTGCGCTCGACATGGGCGCGGTCGCGAATCGCCGCTATGCCGGCCTCGATCGCCGTCGCGTTGACGTTGAAGGGGCCGCGCACGCGGTTGATCGCGTCGACGATATGCATGGGGCCATACATCCAGCCGATGCGCGCGCCGCCAAGGCCGAGCTTGGAGAAGGTGCGGGTCATCACCACGTTCTCCGCGCTTCCCGCCAGTTCGATGCCGGCCTCGTAGTCGTTGCGGCGCACATATTCGGCGTAGGCCCCATCCAGCACCAAGAGCACGTTCTTCGGCAGGCCGGCATGCAGCCGGCGCACTTCCTGGAACGGCACGTAGGTACCGGTCGGATTGTTGGGATTGGCGAGGAAGACGATGCGGGTCCGCGCCGTCACCGCGGCCAGGATCGCGTCGATGTCGGCCCGCTCGTCGGTTTCCTTGACCGCGACCGGAAGCGCGCCGGCCGCCTGGATGTAGATCTTGTAGACCATGAAGGCGTGTTCGGTGAAAACAGCCTCGTCGCCGGGCGCCAGATAGGTCTGCGCGAGCAGGCCGAGAATCTCGTCGGAGCCGTTGGAGCAGATGATGTTCGCGGGGTTGAGGCCGTGCACCTCGGCGATCGCCTCGCGCAGCCGCCTTGCCGTGCCGTCCGGATAGACATCGAGCTTTCCGGCAACCTCCCGCGCGGCCTCGATCGCCTTCGGCGAGGGCCCGAGCGGGTTCTCGTTCGACGACAATTTATGGACCTTGGCGACACCGGCCGGCGCCGTGCTCTTGCCGGGCACATAGGCTTCGATGTCCATGATGCCCGCGCGCGGCGTCGGACGTGCCTTGTCTGGTGTCTGGTTCATGTCGCAAAAGTCCGTCGAGAGAGCCTCCGTCCGGAGGCCGCAGCGGAAATACTAGTCGTGGCCCTGAATGTCGAGAGGCGGCAAGGGCGCGAAAAGCCTGGCCGTTGACGCCGAGCCGCGCTGGCCCTAGAAGGGCAGCGACAGTTCCGTGGTGATTTGGCCGGTCGGCTTGCAGCCACGTTAAACAATTCGCTAAAGGGCCGTTTGCATCCTGTAACCGGCTTTGCGAATGCATTGCCGGTTTTTTGTTGTCCGCCGCCGGCCGGACATTCGCCTGGTCCGGAAATCGGAATCGGTTTTCGGAAACCACGGTGCGTGATGTAAGAGGATGCAATGGCCGTTCTGCGCGCCGCAAAGACCAATAACGAGGTCGACCAGCCGTCGAGCCCGGTGTTGCGCTTTGGCCCCGACAAGCCGCTCAAGCTCGATGCCGGTGCGCTGCTGTCGCCGTTCCAGATCGCCTACCAGACCTATGGCACCCTCAACGACGCCCGCTCCAACGCCATCCTGGTCTGCCACGCGCTGACCGGCGACCAGCATGTCGCCAGCACCAATCCGGTCACCGGCAAGCCTGGCTGGTGGCAGGTGCTGATCGGGCCGGGCAAGATCATCGACACCAACCGCTTCTTCGTCATCTGCTCCAACGTGCTGGGCGGCTGCCTGGGCTCGACCGGCCCGGCCTCGACCAATCCGGCCACCGGCAAGCCTTACGGCCTCGACCTGCCGGTGATCACCATCCGCGACATGGTGCGGGCGCAGCTGATGCTGGTCGACCACTTCGGCATCGAGAAGCTGTTTTGCGTGCTTGGCGGCTCGATGGGCGGCATGCAGGTGCTGGAATGGGCCGCGAGCTATCCGGAGCGCGTCTTCTCGGCGCTGCCGATCGCCACCGGCGCGCGCCATTCCTCGCAGAACATCGCCTTCCATGAGGTTGGCCGGCAGGCTGTCATGGCCGACCCCGACTGGCATGGCGGCAAATACTTCGAGCACGGCAAACGTCCGGAAAAGGGGCTGGCGGTGGCGCGCATGGCGGCTCACATCACCTATCTGTCGGAAGCGGCGCTGCACCGCAAATTCGGCCGCAACCTGCAGGACCGCGAGGCGCTGACCTTTGGCTTCGACGCCGACTTCCAGATCGAAAGCTACCTGCGCCATCAGGGCATGACCTTCGTCGACCGCTTCGACGCCAACACCTACCTCTATTTGACCCGCGCGATGGACTATTTCGACCTCGTCGCCGATCACGGTGGACGCCTCGCCGATGCCTTCGCCGGCACCAAAACGCGATTCTGCCTGGTCTCCTTCACCTCGGACTGGCTGTTCCCGACCGAGGAAAGCCGCTCGATCGTGCATGCGCTGAACGCCGCCGGCGCCTCCGTCTCCTTCGTCGAGATCGACACCGATCGCGGCCATGACGCCTTCCTGCTCGACGAGCCGGAACTGTTCGCCGCCATCAGCGGCTTCATCGGCTCGGCCGCGCGGGCCAGGGGGCTGAGCGCATGACCCCGGAAGGTTGCAGACTTTCCGGATCAGGATCATGCGCCGAACGGGAGACCAGCCGATGAGCGTCAACCGCGCCCAGCGCGTCGACCTTGAAGTCGTCGCCGATCTCATCCCGCCGCAGTCACGGGTGCTCGATGTCGGCTCCGGCGACGGTCTGCTGCTCGAATTGCTGCAGGAAACCAAGCAGGTCGACGGCCGCGGGCTGGAACTGTCGCAGCGCGGCGTCAACGAATGCGTGGCGCGCGGCCTCTCGGTCATCCAGGGCGATGCCGACAAGGATCTCGAATTCTATCCCGACAAGGGCTTCGATTTCGTCGTCCTGTCGCAGACGCTGCAGGCGACCCGCAATCCGAAGCTGGTGCTCGACGAGTTGCTGAGGATAGGCAACCGCGCCATCGTCTCGTTCCCCAATTTCGGCCACTGGCAGGTGCGCCTGTCGCTGTTCGTCAAGGGGCGTATGCCGGTGACCAAGGATCTGCCCTATTCCTGGTACGACACGCCCAACATCCACTTCTGCACCATCCGCGACTTCGTCAATCTGTGCGAGGAGCTTGGCGCGACGGTGGAAAAGGCGACCGCGCTCGACGGCAACGGCCAGAAGATAGGCCTCTCCATGCCGTGGTGGTTCTGGAATTTCTTCGGCCAGCAGGCAGTGTTTCTGCTGAAGCGATGATTTCGATGCGTCTCTTTCGTCAGCGTGCGGCCACGGTTGAAATCCCGCCGGACATTCTGTCGGGGATAAGGGCCGGAATTCTTGTCTGCACCTCACCGCGCAGCGGTAGCAATCATCTCGCGGGGTTGATGGCCTCCGCTGAACTGGGACATCCTCTTGAGTGGTTTGGCGGTCGCCGTTTGCTGGAACTGCCGGATTATCCTCGCGACCCCCGCGCGCAGCTTCTGCGTGCGGTGACCGACGGGCGATCTTCCTCGGGAGTCTACGCGATCAAGCTTTTCGCGAGCCAATTCGCTCAAGTTGCCAAAAAATTGAACCTGCCTGCGAGCCTTCCGAATCTGCGGTACGTCCGCTTGACGCGCAGTGATCGGCTTGGCCAGGCGATCTCATGGACACGCGCCCGTCAAACTCGCAGATTCCGCTCCACGGAAGTCAATCATAAGCCGCCGCGCTACGACGGTGGCGCGATCGTCGATTCGCTTGAAAGAATTCTGGTGGAAAATCTGGCTTGGGATGGCTGGTTTGCAAAAAACGGACTGTCCTGCCTTTCGCTGACTTACGAGCAAATTCAGCAATATCCGCGAGCAAGCCTCAAGAAAATTGCACGTTTGGTGGATGTCGACCCTGTCTGGGGAACCAACATCGAGTCAGGTCTCGAAATCCAGCGCGACACAATCAATGACGAATGGAGGGAGCGCTTTCTGTCCGAGTACGCCGATGCTTCGAGCTTCTGGCATCGCCCGCGCCACTTCCATGGTTTCCTAAAGAACTAGAAACACGAAAACCCACTTGATCGAGGCGGCGAACTCGCAGATGTGGGTAGCGACTCGGTCGTTTGACAGCAGGCCACCAGGGTTATAGCGACATACGCTCCGATGAACCGGTAGCGCCCCCGATGGCTGACGAATACCCCGACTATTCAATCGTCGTGGAAATGGAGAACGCCAAGTCGATCGACTGGGCGGAGATCGGCGTTGGGCTGAACGCCCTGGCGCGCGAGATCGCCGCGGTTTCCGCGACCGGCTTTGCAAGACCGAAAGTCATCATCTCGCATGGCGGGGAGGAAGAGGACGCGGACACGCTCCGGCGCAACTTCCATACCCAGGCGCCACAGTTGGAAGAGGTGGCGGAGATAAGCTTCGCAGCTTGTCCCGGCGGCCGCTACTACGACCTCAAGAACAACGGGATCAAGGAAACCGAGGGCGAACTGGTCGTCTTCCTGGACTCCGACACCGTTCCGGAAGCGGACTGGCTCGCAACCCTGCTCGGCCCGTTTCAGGATCCCGGGATCGTCTGCGTCAACGGCTATACCTATCTCTTGTGCGACGACTTCTTTTCGAGAACCTTTGCCATGATGTGGTTCTTCCCGATGGCCGAGGGTGATAAGCGGTTCGCCTCGAAACGGGCGCTCAACGCCAACAACATCGCCTTCCGGCGCGAGTGGATTTCCAGCCACCCGTTTCCGGAAAACAATGGCTTCAAGGTCTCCTGCACCTTGCTGATGCACGAGCTGCGGCGCCAAGGCCACCAGCCGAGCAACGTCAACGCCCGCGTCTACCACTATCCCCCGCGGGGCTGGCGGTTCTTCTTCTGGCGGGCACTGGTGACCGGCCGGGATGCCGACAGGAAATTCGTCGCGCAGCGCTCGCCCACGCGCGGCGCGCGCATCGTCAAGTCGTTCAGCCGCTGGTTCACCATGTCGTGGCGCACGACGCGGCGCATCGTGAGCCATGCCCGCCAGGCAGGCATGCCGGCCTGGCAGATCCCGTTCTCCCTGATCGTCGGCCAGGCGTTCTATGCCTTGATGTTCTGGGGCCAGTTCAGCTTTGCCGCGGGGATCGTTGGCGACAGGGTCGAGCTGGTGCCGGACTATGTCGGGCACAGCTGAGGCCGGTGTTGCAATTGAGGCGCGGCGTCTCGAAATCTGCCGATTGCAGGCACGGGCGCGGGCGGTCGAGGTGACACAGAGACTGCTTTTTTGTAGCGTCCCGCTGAACGCAAGCTTGGGCGGGCATGGAAGACGGCAACAAATCCATCCGAATATCCCAGAATCCGGGGCCTGATCGCATGCCGAAAGCGCCCGAGCCGGCCCCGCTCATCACAGTGATCACGCCGACCCACAACCGGCGCAGCCAGGTTGTGCGCGCCGTGGAAAGCGTGCTGGCGCAGACCCTTACCCGCTTCGAGCACATCGTCGTCGACGATGGCTCCACCGACGCCACCGCGGCGGCGCTTGCCGAAATCCGCGACCCGCGGCTGATCTATGTCGGAGCCAAATGGCGTGGTGCCAACGCCGCCCGCAATGCCGGCATCGAGCGCGCGCGCGCGCCGATCGTCACCTTCCTTGATTCGGATGATGTCTATCTGCCGGACCGGCTGGAGCGGACGCTGGCGCGCTTCGACGACAACCCGTCGCTCGAGGTGCTCATCAGCTCCTTCGTTTCGGTGAAGGGCAACCGGGCCACCAAATGCGTCAACCGCGAGGCATTCCTGACCCGGAACATGCTGGAACGGGCGCTGGTCTCCCAGACCATCTTCATCGCCGGTTCGGCGATAACCGCCCGGCATGAATCGCTGCTGGCGATCGGCGGCTACGACAGCGACATCGCGCGCATGCAGGATCGCGAATTGCTGCTGCGCTTCGCCCGCCGCGGCGGCGCGCTGCTCACCGAGGAAATCGACTGGAAGAAATACAATTCGGAGAATTCGATTTCCGGCCGCCGCGACGGCTATGTCGAGGCCTATGCGAACCTCATCGACAAGCACCCCTACATCGCTGACCGCTATCCCGAAATCCCGCCCTATATGATCGCGCGCCAGATCATCGCCGATACGATGAAGGGCAGGGTTTCGCAGGCATTCGCCGGTTATCTGGCCAACCGCTCGTCCAAGTCGCTCGGCTACTCGCTGCCGCAGCTGTTGCGCGGCTATGTCGACGGCCGCCGCCGCCGGCGTGACCTTTATGACGAGTTCCGCCAGAAATACGGCGCGCGGCCCGCCTGATCTTGTCGTGCCCCGAACCTGTCGGCTTAGAGCAATTCCAGGAAAAGTGTGTAACGGTTTTCCGTCCTCAATCGCGTAGAACCAAATAGTTAGCGCGGTTCGGCGATTCCTTGAAACGCTGAACCGCTCTAGCGATCGAGTTCCGGGAAATAGGGATCGGAATAGAAACGGCGGTCGCGCTCGCCCTGCAGGCAGTCGATGGGCGGCTCGGCATCGATCCGGACCGCCGCCGTGTCGGCGATGCCGCTCACCTCGAGGATCAGCTTGCGCCGGATGGCGGTCGAGAACTCGGAAGCCGCGTAGATCGGCAGCACGAAGGAGCCGGGCCCACCGGTGACGCATTGGGCATAGTAGCGGTCGAGATGGCTGAAGGTGGGCGACGGGCTGATCAGGATCGGCAGGCCGTTGACGACGATGCCCCTGGCCAGTGCCGCGTCGCGCTCGGAGGTGACGGGCGGACCGGTGTTGTTGGGTCCGTCGCCCGAGATGTCGATGACGCGCCGCTCGGCCGCGAAGGCGGTTTGCTCGAAAAGCCCGGTGCCAAAGGCGAGCGCGCCGGAGATCGAGGTGCCGCGGAAGCTGCGGAACGGCCGCGCTGCGATCCTGTCGGCGAACATATTGGCGCTGTCGCTGCCGTCGATGATCTGCCAGGCAAGCACCGCGTCGTCGCGGATGGTGCCCGCCCACTCGAAATAGGCGATCGCGATGCGGCCGTTGGTCCCGGCGCGCACCGCCCTGATGAAGTCCGGATGCCGGAGCGCCTCGACGTAGCCGGCGCGCTGCAACGCGAATTCGCGCTCGTCCATCGACGTCGAGATGTCGACCGCCAGCACCAGTTCGACGTCCACGGCGGCCGGTGCGGCCGGCATCGGCACAGGCGCGGCCTGGGCGCAGCCGAGACAGGCAAGCAGGCTGAGCATGTCGAGCATGGCCGCGTGCGTCCGGTTTGACGGGCCTGATCTTCTGCGGTGATCGCGGCGAAATAAAGCTTGGCTTTTACTTCTTCCTGCGCGGGGCCGGCGGCGGCGGCTCGATCGCTCCGGCCCTGACCCGCGCCGGCTTGAGCGCCGATCGGCCAGCATCCTTCACGATCGTCAGCGAACGCGGGAAGAACTGGTTGTTGTGCTGGCCACGGCCGATGTTGAGGATGGCGGCGTCCGGCAGCCGCTTCTCCAGCATCGCCAGCACGCGCCGCAGCGTCGCGCCGTCGAACGTGTCCATCGCCTCGTCGATGATCACCCATTTTGGCCGCTTGAGTGCCAGCCTGGCGACAGCAAGCAGGCGCTGCTCGTCGTCGGCGAGCTCGTGCTCCCAGCGCGCCGAACGGTCGAGCGAGGAGGCAAGCCGTTCGAGGCCGACCTCCGTCAGCACCGCCGCGATCTCGGTGTCCTCGACCGTGATGCCGTCGGCATGGTTCAGCACCTCGCGCAGTGTGCCGAGCGGGAAATAGGGCATGCGCGGGACGAAGACCGGCGCCGCCCCGGCCGGCATGCCGATGCTGCCGCTGCCCCATGGCCACAGCCCGGCAATGGCGCGGAAGAACAGCGTCTTGCCGGCGCGCGGGTCGCCGGTGATCATGACGCGCTCGCCGGGGCGTATCTCGACCTCCGGCTCGGCAAGCCTTGTGCAGCCGTCCGGCGAAGCGACCTCCAGCCTCTCGAAGGTCAGCGTGCCGCCGGCGTTCTCGGTAAAGGTGATGCGCTTTTCGGTGTCGTGGAAAACGTCGGTCTCGGCAAGCGCGATGCGGAAATCGGCGACGCGCATCAGCGTCGCCCGCCAGTCGGCGATGCCGCCTATGTTGTTGATGAACCAGCGCAGCGAGGAATGGACCTGGTTGAAGGCCCCAACCGCCATCATCAGCCCGCCGAAGCTGATGTCGCCGGCGAAATAGACCGGCGCCGCCACCAGGATCGGCGCCACCACGGTTATCCAGCCATAGGTGTCGGTGACCCAGGAGAGATTGATCTGGGCGCCGTAGATGCGCCGCATGGCGCCGAGCACCATGCCGAGGTCGAGCTCGAGCTGCCGCCTGGCGTCGGCCTCGCCATGCGCGAGCGCGATGGCGTCGACATTCTCGTTGACGCGGACCATCGACGACCTGAGCTCGGCCTCGCGCGTGTAGCGGTCGCTGTTGAAGCGGATCAGCGGCCGCCCGACCAGCCAGCTCAGCCATGAGGCGATGCCGGCATAGAGGATCGCCGCCCACACCATGTAGCCGGGGATCTCCAGCGCATGGCCGCCGATATGGAAAACGAAGCCGGAGGAGAGCTGCCAAAGCACGCCGATGAACGACACCAGCAGGATGAAGGACTGCAGCAGCCCGACGCCGAGATCGGTCGACAGGTCGGAGAGATGCCCGGCATCCTGCTGCATGCGCTGGTCCGGATTGACGCCGATTGCGCCGGCATGCGCCAGTCGGAAGGCGCGCGCCGGCCGCATCCACTCCTCGATCAGGTCGAGCGTCAGCGCCTGGCGCAGCTTCAGCCGGATCATCTGGTTGAGCCAGGTCTGGCCGACATTGAGCACCAGCAGCCCACCGGCGATGGCCGCGAAGACCATAAGCTGGTGCAGGAAACCCGGCAGGTCGCGCCGCGCCAGCGCATCGTAGAAGGGCTGGTTCCAGCGGTTGAGCAGCACCTGGCCGATCGCGGTCGCGACGATGACGGCGACGATGCCCAGGCAGGCCCAGACGAACTGCCTGCGCACCGGCGAGGATTTCAGCGCTTGCTTGATCGTCCTCACCTGGTCGCCGAGGCTGCTGATTTCGACAGACACGGCGGCAGGCGCCGGGCCGGCCTTGTCCTCCGCTTGATCAGCCATGTCAGATATCCCTGCTTTCAGAAAAAGGTGCTGAAACCGGCGCGGGTGCGACCGGCATGTCCCTCAGGCCGCGAACCCGCCCCCGACAGATAGGATGAGGCAAGGCGCCGCCGCGATCACGAACGCGTCACTTGGGCTTGCGCCTGGTTCGCCGCCAGCCGCCCGAGCCTGGTGGCGCCTTGCGGCGTCAGCACCGGCACGAAAACGCGGCGCGAGGCGCGCTGCACGACCGGCACGCCCTGGTAGAGCCGCTTCTGCGCCTCGACCACGATGACGCCGGAAAAGATCGGCCAGAACCGCCGGCCGGCGCGCTCCAGCACGTTGTGGAAGCGCATCATGAAGCGCCGCGGCGACGGCGGGAAGAACAGCGCGTCGGACCATGCCGCCGGGGTGAAATTCGCCTCGCGCAGCAATTCGGTCAGCTGGCCGCGCGAGAACGGCCGGCCGTTGCCGAACGGCGTATGCTCGAAACGCGCCCAGACGCCGCGCCGGTTGGGCACGACGATGACGACGCGGCCGGCGGGCGACAGCACGCGCCAGATCTCGTTCAGCGTCTCGCGCGGGTTCTCGACATGCTCGAGCGAGTGCACCAGCAACACGCGGTCGATGCAGGAATCGACCAGCGGCAATTCCTCGTCGAAGACCAGCGCGGTCGCTGTCGGACCGGTCGCCGGCCAGACCACGGCGCCCTGCGTTGCCGGCATGAAGGCGAAGACCCGCTCGGCGTCGGCACCGAACCGCTCCAGCCACGGCAGGGTGTAGCCGAGCCCGACCAGCCGCTCGTTTGGCACGGCCGCCCAGATCGAGGACAGCGCCATGGTGATCGAGCGCTCGGCGAGGCGCCCCAGCGTGGTCGAATAGAAGGAACGGAGGTCGACGATATCGGAATGCATGGCCGGGACGGTAGCTTCGAAGCATTGCAAGTTCAACAAAGGCGGATGACATCGGCGCCCAAGCGCCCTATGTCTGCGGCGACAACTGCATCGGCCCGAAATCGGTTTCGATTTCGGAAAGCGCGATCAGCAGATAAACAGCTTAGAGCGTCCTTTGTGCGTCCAATTGGACGCACGGCGCTTTGGTGGAGAGACGCGATGCCGGTCGAAATCGAACAGTTCATGTGCCGCAGCGACAATTTCGGCGTGCTGGTGCGTGACCCCACGAGCGGCCAGACCGCCATCATCGACGCACCAGAGGAGGCGCCGATTCTGGCCGCCATCCAGCGCACCGGCTGGACGCCGACGCTGATCCTGACCACTCACCACCATGTCGACCATGTCGAGGCCAATCTGGCGCTGAAGGAGCGCTTCAAGCTGCGCATCATCGGGCCGGAAGCGGAAAAGGAGAAAATCCCCGGCATCGACGAGACGGTCGGCGAAGGCTCCGTCATCCACCTCGGCGAGGAACGGATCGACGTCATCGCCACGCCAGGCCACACCGCCGGCCATGTCTCCTACCATCTGCCGGCCTCGAAAGTCGCCTTCACCGCCGACACGCTGTTTGCGCTGGGCTGCGGCCGGCTGTTCGAGTGCAAGCCGCCGGTTATGTACGATTCGCTGAAGAAGCTGGCGGCGCTGCCGGCCGAGACGGTCGTCTATTGCGGCCATGAATACACCCTTTCCAACGCCCGCTTCGCGCTCACCGTCGATCCGACCAATTCGGCCCTGAAGGAACGCGCCGCCCGGATCGAGGCGCTGCGCGCCGACGACAAGCCGACGCTGCCGACGACGATCGGCGAGGAATTGTCGACCAATCCGTTCCTGCGCTGGCACGACCCGGCGATCCGCAAGCATCTCGGCATGGAGACGGCCACTGACGCCGAGGTGTTCGCCGAGATCCGCAAGCGCAAGGACAATTTCTGAGCCCCGTGCTAGCTTCCGGCCGATGACCAGTGCCGCCGAAATCATCGCCACGCTCGGCCTGAAGCCGCACCCGGAGGGCGGCTGGTATGCCGAGACCTTTCGCGATGGTGCCGGGGGGGCGCGCGGCCATTCGACAGCCATCTACTTCCTTCTGGAAGAGGATCAGCTCTCGGCCTGGCACCGGGTCACGGACGCGGCCGAGGTCTGGCACTTCCATGCCGGCGCGCCGCTGGCGCTGTCGATGCATGAGGAAGGCGGCGGCGTGATCGAGCAGGTGCTGGGCATCGCCCTTGCCGCCGGCGAGCGGCCGCAGATCGTGGTGCCGGCCGGTTGGTGGCAGTCGGCGCGCAGCCTCGGCGAATGGACGCTGGTCGGCTGCACCGTGGCGCCGGGCTTCGACTTCGCCGCCTTCGAGCTGGCCGAGCCGGGCTGGCAGCCGCAAGCATGATCCCGAAAAGTGGTTACCGGTTTTCGGAAAAGATCATGCGCGATCAACAACCCCTTAGCCGAGTAGAAAACCCAAGGCGATCGCCGCCTGCGCGGCGTAGTAAAGCGCCCAGACCGCGTAGCGCATCCAGACGCGGTGCGGCGAGATGGCCGCGAGCAGGAATTTTTCGGCGGCGAGCAACCCGTCCGACGCCATAAACAGTATGGCGCCGCCGATCACCAGGCTATTGCTGGTGGTAAGCGCCGAAATCTCCATGGCGAGGATCGCCGCGACATAGACAGCGATCGGCAGGCGCAGGCTCGGGCCGACACGGCGCCAGAGCGCGGCCAGCATGACGATCGCGAATGCCGCCATGGCGAGCGCGATCGCGCCGCGCCAGGATTCGGCGCCGAGCACGTCCAGGCCGCCGCCGTTTTGCAGGAACAGCGGAACATAGAGGACATGCGCCGTAAGAAAACTCGCCAGCCCGCCGAGGAAGGCCTTCTCGCCATCGCGCGACAGGAAGGCATCGCCGACGGCGCTGAGCGCGAGCGCCGCGACGAGCAGAAGCAGGCCACCCTGCATGACGGCGAGCACCGCGAGCATGGCGACGGCAAGCGTCTTTGCCGCCGAGCGGGCGAGGCTCGGCGGCATGTTGAGCGTGAAAGCGTAGATCACCGCCGCCACCAGCGAGAACACCAGCGTCGCATTGGCGTTGGCGTCGATGCCGCCGGGAAACGGCATCATGCGTTTGCCTCACCCGTGGCCGCCTTGCGCAGCAACAGCGACTTCGCGGCAAGTGCCGCGCCGCCGGTGATGAGCACGCAGGCGGCGAGGATGCGCAGCGACGGCTCGGCGACGCCGGCAATGATCAGCACCAGCGTCGACAGCAACGGCGCGGCGTAGCTCGCCGCGCCCAGCACCTGGATATTGCCGCGCTTGACGCCGATGTCCCAGGCGTAGAAGGCGGCCCCCACCGGCATCAGCCCGAGGCCGAGCACGGCCAGCCACTGGCCGATGCCGACGGGAAGCACCGTCTGCTCAAGCAGGAAGTGGCAGGCCAGCGAAAGCACAGACGTCGCCGCGCAGAACCAGGTGACGATCGAGGTCGGCACCGATGGGAAACGCCGCGACAACAGCGAATAGGACGACCACAGGAGGGCGCAAACACCGGCCATCGCGTAGCCGAAGGCATAGCGCGCGTCGAAGGCAAGGCCGCCGCCCTTGGTGACGATGAGGACCGTGCCTGCAAGGCCGAGCAGCGCGCCGACGACGTGGTTCCAGGCCAGCCGCTCGCCCGGCATCAGCGCCGAGCCCAGCACGATCAGCAGTGGCCACAGATAGGCGATCAGGCTCGCCTCCACCGCCGGCGCGTTGCGCAGCGCGGTGAAGTAGAAGAAATGGTAGCCGAACAGCCCGGCAATGCCGATCACCCAGACCTGCGGCGGGATCTTTTCGCTGCGGTCGGCGGCCGGCATCACCAGCCGCGCGGCGAGCCCGACGCAAGTGCCGATGGCGAAGGTGATGGCCGACAGCAGGAACGGCGGCACCTGGCCGGACGCGTCGGTCAACAGCGCCAGCAACGACCACATGGCGACCGCCAAAAAGCCGATCAGTGTTGCGCGCCCCATGCCTGTCTCCGGCGGCGCGCAAACGCGCCTAGTTTATGGCTTCGAACCTTCCGGCGCTGATGGTCAGCGGACCGATCTGGGTCCCGACCGTGGCGCGGATCGGCGCATATACGCCGGTTTGGCCGAGCGGTGCAAACGTCACCATCATGCGGCTCCGGTCCTTGAGGAAATTCAGCGCCTTGCGGCCCTTGCGGTACCCCGCCACCGGCTCGAACCCCATCCGGCAGGTCACCGTGTCGCCCTTGTATCCGCGCACCGAGATCGACCCTTTCGAGGCATAGGTCAGCGTCAGGTTGGCGCGCATCTCGCCATCGTAGAACTTGACCGTGCGCCCGCAGACCTGATCGAGGCTGTCGGCGTGGATGACGGTCGCCGCCATCGGATCGAGAACCGACTTCAGGTCGCCCGCGCCAAGCGGCACCCAGCTCTTGGGATCGCGCTTCTTCGGCGCCGGGACGACCTCGGTCGAGGTCACCGCGCCATTGGCGAAACGGATATCGACCACCGAGGCCTTCTTGCCCGACGTGTAATCGGCGCGGAAGGCCTGTGGCCGCATCTGCTTGCCTGAAATAGTGCCTTTGGACGAGACCGTGCCCTTGGTATCGTCGAACAGCTTGGCGAGGCCCGCCGCCGAGACAGTGCCGTTGATCGCGTAATTGTCGCCGTCATAGCGGCTCGAGAACGTCGCCCTGGCCACTGAAAGGCCGAGGAACGACACCGTGTACTCGCCCTTGAAAGATTGTGGTGCGGCGGCGGCGAAACTTGCCGTTGGCAAGGCGACAGCCAGCAAGCCGGCGAAGGCATATGACAGACGAAGTACAGGGGGGCGAAGCATGGCGGTCCTCGATTTTCAGCCAGGAGACGGGCAATTCCTGGCTGGCATGTCCCTATGAGGCTGGCTTATAGGGTGAAATCCGGCCTTTATATGGAATATGGCTGGCTGGCCGGAGCTTGACGCGCCGGTGAAATGCCACTATGGAACGCCAACTTTTTCCATAAGGCCGCCTGACCGAGACCGCGCGCCGCCTGGCGCGGGTCGAATGGTTTGGCCGACCGAGAACTGAAGGTTAGAATCATGTCCCGCACCTGCGAGCTCACTGCCAAGGCAGTCCAGACCGGCAACAATGTGAGCCACGCCAACAACAAGACCAAGCGCCGCTTCCTGCCGAACCTGGTCAATGTGACGCTGATCTCCGAAGTGTTGAACCAGAATGTGCGCCTGCGCATTTCGGCCAACGCGCTGCGTTCGGTCGAGCACCGCGGCGGGCTCGACGCCTTCCTGGCCAAGGCCGACGCCAAGGAGCTGTCGCAGCGCGCTCGCCTCTTGAAGAAGCAGATCGCCAAGAAGCTCGCCGAGCAGGCCGCGGCTTAACAGTTTCTGGCGGGACACCGCCTTCGCAGGAGTGTCGTGCGGATTCGGCATGACATTCCGCTGGTTCCATTACCCAGGATAAAAAAATGTATTCCGTCTCGCGATATCTGCCCTTCGTGGCCGCCATGGCGCTCGTCGTCGTGGCCTCCAACATCCTCGTGCAGTTCCCGATGCAGGGTCAGATCGGCGGCCTGTCGCTGGCTGACATCTTGACCTGGGGCGCCTTCACCTACCCCTTCTCCTTCCTTGTCACCGACCTCGCCAACCGCCGCTATGGCCCGACCGTGGCGCGCAGGATCGTCTTTGTCGGCTTCATGACGGCGGTGATCTGCTCGATCCTCGTCCCGCCCTTCCTGTTCCGCCACGGCCTGATCGAATTCGAGACCGCCGCCGACCGGCTGGTGCGCATTGCCGCCGCCTCCGGCGCCGCCTTCCTCACCGCGCAACTGCTCGACGTCACCGTGTTCAACCGGCTGCGCCGGCAGAGCTGGTGGCGGGCGCCGATCGTCGGCACGCTGGTCGGCTCGGTGTTCGACACCGTCGTCTTCTTCGGCGTCGCCTTCTCCGCCGCTTTCGCCCTTGCCGGCCCGAACGACAGCTTCGCGCTGGAGGCGGCGCCGTTGCTGGGTGTGCTGCCGGTCGAGACCATGCGCTGGGTGTCCTGGGCGCTGGGCGACCTCTCGGTGAAGCTGATCATCGCCGTGGTGGCGCTGATCCCCTACCGGCTGCTCGCCGCCCGCTGGAGCCAGCCGGCGCTGGCGACGTAGCCATGATCCCAAAAAGTGGAATCAGGCATTGATCCCTTGGGTCCAGCTCGATTCGGCGAAGACACCGGACGGCGGGCAGGAATTGCGCCTGAAGCAGCGCGGTACTGAATTTTCCATCATGCTGGGCACCAACGAGCTGATGAACAGCCGTCTCAGCGGCTCCGAGCAGGCGCTTGCAAAACTCGCCTGCGAAAGGATCGCCGGTCACCAGCAGCCGAAAATCCTGATCGGCGGCCTGGGCATGGGCTTCACGCTACGCGCCGCCCTTGCCGAACTTGGTCCTGACGCAAGCGTCACCATCGCCGAACTGGTGCCGGCCGTCATCGCCTGGGCGCGCGGTCCCATGGCCGGCATTTTCGACGGCTGCCTCGACGATCCTCGCGTCAGCATCCAGGAAAGCGATGTCGGGCGCGTCATCGGCGCCGGGAAATCGGCCTGGGACGCCATCCTGCTCGATGTCGACAACGGCCCGGAAGGCATCGTCTACAAGGGCAACGACGCGCTCTACGGCGCCGCCGGCCTCGGCAAGGCACGCGCCGCGCTCCGCCCCGGCGGCGTACTGGCGGTGTGGTCGCAGGGCCCCGACAGCGGCTTTACGCGCCGCCTCAAGCAGGCGGGCTTCGCCGTCGAGGAGGTCAAGGCGCGCGCCCATGGCAAGCGTGGCGCCCGCCATGTCATCTGGATCGCGACCGCTCCGGAAGCGCGATAGGGAAACCCTGCGCCTCGCGCGGAATGGCCAGCAATTTCCAGATACCGGTCGGGCACCAGCTCGCCGCCGCGGCCAACCGTGAAAAGGCAATGCGCCCTATCTCAGTGTGAGCGAGAAGCCGCCGGCGCCGTGGGCATCGAAGTATCGGTACAGGGTGGAAGCATTCCAGCCCTGCGGCGCCTCGCGGCGGACCTCGAGGTGATCTGAGTCCTCGAAGCTCAATTCGGGCGCGGGTCCTTTCAACGCCGCCGCGCTGTAATCCAGGGTCACGGAGTCGCCAGTGTCGGCAAAGGAGATGGTGATCTTGCCGTCGCCATAGCTGATGTCAGCGTCGTCGATTGAGCGCTCGGCGAAGACGATCGTGGTCTCTCCGGCAACGCGGACGACGTCGTTGCCGTCACCGCGATCGAAGAACAGCTTGGCTTTGTCCGTGCCGGTGAGATCGATCCTGTCGTCGCCCAGCCCGCCCGAAATCGCGGCGGCGGTGCCTGCATTGATCGTGATGGTGTCGTCGCCGCGGCCGCCCTCGACCTGATCGACCTTGGCGGCGGCGATCGTGATGGCATCATCACCATCGTCTCCACGGATGCCGAAGGCGGCCTGCCCGCTCGCGACAGTGATGATGTCGGAGCCTTGGCCACCGGAAATGTCACCGACGCTTTGCCCGGCGACAGTGATGATGTCCTGGCCCTGGCCGCCTGAAATACTGCGCGCTTCATTGCCCGCCGCAACGGTGATGATGTCGTCGCCGGCATCGCCGGTAACGTTGTCGATGTTCGTTCCACCCGCAAGGGAAAGCACATCGCGCCCGTCGCCGCCCCAGACTCCCGAAATATCCCGTCCCGCCGAAACGGCGAGCGCGTCGTCGCCTTCGCCGGCCGAGACGTTATAGACATCGCGTCCGGCGGCAATGTTGACGACATCATTGCCGGCGCCGGCGAAGATGCCGCGACCGCTTGGCACGAAGACCGAGATTTCGTGGTTGACGGCGTTGGATGCCTTCAGCGCCATGGCGCCTGCCGTCGTGCTGCCCTGCCAATAGTCTGAAGTTGCGTCCTCGGTGGCTACCAGATCGAGCCGATCGTTTCCGTCTCCCAGGGAGACGTAGTTCGGCGCGGTGTCGTCGCCGGACGAGGTAATGTCGACCGTATCGTTGCCGGATCCGGTTTCGATGAACTCTGCGTTGACGGGCATGACGACAAGATAGCCGCCGCTGCTCCAGGGCCCTTCAATCGACAGCTTGACGATCCTTTCCAGCGCGCTTTGCTGGGCGCTGTCGCCGCTGCGAAGGCTCGGACCATCGGTCAGCAGACCGACTGGTTGCGGCGCCTCACCGGGTTCGCCCCTTTGCAGCAATTGCAGGGCTACCTGATGTCGCGATATGGATGGGACGGTCGTCATTAGCCCGGAACCGGTTGCGCGATTCCAGAAAGGCGCCGCCAGACTGAAACCCAGGATTGCATCCGAGTTTCACCGCTCGGGGTTACCAAACCGTGCATGGCGGCCTGGGTCGGGCAGAAATCCGGTATCGGCTCAATCCTCGTGCAGGATGAATTCCAGGTAGAGGTTGCGCTGCAGGATCGAGTGGTTGTCGTCCGACATCAGCGACACCATCTGCGCGCCGTCGTCGCGGGTCCAGACGTCGAGCCCTTCCATATTGTCGATCTGGTAGCCCATGTCGGCTTCCAGCAGCACCGGACCGTCGGCGACGGCGCCCTTCTCGACGCTCTCGCCATAGATGCGCCTGAGCCGCATCTTCACCCCGCCGGCCATCGAGAAGCTTCGTTCGAGCAGCAGCAGGTCGCCATCTGGCAGGAAGGCGCCGTCGGTGATGTCGAAATCGCCGTTGCGCTTGACGGTGAAAACGCCCTTGTTCGGCCCCTCGATGATCGCGGCATAGATGTTGCCGGCCTTGTCGAGGCTCTTTTCCGACACCACGACCAGCCCGCCTTCGTGCTGGCCGTAGGGATTGGCGTGGGTGACGGTCTCGAAGCCGCGATTCTGGCGCAGCTCCCGGGCCGGCACCAGATAGTCGAGCTCCTTGAACGGCGCCTTCATCTTGTCGGGATCGATCCTGAACTGGGCGACGCGCTGGTTGCGCTCGAAGCCGACCGTGGCGATGCCATCCTTGACCGCGAGGCCTTCCGCGTCGACTTCCCATTTCCTTTCGATCGGCTGCCCCGATTGGTCGACCATCTGCTGCATGCGGAAATTCTGGATGCCCGACGGCCGCTTGTCGGCATCGTGCGTCACGGTGCCGAAGAACCAGAAGCCGGTGTCGGCGACCCCGATGAAATCGCCGCCAGGCTTCAGGAAGCGAAAGGCCGACAGCGCGCCGAAATCGCGCGACGGCGAGGTCATCTCCAGCCCGCCGACGAATTCGAGCGGGCCGAACTTCCTGTCGTCGTGACCGATGTGGAACTGGTTGATCGGCCGCGCCGAGATCTCGACCGGCTCGATGGAAGCCGGACCGGCGGCGATGGCCGGCGACAGCATGCCGGCCAGCGCGCAGGCAGCCAGAACCATACGCCGCAAGCTCCGCCCCGAGATCCTCATCCGGCGCGCCGCAGACCGCCGCGCCGCATCTCGCGGGCGCTTTCCTCGCCGAACAGCGAAGCCAGCTGCTCGGTCATGGCGCCGGCCAGTTCCTCGGCATCGACGATGGTGACGGCACGGCGGTAGTAGCGGGTTACGTCATGGCCGATGCCGATGGCCAGAAGCTCGACCGGCGACCGCGTCTCGATCAGCTCGATGACCGCGCGCAGATGCCGCTCCAGGTAGTTGCCGGGATTGACCGAGAGCGTGGAATCGTCGACCGGCGCGCCGTCGGAGATCATCATCAGGATCTTGCGCTGCTCCGGCCGTCCGATCAGCCGGTTATGCGCCCAAAGCAGCGCCTCGCCGTCGATGTTTTCCTTGAGCAGGCCCTCGCGCATCATCAGGCCGAGATTGCGCCGCGCCCGCCGCCACGGATGGTCGGCGGATTTGTAGATGATGTGGCGCAGATCGTTGAGCCGGCCGGGGTTCGGCGGCTTGCCGTCCTTCAGCCATTTCTCGCGCGCCTGCCCACCCTTCCAGGCGCGGGTGGTGAAGCCGAGGATCTCGACCGAGACGCCGCAGCGCTCCAGCGTGCGCGCCAATATGTCGGCACAGGTGGCGGCGACGGTGATCGGCCGGCCGCGCATCGAGCCGGAATTGTCGAGCACAAGCGACACCACCGTGTCGCGGAATTTCGTGTCGCGCTCCTGCTTGAACGACAGCGGCTGCATCGGATCGATGACGACGCGCACCAGCCGCGACGGATCGAGATAGCCTTCCTCGAGGTCGAAATCCCACGAGCGGTTCTGCTGCGCCATCAGCCGGCGTTGCAGCCGGTTGGCCAATCTGCCGACGACGCCGGAAAGATTGGCAAGCTGCTTGTCGAGGAAGGCGCGCAGCCGGTCGAGCTCCTCTTCCTCGCACAATTCCTCGGCGCCGACCGTCTCGTCGAAAGCCGTGGTGAAGACCTTGTAGTCGATCTCCTTCGGCAGGTTGGTGAAGGGATTGTCGTTGCGCCGCGCCTCGCCGGGCGTCTCCGCGTCGGAATCGTCCTCGTCGGAGAGGTCGTCGGCAGTGGCGTCGGACGCTTCCGTCTCGGCCGACTGCTCGTCATCGTCGGACGCCTCGGCGTCGTCGGACTGCGACTGTTCGGAGCCGGAATCGTCCTCGCCGCCCTCCTCGCTCTGCTCCTCGCCCTGCGGCTCGTTGTCGTCATTGTCCTCGGTGTCTTCGCTCTCCTGGTCGTCGCCGAGCTCCTCGGCCATCTCCATGGAGACCAGCATGTCGCGCACGATGCGGGCAAAAGCCTGCTGGTCGTCGAGCTTGGCCGACAGGCCGTCGAGATCGGCGCTGGCCTTCTCCTCGACCCAGGGGCGCCACAGATCGACCAGGCGCTCGCCGCTCCTGGGCACGGCGCGGCCGGTGAGCTTCTCGCGCACCATCAGCGCCACCGCCTCCTCGAGCGGCGCGTCGGCCTTGTCTTTGACGTCGACGAGGTTCGCCTTGGCGTATTTGTCCTCCAGCATCGAGCCGATATTGTCGGCGACGCCCTGCATGGCGCGGCTGCCGATCGCCTCGACACGGGCCTGCTCGACCGCGTCGTAGATCGAGCGCGCCAGCTTGCCTTCCGGCGCCAGCTTGTTGTGGATGCGCTGATCGTGGCAGGCGCGCTTCAGCGCCATGGAATCGCCGAGCCCGCGGGTGATGGCGATATCGGCCCTCGAGGCCTTCTTCGGCAGTTCGGGCAGCCGGGCGCGGCTGCCGGCGAGCGCCGGTCGGTCCTTGGCGAAACCGACCTCGAGGTCCTTGTCGCCGGCAATGGCGCGCATGCAGACGGTCACCGAGCGCTTGAAGCTGTCGGCTTCAGACCCGTTCTTCGGCTTGTTGCGCGTATTGTCGCCCGGACCCGCCATCAATCATCCCTGGAGCATGGTGTCGGCCGAAAAGTCATACGACCTTCCGGAACCATGCTCTTACCCCAGCACCACGTTGGCGGCGGATTCGGGCAAATCTTCGCCGAAGGCGCGCTGGTAGAATTCGGCGACCACCGAACGCTCCAGCTCGTCGCACTTGTTGAGGAAGGTCAGCCGGAACGCCATGCCGATGTCGCCGAAGATTTCGGCGTTCTCGGCCCAGGTGATCACCGTGCGCGGGCTCATCACCGTCGACAGGTCGCCATTGATGAAGGCCGAGCGCGTCATGTCGGCGACCCGCACCATCTTGTTGACGATGTCCTTGCCTTTGCTGTCGCGGTAGTGCTTGGCCTTGGCCAGAACGATGTTCACCTCGTTATCGTGCGGCAGATAGTTCAGCGTGGTGACGATCGACCAGCGGTCCATCTGCGCCTGGTTGATCTGCTGGGTGCCGTGATAGAGGCCGGTGGTGTCGCCAAGGCCGACCGTGTTGGCGGTCGAGAACAGCCGGAACGCCGGGTGCGGGCGAATGACACGGCTCTGGTCGAGCAGCGTCAGGCGGCCCGAGGATTCCAGCACGCGCTGGATGACGAACATCA
Organism: Mesorhizobium abyssinicae; assembly: GCF_049887195.1. Taxonomy (NCBI): domain Bacteria; kingdom Pseudomonadati; phylum Pseudomonadota; class Alphaproteobacteria; order Hyphomicrobiales; family Phyllobacteriaceae; genus Mesorhizobium; species Mesorhizobium abyssinicae. The sequence goes on from NZ_JARAKC010000006.1 coordinate 165,063, forward strand.
CGTCCGGGCGGCCGGCGTCATACTCGTCGAAGCACAGCGCGACATTGTGCTGGTAGGCCCAGGGCAGGATGCCGTCGCGGAATTCGGTGACCTGCAGCCCGTCCTTGACCACGATGGCGTCCTTGCCGACCAGGTCGATACGGCTGACATGGCTGTCGAGGTTGACGCGCACGCAGGGCCAGTTGAGGCGGGCGGCGACCTGCTCGATATGGGTCGACTTGCCGGTGCCGTGATAGCCCGACACCATGACGCGGCGATTGTAGGCGAAGCCGGCGAGGATCGCCATCGTCGTGTTCTTGTCGAACAGATAGTCGGGATCGACGTCCGGCACATGCTCGGAAGACACCGAATAGGCCGGCACCACCATCTTGGAATCGAAGCCGAATTTTTCCTTCACCGACACTGTCGTATCGGGCAGGTTGGCGATGTCGCGGTCGACCTTGTTCATCTCTATCCACGTCTCCACAGGCGAAATGGCTGATTTCGCCGGCAATCGATTTTGTTCGGGGGCGGTCTTAGAGCCTTTTCCAACCTTATGAAAGTTGGAAAGCGACACGAACCGTGGGGTCGCTCAGCACAAACCCGCCTGCTTGAGCACGCGATAGGCCTGCAGCACATCGCGGAACCGGTCTTCCGAACCTCTGTCGCCGCCATTCGCATCCGGATGGTGACGCTTGACCAGTTCCTTATAGCGCGCCTTGATATCCTTGCCAGTCGCCTTTGTATCAAGACCAAGCGTTTCCAGCGCCTTGGCCTCAAGCGGCTTGGCCTTGCGTTCGCGCGGGCTCTTCGGGTCGTTGAACAGGTTGAAGGGGTCGCGCATGCGGTTGTAGTAGCCGGCGCGGCCGGAGCGCTGCTGGGCGAAGTCCGGCGCCGAACGCGTCGAACCGCCATTGATGCCCATCTTCCATGTCGGCCGGTGGCCGGTCAGCGCTTCCTTCTGGAAGCGGGCGATTTCGGTGTCCGGCACGCCCGAGAAGTAGTTGAAGCCCTTGTTGTATTCGCGCACATGGTCGAAGCAGAAGCGGAAATACTCGCCCTCCTTCAGCCGTCCGACCGGCGCGCGATGGGTGCCGGCCTCCTTGCAGCCGTCCCACTGGCAGATCGGCGCGCGCGACTTCAGCTCCGCATCCTTCTCCGGCCGGATGCGGATTTTTTCGAAATATTTGGGATACGGCTTCATCTCACCCATTTATGGGCTGTTCGCACGTGCGAAACAAGAATTGACATTTCGGCGATGATCGCCCTAACCGCTGAATCGCGGCTTAAAAGCGGTCGAAAATGCGGATTTTGCGGCTCTGCCGTCATGTGGTGAAGGGAAGGTCCAATGTCCATACAGTCGACGATGGAAGACAAGCTGAAGGCGGCATTCTCGCCGGAGCGGCTGGTCATCATCAATGAAAGCCACCTTCACGCCGGCCACCATCACCAGGGCTCCGATCATCATGGCGCTTTTGACGGCACCGGCGAGACGCATTTCCGCGTCCGCATCGTTTCGCCTTCCTTTGCCGGCATGAGCCGCATCGAGCGCCACCGCGCCGTCAACGCCTTGCTGGCCGATGAGCTGAACGCCGGCGTCCATGCGCTGGCGATCGAGCCGGCGGCGCCCGGCGAACAGACGCGCTGGTAAGTCTCAGGCGACCGTCTCCTTTAGGAAGGCCAACACCGCGCCGGTCAGGGCGTCGCCCTCCTCGCCGAACCGGCGGTTGATCGCCATGTGCGAATAGGCGCTGCCGTCGAACAGCGCGACCTTGGTGCCGGCCGCCCGCAGCCGGTCCGTGAAGGCATGGGCGACGACCGCGCGGATCGGTGCGTCCGAATAGGCGACAAAGACAGGCGGATGCTTGCCGCTCCCGATATAGGTGGCGGGCGACAGCGCGCGCCATTGCGCCGGATCGGAGAAGGCCTGCGCGTAGATCGGCCGCAGCCTGCCGCCCTGCGCCTTGGCCAGTGCCTCGATGTCATAGGCTTCGGTGTCGTCGAGCACCAGCGCGGCGACGCCGGGCAATCCGCCGCGCAGGCCGGTCAGCGCGGCAAGGTGGCAGCCGGCGGAATGCCCCATCACCGCGATGCGGTCGGGGTCGCCGCCACGCCGGGCGATGTTGGCGCGCACATAGGCATAGGCCTTCTCGACGTCGCCCGCCTGGGTGGCGACGTCGGCGCCAGGCAGCATGCGATAATCGATCGAGACGAACAGGAAGCCGTTGTCGAGCAGGAAGCCGGGCTTGGCGTTGACATTGTTGCGGTTGCCGAGCCGCCAGGCACCGCCATGGATGAAGAGCACGACAGGACGGTCCCTGAAGCCGTCGCGCGTGTAGATGTCGAGCCTGGCCGGCCCGTAGTCGACGGTTTGCGGCTTGGGCTGGCGCGGACGCCATGCGGCGGAGGCACGCGCTGGCAGCAGCGCGGCAAGCGATGCCATGATGAGGCTGCGTCGATCGATCATCACCATCTCCCACCGCTTTGCGACGGCAGAGTGCACATGCGCGTCCCAGGCGTCCAGTTACGGATCGGTAATGGGCTGAGCTTGGAGCGCGGCCGATCTGGACAGCATTTACCCGACATCCGGGCATTCGGCACGCCTCCGAATTCCGGCTTGCGATCCGCGAATGCAAAACCAATCGAGGTTAGCCCTTGAAGCGCGCCGGGCAATCACCACGTTATTCTCTAGGCAGGCATTTCGGCAACATCGGATGCCTTCCGGAGGTCAACGCCAGATTGCACGTTTCTTCTTCAATTGAAGGGAACCAACAACGCTTTCCGGCAGTTGAATATGTGATGAGCCGACTGGCAGCCAGAGCGGCTCCGAGGGCACATAATCATGCGCGAGAACCAATCCGACGTCTTCGACCTGTTCTCGGAGATCTATACCCATGCGGCACAGGAAGAGATCAGCCTCCAGCAATTCCTCCTTGCCTGCCGCGAAGACAAATCGATGTACGCCACGGCGCCCGAAAGGATGGTCGCGGCGATTGGTCAGCCAAATCTGATCGACACCAGCAAGGACGAGCGGCTCGGCCGCATCTTCTCCAACCGGACCGTCAAGGTGTACCCGTCCTTCGCCGACTTCTATGGCATGGAGGATACGATCGAGCGTATCGCCGGCTATTTCCGCTATGCCTCGCAGGGGCTCGAGGAGCGCAAGCAGATCCTTTATCTGCTCGGCCCTGTCGGCGGCGGCAAGTCTTCACTGGCCGAACGGCTGAAGAAGCTCATGGAGCAGCGGCCGATCTACACGCTGAAGGTCGGCAACCAGATCAGCCCGGTTTTCGAATCGCCGCTCGGCCTATTCAACCCCGACCACATGGGCGACCTGCTTGAGGACAAATACGGCATAGCCCGCCGCCGCCTGAACGGGCTGATCTCACCATGGGCCGCCAAGCGCCTCGACGAACTGGCTGGAGACATCTCCAAATTCAGCGTCGTCAAGCTGATGCCGTCGCGGCTGCGCCAGATCTGCATCGCCAAGACCGAGCCCGGCGACGAGAACAACCAGGATGTCTCGGCCCTGGTCGGCAAGGTCGACATCCGCCAGCTGGAGAATTTCAGCCAATCCGACCCGGACGCCTATTCCTACAGCGGCGGGCTCAATCGCACGACACAGGGCCTGCTCGAGTTCGTCGAGATGTTCAAGGCGCCGATCAAGGTCCTGCATCCGCTGCTGACCGCCACGCAGGAAGGCAGCTACAACGGCACCGAGAATTTCGGCGCCTTCCCCTACCAGGGCATCGTCGTGGCGCATTCCAACGAATCGGAATGGCAGCAGTTCAAGAACAACAAGAACAACGAGGCCTTTCTCGATCGCATCCTGGTGGTCAAGGTTCCGTATTGCCTGCGCGTCACCGAAGAGCGGCAGATCTACGAGAAGCTGCTGCGCGAAAGCGAATTGGCGGCCAGTCCCTGCGCCCCCGAAGTTCTCGACATCCTCAGCCGCTTCACCGTCGCGACGCGCCTTGCCGAGCACGACAATTCACCCCGCTACACCAAGATGCGCGCCTATGACGGCGAGAGCCTGAAGGAGGTCGACCCGAAGGCGAAGTCGGTACAGGAATACCGCGATGCCGCCGGCGTCGACGAGGGCATGACCGGCGTCAGCACGCGTTTTGCCTTCAAGATCCTGTCGCAGACCTTCAACTACGACACTAAGGAAGTGGCCGCCGATCCCGTGCACCTGATGTACATTCTGGAGGAGGCGATCAAGCGCGAGCAGTTTCCGAAGCAGACGGAGGCAGCCTATCTGGAGTTCACCAAGTCGGAACTCGCCGCGCGCTATGCCGAATTCATCGGCCACGAGATCCAGAAGGCCTACCTCGAATCCTACAGCGAATACGGCCAGAACCTGTTCGACCGCTACATCGCCTATGCCGATGCCTGGATCGAGGACCAGGACTACAAGGATCCCGACACCGGCCAGATCCTCAACCGCGAGGTGCTGGACAACGAACTGTCACAGATCGAAAAACCGGCAGGCATCGCCAATCCCAAGGACTTCCGCAACGAAGTGGTCAAGTTCACCTTGCGGGCCAGGGCGCGCAATCACGGCCGCAACCCGTCCTGGACAAGCTATGAAAAGCTGCGCGAGGTCATCGAAAAGCGCATGTTCGGCCAGGTCGAGGATCTTCTGCCGGTGATCAGCTTCGGCTCCAAGCAGGACAGCGTGACCGAAAAGCGGCACAATGAATTCGTGCAGCGCATGGTCGAGCGCGGCTACACCCAGCGTCAGGTGCGCCGGCTCGTCGACTGGTACATGCGGGTGAACAAGGCGGGTTGAGAACGCCTGGGGGTTCCATGCCGATCTTCATCGACCGACGCCTGAATCCCAAGGACAAGAGCTTGGGTAACCGCCAGCGCTTCCTCAAGCGCGCGCGGGACGAACTGAAGCGCAGCATACGCGACCGCATCCGCACCGGCCGGATCGCCGAAGCGGACAAGGAATATGCCGTGCCGATGCCGGAAAAAGGCACTGGTGAGCCGAGCTTCAACGATGCCAGGAACAGCGGGCGGCGCCAGCACATCCTGCCGGGCAACAAGAGTTTCTCTCCCGGAGACCTGATCCCCAAACCCGGCCAGGGCGGCGGCGCCGGGTCGTCGTCTCCGGGCGACACGGTCTCTGAAGACGATTTCCGTTTCGTGCTGTCGCGCGAGGAGGTACTCGATCTGTTTTTCGAGGATCTCGAACTGCCCGACATGGTCAAGCTCAACCTCAAGGAAATCCTCGCCTTCAAGTCGCAGCGCGCCGGCTTCGCGACAACCGGTTCGCCGACCAACATCAACGTCGCGCGTACGATGCGCAACAGTCATGGCCGCCGCATAGCGTTGAGGCGCCCGAAGCAGGCGGACGTGGATGCCATCGCCGGGCAGATCGCCGCGCTGGACTCTCAGCCGGCCAGCGCAGCGACGCGTCTGCGTGTCGCGGATTTGCGCAAGGAGTTCGAACGGCTGGAGCGCCGCCGCAAACGCATCGCCTATGTCGATCCGATCGACATCCGCTTCAATCGCTTCGATCCCCGGCCGCTGCCGAATGCCAGTGCCGTGATGTTCTGCCTGATGGATGTGTCCGGATCGATGGGTGAGCGCGAGAAGGATCTGGCCAAACGCTTCTTCGTGCTTCTGCATCTGTTCTTGAAACGGCGCTACGAGCGCACCGAGGTGGTCTTCATCCGCCACACCCACGAGGCCCAGGAGGTGGACGAGGAAACCTTCTTCCATTGCACGCAAAGCGGCGGCACCGTCGTTTCCACGGCGCTCGACGAAATGCGCCGCGTCATCGAAGAACGCTACCCCGCCAACGAGTGGAACATCTACGCCGCCCAGGCTTCGGACGGTGACAATTTCGCCACCGATTCGGAACGCTGCATAGCTTTGCTCGACGGCGCGCTCATGCGTCTTTGCCAGTATTTCGCCTATGTCGAGATCATCGACGAACGCGAGAGCCATATTTTCGGAGCCACCGAAAACGGGACGTCGCTGTGGCGCGCCTACAGCGTCGTCGCGCAGAAATGGCCGAACTTCCAGATGACCCGCATCGCCACTCCGGCCGACATCTACCCGGTCTTCCGCCAGCTCTTCGCAAGGCAGCCGGCTGCCCGCAAGAGCGCTTGAGAGGGGTGCAAATGGCCAGGCAGGCAAGCAAACCAGCTTTGCTGTTTTCCGGATCCGATTGGGATTTCAAGACGCTGTCGCGGGCCTATGACGCGATCGAGGCGATCGCGCTGGAGGAACTCCACCTCGATATCTATCCGGTTCAGATGGAGATCATCTCGTCCCAGCAGATGCTCGACGCCTATTCGTCGATAGGCATGCCGCTGATGTATCGCCATTGGTCGTTCGGCAAGCATTTCCTTCATCATGACCTTCTCTACCGCAAGGGCGGTCGCGGCCTGGCCTATGAGCTGGTCATCAACTCCAATCCCTGCATCGTCTACCTGATGGAGGAGAACACCATGGCGTTGCAGGCCCTGGTTACGGCGCACGCGGCACTTGGGCACAATCATTTCTTCAAGAATAATCATCTGTTTCGGCAGTGGACCGACGCCGGGGCCATCCTGAGCTATCTCGATTTCGCCAAGGGCTACATCGCCCGCTGCGAGGAGCGGCACGGCCTCGCGGCGGTCGAGGCGGTCCTCGATTCGGCGCATGCGTTGATGGAACAGGGCGTGTTCCGCTACCGCCGGCCGCCCAAGCTGTCGTCGGAGCGGCAGCGCGAAGGCCTGCGCGAGCGCCTCGAATACGAGGAGCGCTCCTACAACGATTTGTGGCGCACGCTGCCGGCCTCGCAGGAGGCCGGGAAGACCGGCGAGAAAGACGAAAGCCTGGCCGAACGGAAGAAGTCGCTCAATCTGCCCGAGGAGAACCTGCTCTATTTCCTCGAGAAGAACAGCCTTGTGCTGGAACCATGGCAGCGCGAAATCGTCCGCATCGTCCGCGTCATCGCGCAATATTTCTACCCGCAGCGGCAAACCCAGGTGATGAACGAGGGTTGCGCCACTTTCGTGCACCACACGCTGATGAACCTGTTGTTCGATCGCGGGCTGATCGGCGAGGGCGCCATGCTCGAAATCCTGCGCAACCATTCCAATGTGGTCTTCCAGCCCGGTTTCGACGATCCCCGATTTTCCGGCATAAATCCCTACGCGCTCGGTCTCGACATGATGCAGGACATACGGCGCATCTCGACCGAGCCGACGGCGGAGGACCGCGACTGGTTTCCCGACATTGCGGGCCGCGGCGACTGGCGCGAGACGCTGCTCGAGGCATGGGCCGACCATCGCGACGAGTCCTTCATCCACCAGTACCTCAGCCCAACCCTGATCCGGAAATGGCGGCTCTTCGCGCTTGCCGATCGAGCCGACGAACCGCATCTGGAGGTCGCGTCGATCCACAACGAGCGCGGCTATGAGAAGATACGCAGCGCCCTGGCCCACAGCTACGACGTGGGGGCGAACAGGCCCGACATCCAGATTGTCGATGTCGACCTGCGCGGCGACAGGCAACTGCGGCTGCAGCACAAGGTGAAGGCGGGCATCCTCCTGGAGGAAGGCAGCCGCGACGCGACTTTGCGCCATATCCGCAGCCTCTGGGGCTACGAGGTCAGTCTTGCGGCGGTCGACGCCGAAACAGGCGCGACGCTGCACGAGCGCTCGACCAGGGAGATCGTGGAATAGCGCCGGAGGCAAGCCGCGTCGCTCGCCCGTGTGTTTGATTATGCGTCCCCCGCCGGCTTTATCCGCAGTCTGGCGATGCGGTTCTTGTCGCGCTTCATGACCACGAAGCGCTTGCCGTGGAAAGTGAAGGCCTGCTTTTCATCGGGGATCGACTGCGTCTCGTGGATGACGAGGCCGGCAATCGTGGTGGCCTCCTCGTCCGGCAGGTTCCAGTCGAGCGCCCGGTTGAGATCGCGGATCGCCACCGTGCCGTCGACCACGACCGAGCCGTCGGCCTCCTGCTTGACGCCCTGGATGTCGACGTCGTGCTCGTCGGCGATCTCGCCGACAATCTCCTCGATGATGTCCTCCAGCGTCACCAGCCCTTCCACTTCGCCATATTCGTCGACGACGATGGCGAAATGCGCCTTGCGGCGCAGGAAGGCGTTGAGCTGGTCCTGCAAGGTGGTGGTGTCCGGCACGAACCAGGGCTTCGACGCGATCTTCATCACGTCGATCCTGGAAAAGTCGTTCCCGACCTCGTTCAGCGCCCTCAGCAGGTCCTTGGCGTGCAGCACGCCGACGATGTTGTCGAGCGAGCCCTTCCACAACGGCATGCGGGTATGCGGGCTGTTCAGGATCTCGCGCACCACCGCTTCCGACGCATTGTCGGCATTGACCGAGCGCATGTTGGTGCGGTGGACCATGACGTCGGACACTTCGAGTTCCTCGAGGTCGAACAGTCCCTCCAGGCGATTGCGCTCCTCGCGCGCACCCTGGCCGTCGCGGCGGAAATCGTCGGCCGGCTCGCGCGATTGGTCAGCAGCGGAACCTTGCGGATCGACTGGCCGCAATTCGTAGCCGAAGGCAGCGAGCAGGCGGGCACGAAACAGCAGCGCCAGCAGTACCAGACCGGCAAGGATGGCCGCGACGATCCAGCCGGGCTCGTTCATCCCGGGTGGTTTTCCGCAAGGAAGCCAAGCACTTCCGACGCCGGCACGTCCCTGGCGATGAAGGCCTGGCCGACACCGCGCGTCAGGATGAAGGTCAGCGCGCCGCGCGACACCTTCTTGTCCTGGGCGATGTACGAGAGCAGCGCCTCGGCGTCGGGCAGTTCGCCCGGTATGTCGGCCATCCGCCATGGCAAGCCGACGGCGCGAAGATGCGCCTCGACGCGCCCCGCATCGTCCGGGCTCGCCAGGTTAAGCCGCGCCGAGAAGCGATGCGCCAGCGCCATGCCGATGGCGACCCCCTCGCCGTGGACGAGCCGGGCGCCGTCATAGTGCGTCGCAGCTTCCAGCGCGTGGCCGAACGTATGGCCAAGATTGAGCAGTGCGCGGTCGCCGGTCTCGAATTCGTCGCGGGCGACGACATCGGCCTTTGCGCGGCAGGCCTCGGCGATCGCCTCAGCCCGCGCCGGACCGCCGGCGAACACGTCCTGCCAGTTCGCCTCCAGCCAGGCGAAGAAGGCGGGGCGGTCGATCAGCCCGTACTTGGCCAGTTCGGCGTAGCCGGCGCGGAATTCGCGGATCGGCAACGTGTCGAGCACGCCGGTGTCGGCCAGCACCAGCTTCGGCTGATGGAAGACGCCGACAAGATTCTTGCCGCGCGGACTGTTGATGCCGGTCTTGCCGCCGACCGAGGAATCGACCTGCGCGAGCAGCGAGGTCGGGATCTGCACGAAATTCATGCCGCGCCGCACGATACCGGCGGCAAAGCCGGCAAGGTCGCCGATGACGCCGCCGCCGAGCGCGATGACGATATCGCCGCGCTCGAGCTTGGCGGCGAGCACGCCGTCGACCACCTCTTCGAGATGGGCAAAACTCTTGGTCTTCTCGCCCGCCGGCAAGGTGATAACGGCCGGCTGGATGCCACTGGCCTCGAGACCGGCCTTCAGCGTGCCGAGCTGCGCGGCGGCGACGTTCTCATCCGTGACGACGGCCGCTCGCCTGCCCGGCAAGCGGCGCGAGATCTCCTGGCCGGCGCCGGACAGCAGGCCGGGGCCGATCAATATGTCGTAGGCGCGCTCGCCGAGCCCGACTTCGACAGTGACAGGCGTGATGGCGCTCATGGCCGCGCCTCGTCGCCGGCCGCGACCATGGCGACGCCGAAATGTCCGCAGAGCGCGGCGACGACCTCGGCGGCGATGACCTCCTTGCGGTCGTCGCGGGTCGGCACGGTGACGTCCGATGTGGCGTAGACCGGATAGCGCTCGCCCATCAGCCTTTCCAGCACAGCGCGCGGATCGGGGCTTTTGAGCAACGGCCGGTTCTGCTTCTTGGACACGCGCTCCATCAACAGGTCGAGCTCGGCCTTCAGCCAGACCGACACGCCATGGCCGGCGATCGCCTCGCGCGTTTGCGCGTTCATGAAGGCGCCGCCGCCGGTCGACAGCACCTGCGGGCCGTTTTCCAGGAGACGCAGGATGACCCGCTGCTCCAGCGCGCGGAATTCCGTCTCGCCATAACGCTCGAACAGTTCGGGCACGGTCATGCGCGACACGCTTTCGATCTCCTGGTCGCTGTCGATGAAGGGCAGCGAAAGCATCGCCGCCACTTTGCGGCCGATCGCCGTCTTGCCGGCGCCCATCAGGCCAACGAAGACGATGGAGCGGGTGCCCAGCCGCTCGAGCAGCTCGGTATGGCCTTCAGCGGGTGGATTTGCTTGTAGCGCGTTCATACGGGCCCCTTTGCCGGCGTTATCGACATCAAAAGCCTGATTGCGTCAAGCATGGCGCGCAGCTCCCGCAAAAGTGTCATACGGTTTTCCGAACAGAACCCGCGCCAGGACAACAGGCTTCTACCTTGAATTGGACGGATTGGCGTCCCATAAGGGCACAGGGTTTGGAAATGCAGAACAAGAGACGGGCGCATATTGATGCCGACACTGTTTCGCTTTGTCGTGACGCTGACGATTCTGGCCGGCATTGCCTATGGAACGATGTTCGCGCTGGCCATGTTCGTCGAACCGAAAAGGGCCGAAATGAGCGTGCGCATTCCGCCGGAAAAGCTGAACCCCAAGAAGAATTGATGCCCGGGACATGAACAGCGCGGCGCGCATCGAGGCCTTTCTGGAGATGATGAGCGCCGAGCGCGGCGCGGCCGAAAACACGCTGTCCTCCTATCGCCGCGACCTGGAAGACGCTTCGATGGCGATCAGCGGCGGGCTTGCCGCCGCCGCGGCCGCCGACATCCGCTCCTATCTCGACGATATCGCCGCGCGCGGCTTCGCCGCCACCTCGCAGGCGCGCAAACTGTCGGCGATCCGCCAGTTCTTCAAGTTCCTCTACGCCGAGGGCCTGCGCGGCGACGACCCGACCGGCACGCTGGACAGCCCGAGGAAGGGGCGTCCGCTGCCGAAGACGATGAGCGAGGCCGAAACCGGCCGGCTGATCGACCGCGCCGCCACGGAAGCGGGCGAAGCCGACGGCGGCGATCGCCTGGCGCGGCTGCGCCTGCATGCGCTGGTCGAGGTGCTCTACGCCACCGGCCTGCGCGTTTCCGAGCTGGTCGGCCTGCCGGTGACGGTGGCGCTGCGCGACGACCGCTTCTTCATGGTGCGCGGCAAGGGCAACAAGGAACGCATGGTGCCGCTCTCGGCCAAGGCGCGCGCCGCGATGCGCGCCTGGCTTGCCGCCAGGGCAGAGCGGCCGGCGCTCGCAAACAGCCCCTTCCTGTTTCCGGCCGCCTCCGACACCGGCCACCTGTCCCGCCAGGTCTTCGCCCGCGACCTGAAAGGCCTCGCCGCAAGGGCCGGCATCGCCACGGCCAAGATCTCGCCGCATGTGCTGCGCCACGCCTTCGCCAGCCACCTGCTGCAGAACGGCGCCGATCTCAGGGCCGTGCAGCAGTTGCTCGGCCACGCCGACATCTCGACCACGCAGATCTACACCCATGTGCTGGAGGAGCGGCTGGTGCGGCTGGTCAATGATCATCATCCGCTTGCCGACTAGGCCTCATGTCGCTATGTGAGGACGACGTTCCACCGCCCGGAGCCCCGGTTTTCGAGGGTTTCGCCAGCCACTGCCTTCCGAACTGTCGGTCCGCTCAAGAATGTACAACTACCTCGATTTCGAAAAGCCGGTGCAGGATCTCGAAGGCAAGATCCTCGAGCTGAAGAAGCTTGCCGAGAACGGCGAGGCCGTCGATGTCGGCGATGAGATCAGCCGGCTGGAGAAGCGTTCGCGCGACGCGCTGCGCGAGGCCTACAAGTCGCTGACGCCCTGGCAGAAGGTGCAGGTGGCGCGCCATCCTGACAGGCCGCATTGCGTCGACTACATCAAGGCCCTGCTCAGCGATTTCACGCCGCTCGCCGGCGACCGCAATTTCGGCGAGGACCAGGCGATCGTCGGCGGCTTCGCCCGCTTCCGCGGCGAGCCGGTGGCGGTTATCGGCCAGGAGAAGGGCTCGGACACGGCGAGCCGGCTGAAGCACAATTTCGGCTCGGTGCGGCCGGAAGGCTATCGCAAGGCTGTGCGGCTTATGGAGCTTGCCGACCGCTTCAAGATCCCGCTTCTGACGCTGGTCGACACCGCCGGCGCCTATCCCGGCGTCGGCGCCGAGGAACGCGGCCAGGCCGAGGCGATTGCCCGCTCGACTTCGGCATGCTTGGCGCTCAAGGTGCCGTCGATCTCGGTCGTCATCGGCGAAGGCGGCTCCGGCGGCGCCATCGCCATCGCCACCGCCAACCGCGTCTACATGCTGGAGCATGCCATCTATTCGGTGATCTCGCCGGAGGGCGCGGCCTCGATCCTGTGGCGCGACACCACCCGCTCCAAGGATGCGGCGACCAACATGAAGATCACCGCCCAGGATCTTTACGAAATGAAGATCATCGACGCCATCGTTCCCGAGCCGCTCGGCGGCGCTCATCGCGCCCCCGAAACGGTGATCGCCGCCACCGGCGACCTCATCGCCAAGACGATGAAGGATTTTGCCGGCGCCAACACCGATTTCCGCGAGCAGCGTCGCGAGAAATACCTGGCCATGGGCCGCAGCCTCTAGTGCCCGGAAATGTGGGCGGTTCCGGGAGGGCTTAAGGCGCGTCGCCTGACACCGTTTCAGCCCGGCGCGCTTTATATCCGGGGCAATTCCAGCAAACTTCTGGAACGGTTTTCCGTCCGGAAGGTGCCACCACATCGGTGGTCCAGGGCAACGATCCGGTGGTTCGGAGCGGGGCCGCCATGGACACTTTGCTTTAACGGCTGCTAATTAAGCTTCTCGTTTCGGGGGATTTGAAATGAAGAAATACGAGAAACCCACGCTGATCAAAGTCGCCCGCCTGCAAGCAGTGACGGCTCAACAAGCGACTTCCCAGCCGCCAGTGGAAAACGGCAACAGCAATGGCAGCGGCACCGACATCAACTAGTCCCCGTCAAATCCGTCTCTATCAAAACGTTTGATCGCCTTGGAATAGCTTCGGCCGCTACGCGGCAATGTGGTGTACGGGCACGATTCTGCCACAAAAATGCCGCCGCGTTCGGCTCAATGAAATTGCCGCGAGGGGTCGTTCGAGGCTTGCGGTAAGGATTTTTCAAGGTTAACGGGCTTACGGTCCGCTAATGTTCAGCGTGCGGGCCTGGCGGTTGAACCCGTGGCCCGAGGGAAAGACTAAGCCGTACCCATGTTTGCCAAGCTTGCCCGCACCGGAGTCCTGATCGCCGCCATCGGCGTCGCCGGCTGCAACGATTCCTCAATGAAGGACTTCGCGCCGGAGGCCAACAAGCCGCTGCCGGACAAGATCCTGGCCGACATGAAGGCCAAGGGCATGGTCCGCACCTCGTCGGTGATGGCCCGTATCTTCAAGGAAGAGGGCAAGCTGGAGATCTGGAAGGCCAAGACCAATGGCCGCTACGAGATGGTGGCCAACTACGACATCTGCAAATGGTCGGGCAAGCTCGGGCCGAAATACACCGAGGGCGACCGCCAGGCGCCGGAAGGTTTTTATACGGTTCGCCCTTCGCAGATGAACCCGCGCTCGAACTACCATCTGTCCTTCAACATCGGCTATCCCAACGCCTACGACCGCGCCAATGGCCGCACCGGCTCCAACCTGATGGTGCATGGCGCCTGCTCGTCGTCGGGCTGCTATTCGATGACCGATGCCCAGATCGAGCAGATCTACGCCTTCGGCCGCGATGCCTTCCAGGGCGGGCAGACCGAGTTCCAGATCCAGGCCTTTCCGTTCCGCATGACCGCCGCCAACATGGCGCGCTACCGCAACGACCCGAATTACGATTTCTGGAAGATGCTGAAGGTCGGCTACGACAATTTCGAAATCACCAAGGTGCCGCCGAAGGTCGACGTCTGCGAAAAGCGCTACGTCTTCAATCAAGTGGCGCCGGAGGGCACGACCTTCGAGCCCACCGGGCCCTGCCCCGCCACGACGCAGCCGGATTCGCTGAAGAGCGCCTATAGCGCCTATCAGAGCACCTATGACTCGGCCTTCAACGGCGCCGTCAAGTCGAGCGCGCCGGCGCCCAAGCCGACGATTGCCGGCATCAAGGAAGCCAGTATCGTTTCCGACTGGTCGAAGCGCCGCGCCCGCGGCGAGCGCGTGCCGATCGACCCGCCGTCGATGAATGGCGACGGCTCGGTGACCGAGACCGCGCGCATGGGCCGTATCGATTCGCCGCTCGGCCGCAAGATGGCCGCGCTCGACGCCGAGAAGGAAGCCAAGCGCAAGGCCGAGGAACAGCGGCTTGCAGCCATACAGGCAGCCAAGGCCGCCAAGGAAGCTGCCAAGGCCCAGGCATTGGCCGAGGCGGAAGCCACCAAGCAGGCTGCCCAGCAGCCGGTCACCACCGCGGGCGTCGAAGCGACCGAGCCGGCAGCCGAAACGCAGGCCGCGAGCGCCGACGACGGCACGGTGACGAAGCTGAAGAAGAAGCTGCTCGGCATGTTCGGCGGCTGAGGTTTTGGCTGATGCATGTCGCCCAAAAGTGTGGGGCGGTTTGGGACAACGACATGCATGAAAAAACAGAAAGCAGGCGCCCTGCCGTCTACGATCTCAAGGGGCTGAACTGTCCCCTCCCCGTGCTCAAGGCGAAGAAGCGTCTGGCCGCGATGCGGCCGGGCAGCCTGCTCTGGCTGGAAACCACCGATCCGCTTGCCGTCATCGACATTCCGGCCTTCTGCTCGGACGCAGGCCATCAGCTCGTCGAAACGGCCGCGGTGTCCGGCGGCCATCGCTTCCTGGTCGAGCGCGGCGCCGCCTGAGTTTGCGGTCCTGGCCCCTTACCGTCGCCCGGCTATGGCCAGCGGATTGTCCTCCAGCGCCGCGCGGTCGGGCGTGTCGATCGACGGCCTGTTGGTGAAGGCGGCGAACAGTCGGCGCACATAGTCCTCCGGCATGTCGAGCGTGATCAGCACCAGCCTGGTGCCGCGATTGCCCTCCGGCCAGGCCGGCAGCCTTGCCGGCGGATGCAGGATCTTCTGCACGCCATGGATGACCAGCGGCCGCGACGGATCCTCCAGCAATTCGATGACGCCTTTCATACGCAGCAGCTTCTCGCCATGCGTCGAGCGCAGCAGATCGAGGAACATCTCGATCGCCGAGAACGGCACCGGACCGTCATGGACCAGCGAATGCGAGCGCACCCGCGAATCGTGGCGATGCTGGTGATCGTGATGATGATCGTCGCCATGATGGTGGTGGCGGCCATCATGATCATGGTGATGATGACCAGCCTCTTCGCCCAGCCAGCGCTGCACGTCGGCCGATTTGGTTTCGGGGTTGTAGAGCCCGCAGTCGAACAGCGCCGCAGCGCCGGTTCCGCTGTCATCGGCATCGAGCAGAACGGCGCCGGGATTGAGCTGACGCAGGCGCGCTCGCAACGCCGCGACATCGCCGGCATCGGTGACGAGGTCCGTCTTGGTGAGCACGATGCGGTCGGCGACCGCCGCCTGTTTCACCGCCTCGACATGAGCGTCGAGGGTCGCATTGCCGTTGACCGCATCGACCAGAGTGATCACGCCGTCGAGCCGGAAAGCCTGCACCAGCGCCGGATGCGCCATGATCGACTGCAGCACCGGCGCCGGATCGGCAAGCCCGGTGGTTTCGACCACGACGCGCGCCAGCCTGGCGATGCGGCCGGTCTGCAGCCGGTCGACGAGGTCGGCCAGCGTATCGACCAGTTCGCCGCGCACCGTGCAGCACAGGCAGCCGTCGGAAAGCTGGATGATGCCGTCTGAGGCCTGCTCGACCAGCAGATGGTCGATCGCCACCTCGCCGAACTCGTTGATGATGACCGCCGTGTCGGTAAGTTGCGGGTCCTTCAGCAGCCGGTTGAGCAGCGTCGTCTTGCCGGCGCCGAGGAAGCCGGTGAGCACCGAGACCGGGATGGGAAAGCTGCCGCCCATCGGGCTAGTTCGCGGCCTTGACCGGCTGGTCGCCCTGCACGGCAACCGCGGCCGTCCCGCTTGCGGCCGGCTCGGCGCCGGTAGGCGCCGGAATGTCGGGCCGCCAGCTCGGCAGCGGCACATCGGCATATTCCTGGCCCGACTGGTCGAGCATCGCCTTCGGCGTCGGCCCGGTTGCGCCGCCGAGGCCGACGGCGACCAGGGTCGGGTGAGCGAGCTTCACCTGGTAGGGCGACTTCGGCGCATCCTTGGCGGCGACGGCGGGGGCGGCCTCCGACTGCTCCGCCTTCGGCTTCTTCTTGCAGATCTCGTCATGCAGATCGTTGGGCGACAGCGTATCGCCATAGGACGGCAAGGCGGCAAGCGTAGCCGAGCCGGTCGCCGGCGTGTCAAAACCCTGGTCGAGCAGCTTCGCAACGGTCTCGGCGCGGCTGACAGCCGATTTCTCGCCGAGCACCACGGCGACCAGCGTGCGCCCGTTGCGCGTCGCCGAGCCGATCATGTTGAAGCCCGAGGAACAGACGAAGCCTGTCTTCATGCCGTCGGCGCCCGGATAGCGGCCGATCAAGAGGTTGTAGTTCGGGATCGCCTTCTTGCCGACCGCCAGCCCCTCGATCGAGAACCAGGGCGCGTATTGCGGAAACTCGCTGCGGATCGCCGTCACCAGCAGCGCGAGATCGCGCGCGGTGGTGTACTGGTCCGGCGAAAACAGCCCGTTCGGATTGACGAAATGGGTTCCCGTCATGCCGAGGCGCGCCGCCTCCGCGTTCATGCGGTCGGCGAAGGCCGCCTGCGATCCGCCGATATTCTCGCCGACGGCCATGGCGATGTCGTTGGCCGATTTGACCAGCATCATCTTCAGCGCATTGTCGAGCCGCATCACCGAGCCCGGCTTGAAGCCCATCTTGCTGGGCGGCTCGCCGGCCGAATGTTTCGTCACCTTGATCGGCGAATCGAGCTGAACCTCGCCGGCGGCGATCGCCCGGAACGTCACATAGGCCGTCATCAGCTTGCTCAGCGACGCCGGATACCAGCGCTTGAAGGCGTCCTGGTGCTCGAGGATCTTGCCGCTCTGCAGGTCGAAAAGGATCACCGGGTTGGCGCGCGCGACGCCCGCCAGCATCGGCAAAGCCAGCGCGCCGGCCAGCAATAGTTTGAGGAAATGCCCGTGCCGCATCATGGAATCCGAAATCGCCTCTTGCCGTAGTCGCCCCTGGCTCCGTAAGATTTCGTTACGCGATCGCCAGCATGGTGCGGCCCGGCCCTCGATTCCCCAGGCTGCATTGTTGCGGTGCTATTTACCCTATGTGACGTCAACATGGCAAAGCGCCTGGCAATCACAATTACAATGCAGCAGGCTGGAACTGGCTGCTTCAACGATGAAATGGGACAATCATGCCGATTTTGAACCGCGCCGCCGAGATGCAAGACGAGGTCGCCGGCTGGCGCCGCCATCTGCACCAGACGCCGGAACTGAATTTCGACGTTTTCCAGACCGCCGCCTTCGTCACCGGAAAGCTGAAGGAGTTCGGTTGCGACGAGGTGGTGACAGGCCTCGGCAAGACCGGCGTCGTCGGCATCATCCGCGGTCGCAACGGCGACGGCACGACGATCGGGCTGCGCGCCGACATGGACGCGCTGCCGATCAACGAGATCACCGGCAAGCCCTATGCCTCGACCGTTCCCGGCAAGATGCATGCCTGCGGCCATGACGGCCATACGGCGATGCTCCTGGGGGCCGCCAAATATCTCTCCGAAACCCGCAATTTCACCGGTTCTGTCGCGGTCATCTTCCAGCCGGCCGAGGAGGGCGGCGGCGGCGGCAACGAAATGGTCAAGGACGGCATGATGGAACGCTTCGGCATCTCAAAAGTGTTCGGCATGCACAACATGCCGGGCCTGCCGGTCGGCCAGTTCGCCATCAGGCCTGGCCCGATCATGGCGGCGACCGCCGAATTCACCATCACCGTCAAGGGCCGGGGCGGCCATGCGGCGATGCCGCACGGCACCATCGATCCGATCGTCATCACCAGCCAGCTTGTCGGCGCGATGCAGACGATCGCCTCGCGCAGCACCGACCCGGTCGAGTCGGTGGTTGTGTCGGTGACGAAATTCCATGCCGGCGACGCCTACAACGTCATCCCCGAAAGCGCCGAGATCGCAGGCACGGTGCGCTCGTTGAAGAAGGAAGTGGCCAAGAAGGCCGAGGAGCGCATCCGCGCTCTTTGCGACGGGTTGGCCGCCGCCTTTGGCGCCACCATCACCTTCGACTATGAGCCCAACTATCCGGTCACCTTCAACCATCCCGAAGAGACGGTCTTTGCCGCCGACGTCGCCGCCGACATCGCCGGCAATTCCCAGGTTCACCGCGCCATCCAGCCGGTGATGGGCGGCGAGGATTTCTCCTACATGCTGGAAGCGAGGCCGGGCGCCTTCATCTTCATCGGCAACGGCGACACGGCCGGCCTGCACCACCCGGCCTACGACTTCAACGATGAGGTCATCCCGCACGGCATGAGCTATTGGGTGAAGCTGGCGGAGACGGCGCTGGCCGCCTGAGGCTGGTTCCGGCAAGGAGCGAATCCTCGGGCACGGCAAAGCCGTTGCCCGGGGGCATGGCGCAGGGACCGAAGCAAGAGTTGTGAGCCCTGCGCAACGGCGCGCTGATTTGCGTTCACTACGCCTCTTGGCGAACCGGTCCGAAGCGGCTATGTGTCGGGCCGCGTGGTCCCGTAGCTCAGTAGGATAGAGCGGCAGATTCCTAATCTGTAGGTCACAGGTTCGATTCCTGTCGGGATCACCATAATTTTCAGGCACTTGCCGAGAAATACGCCGCGTCGCGTCAGGCTTCCTGTTTGCGTGTTTGAGCGACCGGCGCGGATCGCGCGTATTCGTCGTTGGCCGCAACCGCAGCCTCCGGCCCATACTGATTGTGCAAATGAACCGGCCTGGCTTTTCGGCGGTGCAGCATGTTCACGCCTTCGACCGCCATCGAGAAAATCATCGCCGAATAGATGTAACCCTTGGGGACATGGACGCCAAAGGCGTCCGCGACCAACGTCATGCCGATCATGATGAGGAAGGCGAGTGCCAGCATCTTCACTGTGGGATGGGCATCGACGAATTTTCCAACCGGTCCGGCGGCAGCGATCAGGACGGCCATCGACGCGACAACAGCGACGGCCATGACCCAGATCTGGTTGGCCATGCCGACGGCGGTCACGATGGAGTCGATGGAAAACACGAGGTTGATCAGGGCGATCTGCGACACGACGGCTACGAAACCTGCGCGCACGGTAGCGCCGATGTGGCCCTCTTCTCCCTCGAGACTTGCATGTATCTCCTGGGTGGCCTTGTAGATGAGAAACAGACCGCCGCCTGCCAGGATGAGATCCTTCCCTGAAAAGCCGTGCCCGAAGGCCTCGAACAAAGGCTCGGTCAAACCGATGATCCAGCCGATGAACAGCAGCAGGACCAGTCGCGGAACCAGGGCCAGCGTCATTCCAAGAAACCGCGCCTTTGGCTGCAGCTCGGGAGCAAGTTTGCTGACCAGAACTGAGATCACGACCAGGTTGTCGACACTCAGGACGATTTCGAGCGCTGTAAGCGTCAGCAGGCTGAGCCAGATTTGCGGGTCGGTTATCATCTTCGCCCTTCCTTCGAGCACCCGGTTGGATTTGCTTTTGGCTTGATCTTGTCGCGCTGCCGGTGACGACGATGAGGAGCGCCGCCCGGCTGGCGCGGAACGGCAAACCGCACCTGAAGTTCGTTTTCAGATGCGGTTTGCCGGCCGCCTGGATGGCGGTGCTGCGGTCTACTCTGCCGCTGCGGCGACAGGCTGGGCGTCGGGCAACAGAGAGACGGGTTCACTCCGCCCCTCGAGGTCGTCCAGCAGCGCCATCCACAGCGAGATGCACAGCCCGACCATGACGACAAGGAAGGGTGCTGCCGCGATGATCGAAGCGGTCTGCAGGCCCTCCAGACCTCCCATCACCAGCAGCACACAGGCCGACGCTCCCGCAAGGACGCCCCACAGGACGACGACGATGCGCGCGGGCTCGAGCGTGCCGCGTGACGACAGCATGCCCATCACGATCGAGGCGGCATCGGCTCCCGAGATGAAGAAGATCGCCACAAGGAAGATCGCGACGAACGAGGTGATCGCTGTTCCCGGATATTGCTCGAGCAGGGCAAACAGCGAGATGGCGGCGCCCTTGGTGTTGACCGCCTCGACAAGTCCGCCGACCCCCATCAGTTCGGAGTGCAGCGCGGTGCCGCCCATGATGGTGAACCAGAGAAAGGTCACGCCGCTCGGGATGAGCAGAACGCCGATGACAAATTCGCGGATCGTCCGCCCCCTGGAAATGCGGGCAATGAAAACGCCGACGAAAGGCGCCCAGGAAACCCACCACGCCCAGTAGAAGATGGTCCAGCTGCTCAGCCATTTGCCGTCGCTGAAGGCGGCGGTGCGGAACGACATCGTGACGAGGTTGGTCAGGTATTCGCCGAGCGCTTCGGTGAAGGTGTTGAGGATAAAGACGGTCGGTCCGACGACGGCCAGGAAGAGCAGCAAGGCGGCGGCGACAACCATGTTCATGTTGCTCAGGAACTGGACGCCCTTGCCGACACCGGACACTGCCGAAAGGATGAACAGCACCGACAGCACGGCGATGATCGCAAGCGCAATGCCTGTCCCCTCGCCGGTTCCCCAGAGAAAATTCAGACCGCTGTTGATCTGCTGTGCGCCGAGGCCGAGCGATGTCGCCGTGCCGAACAGCGTGGCGATGAGGGCCAGAATATCGATCGTCTTGCCGATCGGCCCGTTGACGGCACTGCCGAGCAAGGGGGTGAATGCGCTCGATATCAGGATGGGCAGGCCCTTGCGGTAGGTGAAGTAGGCGATCGCCAGACCGACAATGGCGTAGATCGCCCAAGGGTGCAGCGCCCAATGAAAATAGGCATATTCCATCGCGATCAGCGCAGCTTCCTTGGACTGCGGGGCGGCCAGCCCGTGAGGTGGCGCGCCAAAATGGAAAACCGGCTCGGCAACCCCCCAGAACATCAGTCCGATGCCCATGCCGACGCTGAACATCATGCACACCCACGAAACTGTAGTGAACTCCGGCTGCTCGTCGTCGGCTCCAAGCCTGATCTTGCCGAAACGGCTGATCGCCAGGAACCCTGCAAAGACCAGCAACATAGCCGTCGATACGACAAAGCCCCATCCGAAACCATTGATGATGGCCGCGAGCGTGGCGTTCGTCACGGAGGCGAGGCTATCCGGGGCAGCGGCTCCCCATAAAATGAACGCGGCTGTTATGAGTAGGGCCGGCCAGAATACCGCCGTATCTATGCCCCGTAACCTGCTTGTAGTCGACATGCGTGACCTCCCAAATTAATTTCGAAACCAGTTCCTGAAAAACTCCCCTTGGACGTCAAAGACCCCGACCTCCTGCGAGACCAGGGTCGCGGACGGCGCACGCTGAAGCGTCCGCCGTTGGCGCCGTTTCGACGTGTCGGATTAGGCCCTCAGCCACCACACCCGTCAGGGTAGAAAGGGTGGGCAGGCAAGGATGGGAGGAATTTGGCGGGTCAGTGGGGAACCGGCAGCTCCCGGGTAGGGAAGAACCTACCCGGGCAAAGGCACGCCATGCCACGGCGCGTCAAACACCCTCTGCGAAACCCTTTGTCGAGCCAGCCGGATTGGTCGCTGCGCAAGCCCGTGGACGCACGCACGGCTGCCTGGCCGAACCTTTCGTCGGCGTGGCAAAACCGATGACGCTTATGAGGCGGCGGGGTATTTCCTCTCCAGCCGTTCCTGCTGCGGGGTTTGGGCGTAGAGTTCGCGGTAGCATTTGGAAAAATGCGACGCCGAAACGAAGCCGCAGGCGGTGGCCACCTCGACGATGGGCACGGATGACTGGATCAGCATATGCCGTGCGCGCTCAAGGCGTATCTCCAGATAGTAGCGGGCGGGGGAGCGCCCCATCTCATCGCGGAAGAGACGCTCGATCTGCCGTCGCGACAGCCCGACCTGCCTGGCAATATCGCTTATCGATATCGGTTCGGACGGATTGGCGTCCATCAGCTCGATGATGGTCAGCACTTTTGAATTCTGAATGCCGAGCCGCGCGCGCAAGGGAAGACGCTGGCCGTCGCTTGCGCCGCGCACGCGATCGGTCAGCACCTGCTCACAGACGCGACTGACCAGATCTTCGTCGAAATCATCGCCGATGAGCTTCAGCATCATGTCGAGCGCGGCCGTGCCGCCGGCGCATGTGTAGATGTCTTGATCGACCTCAAAGAGGTCGGCAAACACATGCGCATTCGGAAATGCCTCGGCGAAGCCCGGCAGGTTTTCCCAATGGATGGCGCAGCGTTTGCCGGAGAGCAGCCCGGCAGCCGCCAGCACATGGGCGCCGGTGCAGAGGCCGCCGATCGCAACGCCGCGATCATGTTCCTCACGCAACCAGGCAAAGACCGGCTTGTTCGAATAGCGCTCGATGTTGATGCCGGTGCAGACGATGACCATCGATGGCCTGTCGGGACCGGCCATCATGCGCCGCTCGTCCTGCAACGACGTGTTCACCGCGCACAACACGCCGCTCGACGCGGGCACGGGCTGCCCGTCGATACTGGCCAGCCGCCACTTATAGGCTTCGTAACCGAGCATCCGGTTGGCGATGCGGATCGGTTCCAGCGCCGTCGCAAAGGCGACCATGGTGAAATCCGGCACCATAAAGAAGACGAGCGAGCGCTTGATCGGATGTTGAGACATGTTCACTGAAACTAACGTCCGTGTCGCGAAATGGATATCGCGAATGCGCCATCGGCGACAGTCTTTGTAGCGCATGGCTACAGGCCATCTCCCGATTTCCACGGACACATCACGCCGCCAAAGTCGAGCCAAGAGGCTGATCCCTCAGCAGGGGCGGGCTCAGCTCATCTCGCCGGCGCAACCTCGCAATCTGGCGCGCCAGGGGTCGGCCCTGGACCCAGAGAACCTGCACACGTCGCCAATGCGTTCAAGCGTCGTGCGGATCCGGCACACCCAGTGGCGGGTGGATTTCGGCGACCGCAACAGGTTCCGGACTGCCGTTGGCCCGCAGGCATTTTGAGCGCAGCGCGTCGGCGTAGACTCTGGCAAGCCCGGAATGCCGCCGCCGCAGATAATCCGAGTGATCGAGCCGCCAGCGCCGCTCCATGTCCGCCATGATCGCAGGATTGCTCCAGGTCGCATAACCGCCGGCCGAATAGACGGTGATCTCGCCGGCGTAGAGCCGCTCGCGCGTGACCAGGAAATCGACGCGAACATAATCGAGATCGCCGGCGACACGCGGCGCGATCAGGGCCGCTTGCCTGATCAATTCGACAAGGCCGGCGCTGACGGGCAGCGCCTGATCCTCACGCGGATAATCGATGTCGCGCCCCGCCAGGGGGTTGCCGTCAGGATCGAACAGCCGCGACTTGAGCGCCTTCTTGTCTTCGGCCCGGACATGGCAGACGACGCCGCTGCAGACCTGGACCTTGATTTCGGTGGCGATCTCACCGCCGGCGAGCGGCAGCATCTCCTCGACGAATACCTCCGGGACGATCGGCCAGTAGGCCCACTCGCTGTTGCGGCGACCTTGGCGCTTGCCCAGCCATCGTCTCAGCTGACGCACGATGGAGGCGCGATCCGGCTGACCGCCCGAGACGAAGATGTTCATGTCGCAGCCATGGTTGGCTTTGACCACCGCCTCGCCCGCGAGCAGCGCCGACGGGATGTCGTCTGGGTCGCGGCCGCGCCACAACGTCTTCGGCACTTCCAGCTCCGGGCAGACGGCGCGGATATACTCCTTCACGGCGAGCTTGTCCGACAGCGTGACGAACAACGGATTGTGGTCGATCAGCCTTCGCCAGAGCATGCATTCATTGTAGCGCTCGGGCGCGGCGGGATTGGGCCAATAGCCCATCTTTCTTGCGAATCGCACCACGAGCAGGGGGTGACGTAGCGTGATCAGCAGCCGTGCCGCCGCCAGGACGAAGCGGTGCCGCGCCGGGAAGTCGGACGCCGACCTCATCGAACGGTTACGATTGTCCGGATGAATTTTTTCGCCGGCGACTGAGATCGCTGATCCACGGCACGCCCCGCCCATTGACGGCGCACCTAAGCACCGCCGGCGCGCGCCGGCAAGCTGGCGCTATCGGTTCGAACGGCCAAGCGCCGTCGAAGCCACCAGGACGCTTCGGGCAAATCCCGCCTTAAGGCGTTCAGATGCGCTGGCCGGTGTTCGCCGCGAACAGATGGGCGCTGGCGCGGTCGACCTCGATGCGCACCGTTTCGCCCTGCTTCAGCTTAAGCCGCTCGCGGAACAGGCAGGAGATTTCCTCGCCGCCGCAATCAACCGTGGCGAAGATCTCCGAGCCCGTCGCTTCCAGAAGCGTCACGGTGCCGGCAATGCCCTCGCTGCGTGCCCGGATGTGTTCGGGACGGATGCCGTAGACGAGCTCGCCGTCCGGGACCCGCGCCGGGTGGAGGTCATGCGGCAGCGGCAGCGTCAGTCCGCTGGCGCTGCGGAACACGCCTTCCTCGATGCGGCCGCGGATGAAGTTCATCGACGGCGAGCCGATGAAGCCGGCGACGAAGAGATTGGCCGGACGATCGTAAAGGTCGAGCGGCGCGCCGATCTGCTCGACCAGCCCGTCATGCAGCACGACGATCTTGTCGGCCATGGTCATGGCCTCGATCTGGTCGTGCGTGACATAGATCGTGGTGGTGCCCAGCCGCTGGTGCAGCGCCTTGATCTCGCCCCGCATCTGCACCCGCAGCTTGGCGTCAAGATTGGAAAGCGGCTCGTCGAACAGGAACACTTGCGGGTCGCGCACGATGGCGCGGCCCATGGCGACGCGCTGCCGCTGGCCGCCGGAAAGCTGGCGCGGATAGCGGTCGAGCAGCTTTTCCAGGCCAAGTATGCTTGCCGCCCGCTTCACCCGGCTGGCGGTGTCAGCCGGGTCGGCTTTCTTGATCTTGAGCGCGAAGCCCATATTGTCGGCGACCGTCATGTGCGGATAGAGCGCGTAGTTCTGGAACACCATGGCGATGTTGCGGTCGCGCGCCCTGAGCTCGTTGACGACCCGCTCGCCGATGGCGATCTTGCCGGCCGAGATCGTTTCCAGCCCCGCGATCATGCGCAGCAGCGTCGACTTCCCGCAGCCCGACGGCCCGACCAGGATAACGAACTCGCCGTCGGCGATGTCGACGCTGACATCGTGGATGATCTTTGCGGTCCCAAAAGCCTTCTGCACGTTGTTGATGGTCACCGATGCCATTTTATCTCTCCACGAACGTGTGATGTCGGACCGGCCTCAGCCGCCCTTGACGGCGCCGGCGGTCAACCCGGCGACGATCTGCCTTTGCGCGAACAGGGTCAGCACCAGCACCGGCAGTGTCACCACGAGTGCTGCCGCGGCAAGCGGCCCCCAGCTCACCTGCTCGTAGGACAGCATGTTGTAGACGGCGACCGGCAAGGTGCGCGTCTCGCGGCTGGCGAGCACCACGCCGAAGACGAAATTGTTCCACGAGAAGATGACCGACAGGATGAAGGCGACGACGATGCCCGGCTTGGCGATCGGCAGCGCCACCAGCCGGAACACCTGCCAGGAGCTGGCGCCGTCGATGCTGGCCGCTTCCTCCAGCTCCATCGGCGTCGTCTCGAAATAACCGATCATCACCCAGACGACGATCGGCACGGTCACCACCAGATGGATGATGATCTGCGGCCACAGCGTGCCGAGGATGCCTATCCACTGGAACAGCAGGAACAGCGGGATCAGATAGGAAAGGCCGGGCGTCATGCGGGCGATCATGATGACGACGGCCGAGCGCTCGGCCTTGAGCCGGGCGATGCCGTAGCCCGCCGGCACGCCGATCAGAAGCGCCAGCAGCGTCGCCGTGCCGGTGACCAGCACCGAATTCCACAGATAGAGCAGGAAGTTGTTCTCCTCGAACACCTTCACATAGTTCGACCAGGCGAAGCGCTCGGGGATCAGGATCGGCGGATAGGCGCCGTTGTCGATCTCGAATTTCAGCGACAGCGAGATCATCCAGAGGAAGAACAGGATCGCTGGCGAGACGAGCACCAGGGCCGCGAAGAACAGACCGATCCGGTTGAGGAGCTGCGACGTCATCTATTTGCCCTCCGCGTTGATCCATTGCGAGCGCTGGCGCAGCATTAACAGGACGAAGGACAGCGCCACGATCACGACGAAGAACACCACGGCCATGGCCGAGCCGTAGCCGATGTCGTAGTAGGAGAAGGCGGTGTTGTAGAGATAGATGTTGATGGTTTCCGACGCGGTCCCCGGACCGCCCTGGGTCATGGCGTAGATGATGTCGAAGCTCTTCAGCGCATCGATGGTGCGGATGATGACGGCAATCATCAGGAACGGCGCGATCATCGGCAAGGTCAGGTAGCGGAACTGCTGCCAGGCGTTGGCGCCGTCGATCTCAGCGCTCTCGAACGGCTCGCGCGGCACCGAGGCCAGCCCGCCCAGCACGATCAGCATCACCAACGGCGTCCACTGCCAGGTCTCGACCGCGACCAGGGAGGGAATGACGCTCCTGGCATTGAAGATCCATTCCTGCGGCGGGATACCGACCAGCGACAAGAGATAGTTGAGCACGCCGAGCTGCGGATGAAACATCATCGTCCACACCAGCGCCACGGCGACCGGTGTCGCCATCATCGGCATCACGAAGACGCCGCGCAGCAGGCCGCGCAGCGGAACCTTCGCATCGAAGATCAGCGCCGCGACCGTGCCGAGGAACATCGGCGCGACGACCGACAGGAAGGTGTAGGTAAGCGTGTGCCAGAGCGATTCCCAGAACCGCGGGTCGCCCGCCAGGCGCAGATAGTTGTCCATCCCGGCAAAGCTGCGCGACTGGCCGAGCGTCCAGCTGTTGACGCTCATCCACAGCGTGAATGCCCAGGGAAAGACGATCACCGCGCCGACGACGACGAGCGCCGGCAGGACGAAGGGCCAGTAGTTGGGAGCCAGACGCACCGTCTGGCTCCCTTCCATGGCTTCCATCGTCACCCCGGTCCGTTCTGGGGTGGTGGCGGACATCAGCCTTGCTCGCTCCGGTCCAGGACCGGCTGGAACTGGTCGGTGGCCTTCTTCAGCTCGTCCGCCGGATCGGCGCCGGCGATCATGTTGCTCAGCGCCACGCCATAGATGTCACGGAACTCGGTGACCGGGATGATGACCGGCAGCGCCAGCCGGCTGACATTGCCGGAGCCGACCACGGCGTCGAGCCAGCTTGCCGGCATGGTGACGCCCTCGCGCACCTTGGGATCCTCCAGCACCGATTTGCGGAACGGCACGCCGGCCCCGGCCTGCAGCAGCCGCGCGCCCATGGCCGGCGACACCGCCCATTGGCAGAACAGATAGGCCGCTTCCTTCTTCTCGCTGGCGGCGGTGACGCCGATGCCGTCGCCGAACGTGCCGGAGGCATGCGCCTTGGGGCCCTTCGGCATGACGCCGTAGCCGACCTTGCCGACGACCCGCGACTTTTCAGGATTTTCCATCGGCGGCGCGAACCCGACGCCGTCGAACCACATGCCGATCTTGCCCTGCAGGAAGGCCGACTGCGCCTCGGCCCAGTTGAAGCCGGTGACGCCGGGAGGCGCCGATTTGGTCATCAGCCGCTGGTAGAGGCCGGCCGCTTCGACCGCCTCGGGAGACAGCGTGCGCAGCTTGCCCTCGGCATCGAGCGGCGTCATGTCGTAGCCCAGCATCAGCGACGTCCACACCGGCGTGTTGGCGTTCTTCAGTCCGCGGGCGACGAAGCCATAGGTGTTGGCCGAAGGATCGGTCAGCGCCTCGGCCACCGCCACCAGTTGCTCGAAGGTCTCAGGATATTTCAGCCCCTTGGCCTCGAACAGTTCCTTGTTCCAGTAGACGATCCAGTAGTCGACCGAGAACGGCAGCGAGCGCAGCACGCCTTGCGTATCCTTGGCGAAGACCATGCCGGCATCGGCGAAGTCGCTCTCGACCAGTGCCGGATCGGTGAGCGTCGGATCGGCGAGATAGCCGGAGATGTCGGCCAGCCAGCCGCCCTTCTCGAACTGCCGCTTCTGCACGTGGTAGCTGAGATGCACGACGTCGAAGCTCGGCTTGCCTGAGCTGAGCTCGATCACCGTCTTCTGGCGCTGCTGCTGTTCGGGCGTCGCCTCGGCATTGACCTTGATGCCAGTCAGTTCCTCGAACTCGGCGATATACTTTATCAGCGTGTCGCTGCGCGGGCTCTTGACCAGATTGACGTCGAGCGTGGTGCCGGCAAAGCGCTTCCAGTCGACGCCGGCGGCGAAGCTGGGGCGCAGGCCGGCGAGGCCGGCGGCGGCAAGAGCGGCTGTTCCGGCAAGCAGTTGCCTTCTGGTTGGGCTGAACGGATTGGACGACATTTCTTCCTCCCGGGGTTGCTGTCGTTGTGGATTGCGCCGCTGCCGCGGCGCGGCTCATTTCCCTCAGATCTGCAGCGCCAGCCGGCGCGCATTGTCGATGTGCAGGCTGATCGCCTCGACCGCCTTTTGCGGGTTGCGGCTTTCCATCGCCTCGATCACCGCCAGGTGCTCGCGCATGACCGGCACGACGCGGCCGTCGATGCGGAACCGCTCCTGATGGATCAGCCGGATCTTCACCGAATTGACCAGATAGGCCTTGGCGATGATTTCGTTGTCGAGCGCGTCGATGAAGGTGTCATGCATCGCCCAGTCGATGGTCTGTGCCCTGGCTTCCATCTCCGGCGTCGCCGGCTGCGCCAGCGCCTCGGCAAGCATCTCCTCATGCTCGCGCCGCAAACGGGCGAGCTCGGCATCGGCGGCGCTGACGGTGAACAGCGCCACCGCCTCGCGCTCCATGAACAGGCGGAACTGGAAGGCCTCGCGGATCAGGTTGATGTCGATATGGGCGATCTGCATGCCGCGCTGCGGAATGGTGGTCAGCAGGCCCTCGGCCTCGAGCCGCGGCACGATCTCTCGGATGGCGCCGAGCGGCAGCCCGGTGAAGGCGACCAGCTCGCGCTGCGACACGAATTGCCCGGGCCTCAGGTCACGCGCCAGCAAGTGCCGCGTAAAGCTGGCATAGGCCTTTTCCCTGAGGGTTGCCGGTTCGCTGCCGTCTTCCATTCAGCGCTTCCTTTGCCGGTCAGGCCGGCTCTGTCGCAAACAATTGGTCGTAGGCCGCGGCAAGCTGCTTGCGCCCCTGCTGGGAGGTCGGCTCCAGCGGCGGACGAACGGCAAGCCAGCCGTCGTCGCCGGTGCTGCGCGCCAGCATCGCCTTGACCGCCGGTATCACCGGAAACTTGAGCAGTTCGAGCACGAAATTCTCGACCCGGGCATCGTCGCGGCCGTCCACCGCCATGGCGCGGATCTCGCCGGTAACGAAATTGGCCATGCCGGAAATGGCGCCCTGCCCGCCCCGCCGCACGCTCCTCGCCAGATGCCGCTCGTCGCCGATCAGGATCACCAGGTCGCCATGCGCGGCAAGCAGCGCCTCGCTGTAGGTCCAGTCGCCACCCGAATCCTTGACGCCCGCGACCACATTCGGAAAGGCGGCGCGCAGCCGGCCAATCAGGCCGAGCGGCAACGGCACCATGGTGACGGACGGGATGTTGTAGAGCAGGACGTCGCGGGCCAGCGGACCGAGCGCCGCGAAGACGGCGGCGAACCATCCGAACAGCCCGTCCTCGCCGACATTCTTGAAATAGCTCGGCGGCGCCAGCAGGATGTTGCGGGCGCCCAGCTGCAGCGCATGCCGCGCCTGCTCGGCCGCGTCCTCGGCCGCATCGACCAGCACGCCGGAAACGAGCTGATGCGCCGGGATGCCGTCGGCCAGCATGGCCTCGACGATCCGGCGCCGCTCTTCGGTGCCGATCGAGGCGCCCTCGCCGGTGGTGCCGAACAGCGTGACGCTGCCGCACCCGGCGACAAGGCAGGCCTTGGCCTGCGCGACCATCGCGGGGACCGCGATCTGCCCGGACGCATGAAAAGGCGTCGCCAGGGCGACCGAAAGACCAAAGCGCGAAGTCACTGCGAAAGCTCTCCTGATGTCACTATGCAGGCAGCTTTATCACACTAACATGTTAGTTGTAAATGCCCAGTCGCAGGTTTTGGAAATGGCATCCTGGTCAAGTTTGGAAACGCGCGACGACGCCTTTGTCCAAGCGGCGGCGAAACCAGCCTTTGTCCGCGACGCGAGCCGCCGTCATGCGTTTGCGGCCAGTCCCATCAGGCTACGCGGATATAGCTCGTCATCCCCGATTTCTGGTGCTCGATGACGTGGCAATGCAGCAGCCAGTCGCCGGGATTGTCGGCCACGAAACCCAGCTGAACCTTCTCGTCGGGCTGGATGAGATAGGTGTCGGAGACCAGCGGCTGGGCCGGGCGCGTCGACGACGACAGCACCTTGAAGCTCATGCCGTGCAGATGGATCGGATGCGATTGCGGCGTCAGGTTCTCCATGTCGATGACATAGCTTCGGCCGAGCTTCAGTTCGGCCAGCGGCGCGGTCGGGTCCGGCGTGTCGCCGGGCCACGGCACCTTGTTGATCGCCCAGAAACTGTAGCCGAGCGAGCCGCAGATGCCGTCGGCCGGAACGTTTTCCGCGGTGGCGCTGAGTGCCAGCGAAATGTGCTGGGCGCTGGCGGCATCCACCTCCGCCACCGGATTGGCCTCCAGCGGCGCAAGATCGCGAACGTCGCGCTTGAGCGACTTTCCGACCGCGCGCAGCGTCGCCAGTATCTTGGGCTTGGTGCCCCTGACGTCTCTCAGGCTGACGATGGCGCCCTCGTCGTCGGGCATGCGTATGGCGAGATCCAGCCGCTGGCCAGGTCCAAGCTGCAAGGCGTCGGGCGCGAAGCGTTGCGGCACCGGATTGCCGTCGAGCGCGATCACCGCCGCCTCGGCGCCCTCGACACGGAAGGCGTAGACGCGGGTGACGTCGGTGATGGCGGCCCGTAGCCGCACCAGCCCGCCGGCCGGCGCGTCGAACTGCGGCTGGTCGAGCCAGTTGGCAGTGCGCACCGTTCCATAGGTGCCAGCCCTTGCCGCGTCGCGAGGCCGGAACTGGTCGATGAACTGGCCGTCCTCGCCGAGGCGCCAGTCGCGCAGATTGATCACCATTTCGGCATCGAATTGCGGATCGTTGGGGTTCTCGACCACGATCACGCCGGTCAGCCCGTGACCCATCTGCTCCAGCGTGTTGCAGTGCGGGTGATACCAGAAGGTGCCGGCGTCCGGCGGCGTGAACTGATAGTCGAAATGATCGCCCGTGTAGACATAGGGCTGCACCAGGAACGGCACCCCGTCCATCTTGTTGGGAACGCGGATGCCGTGCCAGTGGATCGTCGTCGGATCGTCGATGCCGTTGATGAGCCGCGCCGCGAAGGGCTCGCCCTTCTTCATCCTGAGCACCGGCGGCATGCCGGCCTCGCCATAGGTCAGGACATCCCTGGTCCGGCCGACATCCATCAGCTTCGCCTCGATCCTGGCCGTCTTCAGCGTCACCGGATCGGGCCCGGCCAATGCCCGGCTGACCAACTTCCCCATGGCCGACAGCCCGATCCCTGCCGCGCCGGCGACCGCCGTGGTATTCAGAAATTTGCGGCGCGTCAGCGTCATGTTGCGTTCCAACTCGAAAGACAATCGTGCAGCCGGGCATCGTTGCGGGCACACGCGACAATCCGTGTAGCCTTCGATGCCGGCTGCCGACAACACCATGCCGTTCGATCGGACTGGAAATCACCCTGCCGTGATCGCCCCGGTCGCGACCGGATCGACGCGCTGCTGCAGTGCCGCCACCAGAGAGCAGGTGCTGATGTCCCCGAGGTCAGAGCGCCTGCAGCGCCAGACCCGCCAGCGCCGATGCAACCAGCGTCGGCAGCATGCCGACCTTCAGCCTGAGCATGGCGACCATCGCCGCCAGCGACAGCAGCGCCGCGCGCCAGTCGAGCGACGCCAGCACCGGGATCTCCATGCCGACGCCGACGCTGCGCACCGTGCCGAAGATGACATGCAGCGCGAACCACAGCGCAAGGTTCATCACCACGCCGACGACGGCCGCGGTGATCGCGCCGAGCGCCGCCGACAGCGCCTTGTTCTGCCGCAGCTGCTCGATGTAGGGCGCGCCGAGGAATATCCAGAAGAAGCAAGGCACGAAGGTCACCCATAGAGTCAGCAGCGATCCGAGCGACCCGGCAAGCAGCGGGCTGAGCGCGCCGGCATGGCGATAGGCGGCGACGAAGCCGACGAACTGCAGCACCAGGATCAGCGGCCCCGGCGTCGTCTCGGCAAGGCCGAGGCCGTCGACCATCTCGCCAGGCGCTAGCCAGCCGAACGACGACACCGCCGCCTGCGCGACATAGGCGAGAACCGCATAGGCGCCGCCGAAGGTCACGACCGCCATGACACTGAAGAAGCTGCCGAGCTGCGTCCAGACGCTGGCCGGGCCGCCCATCGCCGCGATCAGCGCCACCGGCCCCAGCCAGATCGGCAGCCAGATGGCGATGGTGCGCGGCGCGTGCCATTTCGTCGGCCTGGTGTGTCCGAGCTCGCCGCGCTCGAACATCAGGTCGACAACGCCCCGGCTGTCCTGTTTGGTGTCCTTGCCATGCGCCGATCCGGAAAACAGGCCCGGCACGAGGCTGTTGCCGACCCACCCGGTCAGCCCAGCCAGCAGGATGATCAGCGGGAACGGCAGCTTGACGACATAGATGGCGAGGAAGGCGGCGACCGCGATCGCCACCATGGCCCGGTTCTTGAGAGCCCGCCTGCCGATGCGGATGACGGCCTCGACGACCACCGCCAGCACCGCCGCCTTGACGCCGAAGAACAGCGCCTCGATCACCGGCGCGTCGTTGTAGAGCATGTAGAAGCTGCTGAGGCCGAGCATCACGAGCGCCCCAGGCAGCACGAACAGGATGCCGGCGACGAGGCCGCCGGCGGTCCGGTGCAGCAGCCAGCCTATATAGACGGCGAGCTGCTGCGCCTCCGGTCCGGGCAGGAGCATGCAGTAGTTGAGCGCATGCAGGAAACGCTGCTCGCCGATCCAGCGGCGCTCCTCGACCAGCTCCTTGTGCATCAGGGCGATCTGGCCGGCCGGCCCACCGAAGGAGAGCAGGCCGATCTTCGCCCACAGACGCACCGCCTCCCTGAAGCTCGGCGCCGCTGGCACGGCGGCCTCGGCATCGTCGTCCGCCGCGAGGTCGTTCATGACGGCTTGCTCCCGCTCGGCCAGTTGTGCGTTTCCTCTGTGGCGTCGCGACACCAGCGGAAGAAAGCGTCATAGAGGAGCATGCCGGCCTCGAGCTGCTCGAGATCGTCGCGGAACATGCGCGACAGGCCAAGCGACGCGGCGAGGAAGCCCGCCGCTTGCGGCACGAGATCGAGCCGCGCCGTGTCGGCCGCACGCACGATGAGCGCCAGCCGATCGAGCGCTTCGGAGGCGAGGCCGAACTCCTCGATCATCGTGTCGAAGGTACAGCGCTCGCCGCGATGGCTCCAGAACACATTGTCGATGTCGAAGGGAACCGCCGAAAAGCGGTCGGCCACCGCCGGCACTTCGGCCGCGTCGACGAACAGGAACACCGCTTCGGGATCGACGAAGCGGCGGATCAGCCAGGGGCAGGCGATGCGGTCGACTTTGGGCCGCGCCCGTGTCACCCAGACCGTGCGGCCTTTGTCGTCGCGCGGCGGTATCGCGCCGGCCGTGACCAGCGGCGCCTTGGCCGCCGCCCAGGCCTCGAAACCGCCTTCCAGCGATTCCGCTTCGATGCCTTCATGGCGCAGCCAGGCTGCCACGCCTTGCGAGAGTTTTTGCCCCTTCTGGCAGATGATGACCACCCTGGAGTCGGTGAACTCCGTCGCCCAGCTCGCGACGGTCCTGAAATCGCGCCGGCAGGATGCCGGCAGCAGGCGCGGATCGACCTGGTAATCCTCGTCGATGCGCACATCGATGAGGACCGGCGCGTCCGGTAAGCCGACGAGGCGGCAAAGTTGCTGTACGGTGATTTCGGTCGTTGACGGCATGGCGTCCACCTCCGGAAAGAGAGAGCTTGGACGCGATCGTTGGGCTGACGCCTCACGGGGTCATCGCGATGAACCCCTTGCCGCAATGCTGGAACGATCCTCTCGCCTTGTCAAGAAAGACGCTTTCGCAAACGGCGCCCGCGCCGCGGGAGACGGCGCCTATTGCGCCGTCCAGCCGCCATCCATCGGCAAGGTCGTGCCGGTGATCTGCTTGGCCGCGTCCGAACAAAGGAACAGCGTCAGCGCGGCGAGTTCGTCCACGGTGACGAACTCCTTGGTCGGCTGTGCCGCGAGCAACACGTCGTGCTTGACCTGCTCCTCGGTCATGCCGCGCGCCTTCATCGTGTCGGGGATCTGCTTTTCGACCAGCGGCGTCCAGACATAGCCCGGCGCGATGGCGTTGACGGTGATGCCATTCTGCGCAACCTCCAGCGCCACCGTCTTGGTGAGGCCGGCGATGCCGTGCTTGGCCGAGACATAGGCCGATTTGAACGGCGAGGCGACCAGCGCGTGCGCCGAGGCCGTGTTGATGATGCGGCCCCATTTGCGCGCCTTCATGCCGGGAAGTGCTGCCTTGATCGCATAGAAGGCCGCCAGCAGGTTGATGCGGATGATCGCTTCCCATTTGTCGTCGGGAAACTCGTCGATCGGCGCGACATGCTGGATACCGGCATTGTTGACCAGGATGTCGAGGCTGCCGAACGCCTCTTCGGCCTCACGCACCATCGCGCTGACCGCCGCGCCGTCCATCATGTTGGCGTCTGAATAGCGGCACCTGACGCCAAAATCCTTCTCGATGCCGGCGCGCTCCTGCTCGATCGCAGCGGCATCGCCGAGTCCATTGATGGTGACATTGGCGCCCTCGGCGGCAAAGGCGCGGGCGATTGCCAGACCGATACCGCTGGTTGAGCCGGTGACGAGGGCGTTCTTCGAGGACAGGGAACCCATGATGATCTCGCGGCAGGAGGAAGGGGATATTGCCGCACATAGTTTGTGCGCCGCAACATAACAATGCCATGGCCATATGTCGGTGCGATTACAATGTTGTGATGCCGTCCGGGAGCGCGCGCGCTGGCGCTCGCCGGGCGTGACATGGCATTGTCATGGTGCCGTGCAACATAGTCCTCCTGCGCGTGTCGCGCACCTCGCGCCGCCGGATTGATTGAGCGGATGATCCGGTCTCGGGATCCCCGCCTCGCTAGGTGTGACGGCTTGCCGGACCAACTTGGCGAGTGGTTGATAGTTGGCCTAGCCTGTCGCGGCCGGCGTCAATTCACCTTGGCGATCTCCAGCAGCGACGCAAGCAGCAGCCGGCGCTCGTCCGGCGAAAGCACATCGGAATCAAAGAGATTCATGCTGCGAAGCCCCTCGATGGCGAGAAAGCAGACCAGCAGCGCCTTGAGGTCGTTCGTCTCGCCCTTCAGCCGCTCGAACAGCTGCCGCTTGAAGGATTTTATCGGCGTCAGGAAATCCGGATCCTCGGCGATCGCCGAGAATATCCATGAGGCGGAGGGCTGCGGCTCCTCGCAGTCATTGGCCGAAAGCCGGATATAGGCCTCGAGCGGCGTCTCGCCGCCTGCGTCCGCCGTGCGCGTCTCCAGCGCCTCCTCGAACGCCTTCAGATAGTCCTCCACCAGGCCCTGCATCAGCTTGGCCTTGGTCGGGAAATTGTACAGCAGGCCGCCCTTCGAGACGCCGGCGCGGTTGGCGACGGCGTCCAGCGACAGGCTGCCCGGCCCCGCCTCGCGCGCCACGTCGGCGGCGGCGGCGAGTATCCTGTCACGCGAATTTGCTCTGCGGGCTTTCATCCGTGTCTCCCCCTTACATTAGCCTAGGCGGAATTGACAACACCGTCCAGACGGTACAGTAAGATCGCCATCATTTGAAAGCGGGACCTGTCTTCGATATTGGTCCCGCTGTTCGACGACTATGCCGGACGCCGGCCGAGGGGGACTGTTCGTGAAGCGCTTCTTGATCATCACCGGAATTTTGCTTCTGCTCATCCTGGTGTGCGGCGGCATCGTTGGCTTCAACCTGTTTCGCGACAGCGCGATCAAGCAGTATTTCGCCACCATGAAGCCGCCTGCGGCGACCGTGTCGACGGTCATCGTCAAGCCGTCCGACTGGACGCCTGGCGTCGAGGCGATCGGCACCGTCAGCGCCGTGCGCGGCGTCGATCTGACCGTTGAAACCGCCGGCATCGTCAAGAGCATCATGTTCCACGCCAATCAGAAGGTTGCCGACAACGCCGTGCTGCTGCAACTCGACGATGCCGTCGAGCGCGCCGATCTCGCGGCGGCCAAGGCGCAGAACGTGTCCGACCAGACGGCGCTGGAACGCGCCATCGAATTGCAGCGGCGCGGCGTCGGCACCGACGCCACGCTCGACACCGCGCGGGCGACCGCGTCGGCCTCCGCCTCGCAGGTCAACAAGCTCCAGGCGGTGCTCGACCAGAAGCAGCTGACGGCGCCCTTCGCCGGTACGGTCGGCATCCCCAAGATCGACCTTGGCCAATATCTCGCCACCGGCTCCTCGGTGGTGACCCTGCAGGACCTCGACACCATGCGGGTCGACTTCTCGGTGCCTGAACAGCAGCTGCCGCTGCTCAAGATCGGCCAGACGGTGCGGCTTGGCATTGGCGGCGGCAGCAGCGACATGCCGTTCGCCGGCGCCATTCGCGGCATCGACCCCAAGATCGACCCGGCGAGCCGGTTGGTCTCGATCCGCGCCGAGGTCGCCAATCCCGAAGGCAAGCTGACGCCGGGCCAGTTCGTCCAGGTGCGCGTCGAACTGCCGGAGGAGCCGAATGTCCTCGGCCTGCCGCAGACGGCCCTGACCTCCAGCCTCTATGGCGACTTCGTCTTCGTCGTCCGTCCGGCAAAGCCCGCGGCCGGCGCTGCCGCCCCGGCGGCTAAGCCCGAAGAGAAGCCGGATGCGACAAAGACCGGCTCAACCCCGGAAACCAAGCCGGACGAAAAGCCCGCCGATGCCGCGGCCAAGCCGGCGGAGGGCGAAAAGCCGGAGCTCGTGCTTGCCCAGGTCTTCGTCAAGCCCGGCCGCCGCAATGCCGGCATGGTCGAGATACTGGAGGGCATCGCCGCCGGCGATGAGGTCGTCACCGCCGGCCAGAACCGACTCTTCAACGGCATGTCCGTTGCTGTCGACAACACGATCGATCCGACCAAGCCGGCAAACAAGCAGGCCGCACAGCAATGAATTTCTCCGACATCTTCATCCGCCGGCCGGTCCTGTCGACCGTGCTTGCCTGCATGATCCTGCTGCTGGGTTTCCAGGGCATCTTCAACCTGTCGATCCGGCAGTATCCGAAGGTCGAGGAAACCGCCATCACGATCACCACGGCCTATCCCGGCGCCAGCGCCGACCTGATCCAGGGCTTCATCTCCGCCCCGATCGCCCGCGCCGTCGCCTCGACCGAGAACATCGACTACGTCACCTCTTCGAGCCGGCCGTCGTCCAGCACCGTTGTTGTTCAGATGAAGCTCGGCTCCAATCCCGATGTGGCGCTGACCGAAGTCCTGTCCAAGGTGCAGGGCGTGCGCGGCACTTTGCCTGACGCCGCCAAGGATCCGGTGATCGTCAAGGGCACCGGGCAAGAGTTCGCGATGATGTACATCTCGATGCAGAATCCGAACATGACGAAGGAGCAGCTGACCGAATATATCGAGCGTGTCATCCGCCCGCGCATGTCGACGGTCGAGGGCGTCGCCGACGTGCAGATTTTCGGCGCCGAGGAATATTCGATGCGGGTGTGGATCGACCCGGTCAAGCTTGCCGCGCGCGGCGTGACGGCTGCCGAGGTGCTGACCGCCATCAACGACAGCAACTTCCTGTCGGCGCCCGGCAACACCGAGAACGAATACGTCGTCTCCTCGATCACCGTGCGCTCGACCTTGCAGACGCCGGAGGCTTTTGCCGCCCTGCCGCTGCGCTCCAAGGACGGCAATGTGGTCAGGCTGCGCGACGTGGCGCGCGTCGAGCTTGCCGCGGCAAGCACCGACACCAGGGTGAGCTTCAATGGCAAGCCCGGCACCTTCCTTGCCATCTTCCCGACGCCGGCCGCCAATCCGCTGACCACGGCGGCGGCGATCCACAAGCTGGTGCCGACGATCCAGGAGACGCTGCCGCAAGGCATGTCGATCGAGGTCGTCTACGATTCCACCGAGCAGATCAGCGCCTCGATCGAGGAAGTGTTCAAGACCATCGGCGAGGCGGTGGCCATCGTCATCGTCGTCATCCTGCTCTTCCTCGGCTCGTTCCGCTCGGTGATGATGCCTATCGTCACCATTCCGCTGTCGTTGATCGGCGTCTGCTTCCTGCTGTTTGCGGTCGGCTACTCCATCAACCTACTGTCGCTGCTCGCCATGGTGCTGGCCATCGGCCTCGTCGTCGACGACGCCATCGTGGTGGTGGAAAACATCCATCGCCACATGGAAGAGGATCACATGTCGCCGATGCAGGCGGCGTTCAACGGCATGCGCGAGATCCTGTCCGCCATTGTCGCCATGACCATCACGCTGGCCGCCGTGTTCGCCCCGCTCGCCTTCACCGGCGGTCTCACCGGCGCGCTGTTCCGCGAATTCGCGGTGACGCTTGCCGGCTCGGTTGTGCTTTCGGGCATCATCGCCATCACCATCACGCCGATGATGTCGGCGCGCATTCTCAAGGCAGGCTCGCACAGCCGTTTCCAGCGCATTATCGACGGCACTTTCGGCCGCGTCGAGCGCGTCTACGAGAGGATGGTCACCAGTTCGCTCAGAAACCGTCCCGTGACGCTGCTGATCGTGGTCGCGCTGGTCGCGCTCACCGGCTTCATGTTCACCAAGACCTCGAGCGAACTGGCGCCGGAGGAGGATCAGGGCTTCCTGCTCTCGATCGTGACCGCGCCGCGCTATGCGACCTCGGATTATACCGAGACCTACGTCAATCAGATCCTCGGCCTGGTCAGGGACATCCCCGAGACGCGCGCGCAGTTCTCGGCCGTCGCCTTCGGCGGCGCCACCAACGGCGCCTTTGTCGGCTTCGCCTTCAAGGACTGGGCCGAGCGCAGCCGCAGCTCGAAGGAGATCCAGGAGGACATCACCGGCCGGCTTGCCAAGGTGGCCGGCGTCGAGGCATTCGTCTTCGCGCCGCCGACGCTGCCCGGTTCGGGCGGCGGCCTGCCGATCTCCTTTGTGGTGCGTTCCACCGGCGACGCCTCCGAAGTCTACCAGGCGGCCGAGGATATCAAGAACAAGGCGCAGGCCTCCGGCCGCTTCATCGTCGTGCAGAACTCGATGTCCTATGACGCGCCGCAGGTGACGGTCACGATCGACCGCGACCGCGCGGCGGCTCTCAACCTACCGATCGCCGATATCGGCCGCACGCTGACGCTGCTCGTCGGCGGCGCCGAGGTGGCGCAGTTCGACCGTGACTCCAACAGCTACGACATCATCCCGCAGGTGCCGCAGGAATTCCGCGACAACCCGGAAAAGCTGTCGCAGTATTTCGTCCGCAGCGCCTCGGGCGACATGGTGCCGCTGTCGGCGGTGGTGAAGATTTCCACCAACGCGGCGCCCGCCGCGATCGAGCAGTTCAACCAGCTGAACTCGGCGACGATCTCGGCCCTGCCGCTGCCCGGCGTCACCACCGGCGACGGGCTGAAGGCGATCGAGGACATCGCCAAGGAGACGCTGCCCGAAACCTTCTTCGTCGACTATGCCGGCCAGTCACGGCAGGAGAAGGAGCAGGGCAACACCATCATGATCGCCTTCGCCGCGGCCGTGCTCGTCATCTACCTGGTGCTGGCGGCGCAGTTCGAAAGCTTCCGCGACCCGCTGATCATCATGATGGCGGTGCCGCTGTCGATCTTCGGCGCCATCGTGCCGCTCAATATCGGGCTCGGCACGCTCAACATCTACACCCAGGTCGGCCTGATCACGCTGATCGGCCTGATCACCAAGCACGGCATCTTGCTGGTCGAGTTCGCCAACCAGCAGCGCGAGCTGCATGGCATGCGTCGGCGCGACGCGATCGTCGCTTCGGCCAAGGTGCGGCTGCGGCCGATCCTGATGACCACGGCGGCGATGGCGCTCGGCGTCGTGCCGTTGATCACCTCCAGCGGCGCCGGCGCCGCCGCCCGTTATTCGATGGGCCTGGTGATTTTCACCGGCATCCTGGTCGGAACCATGTTCACACTGTTCGTGGTGCCGATGTTCTACACCTTCATCGCCAGCAAGGACCTGCCGCATCATGCCGAGAAGCCGGATCCCAACCTGATGCCGGCGCTGCAGGACTGACGGAAACGAAAGACAAAAAAGAGGCCGGAAATTCCGGCCTCTTTTTTGGTTGGGCGTTTACCGCGGAAGAAGCAATGCCTCTTCAGGCGGGAGGCGGAACGGATGAGGAGGTTTTGCCGACCCTCCTCGCCGCCTTCGACCACAGCCTGCTACTTGACGATGACGATGCTGGTGTTCGACGGGCCGAAGGCCTGGACGAGCTGGTAGAAATCGGCCGCGGCATCCGGGTGCAGCCGCACGCAGCCATGCGAGGCCGGCTGTCCGAGGCGCTTGATGGCATAGGTCGCATGCACGGCGTAGCCGCCGCTGAAGAACACCGAGTGCGGCATCGGCGCGTTGTCGTACTTCTTCGAATACCACATCTCGTGCATGCGGGTCGGCTTGAACGAGCCGGTCGGCGTGACATGCGACCTGTCGCCGGTCGAGACCTTCCAGGCGAAGGTCGGCCGGCCGTCCACCAGCACTTCCATGGTCTGCTGCGAAAGCGAGACACGCGCCAGGATCTGGTTGGCGTGGGCGGCTCCGCTGCCGGCGCCGAAAAGCAGGGCCGCGCCAGTCAGGGCAGCGGCGGTGATGTTGATAAGCCTGGCGGAAATGGTGGTGCTCATGTTGTCCCCTCTCTCTGCCGGTCGGGCCGGCTCCAATTCGATGCCGGACTTATCGCTGGGTGATGTTTCAAGCCTATTTCGCTTGATGCTCACATTTGTTTCGAATCTGTTTCCCCTGGTTAACAAGCCCGACGATGGGCGTGGTCGGGCGCAGGCCGTATGGTTAACGCCTGGTTACCGGCTTGAGGCTGCAAAGCTCCCAAACGAAAGCGCGTATGTCTCTGATATGAAAGCGATACGACCGGCGCCGAAACCAGCCTGCAACAAAGCGCAGCCCGTGCGGCATGATCCCGATACAAGCCGGCAGCACAGTTGACGCAACGGGAACAGACGACAGCAAAACGAAAATGGGCAGGAAAACGAACCTACGCTCCTGGCTTCTCCGGATAAGCGTCGCTGCAATCGTCCTCGGCGGTGTCGGCTCTGTTGCCGGCAACCCGGCGACGACACTTGCAGCCATGAATTCCGGCGAGATTTCGACGCTGCATGCCGCGCTGTTCATCGCCACGGTCTGGATCGTGTCCAGCCTGCGCGTTAACCGGCTGAAGGCCCTCTGGCGGGTCGGCCTTCGGCTGAAGTGGATGCGCGGCGCCTCCGGCTACTTGCTGCCGAGAGGACCGAAGGCCCGCGCCGCTGCGGGGGGCTCCGTGGGCGGCGCGGGCGCTTCGGGGGTTTCCTGAAGCGAAACCGCATAGTTGAAGGGATGGAGCCAATGAACACGAAATCTGCCGCAGCCGTGCTTTCCGCATTGCTCTACGCGCAAGGCCTTCTGGGCTTTGCCGGCCTTGCCACTGTCCTCTTGCGCGACCGTGCCCAGGCTGAGGTGGTCGCCATCGCCAGCGATGCGCCATCCGGCCCTTCGGTCATCGTGCTGCGCTGAGCGAGAGCATCGGACCAGAATGGAAACCGGTCCGATGCTGAAACAATCGAACAGTCTGGCTGATTCAATCGACGCGCTGCGTCGGCGGGTCGAACCGGTAGCCGGCGCCGCGTATCGTGGTGATGGTTTCGGTGTCGAGCTTGCGGCGCAGCCGCACGATGCGCGAATCGATCGAGCGGTCGAAGGCGTCGGCGTTTTCGGCCGGCGCCGCGGCGATGATGTCGTCGCGCGTCAGCACCTTGCGGGGGCTTGCCAGAAACAGCTTGAGCAGCGCCACCTGGCCGGGCGAAAGCTGGTCTTCCGCGCCCGAGCGGTGCATCACCATCGCCGACCGCAGATCGACGGTCGCATTTTCCAGCACGATCAGTTCTCCGGCGGCCCTGCCGCGCCGCGCCAGCAGGCCGCCGATGCGCGCGGCCAGTTCCCTGACGTTGAGCGGGCTCTCGACGACGTCGGCGGCACCGAGCTCGAGCGCCAGCACCTTGTCGACCAGGTCGGCCGGCCGGCAGATCAGGATGAAGTCGGGGCCGCCCTCGCCGCCAAAGCGCCGAAGCAGATCGCGCCCCTCGGCCTGGCTCACACTGTCGCCGACAACCACCACATCGATGCCCTTGGCCGAAAGCAGCGATTCCGCTTCCCAGGGCTGGCGCGCCGCGCGCACGTCATGACCGCGCCGCTCGAGATGGTCGGCAAGGTCGCCCGCCACCACTTCGGCGACGGAAACGAGCGCGATGACGGATCGTGCGGCCATTTTTCTCCACCCTGCGACAGACATCTCAAGATGAGTGCTGGACATCATGTTTATACCCAATCTACTTTCCGCTGAAAGCGGGAGCCAGAGCATAGTGCGGGCAAGAATTGTCGTCGTCGAGGACGAGCCAGACCTGAGGGATGCCGTCGCCGAGTATCTCGGCGCCAGCGGCTATGACGTGGCGACGGCCGAAAGTGCCGCCGCGGCGCGCAACCTGCTTGAGACGCAATCCTTTCATCTCGCCATCCTCGACATCGCCATGCCCGGCGAGGACGGCCTGTCGTTCGGTCGCTGGCTGCGCTCCAAGACCCCGATCGGCATCATCTACGCCACCGCTGCCGGCACCGCGCTCGATCGCATCGTCGGGCTGGAGCTCGGCGCCGACGACTACATCGTCAAGCCCTACGAGCTGCGCGAGGTGCTGGCACGGGTGCGCAGCGTGCTGCGCCGGGTGCCGCAACCGGCGGAGCCCCAGGCGGCCAAGCCTGAAACCGGCACTGGCCGGCGCATGAGCTTCGGCGCCTTCCATGCCGATCTCGACGGCAGGCTGGTCACCGGCGCCAACGGCGCGGTCGTCGACATGGCCAAGAGCGAGTTCGACGTGCTGGAAGTCTTCCTGACCCGAGCCAACCGGCTGCTGACACGGGCCGCGATCTCCGAGGCGATCGGATTCGTCGAGGACCCCGAATCGTCCCGCGCGGTCGACATCCGCATCATGCGGCTGCGCAAGAAGATCGAGGCCGATCCGGCCAACCCGAAGTTCCTGCGCACGGTGCGCGGCGAAGGCTATATCTTCTCGCTCCCCGCCGGCGACGGCAACTAGGCCCGAGCCAGGGCGGCCTGGATCGATTTGAGGTGCCGTCATGTGGCGATGACGGCCCGGGATTTTCCAGATCCGCAACCATCGACGCCGCGCATCCTTCCGGATGCGCAAAGAACACTGTAGCATTTTGGCCCTGCGTATGGTTCCTGCGGGAAACCGTGGTCGATTTTTCCGAGCCTGTGTGCTCAATTTCATATCTTGCCGATCTGGCCCTGGGTGACGTGTAGACATGACTGCTGCAGCCGCGCGCACCGACACGCAAGCCACCCGCCAGGGCGCGGCAATGGCGGCTGTCCGCGTCGTGCGCCGGCTCCGAGAGGCCGGCGACTGGCAGCGCGAGATGGACGTCATCCTGGAGACGCTCTGCCGCGCCATGGACTGCCAGCGCGGCATCCTGTTTCGGCTGCGCGAGCTTCCCGGCCAGGGCTTCGCCCAGTCGGTCTCGGCCTACTGGATCAATCCCGACTTTGGCGGCGAACTCGCCTCTCCCACCGTCATCATGCAGTCGATCATCAATTCGGACCCGCTGCTGGAGCGGCTGCAGGAGGACGAGCGGCAAGGCAAGGTGTTTGCCGGCCATACCCGCGACCTCGACGGTTTCCTGAGGGCCGACTTCGAGAAGCAGAACATCAAGTCGTTCCTGTCGGTGTCGGTTTTCGCGCACGGTCACCTCTGGGGCACGCTGGCGGTCAACGACTGCGTCGCCGAGCGCGAATGGACCGACGAGGAAGAGGCGACGCTACA
Organism: Mesorhizobium abyssinicae; assembly: GCF_049887195.1. Classification (NCBI taxonomy): domain Bacteria; kingdom Pseudomonadati; phylum Pseudomonadota; class Alphaproteobacteria; order Hyphomicrobiales; family Phyllobacteriaceae; genus Mesorhizobium; species Mesorhizobium abyssinicae. Next base: position 209,236 of record NZ_JARAKC010000006.1, read on the forward strand.
CATCATCGCGCTCGCCATCGGCGACGCTATCGAGCATTCACCCTCCGACGCCCATGCCAGCGAGGTCATCCGCCGCACCATGCTGCAGGCCTCCCTCGACGCCATCGTCGTCATCGACGAGACCGGCTCGATCATCGAGTTCAACCCGGCGGCCGAGAAGATGTTCGGCTTCCAGCGCAGCGACATTCTCGGCAAGGACCTGCTCGACACCATCGTGCCGATCTACTACCGCAAGGGCTATGCCTCGGGCGCCGAATACATGTCGGGCCGCGGTTCGCCGATGGTCGGCCAGCGGCTGGAGACCGTGACCCAGAATTCCGTCGGCGAGGTATTCCCGATCGAGCTGACCGCAACCGAGATGCGGGTCGCCGACCGTCGGTTGATCTTCGGCTCGATCCGCGACCTGCGCGACAAGCTGCGCGCCGAGGAGGAGATCGGCCGCCAGCGTGAGAAGCTGCACCAGAACGAGAAGATGGCGGCCATGGGCTCGCTGCTGGCCGGCGTCTCGCATGAGCTAAACAATCCGCTTGCCGTCGTCGTCGCGCAGTCGACGCTGCTGCATGAGTTCGCCAGCGACCCGCAGACCAAGGTGCGCGCCGAGAAGGTGCGCGCGGCGGCGGAGCGGTGCGGCCGCATCGTCAAGAGCTTCCTGTCGATGGTGCGCCTGCATCCGACCGAGCAGGCCGAGACCGATCTCAACCAGGTGATCCGCGCCGCGCTGGAAGTCACCGCCTATGGCGCGCGCTCCAGCGGCATCATCATCGACACCGATTTCGCCGCCGGCCCGCTGCTGGCCATGGCCGATGCCGATCATGTGACGCAGGTGGCCGCCAACTTCCTCGTCAACAGCCAGCATGCGCTGGCCGGCGTCGCCGGCGACAGGCTGATCAAGGTGCGCACGTTTCGCAGCGAGCGCGGCAATCCGGGCTTCTCCGTCGAGGACAACGGGCCGGGCGTGCCGGACGCGATCCGTTCACGCATCTTCGAATCCTATTTCACGACCAAGCCGGTCGGCGTCGGCACCGGCATCGGCCTGTCGATCTCGAAGTCGATCATCGAGCGGCACAATGGCAACATCTGGTTCGAGGAGGTGCAGCCGCACGGTGCCCGCTTCGTCGTCCAACTGCCGGCGATCACCGCCGGCCCGGCTGCCGGCACGGACAGCCCGACACGTTCGAGCGGCCTGCGCCACGCGCTGATCATCGACGACGAGCCCGACGTCGCCGGCTCGCTCTCCGACATACTGGAGTTGATGGGCGTCAAGTCGCGGGTGGTGCCGGCCTGGACATCGGCGGCGTCGATCCTCAGCGGCCAGATGCCGCCCGACATCGTCTTTTCCGACCTGCGCATGCCCGGCACCAGTGGCATATCGATCTATCGCGAGCTGCTCGCCGAACGGCCGGCGCTGGCGCAGTGCTTCGTGCTGGTCACCGGCGATCTCATCGGCGCCAAGGCCGAGATCGAGGCGCTGCCGCCGCACCAGCGGCCGCAGATCCTGGAAAAGCCGTTCAGCACGCTCGACGTGCGCGGCGTGCTTTCGGCGATAGCCGAGCAGGCTTCCGTCGAGAGCTGAGATTAGGCGCCCCCGGGATCTGTCAGGCCGAGCCCGGGAATGGCGGTTTGAGAGAACCGGAACGCAGCGTACTTTTGCTACGCGAGTACCGGAAGCGCAGCAAACCGCCCTACGCAGGCCGGCCTCACCTGAATATCAATAGATCCCAAAAAAAGAGGCTCCCAACCGACTATGCGGTGGGAGCCTGACTCGAGCGCAGGAGGAGCGCTCTGGGGAGGTCAAAGCGTGATTGCGAAGCGGGGAACTGTTTCGCGGATCACGTTCGACAAATCAGAAGACGTTCGGCGTGCTGGTCAGCGGCGCGGCATTGGCGATCATGCGCACCGCGCGTTCCCTATGCTTGCCGGACTGCTCGGCAATGGCGCGCAGGCAATCCGCACTCTCGGCGCCCCAGGCCTGGCCCTTGCAGGCGAAATCGATCTGCGGCATCGGCAGACGCCCGGTCTTGATCGTGGTCGGCGCGCCATCGACGACACCGGCCGGCGGATCGAATGACGCGAAGGCGGGGCCTGCCGCCGGTGTGAAGAACATGCCGGCGAAGGTAACGGCGCCAATCGCCATGAACATTGCCATCGGATGGTCGCTGGCGCGCTGGCGCAGCGCCAGCTTCGGACGCCGGTCGCTGCGCTCCGGGGCCTGGAGGCGCTGGTTGGCGGTCTGGACTTTCGTGAACATCGCTATCCCCTTCGTTGTCTTTCTTTTTTCTATGAAACGAATTTAATCGCACCCGGTAACGGGGGAATGATACGCGAGGCCTGCCCGTGTAACCGGCTTGAAACAGAAAAATCGGGCACGATCGGGCATATTCGGTCATGCGCCGATTTTCGTGTTCGTTTGCGATGCTGTTCCATAAGCGAGACCTGAAAGAGCGACATCACAAGCCGGAGCAATGCGCCGACGCGACGTTCCGGACTATGAGCAACCTCACACTTCGCGAGCGAAATCGCGTCGGGTCTTAACGCCGGAGAGCTGGCGTTTTCGCGGCCCGGCCTGCTCAATCCGGACGCGGCGGTGCCGGTGTCCGGAACCCCAGTTAACGCCCGGATTTTCCGCGATTTTTCCCAACCAGACGGGCTGAAGATCGACGCAGGCCTTGCGCCACGCAAATTCCATATTTTCCCAAACCATTGCATTTCAATGGAAAATATGTTTATATTGAATGAGTATTCAACAAAAAGAAGAGCCTTCCATGAACCCGCACCTCCGTGACGTGGCGATCCCCAACGATTGGGACCGGCGGGGTTTGCCGGGCTGGAGCTATCACTCCAACGCCCTTCTCGAACTCGAGAAGGAATACGTCTTCCGCAACCATTGGCAGATCGCCGGACATGTCTCCGACGTGCCCAATCCCGGCGACTATCTGACCATGGATGTCATCGGCGAGCGGGCGCTGATCGTGCGCGGCAAGGACGGCGTCGTGCGCGCCTTCAACAACATGTGCCGCCATCGCGGCAGCCGCGTCGTCGCCGACAGCCAGGGCACCTGCAAGAACGCGCTTGTGTGCCCGTTCCACGGCTGGGTCTACAATCTCGACGGCACGCTGCGCGGTGCTGCTCGCCCGCGCTCTTTCCCCGACCTCGACAAGACCGAGTTCGGCCTGATGCCGCTCGACCTCGAAATCTGGATGGGCTTCATCTTCATCCGCTTCCGCAAGGGCGGGCCGCAGCCTTCGGTGGCGGAACTCTTGAAGCCGATCGAGGCCGAGATGGCTCATTACAACGTCGCCGACATGGCGCCGTCCTGGGGCATCTGGACGCAAAAGTCGCCGGTCAACTGGAAGTCGGTGCGCGACGTCGACAACGAAGGCTATCACGTCGCCATGGCGCATCCGGCGCTGCAGGATCTCTATGGCGCGACCTATTTCGACGAGCCCTTCGTCAACGGCGTGTCGCGCTCCTTCGCCACCTACAACCCGCATGCCGGACGGCGCTGGAGCGTGCGCGAATACATCAAGCTCGCGCCCGACGCCTCGCATCTGCCGGAGCACCTGCGCAAGGCCTGGATCTATTACGGCATCTTCCCCAACAACGCGCTGTCGATCATGCCGGAATCCGTGCAGTTCTATCAGGAGTTCCCGCTGTCGACCGGCGAGACGCTGCTGCGCGGCGCGATCTATCGTTACAAGGACGAGACCAGGGAGCAGGCCGCCGCGCGCTACCTCGCCTACCGCATCGACCGCGACACCATGAACGAGGACGTCCAGCTCTCGGTGTGGTCGAACGAATCCATGCTGTCGGAAGCGTTCGGAGGGTTCTATCTCTCCGACCTCGAATACGGCGTGCGCACCCACCACGACCATCTGCGCAGGCAGGTCCCCGTGCTCGGCCTGGAGACGGCCCCGGAGGAAAAGGACATGTGGGCGCTGAACGACGCGTTGAGGTCGAGGGGGTAGCACCTCTCTTCCTTCTCCCCGTTACACGGGGAGAAGGTGCCCGAAGGGCGGCTGAGGGGCGGCACCAACGCCTTATGATTATGCTTGCTCGCAACCTCAAGGTTGATCGTCAAACTGAAGGTCGTAAGCTGGCGCTGCACGGCGCTGGGCCAGGACGGTTATGATTTCAGGCAGATGAGGTCCTGAACCGCAGCCAATCGCCAATGTCGGCGCCGCCCCTCATCCGCCTGCCGGCACCTTCTCCCCGTGAAACGGGGAGAAGGAAGAAAATCACCCCCGCCACACCCCCTCTTTCCTGAGATCGTCCATCGTGCGTGAAATGCCTTCGCGCAGGATCGCCACCATGTCGTCGATCTGTTCGCGCGAAATGATCAGCGGCGGCGACATCACGCACATGTTGATCAGCGGCCGGACCAGCAGGCCAAGCTCGTGGCAATGCGCGTCGATGCGTTTTCCGACGTCCTTGTCGAGCTGCAGCGGATTCCTGCTTTCGCGATCGGCGACGCATTCGATGCAGGCCATCAGCCCCATGCCGCGCACCTCACCGACCAGCGGCAGTTCCTCCAGCGTCTTCAGCCGCGCTTGGAAATAGGGCGCGACCTCGCGCGCGTGCGCCAGCACGCCCTCTTCCAGAAGGTCGAGGTTCTTCAGCGCCACCGCGCAGCCGATCGGATGGCTGGTGTAGGTGAGGCCATGGCCGAACAGCGCGTCTGGATGGTTGGAGCGCCGCAGCTGCTCCAGCAGCCGGTCCGAGATGATGACGCCGCCGAGCGGGAAATAGCCCGAGGTGACGCCCTTGGCGAAGGTGATCATATCCGGATCGATGCCGAACACGTCGCCGGAGGCAAAGACGTGCCCGAGCCTGCCGAAGCCGGTCACCACTTCGTCCGAAACATAGAGGATGTCGTTGTCGCGGCAGATCTCGCGGATGCGCTGGAGATAGCCTTCCGGCGGCACGACCACGCCGCCGGAAGCCTGCACCGGTTCGCCGACGAAGGCGCCGATCCTCTCGGCGCCGACGCGGGCGATGGTGTCGCGGAACTGACTGACCAGGAAATCGGTGAAGGCAGCAGGGCTCATCTCCTTCGGCCGCCTGAACGGGTCGGGCGAGGAGAGCTTGACCACCAGCTCGTCGGCACCGTCCATCCAGTCGCGGTCGCGCGGACGGCCATTGAGCGAGGCCGACAGATAGGTCGAGCCGTGATAGGCGCCGCCGCGGCTGAGGATCAGCTTCTTCTCAGGCCGACCCCGCACATTGTTGTAGAACTGCATGAAGCGCAGCGCCGTCTCCACCGCGGACGAGCCGCCGGTGGTGAAGAAGACATGGCTGAGCTCGCCTGGCGCATGGCCGGCGATGCGCCTCGCGAGTTCCGCCGACGGCGCATTCATCGTGTACCACGGCGTGTTGTAGGACAGCGCCATCGCCTGGTCGTACATCACCCGCGCCAGCTCCTCGCGGCGGTGGCCGACATTGAGGCACCACATGCCGGCCGGCCCGTCGATCAGCCGCTTGCCGGAAGCGTCGGTGATGTAGATGCCGTCGCCCTCGCCGATCAGCGCGCGCGCCTCGGCGCCGACCGAGCCGGCATACGGCCAGGGCTGGACGAGGTGGCGCTTGGCCAGCTCCACGGCATCGTCATCGCCGGCCTCGTTGCCTTCCCGCGCCCTGATCTCCCTTGCAGCCGCCATGATCGCCTCGTGTGGTTGTGGGCCCTTCGGTGGACACAGAATGACGCGACAAGTCCCGGAAAATCGGTCTTTCTTCACTTCATTTTGAATGTCCGTTCAATCAATATTGCAGAAATAGCGCTTGATTTCAATTGGCGGATGCGCTCATGATGAAAGAAAGCCGGCAAGCCAGGGCGCGGCCAGCAAGACGGGTCACCGGTTTGCATTGGGTCGCGCCACAAGCACAAATGGGAACAAGCCGCCGGCCCTGAGAGATGGGAGCCACATGGCGGAATTGTTCGTGCCAGCAAGCGAAATCACGCCCGGAGCGCTGCAATGACGGCGGCTGCCGAAGGGTCGCCCCCGCTGCGCATGACGCAGGTCAGGCGAAATGCCCTTCTGCAGTCGGAACCCGTCCAGGGCTTTGCCCTGATCAGTCCCACCTTCCTCTATGCCCTCATCCTGCTGGTGCTGCCGATCCTGGTGGTCTTTGCCCACTCCTTCTGGACGCAGAACTACCTCACCATCGACCACACCTTCACGCTGGAGAATTACCGCATCGCGCTCACCGAGCCGATCTATCGCGATCTGTTGTGGCGCTCGCTCTACATTTCGCTGACGGTCAGCGTGCTCACCGTGATCCTCGCCTACCCGATCGCCTATTTCATTTCCTTCCACGGCGGCCGTCACAAGAGCCTGTGGCTGTTCCTCATCACCATCCCGTTCTGGACCAGCTACCTGCTGCGGGTCATGTCGTGGAAGGTGATCCTCGGCTACAACGGCGTCTTGAATTCCGGCCTGATGGGTCTCGGCATCATCGATGAGCCGTCGACGGCGCTGCTCTACAATTCCAGCGCCGTCATCATCACGCTGACCCATGCCTGGGCGACCTTCGCCATCCTGCCGATCTTCGTTTCGCTGGAGAAAGTCGACCGCACGCTGGTCGAGGCTGCGACGGATCTCGGCGACGGCCCGCTGCGCTCGTTCCTGCGCGTGACGCTGCCGCTGTCGACGCCGGGCGTCGTCTCGGCGATGCTCATCGTCATGATCCCGACGGTCGGCGACTATGTCACGCCGAAGCTGGTCGGCGGCAAGGACGGCGTCATGATCGCCAACGCCATCCAGGCGCAGTTCGGCAAGGCGTCGAACTGGCCGCTGGGCGCCGCGCTCTCGGTCACCACCATGGTGATCGTGACGCTGATGGCGGGCGCCACGGTGCTGATCATCCGCGCCGCGCAGAGGCTGGCTCGATGATGGCGATCAAACGCTTGCTCCCCGGCGGCTGGCTCTCGGCCTATGCCTTCCTCTATGTCGCCTTCCTCTATCTGCCGGTGATCTTCCTGCCGATCTTCTCGATCAACACGGCAGCGACGCCGAAATTCCCGCTCTCGGGCGTTACGCTCAAATGGTACGAGGACCTGCCGCGCACGCCGGCGCTGATCGACGCCACGTGGAACAGCCTGATCGTCGGCATCTCGGCCTCGGTGCTGTCGACCGTGCTTGGCATCCTCGCTGCCCGCTCGATCACCCGCTACCGCTATCCCGGCCGGCGCGCCATCAACGGCCTGATCATGGCGCCGCTGGTGCTGCCTGAGGTCATCGTCGCCATCTCGATGCTGCTGGTGATGCTGCAGCTCGGCCTCAGCCTGTCGCTGTTCACCGTCGTGCTCGGCCATGTGCTGGTCTGCATACCCTATTCGATGACGGTGCTGACCTCCGGCTTCGAGGGCTTCGACCGCAGCCTGGAGGAAGCCTCCGCCGATCTCGGCGAGAGCGCCTTCGGCACCTTCCGGCGGGTGACGCTGCCGATGGTGATGCCGGCGATCATCTCCAGCCTGCTCGTCTGCTTCACCATCTCGCTCGACGAGTTCATCATCGCCTTCTTCCTGACCGGCACCGAGGCGACGCTGCCCATCTACATCTGGGGTCAACTGCGTTTCGCGGCCAAGCTGCCGGGTGTGCTGGCGCTGGGCACGCTGCTGCTCTTCGCCTCGTTCCTGCTGATGACCATTGCCGAGATCCTGCGCCGCCGCGCGGCCAGCCGCACCCGGAACGAGGGAGGCCTCTATGCCTGAATTGTCCCTGGCCGAACGGCCCCACCAGTCCGAGCGACCCCAGTCCGAGCGGGCCATGATCGAGATCCGCGACGTCACGCGCAGCTACGGCGCCTTCAAGGCGCTGGACGATGCCTCGCTGACCATCAAGGAAGGCGAGTTCTTCTCGCTGCTTGGTCCCTCGGGCTGCGGCAAGACCACGCTCTTGCGCATGATCGCCGGCTTCGACAATCCGACCAGCGGCTCGATCGCCGTCGGCGGCCAGCCGATGGATGGCATCCCCGCCAATCGGCGGCCCACCAACATGGTGTTCCAGAGCTATGCGATCTTCCCGCATCTCAACGTCGAGCAGAACGTCGCCTACGGGCTGAAGCGGCTGAAGCTGCAAGGCGACGAGGAACGACGCCGCGTCGAGGAGGCGCTGGCGCAGGTGTCGCTGACCGGCCTCGGCAAGCGCGGCGCTACCGAACTTTCCGGCGGCCAGCGCCAGCGCGTGGCGCTTGCCCGCGCGCTGGTCATGCGTCCCAAGGTGCTCTTGCTCGACGAGCCGCTCTCGGCGCTGGACAAGAAACTGCGCGAGCAGATGCAGGTCGAGCTGCGCCGCCTGCAGCAGGCGGTCGGCATCACCTTCGTGCTGGTCACCCATGACCAGTATGAGGCGCTGGCCATGTCGGATCGCATCGCCGTGATGTTCGGCGGCAAGATCGCGCAGGTCGCCTCGCCGAAGGAAATCTACCAGCGGCCGGTCAACCGCCAGGTTGCCGACTTCCTCGGCGGCATGAACTTCGTCAAGGCCGAAATCGTCGAGGAGAACGGCGCCTCGCTGGTGCTCGACACGCTGGGCTTTGGGCGTGTGAAGACAGACAAGCCGAAGGCCTTCGTCCGCAACGGCGGCCAGGCGACGCTCGGCATCCGGCCGGAACGGCTGCGCGTGCTGTGGGACAATGCGACGGCGAAGTTCGAAGTTGCCGGCAAGGTGGTCGAGCGCCACTATTTCGGCGAGATCACCCACCTGATCGTCGAGATCCCCGGACTGGAAAAGCCGCTCTCGGTGACCGAGACCAACGATTTCGGCGCCGACGACATCCCGGTCGGCGCGCCGATCCGCCTCGCCTACGATCCCGAGGCCCTGGTGGCGATGGCGGACTGAAGGCCAGCCAGGATTTTTCCGGCGGCGATGCGCCCGGCCACGATCGCGCCTTCGACATAGGCGGGGAACGACGGCGACACCTCCGAGGAGGCGAAATGCACCGGCGGCGCGCCGGCGAGGATCGTGCGCTCGGCATCCCGCGCCGTCACATCGACAATGAGGTCGCTATAACCACCGCCGCTCCAGCGGTCATCCGTCCAGTCGCGCTGGTTGAAGTCGAGGATATCGGCCGCCTCAGGACCGAGCGCATCCACGAGCTTGGCGGTGACTTCGGCGCGCAGCGCCGCGGCGCCCAGCTTGCGGCAGCGCAGCGCCAGGGGTCCGCCGATGAAGACGACCAGCGCCGCATGCCCTGCATCCTTGCTGGCGTCGCAGGCAAACAGGCCCGGCATGTCGCGCCACATCACCATGCCGCTCAAGTCCCGATCGCGCCAGAACGGCTTGCGGTAACGGACCAGGATCTTGACCACGGCGCCGCTTTCCCAGACGCCAAGCGCTTTCGCCAGCTTCGTCGGCAGGGCGGGCGCGAAATCGATCTTCGCGGCCGTGGCTGGCGGCACCGCAACCAACGCTTGGCGCGCCTCGATCGTACCGCCGGTGGTGACGCGAACGCCTTGCGGTCCGTGCTCGACCCGCGTCACCGGTTCGTTCAATCGCAACCGGTCGCCGAGATCGCCGGCCAGATCCTCGGCCAGCGACTGCATGGTCTCGCGCAGAAAATATTGCAGCTCCGGCACCTCGTTGGTGATGCGGCGATCATTGTCGATCAAATACCAGAGCGGCACCTTCTCCAGCGCCAGGCACCAGAGACCCTCGATCATCGAACGGAAGGCCGCCTTCGCGTCGGCGCTGTCCTTCTGGCGCCCGAGCCAGCCGGCGACGGTCAGCCCGGCAATCGCCGGATCGTCCGGCTCGATCCCGTTCAGCCGGTCGCGGATCGCCATCGCCGCGACATAGGTCCGCTCCGCCTGCGCGGCCGACATCGGTGGATGGGTGATGAAATCGCCATCGACATAGGTCTCGACGAATGTCTTGCCGCGCGCCCTGGCCAGCGCCATCAGCTCCGGCATGTCCTCGCACAGGAACTGGCCGCCACTGTCGATCCGTTCGCCGAGCCCGTTCAGGATGGCCTCGACCCGCCCGCCGACCCGGTCACGCGCTTCGAGAAGCAGGAAATCGATGCCGGCGCGCTTCAGCTCGAGCGCCGCCGTCAGGCCGGTGAAGCCGCCGCCGACGAGGACGACCTCGGTTCTTTCGACTGCTGTCGTCAATAGCCGGCCTTGATCTTCTCGAACTCGGCCACCATCCGCTGCTTCAGCTCCGGCGCCACCGGCTGCTGGAACAGCGTCTTGTCGAGGAACTTGTCCAGATTGTCGAAACCGCGCTCGGCCAGGATCTTGTGGTCGAGCGCCGCCATGCCGGCGGCGTTGCCGTGACCGTAGCCGAAGGTCTTGACCAGATAGTCCGATACGCCGGGCGCGTTGACGGCGCTGAGGAAATCATAGGCCTGGTCGAGCTTGCCCGGCGCGTCCTTCATCAGCACGTAGCCGCACACCCAGGTCGACAGGCCTTCCTTGGTGTCGCGGTTCATTTCGATCGGCATGCCCTGGCCCTTGAGCGTCACATAGGTCTCGTTCCAGCCCCAGACGAGATCCACCTCGTTGCCGTTGAAAGCCTGGTTGAGGTCGGTGTCGTCGGTCCAGTAGAAGCGCACATTCTTGTGCACCTGGCGCAGGAAGTCGGACGCCTCCTTGAACTCGGCATCCGTCATCTTGGTCCAGTCCTTCAATCCGATCACCAGGCTAGCCAGCGCATAGGCGTCGTCGACATTGTCGCCGATGGTGACGCGGCCCTTGAACTTCGGATCGGCGAAGATCCTGAGGGATTGCGCTTCTTGCGCCGTCACCTTGTCGGTGCGGTAGAGCAGCGAGGTGTTGCCCCAGTCGAAGGGCATGAACCAGGCCTTGCCGTCGGCTGTGGTGGCGAGATCCTTCATCGCCATGATGCCGGGGTTGAGGTCGTTCCAGCCGGCGATGCGGGTGGTGTCGAGCGGCTGCAGCAGGCCTGCCTCGCGCCATTTGACCACGCTTTGCGAGCAGGGATGTGCGATATCGGCCTTGAAGCCGGCGCGCATCTTCTCGAACGCCTCATCCTCGTCGCCGAAGAATGAGAAGGTCGGTTCGGCGCCGTATTTCGCCGCGTAGCCGGAGTGCAGCAGCGGGTCCTCATAGCCCGACCAGTCGAAGACGACGAGATCGCTGCCGCCCTCCGCAAGCGCGCAGGCCACGCCGGCGCCGACCGTGCAGGCGGCGGCGAGAGCAAGGCGGCGAAGCATGGAATTCATGACGCGAAACTCCCCCATCGCGAATACGTTTCCGCGAGGTTAGGAGAATTGCGGGCCCTTGGCGAGGCCGCTCGCTCCGCTTCAATCTATGGCTGAGATCACGAAATTGTCGAAGTCTGCGCAGCCCCTCATCGCCCTGCCGGGCACTTCTCCCCGTATAGTGACGGGGAGAAACAGCGCCCCTCTCCCCGTCACTATACGGGGAGAGGATGCCGGCAGGCAGGTGAGGGGCGGCGCCAGCGCTCGGGAGCGCGATCGGACGAGCTCGGAAGCCTAAGGCCCTGTTTCCGTTTCCAACGAAACAGCGAGACGCCAAGACAATGCTCAATAACCGGCTTTGATCTTCTCGAACTCGGCGATCATCTTGAGCTTGAGCGCGGAAGGCACCGGCGACTGGAACAGCGTCTTGTCGACGAATTTCTGCACGTCGTCGTAGCCCTTTTCCTTCAGGACGGCCTGGTCGACGCCGGCCATGCCCTTGGCGTTGGCCTGACCGTAGCCCCAGTCCTTGACCAGCACCTTGGCGACGTCCGGATCGTTGATCGCATTGAGATAGTCATAGGCCTTGTCGACATTGTCCGGCGCATCCTTGAACAGGACATAGCCGCACACCCAGGTCGAGATGCCTTCCGCGGTATCCTTCTTGGATTTGATCGGCGCGCCGGCCGCGACCGACTGCACCGTCGCATCGTTCCATGCCCAGGCGAGATCGACCTCGCCGCCACTCAAGAGCTGCACGATGTCGGTGGTGTCGGTCCAGTAGGAGCGGATATTCTTGTGCACCTGGCGCAGGAAGTCGGACGCCTGCTTGAACTGGTCGTCCGTCATCTGGGTCCAGTCCTTGAGCCCGATGGCAAGGCTCGCCAGCGCATAGGCGTCGTCGACATTGTCGCCGATCGAGACCTTGCCCTTGAACTTCGGATCGGCGAAGGCCTTCAGCGACTGCACGTCCTTCTCGTCGACCTTGTCGGAATTGTAGGTGAGCTGGGTGTTGCCCCAGTCCCACGGCATGAACCAGGCCTTGCCGTCGGCGGTGGTGGCGAGATCCTTCATCGCCATGATGCCGGGATTGAGGTCCTTCCAGCCCGTGATCTTCGACGTATCGAGCGGCTGCAGCAGGCCGGCCTCGCGCCACTTCACCACGCTTTGGGAACAGGGGTGGCCAAGATCGGACTTGAAGCCGGAGCGCACCTTTTCGAAGGCCTCGTCCTCGTCGCCGAAGAAGGCGAAGGTCGGCGAATCGCCGTTCTTCTCGACATATTTCGGATGGAAGCTCGGGTCCTCGTAACCCGACCAGTCGAAGACGATCAGGTCCTTGTCGGCGGCAACCGCCAGCGCCGCCGCGGAAGCGGCGAGCACACCGGTCAGTGCCAGGGTCAGCGTCAGGCGTCGGCTCAGGGTTCTCATTGCTGTTCCATCCTCCTTGTCGTTTCCGCCGGCTCGGTCGGCCGGCCTTCTTCTCACTGGTAGTGTCTGGGAAAGGCCGCCGCCAGGAACGCGTTGGCCGCCTGCAGCGCGGTCTCGCGAGTGGTGTCCTCTGTCCCCATCATCAGCCGCAGCCACAGTCCCTCGAGCATGGCGCTGAGCGCCAGCGCTATGACCTGGGGGTCATAAGAGTAGCCACCGCTCTCCTTGAGCGTCGCACAGAGATCGATGAAGACCTGCTGGTAGTAATTGTCGCGCGAACTGCTGAGCGCCTGGTAGGTCGGCCGCGACTTGGCCTCGCCCCAGAAGGCCAGCCATGCCGCGAGCTTTCGCTTGTTGCAGATCGAGCGGTCGAAGTCGGCCCACGCCAGCAGTTGCAGCTGCCTTGCAGGATCATCGCCAGCCTTCTGCAGGGCCGCGCGCCAATGTGCCGAATACTCGTCATACATGTGCTGCAGCGTGGCGATCAGCAGCTTTTCCTTGCTCTCGAAATGGAAGTTGACGATGCCGCGCGACAGGCCGGCGCCGTCGGCGACATCGGCCATCGTCGTCTCCGCGTAGCCGCGCTTGGCGAGCGAATCGATCGTCGCCTCGATCAGTTGCAGCTGCCTGACCTCCTTCGAGGCCTTGCGGCCGCGCTTTTCGGCGTCGCCCTTTGGTGACGGTTCGGGGACAACATCCCTGGCCTCTGCAGTCTTCATGAGCGTCACGGTCTCCAGCATCGCCGGCTATCCAACCGGCTTCCAACCGCGCAGATGAGTGGGACGGTGCTCACCACTGTCAAGCACCTTCTGCATCGCCTCCCAGGTATGGATGTTCTTGTCGACATAGGCGGCACCCACCACGGCGGCGACGGGCCAATAAAGCGGCCCCTTGAGCCGCGCCAGCTCTTCGCGCGCCACTTCGCGATACCAGGGATTGCGGTCGCGCACGGCGATGTCGGCAAAGCCCGCCCGGCGCATCGCCTTCGCATAGCGCGCCGGCGAGGCCATGGTGAAGGACAGGCCTTCGGCCGCGACATAGGCCTTCATGTCCGGCGATGGCTCGCCGTCGTGCGCAATCATCCAGTTCGACGCGGCGAAGACGCCACCCGGCTTCAGCACGCGAAAGATCTCGGCGAACAGCGCTTCCTTGTCGGGCACGTGCAGCAGCGCATCCTTGGAGAAGACGACATCGAAGGATGCGTCAGCGAAGGGAAGCGGACCGGGCGGCGCCTGGACGAAGCTGACGCGCTCGCCGACAGCTCTCGCGGCCGCCCGTTGCCTCGCGGCCTCGATGACGGGCCCTTCGACATCGAAGCCGGTCGCATGTGCCGCGCCGTGACGCTTGACCAGATGCAGCGTGATCCCGCCGGCGCCGCAGCCGATGTCGAGGACCGTCTTGCCCTCCAGCGACAGGCCTTCGACCACCCGGTCGACCTCTTCGGGTCCGCCCGGCGACAGATAGCCCTCGCCCCAGAGCGCTTCCAGGAAGCGGATGGCGGTGTCGTCGTACTCCGGCTCGGCGTCCGCCGTTTCGATCATCGGATCTCAACCCAAGATTTCGAAAGTGGCCAGTTCCAATTGCCTGCAAAGCCTAGCGCATAAACAGGAAAACGCAACACCATTTGTTGAACATTCATTCAAAATGGCTGGACAGAAATCCGTGATCCGTGCCAAATTCGACGCATCGGGGAACAGACCACACAAAAGAAGGGCAGCCGGATGGAGGTTGAGCGCACATGAAGGCGTGGGATGCGATCGTCATCGGCGGCGGCCACAACGGCCTGGTCAATGCCTGTTACCTGCAGCGCGCCGGACTCGACGTGCTGGTCGTCGAGAAGAACGACTGGGTCGGGGGCGCGGCCACCAGCCGCGAGCTGACGCCGGGCTTCCTCTATTCGAACTGTTCCTACGTCTGTTCGCTGTTTCGGCCCGAGATCATGCGCGACCTGGAGCTGCCGCGCTTCGGCCTGCAGGTGATCTCCTATGAAGGCGGCGCGGTGTTCACCCGCGACGGCGACTACCTTGCCAACTACCGCGACCACGACGCCCATCGCCGCGAGTTCGCCCGCTTCTCCAGGCGCGACGCCGAGGCCTATGACCGCTATTCGCGCGACGTGACGCGGCAATGCCGCTTCATCCAGCCGCTCTTGATGCGCACCGCGCCCGACCCGACCAGTTTCAAGCCGCGCGACCTCGGCGAATTGCTCTATCTGGGGAAAAAGTTCGCCGGCCTAACGGCCGAAGAGATGGCGCTGACCTTGCGCTTCTGGACGATGTCGATCTCGGACTTCCTCGACGAGTATTTCGAGACCGACGTCATCAAGGCTAACTTCGCGCTGTCCGGCATCATCGGCACCGCGCTCGGGCCGATGTCGCCGGGCACGGCCTACGTGCTGCTGCATCACTATATGGGCGAGGTCGACGGCTCGGTCGGCGCCTGGGGCTATGCGCGCGGCGGCATGGGCGCCGTCACCAGGGCGCTGGCCGCGTCCTTCAGGGCCTCCGGCGGCACCATCCGCACCGGCGCCGAGGTCGATCATGTGCTGGTCAGGAACGGCAAGGCCAAGGGCGTCGTGCTCGCCGGCGGCGAGGAGATCTACGGCAAGCTCGTCATCTCCAACGCCGACGTCAAGCGCACCTTCCTGAAACTGGTCGAGGAAAAGGAACTGCCCGACATCTTTCTGCGCCGGGTCAGGAACTTCAAGATCCGCGGCTCCTCCGGCAAGGTCAACATCGCGCTGGATTCGCTGCCCGAATTCCCGGCCCTGCCCAAGGATTCGCCGGTCTATCGCGCCGACATGCACTTCACCGATTCCATCGAGCGCATGGAGCGCGCCTATGACGACTGGAAGGCCGGTCGCTGGTCGGCCGACCCCTTCCTCGACATGATGATCCCGACCACGCTCGACCCGACCATGGCGCCGCCGGGAAAACATTTCATGAGCTGCTTCGTGCAATACGCGCCGCCGAAGATTGACGGCCGCGACTGGACCGATGCCGACCGCGACGGCTTCGCCGAAAGCGTGATTTCGCAGATCGCCGCATACTCGCCCGGCTTCCGCGACCGCATCGTTCATATGGAAGTGCGCACGCCGCGCGAAATCGAAGCCGAGGTCGGCCTCACCGAAGGCAACATTTTCCAGGGCGAACTGACCTTCGACCAATTGCTGTTCAACCGCCCGGTGCCTGGCTACGCGCAATACCGCTCGCCGGTGGGCGGGCTTTACATGTGCGGCTCCTCCACCCATCCGGGCGGCGGCGTCATGGGCGCGCCCGGACGCAACGCCGCCGCCGAGATCCTGCGCGATCTTGCCAAGCCAACCTCACATATGAGCCCGGCCCATGACGTCATCTGAAGTGAATTGGGATGCCATCGTCATCGGCGGCGGCCACAACGGCCTCGTCGCCGCCGCCACGCTGGCGAAATCGGGCCGCAAGGTGCTGCTGCTCGAAGCCGGCAACGATCTCGGCGGCGCCGCCCGCACCGAGGAATTTGCGCCCGGCTTCCGTGTCTCCGCGGTCGCCCACCTGCTCAACCGCCTGCATCCCGATGTGGTGAAGACGCTGGAGCTGGAGCGCCACGGCCTCAAGGTCGAGCGCGCCGATTTCGTGCCTTCGGTGGCGCTGTCGAAGGACGGCTCGCTGGTGCTGCACGGCGCCTATGGCGAGGTGCTGACGGGCGCCAGCCCCACCGAGCAATCCGCCTGGAAGGAACTGCGCGCGCAACTGCTGCGATATGCCGGCGTGCTGAAGCCCTTCCTGTCGCGCCGGCCGCCGGATCTTGCCGGCATGTCGATCGCCGAGATGACTGGCCTCGGCCAGACCGCGCTGGCGCTGAAGCGGCTCGGCAAGGAGGACATGCGCGACTTCCTGCGCGTTCTGCTGATGAATGTCTACGACCTGCTCGACGAGCAGCTTTCGGACGACAGGCTGAAGGGCCTGCTCGCTTTCGACGCGACGCTCGGCTCCCATCTCGGGCCGCGCTCGCCGACCTCGCTGCTCGGTCTCTATTACCGGCTGGCCGGCGAGATCGGCGGCCTTGCCGGCGCGCAGATGCTGCCGAAAGGCGGCATGGGCGCCGTCGTCGCCGCCATCCGCGCGGCGGCCGAGCAGGCTGGCGTCTCGATCCGCCCGGCATCGCCGGTCGCCAAGGTCATCGTCGAGAATGGCCGCGCCGTCGGCGTCGTCACGCAAGGCGGCGAGACGCTGCGGGCAAAGTCCGTCGTTTCCGCCATCAATCCGGCCACCACCATCCTCGATCTCGTCGGCCCGCGCGAGGTCGACACGGGCTTCGTGCGCAAGGTGAAGAACATCCGCATGAAGGGCGACGCGGCGAAGCTGCATCTGGCGCTCGACCGGCCACCGCAATTTTCCGGCGTCGATGCCGCCGGCCACAAGGGCCGGTTGGTCATCGCACCCTCGCCCGACCATGTCGAGCGCGCCTTCAACCCGTCGAAATACGGCGAGTTCTCGCCCGAGCCGGTGATGGAGATCACGCTGCCCAGTCTGGCCGATGTATCGCTGGCACCCTCCGGCGCCTGCGTGCTCTCGGCAGTGGTGCAATATGCGCCCTATGCGCTGAGAGCGGGCTGGGCCGCCGGCAGGCCGCAATTCCTCAAGGCGATCATGGCCCAGCTCGAGACCTACGCGCCCGGGATCGGCGCGACAGTACGCCATGCCGAGCTTCTGACGCCGGCCGACATCGAGGCGCGCTACCGCATGCCCGGCGGCCACTGGCACCATGGCGAATTGCAGGCCGACCAGATGCTGATGTCGCGGCCGGTCTCCGGCTGGTCGGGCTACGACACCCCGCTCGAAGGACTGTTCCTCGCCGGCGCCGGCTCGCACCCGGGCGGCGGCATCTCCGGCGCGCCCGGCCTCAACGCCGCGCGCCGCATCATCGCGATGAGGGCATGAGCATGGCGCAAGCAACCAGGAAGAAGCCCATCGCAAGCGAGGTGGACACCGCCCTCGAAGCCCGCCTCGCGGCGCAACCGCATTTCCGAACGCTGCGGCTCGGCACGCCCTTCCAGGCGCGC
This sequence comes from Mesorhizobium abyssinicae, assembly GCF_049887195.1. Lineage (NCBI taxonomy): Bacteria > Pseudomonadati > Pseudomonadota > Alphaproteobacteria > Hyphomicrobiales > Phyllobacteriaceae > Mesorhizobium > Mesorhizobium abyssinicae. The sequence goes on from NZ_JARAKC010000006.1 coordinate 226,865, forward strand.
ATCGACGCGCTGGGCTTGAAGCAGGACTGGTACAGCTGGGCCGGCTATCGCGCCCCGCACTCATTGTGGGACGAGGAACTCGAATATTTCGCCATCCGCAGCCAGGCGGCACTCTTCGACATCTCGCCGATGACGAAGTACCGCATCGAGGGGCCGGACGCCGAAGCCTATCTCGACCGCGTCACGCTGCGCGACGTGACCAGGCTGCAGCCCGGCCGCGTCCACTACACCGCCTGGTGCGACGATGACGGCTTCGTTCTCGACGACGGCACCCTGTTCCGGCTGTCGCCGACGCGCTTCCGCCTCTGCTCGCAGGAGCGGCATCTGCCCTGGCTGCTGGACAGCGCGATCGGCTATGAAGTGAGCATCGAAGAAGAGACCGAAGCGGTCGCCGGGCTTGCGCTGCAAGGCCCGACCTCCTTCGCCATCCTCCGCGACGCCGGCTTCGCCGGCGTCGAAAGGCTGAAGGTTTTCGACCTCGCCGAATTCGCGCATGACGGCGCCACCGTGACGATCTCGCGCACCGGCTTCACCGGCGATCTCGGCTACGAGCTGTTCGTGCCCGCCGACAAGGCGCTGAGCCTGTGGGATCGGCTGATGGCGGCGGGCGAGTTGCGCGGCATCCGCGCCATCGGCTACACGGCGCTGAACCGCGCCCGGCTCGAAGCCGGCCTGATCGTCGCCAATGCCGACTTCACCACCGCCGAGCATGCCATCCGCGCCGACCGCCTGCGCATGCCGGACGAGATCGGCCTCGGCTTCATGGTCGATCCCGAGAAGGGGCACTTCAACGGCCGCCGCGCCATCCTCGAAGCGCGGACGAAGAAGAAGCTGCGCCACGTGCTGGTCGGGCTGGAGATCGAGGGCAACATCCCGGCCGAGCATGCCATCGTCTACTATCGCAAAAGCCAGGAGGTCGGGCTGGTCAGTGCCGCCATGTGGTCGCCGATGGCCAAGCGCAACATCGCCATTGCGTCTTTGCAACGGCCTTATGGCGACACGATCGTGGACGACCTCTGGGTCGAGATCTACGCCATGCGCGAGCTGCAGTACCAGAAGCTGATGAAGAAGGCGAAGGTGGTGCAAAGGCCCTTCATCAAGCTCGACCGCCGCACCGCCAGCCCGCCCGCGGATTTCTGACATGGCAAGCGAAGCGGAGAATCTGGATGCGGAGGCGGAAGCCGCCGATCAGTGGCAGCTGGTCAACACGCCGCTCGGCGAACCGTGGTCCGGCCGCACCCGCTATGCGGCGGCGATGTTCTTCTTCAAGCGCGGCGAGATGAATGCCGAGACGCTCGAAGTCTACCGCATCTGCGCCCGGCTCGATTCGGAAAATCCGCTGCCGATCATCCGCGACCGCAGCGTCGGCAAGGACTGGCTGAAGCGCATCGGCTTCGAATAGGGCGCGCTATACCCTTCGCTACGCTTGCGCACCACGGCTCACAGCGGCGAGCTTGTTGCCGTCCGGATCGCGCACGTAAGCTGCGTAGAAGTCCGGGCTGTAGTGCAATCGCAGGCCGGGCGCACCTTCGCAACTCCCGCCATTGGCAAGGGCTGCAGCATGGAAATCATCCACTTCCTTCCATGATCGCGCTCTGAAAGCGACCATGCTGCCGTTGCCTGTTGTCGCTGCCTGCTTGTCGAACGGCGTTCCGACCCAGAACGCGAGCTCCCGCAAACCGCCATCCTCGTACGTGCCCCAACCCGCCGACGCGCGATCCCAGTCCGGATCGCCGGTGATGCAACGTTGCATGCCGAGCGGCGCCAAAGCCGCGTCATAGAACGTCGTGGCGCGTTTCAAGTCGTTGGTGCCGAAGTAGACATAGGTAAGCATGGCGCACCATCGGCGTTTACAAAGTAGTGAAGTCGGCCCGCATCACCCTATCGTCTTTTCCAGCACCCTCAACCAGTTGCGATAGGCGATCTTCTCGATCAGCGCTCGCCCAAAACCGCGCGCGGCCAGCGCGTCGATAAGCTTGGGCAGGCCGGCGACATCGCCGATGACGGCCGGGATCATCGCGCCGTCGAAATCGGAGCCGAGCCCGACGCCATCCTCGCCGAGCGCCTGCAGCAGCGAATCGATGTGGCGGACCATGATGTCGAGGCCGGTGTCGGCATTCATCTTGCCGTCCTCGCGCAGGAAGCCGGTGGCGAAGTTCAGGCCGACCATGCCGCCGGTCTCGCGGATCGCGCCGAGCTGCCAGTCGGTCAGGTTGCGCGAATGGCCGCAGATCGCGTGCACGTTGGAGTGGGTCGCGACCAGCGGCGCATCGCTCAAGCCCGCGACATCGCGAAAGCCCTTCTCATTGAGATGCGAGAGGTCGATCATGATCCTGAGCTGATTGCAGGCCTTGACCAGAGCCTTGCCGGCATCGGTGAGGCCGGGCCCGGTGTCGGGCGATGACGGGAAGCGGAACGGCACGCCGTTGCCGAAGGCATTCGGCCGGCTCCAGACGATGCCCAGCGAGCGCAGGCCGGCGGCGTGCAGCACATCGAGCATGGCAAGCTCGGGGTCTATCGCCTCGACGCCTTCGATGTGGAACACCGCCGCGATCGAGCCCTTCGCCATCGCCTCGCGCACGTCGCCGGCGCTGCGGCAGACGGTCAGTGCGCCGGCGCGTTCCAGCCTAAACAGGATCGAGGCCATGCCGATGGTCGAGGTGATCGCCTCGGCGCGCGGCAGCTCCGGCGGCAGCGGCTCGTTGTCGCTCGGCGCCGGCGGCACGGCGCTGCGCTTGGTCTTCTCGATCGGCGGCGGGAAGATCGCGAACATGCCACCGGCAAAGCCGCCCTTCTTCGCCCGTGGCAGATCGATATGGCCGCCCGGCGTGCCGTCGATGAACAGCTTTTCGACATCCGCTTCCTTCGACTGGTAGAGCCTGAGCAGCGTGTCGTTGTGGCCGTCAAAGACGGGGATGAGGTCGGTTGCGGTCATCAGGAGGCCATTGGCTTGAGGTGGCGGGCCGCGGACGGCGAGTGCGTCCGCGGACGATACCTCTACTTAGGCAAGATGGCTAAATCGCGCAAATGCCAGTGGCGTGTTCGCATTTGTGGCTGAGGCGTGTTCTCCTTCTCCCGTTGTGGGAGAAGGGGGAACTTGCTACCGCTTCAGCACGTCGGCCCATTCCGGATGGCGGCGGAACTGGGCGTTGGCGAACGGGCAGAGCGGGATGATCTTCTTGCCGGCCGCGCGCGCGTCCTCGATGGCGCGGGTGACGAGGCGAAGCCCCGCGCCCTGGCCGCGAAACGCGTCAGGCACCTCGGTGTGATCGATGATGAGCTGATGCTCGCCGATTTTGGTGAAGGTCATCTCGGCCTCGGCGCCGCCGGGCCCGCGCAGGACATAGCGGCCCTTGGAGCCGCGATCCTCCAGTTCGACCTCGGGCAATTGATCAGCCATTGCTCACGCTCCTTCAACCGGCAGGCCGGCAAAGAGCTGCCGCGCCGCCTCGATTTCATTCGGCCGCACTTCGTGCCCGCCATCGTGCCATTCCACAGTGACAGCGGCGCCGTCGGCGCGCAAATAGGCCTCCAGCCGCGACGTCAAATTGGGCGGGCAGATCGGATCGCGCCTGCCGGCCGTAATCAGCACAGAGCGGCCGGCGAGGCTGCCTTTCACCTGCGGCTCGAAAGGGATCAGCGGATGCATCAGCACCGTCGCGTCGAACAGGCCGGGTTCCGCGAACGCCACCGACGCCAGGATGTTGGCGCCATTGGAATAGCCGAGCCCAAGCACCGTCGAGGGCTTTGCCGCCTCGACATGCGCCTTGATGAAGGCAGCCATCTTGGCGGTCGCTCGCGCCAAGTCTTCCATGTCATAGACCCCCTCGCCGGTGCGGCGAAAGAAGCGGGCGGCACCCTGCTCCGACACATCGCCGCGCGGCGACACGATGCTTGCCGAAGGCACCAGCTCGCGTCCCAGCGATACCAGCTGGTTCTCGTCGCCTCCGGTTCCGTGAAAGACGAAAAGCAGCGGACTGCCCGGCGAACCGGGCAGCAGCTTGTGAGTGTAGGTATCCTTGCTCATGGCTCAGTCTTCCAGTTTCTGCAGGTGCTGTTCGAGATAGGGCCTGAGATGCTGGTGCTGCGCCGGCAGCTTCAGCGCCTCGCCGAGATGAGCGGTGTCCTCGTCGCGGTCGAAGCCTGGCTCGTTGGTGGCCATCTCGAACAGTACCCCGCCCGGCGTGCGGAAATAGATCGCCCAGAAATAGTCGCGGTCGATCACCGGCGTCACCTGGTAGCCGGTGTCCATCAGCGCCTTGCGCACTTCGAGCTGCCTGGCGCGGTTCTCGACCGCGAAGGCGACATGGTGGACCGAGCCGGCGCCGAGATTGGCAAACGCCGCGCCCGGCAGCGATTCGATGTCGACGATGTCGGCGCCATTGCCGTTCTTGACCGCAAGCCGGCGGACGTTGCCGGACTTGTCGACCTCCCGATAGCCCATGAACTTCAACAGCTCCTCGGTGGCGCCGCCATCCCTCAGCCGAAGCTGCACCGAGTGGAAGCCGCGGATCGCCTCGTCGGCGGGAACGCCGCCCTTCGCCCAGGGCGCGCGGCCGTCGGCCTTGTCTTCGACGAGCGCGAAGCCGTCGCCGTCGGGGCCGGCGAAGGCGAGCCGCTTCTCGCCGAACGTCTCTTCGCGCGACAGGCCCGCGACGCCTTCATCGGCAAGGCGCTTCTCCCAATAGCCGAGCGTGCCTTCCGGCACCGAATAGACCGTCGTGCCGACCTCGCCCACCCCATGCCGGCCCTTGCCGATATTGGGGAACGGGAAATAGGTCATCACCGAACCCGGCGTGCCGACCTCGTCCGCATAGTAGAGATGATAGACGTCAGGCGCGTCGAAATTGACGGTCTTCTTGACCCGGCGCAGGCCGAGCTTTTTGGTGAAGAATTCATTGTTCCGGCGCGCATCGCTGGCCATCGAGGTGACGTGATGCAGGCCCTTGATCTGGTCGAGCATTTTTCTGCTCCTTCCCTTTTGCTGGTGCGGCCCTCGCCGCTGTCCACGCCAATATGAGGATAGGCACGGCCGCGGCAAAGGAGGCAAACACAGAATGGACTGTGCTGTAAAAGTGAACGATATCGCATCATTTGTTCACCAATCAACAGAGATGCGCGGCCTTGCGCGACGGCCTGAATTCGGCTCCATGAGCGGCATGCCGGATGAGGAGACAAACGCTTGGCCAGCATGAGCGAACGCCCCAACATTCTCCTGATCACATGCGACCAGTGGCGCGGCGATTGCCTGTCGACGGCCGGCCATCCGGTGCTGAAAACACCGAATGCCGATGCACTTGCCGCCGAAGGCGTGCTGTTTCGGCGCCACTTTGGCGGGGCAGCCCCTTGTTCGCCGGCGCGCGCCTGCCTCTACACCGGGCTCTACCAGATGAACAACCGCGTCTGCCGCAACGGCACGCCGCTCGATGCCCGCCACGGCAACATCGCGCTTTCGGCCCGGGCCCTCGGCTACGACCCGACGCTCTTCGGCTATACTGATGTCTCGCTCGACCCACGCCTGCTTGCGCCCGGCGACCCCAGGCTGAGAACCTATGAGGGGGTCCTGCCCGGCTTCACCGTGCGCCAATTCCTGCCCGAGCATCAGAAGCCTTGGCTGTCCTGGCTGAGCGCCCAGGGCATCGACTCCAGTGCCGGCCATCCTGACGTCCACCGCCCGGTTGGCGAACCGAGCGACCCCGTGACCAATGCGCCACCAATTTACTCGCAGGACCAGACGCCGACGGCTTTCCTGGCCGGCGAGTTCATCCGCTGGCTGGGCGAGCAGGAGCGTGGCGCGCCCTGGTTCGCGCATCTCTCCTTCATCAGCCCGCACCCGCCCTTCATCGTGCCTGAGCCCTACAACGCCATGTATGATCCGGCCGACGGCCCCGCTTTCAGTCGCGCCGGGTACTGGCAGGCCGAGGCGGAAAGCCACCCGTACCTCGCTTACGATCTCGACCGCCGGATGAGGCAGAACTTCCGCCCCGGCGCCGAAGGCAAGGTGCGCGACTGGGGTGAGGACAATATCCGCGCCATCCGCGCCATTTATTACGGCATGATCTTCGAGGTCGACGCGCAACTCGGACGCCTTTGGCAGGCGCTCAAGGCGGCGGGAGCCTGGGACGAGACCGTGATCGTGCTGACCTCCGACCACGCCGAGATGATGGGCGACCATTTCATGCTCGGCAAGGGCGGCTTCTTCGACGGCAGCTACCACATCCCGCTGATCATCCGCGACCCGCGCCTGGGCCATGCGGCCGGCGGCAGCGTCGATTGCTTCAGCGAGGCCGTCGATATCCTGCCGACCCTGCTCGATCTCCTCGGCGAGGATCCGCCACCGCATCTCGACGGCCGCTCACTGAAACCGTTCCTGGAAGGCGCTGCGCCGCGCGATTGGCGCGACGCAGCGCATTGGGAATTCGATTTCCGCTCGGTGGCCGATGGCGAGGCCGAGCGCCACTTCGGCATCGGCTCGCGCCAGTGCAACCTCGCCGTCATCCGTTCGCAAGACTTCAAATATGTGCATTTCGGCGGCGGCCTGTCGCCCCTGCTGTTTGATCTGAAGAAGGATCCCGGGGAGCTGACCAACGTCGCCAACGATCCCGCCTATCTCGCGGTGCGGCTGCAGTTTGCCGAAAGGCTGCTGGCCTGGCGGGCGGAGCATCTCGACCAGTCGCTGGCGCTGGCGGAGCTGACGGAGAATGGCGTGGCTGGATATGTGAGTAGGCAGTAGGCAGTAGAAAGCTCATTTCCCTACTGCCTACTGCCTACTGCCTACTGCCTACTGCCTACTGCCTACTGCCTACTGCCTACTGCCACCCAACTCCTATTGCCTACTGCACCTTCATCCTCTGCTGGTCACGCTTCTCGGCGTAGCTGCCCTTGTCGTAGGCCGCCTGCGCTTCAAGCTGTTCCTTGGTGAAGGTGGTGTAGAGATATTTCTTGCCGTCCTTGTCGGTCATGAATTTGAGGTTGTCCATGCCGACAGCGACTTCCTTTTCGCCGATGCCGAGGAAGCCGCCGACATCGACGATCACCGCGTCCGGCTTGTTCTCGGGCGTCAGCACGACGTCACCGATCTCGCCGACCTGGACATCGTTGGCGCCGTAGACGGTCGTCCCTTTCAGGTCGTCACCCCGGATCTCGCCGACCGGCATCTCCGTCAGCGTCGACTTGTCGATCGCCGCGGTCTGCGTCGGGTCGGTGGTCTTGGCTTCAGGGGCTGCCGGGGCCTCGGCCGTCTTTTCGGCCGGCGCCGGAGCGGTTGCGGTTGGAGCGGCGGCCTTTGGCACCTCGGCCGACGCGGTGGTTGCCGGCGCCGGATCATAGGCCTTGCGGTTGAAGTCGGGCTGCGCCTGCAGCTCTTCCTTCGTGGTCTCGGCGACCAGCCAGCGATCACCGTTCTTTTCGGCCCACTTGGCCTTGGCGAAGTCGAAGGCGACGTTCTTCTCGCCTATGCCGAGGAAGCCGCCAACACCGATGACGAGCGCCTCGGCCTTGCCGTCCTTGGTGAGCACGATGTCGTTGACGTCGCCGATGTTCTGCGCGTCGTCGGCGGTGCCGTTGTAGACGGACTCGCCGATGATGTTGGTGGCGAGGTTGCCATCTGCCTTCTTCACCGGCTCAGCCGAAGCGGCATTCATGTCGACAGGCTTCTGCGCACCGGTGCCTTCCGTCGTGGTCGCCGGCGCCTGCGCTGTCGTGTCGGTCTGGGCGGCCGGTGCCGGATCATAGGGCTTCCTGTCGAAGTCCGGCAGCGCCGTCAGGGCTTCCTTGGTGGTCTCCGCGACAAGCCAGCGGTCTCCGTTCTTCTCGACCCATTGCAGCTTGTCAAAGTCGAAGGCGACGTCCTTGGCTCCTATGCCAAGGAAACCGCCCACGCCGATGATGGCGGATTTTGCCTTGCCGGTCTCGTCAAAGACGACGTCGCTGATCTTGCCGATATCCTGGGCATCGTCGGCGGTGCCGTTATAGACGGATTCGCCAATGATGTTGGTGGCGAGGCTGCCTTCGGCGCGCATCACGGGAACGGCCGGCGCTTCGTTCTGCGTGGCCGGCGCGGGCGTCGTTGCGGTTTGCGCCTGGACGCCGGTTGCTATCAGCGTGGCGAGCGCGGTGGTCGCAAAAAGGGTGCGGATCATAATGCTTCCTCCTCGTGCATGATTTTCGGGCACACCGCAGGGTCGCTGAAAGAGCGGCCGCGGCGCTTCTACAGATTCACAACGTCGTGACCAGATCGTTGTTCCGAAAAAGGCGCTTCCCGCTCCGGACAAGCCCATGAAATTGCTGGCCCGGCCGTCGTGTTTCACCGGACCCTGGAACCTTTCTCCGGGCATTCCGTTTCAGCCTGCGGCTGAGCCCAGCGGCTCGGTGAGCGAAACGGAGTGGGGCATGCGATTTGCGGCGGTGCTGAACCGGGACGGCGGCACGTTGCGGACCACCGATCTTTCCGGCTTCTGTGACCGGCTGCGCCAGACGCTGGAGGCGGCCGGCCATACCATCGACGTCGATGTCGTTGCCGGCCAGGACATTGCAGCGGCCTTGCAGAAGGCGGTCCGGCGGCGCGGCATCGACGTCGTACTGGCCGGCGGCGGCGACGGCACCATTTCGACCGCGGCCGGCCTGCTGATGAACCGCAAGACGGCACTGGCCATCCTGCCGGCTGGCACGATGAATCTCTTCGCCCGCGGGCTCGGCGTTCCGCAGACCTTGGATGCGGCGCTGAAATCCTTTGCCGATGGCGAGGTGATAGAAGTCGATATGGCGAGCGCCAACGGCCGGCCTTTCGTGCACCAATTCTCCATCGGCCTGCACGCCAAGATGGTGCAACTGCGCGAGGGCATGGAATTCGGCTCACGCCTCGGCAAGATGCGGGCCTCGGCGCGCGCCGCCTGGGCGACGATCAAAAACCCCCCGGCCTTGAAGGCGACGCTCACCATAGGCGAGGCGGAAATCGTAACCCGAGCCACCGGCATCGGCGTCACCAACAACCTGTTCGGCGAAGGTCATTTGCCCTATGCCGACAATCCCGCCGGCGGCGTGCTCGGCATCTACATCTCGGTGGCGCGCAGGCGCGGCGAACTGGTCAGGGTCTTCTTCGACATGGCGCGCGGCAAATGGCGCGATAGCGCCCATGTCGAAATCCATCAGGCAGAGAGTGCGAGACTGAAAATCCATGCCGCGAGCAGCAAATACCGCGCCGTCATGGATGGTGAACTGGTCAAGCTCGAACGCGAGACCGAGATCGCAATTCACCCCGGAGCGCTAAAGGTGCTGGTCCCGTCTCGCATCGCACGGGCGGAGGCGGCGTGATGGATAGGAAAACGACATCGGCGCGACCGCTAGCCCTTTGGCCCCTGTTCGGTGGTCGGAGCCTTGATTACTTCGCCGTAAATCTCCGCGACCCCCCAAGCGACGAATGCCAGAAGCAAGCCTGCGACGAGGATCTTGAGCACGTTGACGCCCCAGCGTCCCTGACGGGCTTTCTCCTCGGGGATGATCTTGGTCATGGTCGGCCTCCGTATCGTTTGGCACCGGCCGGCGCGTCTGGCAGAATATGGTCGGGTAACGGTTCCTCGCCGCGAAGGTTCCGGAGCCTGGGGCGTACGCATTGGTCGGCACCGCGGCCGTTGGCAGCGGGACGCGGCATTTGGGGGCTTGGTGGATAGCAGGGTTCGCAAAACGCCGGGACTGCCGGCCGACGTCCTTGGCGCCGTGAAGGCGCAGGATCGACTTGCCGTGCTTCACGGTCTGCTTGATACGGCGCCCGATCCTGATTTCGACCGCATCACAGCTCTTGCCGCCGCTGTGCTCCAGGCGCCGATCGCGCTGATCACCCTGGTCGACGCCGAGCGCCAGTGGTTCAAGTCGAGCCTTGGCCTCGACGAAACCGAAACCACCGCGGGAATGCCCTTCAGCGCACATGCCATCGCCGCCGGCGACGAGCCGATGGTGGTGACCGACGCGACCCTAGACGCGCGCTTCGCCGCCAGTCCCGCAGTCAGCGGCAAGCATCGGATCCAGTTCTATGCCGGCGTGCCGATGGTCGTGGCGGGCGCCCGTATCGGCACGCTCTGCGTGCTGGACCGCAAGCCGCACGCCTTTCCGTCCGCAGACCAGCTCGGCCAGTTGAAGGCACTGGCCGAACTCGCCGCCAGCCTGTTCACGCTGAAGGACGCCACCCGCAGCGGCGCTATCGCAAAGGAGGCCCTGGCACAGGAGGAAAAGCGTCGCGCCATCGCCCTCGACGCCGCCTCGCTCGCCAGTTGGGCATGGGACATCCGCACTGACATCATCGAATGCGACGTCCTGCTGTCCGAACTTTTCGACCTGCCGCGCTCGAATCGGCTGAAGGCGCGCGACATACTGGCGGCCATCGATCCGCGCGACGTCTATCAGACCGAGACGCGCTTTCGCGACGCTCTGACCGGCAGCGACGACTATTTCGGCGAATACCGGGTGAAGGGCATCTACCCGCCGCGCTGGATCGCCACCCGCGGCCGCGTCATCGAACGCGACAGCGACGGCAAGCCGACGCTGATCTTCGGCGTCAACTACGACATTACCGAGCGCAAGCTAGGCGACGAGCGCCAGCGCCTGTTGCTGCGCGAGCTTAACCACCGCGTCAAGAACACCCTGGCCACGGTGCAGGCGCTGGCGACGCAGACCGTTCGCCACGCCCGCCAGCCGAGCGAATTCCTGGAAGCCTTCGGCGCCAGGCTGCAGGCGCTGGGCGCCGCCCACAATCTCCTGTCCGACCGGGAATGGCGCGGCATCGGCATCCACGAACTGGTGCAGATCGAAGCCAAGCCGTTCGACAGCGCCGCGCAGCCGCGCATGACGATCACCGGAGAAGACCTGCTGCTGACCCCCGACCAGGCAGTGGGGCTTGGCCTGATCCTGCATGAGCTGGCGAGCAATGCCCTGCAATACGGCTCGCTGTCGGTCGCCACCGGCAGGGTCGAGCTCGGCTGGAAGACGCAAGGCAGGAAGGGTGCCCGTCATCTGGTGCTGACCTGGCGTGAAACCGGCGGCCCGCAGGTCGAGCCGCCGGACCGTCACGGCTTCGGCTCGATCCTGATCCGCCGCAGCCTGGCCAAGGTCATTTCCAGCGCGGTGAAGCACGAGTTCCGCCCGGAAGGCGTCTTTGCCCAAATATCGATACCGCTCGAGGATCTGCCGAAATAGTCCGTAGCACGGTGCGTCGGAGCGGATTCACGCAGCGCGCCCGGCTCTAGTCCGCATCGTCGGCGTCACGATCCGGTCCGGCATTCTCGCGGTAGATGGCGTAGGCGGCGAGCGCGATCGCCGGGGCGAGAACGGCGCCGAGCCCGCCCTTTCCCTTGAGCAGGACGGGCAGGGCAGCGAGCGCGGCGGTGATGCCGAGCGCCTTCATGTCGGCACTGCGCTGTCGCGCCCGGCGCCGCGCGCGCAGCCCCGCCGACAGCCGGTAAACGATGAGAACCGATCCGGCGATCACCAGGAAGCCGACGCCGAAACCCAGCGAGGCCGCCATCGGGCCATAAAGCCCGGCGATCCAGATGTAAGCCGCGCCGATGAGAAAGCCGACGCCGCACATCGCTGCGAGCGTGACGATGATGTAGATGACCGCCGCGGTCCGCGCGCGGCCGAGGGCCGCCAAGGCCTCGCCGGAGGCGAGAGCCGAAATCAGCGATGCAAGCATTGCCATTGGGTGGGACTAGCGCCGCGCCAGAAGCGCGAACAGGAAGCCGACGCCCGCCGCGATCGCCAGCGAGGTCACCGGCTTTTCGCGCACATTGGCAACGATCTGCGCCTCGATATCCCTGGCATTCCCGCGCAACCCTTCGAAGGCGGCCTCGCCCTGGGCGCGCAGTTGTTCGACGCCCTCGGTGGCCGCCCGCCGCGCCGTTCCGTAGCCGTGCTCGCCGGTCTTGGCCAACTGCTTGGTCAGTTTTTCGATGTCGGCCCTCAGTTGCCTGATGTCGGCTTCGAGGTCCGGACTCGTCCGGCCGTCTGTCGCGTTTTTTCCTGCGGCGGTCGCCATAGCTTAACTCCTTGCGTTTGCTTGCTTTCAACGTCCAACATACGGCAAGGTTCCTCGCCAAAAAAGTGGACTTGGCGAAGCGCTTCGGCGCCGCGGCGCCCTATCCGAACCGCGCCTTCCTGTCTCATCAAAACTTCATCGGCGCTCCGACACAACTTTTTAAATGACAGCTCGCCCGATAGCGCCCATGACTGCCTCTTCAGGAAGACATTATCGCAAGGAGACTTCGCTAGGTGCCATTGCTTGACGGATTGCGGATTCTCGTCCTCGAGGACGAATTCCTGATCGCCGCCGACGTCGAACAGCTGTGCCGCGACTATGGCGCCGGCGAGGTGGTTGTTGCCGGCGACCTTGCGGAGATCGAGCCGGAGCACGTGGCCGCGCAATTCGATGCCGCCATCGTCGACCTGATGCTGAGCGGCACCTCTACCCTCGGCTTCGCCTCGCGGCTGCGCGAATCGGGCCTGCCCTTCATCTTCGCCTCCGGCCACTCCGAGGTGGACGAATTGAAGACGGCCTTTCCGGAGATCCGGCTGGTCAGCAAACCCTTCTCCGGCGAGGACCTCGTCGAAGCGGTGGCGGCGGCCTGCGGCCGCGGACCGCTCGCCTGAGCGAGCAACGCCACGGTTTTTAAGTCCGGAATTCGTCAAACAGGGATAGAGCGGTAGGCGGCCGGACAGTCAGGCGGCGTTCGACCCCGTCACTTGCGCCGAGATCGCGTCCGGGCCGTACTCGTCTTCGCCAGAGATTTTCAGGATCTCCTGCAGCCTGGCGCGGGCGCGGCTGACTCGGCTCTTGATCGTGCCCACGGCACAGCCGCAGATTTCGGCCGCCTCCTCGTAGGAAAAGCCCGACGCACCGATCAGGATGATGGCTTCGCGCTGATCCTCCGGCAACTGTTCGAGTGCGCCGCGAAAGTCCTTGAGGTCGAGTTGGCCGTGCTGGGCCGGATGGACGGCGAGCCTCGCGGTCATGATGCCGTCGCTGTCCTGCACCTCGCGGCCGCGCTTGCGCATCTGCGAGTAGAACTCGTTGCGCAGGATGGTGAACAGCCAGGCCTTGAGATTGGTGCCCGGCTGGAAGCTCTCATGCTTGTCCCAGGCCTTGACCAGCGTTTCCTGCACCAGGTCGTCGGCCTTGTCGGCGTTCTGCGTCAGCGACACGGCAAAGGCGCGCAGACTCGGGATCGAGCCGAGCAGGTCGGTCTTGAAGCTCTGCGAGACGGCCGCCATGCCTCAGTCCTTTTTCCGCGCGGGCTCGGCCTGCTCAAGCTCGCTGAGCAGTTGGGCGAAGCGGTCCGGCACGTGGTCGGAGACCAATTCATCGTAATATTGCTTGAGTTTGCGGCCGATTTCCGAGTTTGGCCCCAAGGGGTCGCCGGAAACAACCCGACGCCGTCCCGCGGCGCCGGCCGAAGTGTCTTTCGTCATGTCCTTCATTTCGCCCTTTATTTCCAGCACCCTGGCCGCCCCTAACATACAACGCTAAGCGGCCCCCTCATCTGGTTGCCCATCCCGATCTCAAACGTCGTCCCCTTATATTAGTTCCATCGCAACCGGAACTTTTTCGGCAAGCCGGCGTTTGGCTCCTCGGGGCTTGCAATCAGCTTGGCCAGCCACCTATGCAATAGCCACCTGATGCAATTGCGTCATCTGAGGGAGACGTCCAACATGAGCCTGTCCGCCACCATCACGCCGCACCTTCCGTTCCTGCGCCGCTTCTCGCGCGCGGTTTCCGGATCGCAGGAGAGCGGCGATGCGCTGGTCGCCGCGATGCTCGAAGCCATCATCGCCGATGTCGATATCTTCCCCCAGGCATCGAACGACCGCATCGCGCTGTACAAGGTTTTCGCGCGGCTCTTCACCTCGATTGCCATTCGCGTTCCGCAGGAACATGCGCAATCGGCATGGGAGCAGCGCGCGGCCGCCAATCTGAACGCGATCGCCCCTCGCCCCCGCCAGGCCTTCCTGCTGGTTGCGGTCGAAGGCTTCAGCGAAGACGAGGCGGCCGAGGTCCTGGATGCCGACGAACAGGAATTCTCCGACCTGCTCGCCCAGGCGAGCAACGAGATTTCCCGCCAGGTGGCGACCGACGTCCTGATCATCGAGGACGAGCCGCTCATCGCCATGGACATCGAGGAGATGGTCGAGAGCCTCGGCCATCGCGTCGTCGGCACCGCGCGCACCCATGCCGAGGCGGTGACGATTTTCGGCAAGACCAGGCCGAAGATGGTGCTGGCCGACATCCAGCTCGCCGACGGCAGCTCAGGCATCGAGGCCGTGAACGAGATCCTATCCTCGACGCCGGTGCCGGTGATCTTCATCACCGCTTTTCCGGAGCGTCTGCTGACCGGCGAGCGGCCGGAACCGGCCTTCCTGGTCACCAAACCGTTCAACCCGGACATGGTCAAGGCGCTGATCAGCCAGGCGCTGTTCTTCGATCGGCAGGCCAAGGCCGCGGCGTAATCCAGGAGCGCCGCGCGCGCCTGGGCCATCCGCCATTCCACTTGAGAATGAAGCTTTCGGCGCGTCTGCGACGGGCGTCGCCGAGAGGCTTGGGAATTCGCGTCTCACCCCCCTTCCAGGGATCGTCTTTTTCGGCAAAGGGTGGAACAAACGCCAACCACCCACGTTTTTACCGCAGCATAGGAAGGAGACGGATCATGCTTTACTGGGCGCTCGTTTTTCTCGTCGTGGCGATCATCGCCGGTGCGCTTGGTTTCGGCGGCATCGCCGGCACCTCCGCCGGCATCGCGCAGATACTATTCTTCATCTTCCTCGCGTTCCTGATCATCTCGCTGGTCGCCGGACTGTTCAGACGGGCGTGACGGCGAGGCTCGACCGAACACTGGAAGCCGCACCCCTCAAACGGTTTCCAGCCACCGCCGGGCGGTATCCTCCAACGAGATGCCGCTCGGCGGACCGCATCTGGATCCTCATTTTCGGGAACCCATTTTGCAGTAAGCCGTTCAGCTTGAGCTCGGTGGCAAGCGATCGATGCGTTCCAAGGCCTCAAACATGAGCGACAGCAGACAGGGCGAAGAGGTCATCGCCCTGCATCCGGCCGAAAGCGGAATGCAGCTTGGCCGGGCGCTGCTTCACGCGCTGCACAATGCCGGCATTTCCGTTCTCTATCAGGACCGCGAGATGAAGACGGTCTGGGCGC
This sequence comes from Mesorhizobium abyssinicae, assembly GCF_049887195.1. Taxonomy (NCBI): domain Bacteria; kingdom Pseudomonadati; phylum Pseudomonadota; class Alphaproteobacteria; order Hyphomicrobiales; family Phyllobacteriaceae; genus Mesorhizobium; species Mesorhizobium abyssinicae. The sequence continues at coordinate 242,055 of NZ_JARAKC010000006.1, forward strand.
GCAACATGCGCGCGCCGTGGGCCACCGACACGGCCGACAGCAACGGCATACTGCCGCCCGCCCAGGCCGAGCGCATCGGCGCCGCCAAACGCGGCGTCATCGCCTCCGGCAAGCCGGAGCGGCTCGAGCTTGGCGTGCCGGGCGAAGACGGCGTGCGCTGGTTCCAGGTCTGGATCGACGCCGACCACGGCGAGGGCGGCGAAGTGCAGGGCATCGTCACCACCATGGTCGAGACCACCGAGCAGAGGCGACGCGAGCAAACGCTGAAGACGCTGCTGCGCGAGGTCAGCCACCGCTCGAAGAACCTGCTCGCCATCATCCAGAGCATCGCCACCCAAACCGGCCGCTATTCCGGTGCATCGGGTGATTTTCTGCCGCGCTTTCGCGGCCGGCTGCAGTCGCTGGCCTCCTCGCAGGATCTGGTCACCTCCTCCAATTGGCGGGGCGCAGCCCTTCACGAGCTCGTCTCCGGCCAGGTTGGCCGCTACGCCGCCGACCCGGAGCGCAGCCTGCGCCTCGAGGGCGAGAACCCCTATCTCAATCCCAACGCCGCCCTGCATATCGGCCTGGCCATGCATGAGCTTGCCGTCAATTCAGTGAGCTATGGCGCCCTGTCGCGGCCGGACGGGCGCGTCGAGTTGACCGCGAGGCTGACGACCGACGCCGGCGGCGAGCCGGCCTTGTCGCTGACATGGTGCGAAGCCATCGGCGCCCGCGACGTCAGTAGCAGCGAGAAGCGTTTCGGCAGCGTCGCCCTGGAACGTGTCGTGCCGGCATCGCTCAACGGCACGGCGACGCTCGAAATCATCGGCGATCGCCTCGAATATCGCCTCGTCATCCCCAAGGGCAATTTTGCCACGGACTGACTTGCTCGGCGCCGCGCCACGGGCGCGCCGGCAAGACCCTTAACCGGCTGTTCACCATAAAGTCCGATGCTGTTCTTCCCAGATGGCGCTGCAACTTGCCAGGGCCTGAGGCCCTCGCCGGTTGCAGCGCGACAGGGAGGGTGGGTCCGTGACGGTTGCCGACATGAACAGGCTGGAGCAGGCCGCTCGCGTCTCGATGAGCGGGTTCCAGGATGCCGAAGCTCCGGCCTCGGCCTCATCCAGCGTCTCCCATCCCCTGCTTCGCCTGGCCGCTGCCGTCATCCTGCTCGCGGCCATCGCGCTGACGCTGGCGATGCAGTTCAGCTGACGTCCCGCCATCTGCTCGCTCCCGCCCGCCAATTATTCGAGGGCGACACCGCTGCCGCAGGAACTTTGCCGGTTTTGCTCCGTTCTTGTGCGAGAGGAATCTCGCCATGGAACATATTGCTGCCTTGCTGCTGGTCATCGGCTGCTCCAACTCCATGACCGAATGCCGTGAATTGTCGGTGCCTGTCAGCGTCTTCGAGACCGCGGAGCAATGCACCGCCGAACGGCCCTTCGCCTTGACCGACGTTCGGGGCCAGGCTCCCCACGTCGTTGCCAAATGCCTCGCCGTCGACCCGGCATTGGAGGACGACTACGACCAGATCGTCTGGAACGTGCGTCCGGACGGCACACTCGACGCGTCCCTGCAGGTCTCCGGCCTCGTCCTGGCCTCCAACGACAGTGCGCGGCCCGAAAAAACCTATCTTGGTCAACAATAAAATCGAGCGGGCAAAGGCCGTTGTTTCATGTTAAATGGCGGTTGTAGCCTCCTAAAGTGAGGACAAAGGAGAGGTGACTCTATGCGGAAGATGATTATTGCCATGGTTGCGGTTGTCGCGGTCAGCGGCTGCAGCACGACCGAGCGGGACGTTGGCGTTGGCGCCGGCGTCGGCGCCGTCGCCGGTGGCCTGATTGGCGGCACCAAGGGCGCGCTCATCGGTGCGGCCGTCGGCGCGGGCTCGGGTCTGCTGGTTCGCAACCTGCGCAATGGCTATTGCCAGTATCGCGACAATCGCGGCCGTCTCTACACGGCTCGCTGCTGATCGCTTCGGACCAGGCGCAATAGGAACGGAGGCCGGCTCGTCCGGTCTCCGTTTGTTTGTGCCGCCTGCACTTGAAGGTTCCTGGTGAGGGGAGCGCCTTTCAGGTCGCCAGCGGGATTCTGATCTCCACCTTCAGCCCCTCGGCGAGAAACTCGCGCTTGATCGTGCCACGCAATTCGCGCGTCACGTTGAGATCTATGAGCTTGGTGCCGAAGCCGGTCTTGGCCGGGGCTTCGAGCTGCTTCTGTCCGGCTTCACGCCAGTTGAGCACCAGCAGCCTGTCGCGGCCGCGCCCCTGCAGCGACCAGTCGACCTTGAGCGCCCCCACGGAATTGCCGGCCTCGCCATATTTCAACGCGTTCGTCGCCAGCTCATGGAAAGTCAGGCCGAGTGCCTGGGTCGTCGTCTCGTCGAGCAGCACCTCCGGTCCGGACAATATGCCAGCGGGAAGCTCCTTGCCGAACACCTGGCCGAGCTCGATGCGCAGCAGATCGCCGAGATCGGCCTTCTGCCAGCGCGAGCGGGTCAGCATGTCCTGCGACGCCGCCATCGCCTGCAGCCGCGCCGCGAAGGACGACGAGAACTCCTTCACGTCGGTGGCGTGCGAAGCCGTCTGGCGCGCGATCGCCAGCACCCTGGTGATCGAGTTCTTGATGCGATGCTTCATCTCCTGCAGCATCAGCTCCTTCTCGAGCAGGCTCTTTTCCGTCGTCTCGTGCAGCAGCGATACCGCGTCATAGGCACGCTCCTGATAGCGCGCCACCAGCGCTATGGCGCCGGCGAGCAACAGTCCGAACAGGCCGAGCATCACCGGAATGGCGCGCGAGGACGGCAGCGAGAAAGCGCTTGTCGGCCGAAACAGCACCGTCCAGGGACGACCGGCGACGACGAGCTTGCGGCTCACCAGCAGCCTCTCGCCGAGGGTCTCGGACGGCGGCGTCTCCGACCGGAACAGAAGATTGCCGGCGTCCACCTTGCCGTCATAGATCTCGGTGTTGACCGGCAGCAGCGGGGCGCGGCTGAGCGCAGTCTGGAACAGGTCCCGGGCGCGGAAGGCCGCATAGAGGAATCCCGCCGTCGACGACCGGCTGGCGTTGATGACCTCGGGCGCGGTTTCGACATTGAGCCGCACGAAGACCAGGAACCCAGGGAAGGTCTGGGTAGCGCCCGTCCCCTGGCCGAGCTGGATCAGGCCGCTTGCATGCTGCTGGTCGTCGGCCATCGCCTTTTCGATCGCCACCCGCCGCGCCGGCTCGGTGAACATGTCGTAGCCGATGCTGGCCTGGTTGGACGGAGCTATCGGTTCGAACATCACGATCGGCGTGCGCCAGGGTTGCGTCGTCGCGGGGTAGACCTGATGCGCGACGCCATGGTCGCGCAGGATATCGCGCTCGACCGCCGCCTCGTCGCCGGCCTTGGCCAGCCGCAGGAAGCCGATGCCGCGCAGCCCGGCGAAATTGTTGTCGACATCGAGCGCGTTGAAGAACGCCTTGAATTCATTGCGTGAAATGTCGCCGTTGCGGGCGTCGAACAGCGCCTGGGTCGAGCGCAGGAGCGAAAGGTGGAGATCGATGCGGCTCTCGATCCGGTTGAGCGCGTCGTCCGCGGTCGCGTCGAACTTGATCCGCGCCGCTTCCTGCGTGGCGAAATAGGCGAACCCCGCCATCGTCAGGCTGATCAGCGCGACGGCGATGAAGGCGAGGATCGGGAAGAACTTTTTCAACTGAGGAAGTGGCCCCTGAACGGTTGGGCACCTTTATGAGCAAGTCCCCGCGGCAACACAATGGCACGGCCAAATCATCATGACGCCTGGCACATCACGTATCGGACATTAGAGCAATTCCAGGAAAAGCGGGAACCGGTTTTCCGTCCGGAATTGAGTGAAAACAAAGAGATAGAGCGGTTCTGCGTTTCCGTGAAACGTTGAACCGCTCTGGCCGGCTTCCAATCCTCAGGCGGCGATCTTCAGCGCCCCCGGTCCGGGAATGGCGCCGGGCGGACATTTGCCAAGGATGATCATGCCGAGCACCTCGTCCTGGGTGACGTCGCTGGTGCGCGCGGTGCCGACCACCTGCCCGTTCTTCATCACGCAGACCCGGTCGGCAAGCTCGAACACGTCGTGGATGTCGTGGCTGATCAGGAAGATGCCGATGCCCTCGGCCTTGAGCTGCTTGACCAGCTCGCCGACCTGCGCCGTCTCCTGCGGCCCGAGCGCGGCCGTCGGCTCGTCCATGATCAGGATGCGGGCGTTGAACAGGATGGCGCGCGCGATCGCCACCGACTGCCGCTGGCCGCCGGAGAGCTTGATCACCGGCTCTTTGAAACGCTGGAAGCGCGGATTGAGCCGGCCCATCACCTTGCGCGCCTCGGCCTCCATGGCGACATCGTCGAGCGTGCCCCAGCCGGTCATCAGCTCGCGGCCGAGGAAGAGATTGGCGGCGGCGTCGACATTGTCGGCGAGCGCCAGCGTCTGGTAGATCGTCTCGATGCCGTATTTCTTGGCGTCGCGCGGATTGGAGATGTGCGCCTCCTCGCCGTTGACGAAGATCTGGCCGGCGTCGCGCTTGTAGGCGCCGGACAGGATCTTGATCAGCGTCGACTTGCCGGCGCCGTTGTGGCCGAGCAGCGCCACCACCTCGCCTGGAAAGAGATCGATCGAGGCATCGTCGACGGCGCGAATGCCGCCGAAGGCGATCGAGATGTTGCGCATGTCGATCAGCGGCGTGCCGGTGGGAGCTGTCTTTTCCATGGTCGCGTCTCCTCCCTGAAGTTCTTGCTCAGACTCGCTTGCGGTAGACGGTATCGAGCCAGACGGCGACGACCAGAACCGCGCCGACGACAATGCTCTGCAGCGGCGAGTCGATGCCGAGCAGCACCATGCCTGACTGCAGCGACTGCATCAGAAGCGCGCCGAGCATGGCCCCCAGCACGGTTCCCGAGCCGCCGGCGAGCGACGTGCCGCCGATGACGGCGGCGGCGATGACCAGGAGCTCGTCCAGCGTGCCCAGCGCGTTGGTCGCGGCGTTGAGGCGCGCCGACGAGATGGCGGCGCTGATCGAGGCCAGCACGCCCATGATCATGAACACCTTCATCGTCACCCAGCGCGTGTTGATGCCGGCGAGCGAGGCCGCCTCCGGATTGCCGCCGATGGCGAACACATAGCGGCCGAAGCGGGTTCGCCGGGTGATGAAGGTCATGACGATGCCGACCGCGACCGCCATCAGCACCGGTATGGCGATGCCGTGGGCGATGAACAGACCGCCTTCGGGAATGGTGATGCCGTTCTGCTGGGCGTACTGGCGCACGATGCCGACCGGCCACGGATAGGAATTGGCGACCGAGACCGCGCCGAGGATGGCGGCGCAGGCGACGACGCCGAGGAAGACTTCCGCCCATACCGGACGCAGCGGGAAATTGAACCGCTTGCGCTGCGAGCGGCCGTTGAGCAGCGCGAAGGCGACCGCCGCGCAGGCGACGACGCCAACGACCCAGCTCGCCGTGGCCCCGATCGAGCCGCGCGGTCCGCCACCCATCAACTGGAAGGTGGCGTCGAGCGGCGCGACCGTGCGGCCGCTGGTGATCATCCAGGCCATGCCGCGCCAGACCAGCAGGCCGCCCAGCGTGACGATGAAAGCCGGCACCTCCATATAGGCGATGATGAAGCCCTGGAAGGCGCCGATCGCCAGGCCAAGCACCACGCCGGCAGCGAGCGCGATGATCCACAGCCATGGATTTCCGAGCTCGAGACCGATGACCCGGATCAGGAATTCGGCCTGCGCCACGCCCATGATCATGCCGACCACGCCTTCGACGGAGCCGACGGAAAGATCGATATTGCGCATGACGATGACCAGCACCATCCCGGTCGCCATGATGGCTACCGAGGACGTCTGCACCGACAGGTTCCACAGGTTGCGCGGCGTCAGGAAAAGCCCGCCCGACAGGACGTGGATGCCGATCCAGATGACCAGCAGCGCGCCGACCATGCCGAGCATGCGCGTGTCGAGTTCGGTTGCCTTGAGGAAGCGGCCGGCGGCGCTGAGTTCGGCTGCGCGTGCCCGGTCCGCGGCGACCGTGCTTGAGGTCGTATCGGTCATGATTTCCTCCCACCGGTTTGCCGTCTGGCGCGGTTGCCGGAACATGATTCTATTGGCTTTCCCGGCTCACTTGAAGCCGGAAGCCCGTTGCGAAACGAAGCTTGATGGACGCCGCGGCTCATGGGCCGCGGCGCCTGGTCTTCAAACTGGAAGGCCTGCCTCAGTTGCAGGCGGCGACGGCGCCCGCGGCAACGCCGGCGCAGACTTCGTCCTTCTTGATCCAGCCCGCGTCGATGACGACGTTGAGGTTGTCCTTGGTGATCGCGACCGGCGTCAGGAACAGCGACTTGACGGTGTTGCCGCCCGGCGTGGTGAAGTCCTTGACGCCGGCAATGTCGGTCATCTTCTTGCCGTCGGCGAGAGCCGAGGCGATCTCGGCGGCGTTCTTGCCGAGTTCGCGCGCGTCCTTCCACACCGACACGGTCTGGGTGCCGAGCGCGATGCGGTTCAGCGCGGCGTGGTCGCCGTCCTGGCCCGACACCGGAACGGTCCCGGCGAGGCCCTGCGCCGTCAGCGCGGCGACGACACCGCCGGCGGTGCCGTCATTGGCCGCCACCACCGCATCGACCTTGTTGTCGTTGGCGGTCAGGAACTGCTCCATATTCTTCTGCGCGTTGGCGGGCAGCCAGCCGTCGGTATAGGCCTCGCCGACATTCTTGATCTTGCCGCCGTCGATGGCTTCCTTCAGCACTTCCATCGAGCCGGCGAACAGGAAATCGGCGTTCGGGTCGGCGCCCGAGCCCTTGATGAAGACATAATTGCCTTCCGGCTTGACCTTGAACACTTCGCGGGCCTGCATGCGGCCGACTTCCTTGTTGTCGAAGGTCAGGTAGAAGACGTCCTTGTTCTCGATCAGCCGGTCGTAGCCGACGACCGGAATGCCTTCGTCCAGCGCCTTCTGCACCGCCGGCCCGACGGCCGAAGCGTCCTGCGCCAGCACGATCAGGGCATTGGCGCCCTGCGAGATCAGGCTTTCGACGTCGGTCAGCTGCTTGCCGGGATTGGACTGCGCGTCGGCCGAAATATACTTGTCGCCGGCCGCCTCGATGGCCTTCTTCATCGCCGCTTCATCGGTCTTCCAGCGCTCTTCCTGGAAGTTCGACCAGGAAACGCCGATCACCTTGTCCTTCGCCTCGGCGACCGACGCGAGCGTCAACGACAAGGCGACACCCGCCAGCATGGCGGTTGCGAATTTCTTCATGATTTCCTCCCTGCGCCATTGCGGCGCGACCCAGACTGGCCCTGAGGCCGGCATAGAGGCTTTTTTTCGAGCCTCGAAAAAAATATGATCCAACGGCGGAGCGCTGTCAACAACGATTCTGAGCGATTCCGAGGCCTCGGCGAATTTTTTTCGAGCTCCGGAATAAATAAATGACAGGCTGGCCCGCTTCTGCCACTATTCATACGGTGTCGCCGACGGCCTTCGAAATCAAAAACGGCCGCGACGACCGGGAGGAAGGCAAAGCATGTCGGTTGGAATCCGCCACGACGATCTGCGCCGACGCAACCGGGCGATGGTTATTTCGGCCGTGCGCCGCGCCGGCCAGCCGTCGCGTACCGAGATCGCCGCCACCACCGGCCTCAGCCATTCGACCATCTCGGCGATCTCGTCCGACCTGATCCAGGAAGGCATCCTGACCGAGAGCAAGCCAAACGAGGCTGTTTCGCTGAAGCGCGGCCGGCCGCAGGTCGGGCTTGCCCTCAATCCGGAAGCCACGGCGGTGATGACGGTGGTCCTGTCGCTGAACTTCCTTTCCGTCGCCGTCATCGACTATGCCGGGCAGGTCATTGCCGAGGAGCAGCGCCGCCTCGACACGGCGATCATGCCGCGCGACGAGCTGATCGGCGAATGCGTGGCCATCGTCCGGCGCCGTTTCGAGGATCCCGACCTCGACGTCCGCGGCGTCGCCCGCATCGCCATGGGCATCCAGGGCATCACCGACACCCATGCCCGCGCCATGTTGTGGTCACCGATCACGCCGCAGACCGACATCGCCTTCGCCGACATTCTGGAAGCCGAATTCGGCGTTCCGGCCACCATGGAGAATGACTGCAACATGATGGCGGTGGCGCTGCAGTGGCGCGATCCCGAGCGGTACCGCGACGACTTCATTGCCATCCTGCTCTCGCACGGCATCGGCATGGGGCTGGTGCTGAAGGGAGAGCTGTTCACCGGCACCCATTCCTCCGGCGGCGAATTCGGCCACATGATCCACCGGCCGGGCGGCGCGCTCTGCCGCTGCGGCCGGCGCGGCTGCGTCGAGGCCTATGCCGGCAACTATGCGATCTGGCGCAATGCCAAGCAGATGGGCGAGGACGCCGAGCCGGTCGATGTCAGCGACGCCGACATGCGCTCGCTCGCCGCCAGGGCGCGCGCCGGCGACGGCCCGGAGCGCCAGGCCTACCGCAAGGCCGGCGAGGCGCTCGGCTACGGCCTCGGCAGCCTGTTCGCGCTGATCGATCCAGCTCCCGTCGCCATGGTCGGCGTCAGCGCCGCCGCCTTCGACCTGATCGAGCCGGCGCTGCGCGAGGCGATCGCCCAGACCGCCGGCGGCCAGCATTCGAAGTCGATCTCCTTCGACACCGAGCCGAACGAATTGCCGCTCATCCGCGAAGGCTGCGCCATGCGCGCACTGACCTTCGTCGACCAGGAGATTTTCGCGCCGGGCGTGCAGGTGAAAGGCGGCGCCACCGGGAAGAACGTGGCCTGAGCGTCAATCTTCCCTGATCGCGTATCCGGCCCCGCGGATGGTGCGGATGACGTCAGGCATGCGGCCATTGTTGACCGCCTTGCGCAGGCGGCCGACATGCACGTCGACCGTGCGCTCGTCGATGTAGATCGTCTCGCCCCAGACATTGTCGAGCAGCTGGCTGCGCGAGAACACGCGGCCGGGATGGCGCATCATGAATTCGAGCAGGCGGAACTCGGTCGGACCGAGCCGGATCTCGCTCTTCTTGCGATAGACACGATGCGATTCGCGGTCGAGCACGATGTCGCCGACCTTCAGCATGCTGGACAGGACTTCCGGCTTGGCGCGGCGCAGCAGCGCCTTGACGCGCGCCATGAACTCCGGCGTCGAGAACGGCTTGACCAGATAGTCGTCGGCGCCGGTGGAGAGGCCGCGCACCCGGTCGCTTTCCTCGCCGCGCGCCGTCAGCATGATGATCGGCAGCCGCTCGGTCTCCGGCCGCATCCTGAGACGCCGGCAGAGCTCGATACCGGAAACCGCCGGCACCATCCAGTCGAGCACCAGGAGGTCGGGCACGTTTTCCTGCAGCCGGATTTCGGCCTCGTCGCCGCGTGTCACCACCTCGACCTGGTAGCCTTCCGATTCAAGATTGTAGCGGAGCAGCACCCCCAGCGGCTCCTCGTCCTCCACCACCATGATGCGTGGCGCGATCATCGGCCCGTCACCCTTCTTCTCAGGCCGCCGGCGCCGACATCGCCGTCTCGTCCAGCTTCGGACGATTGGCGGGCAGTTGCTGGCCGGTCAGCACGTAGTAGGCGTTCTCGGCGATATTGGTGACATGGTCGCCGATGCGCTCCAGATTCTTGGCGCAGAACAACAGATGCGTGCAAGCGGTGATGTTGCGCGGATCTTCCATCATGTAGGTCAAAAGCTCGCGGAACACCGAGGTGTATTTGACGTCGATGCGCTCGTCGTCGTTGCGGAGCTTGGCAAGCGCCGCGGCATCCGCGGCGGCATATTCCTCGATGACCCCCTGCACCTGAATCAGCACCAGCTGCGCCATGCCGTCGATCGAATGCGAAAGGTCGCGCGGCGTGACGCTGAGACCGACGGTGCCGACGCGCTTGGCGATGTTCTTGGCGAGGTCGCCGATGCGTTCGAGGTCGCCCGCCATGCGGATCGAGCCGACCACGGCGCGCAGATCGTTGGCCATCGGCTGCCGCTTGGCGATCAGCGTGATGGCGCGGTCGTCGAGCTCGCGCTGGCGTGCGTCCATGATGGCGTCGTCGGACACCACACGCTGCGCCAGGGCGTTGTCTGAATTGAGCAGCGCGCGCGTCGAGCCGGCGACCATCGAGCGGGCGAGATCGCCCATGTCGGAGATCAGCTTGCTGATGGCGCCGAGATCCTCGTCGAAAGACGCAACCGTATGATGTTCACCCATGATCCTGTCCTCGTGCTTGGAAATCAGCCGAACCGGCCGGTGATGTAGTCCTGGGTGCGCTTGTCGTCGGGGTTGGTGAACATCTTGTCGGTGGCGCCCTCCTCGACCAGGTAGCCGAGGTGGAACATCGCCGTGCGCTGCGACACGCGCGCCGCCTGCTGCATCGAATGGGTGACGATGACGATCGTGTAGTTCTGGCGCAGCTCGTCGATCAGCTCCTCGACGCGGGCGGTTGCGATCGGGTCGAGCGCCGAACACGGCTCGTCCATCAGGATCACCTCCGGCGAGACGGCGATGGCGCGGGCGATGCACAGGCGCTGCTGCTGGCCGCCGGACAGGCCGGTGCCGGGCTCGTGCAGGCGGTCCTTCACCTCGTTCCAGATCGCCGCCTTCTTCAGGCTGGATTCGACGATCTGGTCCATGTCGGCCTTGCGCTTGGCCAGCCCATGGATGCGCGGGCCGTAGGCGACATTCTCGTAGATCGACTTCGGGAACGGGTTCGGCTTCTGGAACACCATGCCGACCCGGGCCCTGAGCTCGACGACGTCGATGCTCTTGTCGTAGATGTCCTCCTGGTCCAGCGTGATCTTGCCGGTCACCCGCGCCGAATCGATGGTGTCGTTCATGCGGTTGAGGCAGCGCAGGAAGGTCGACTTGCCGCAGCCCGAAGGACCGATCAGCGCCGTCACCTGGTTGAGGCGGACGTCGAGATTGACGTCGAACAGCGCCTGCTTCTCGCCATAGAACACGCCGACCTTGTCGCCGCGCATCTTGATCACTTCGTTCGACTTGGCGTTCATTTTGTCGCCCACTGCGTTTTCAAGAGACTGTTCGGTCATGATGTTCATACCAGATGCCTTCTTTTACCAGCGCCGTTCGAAGCGGCGCCTGAGCACGATCGCCGTGATGTTCATGGCCATGAGGAAGACGAGCAGGATGATGATCGCGCCCGACATGCGCTCGACGAAGGCGCGCTCTGCCTCGTTGGCCCACATGTAGATCTGCACCGGCAGCGCTGTCGCCGGATCGAATGGCGTCTTCGGATAGTCGGCAACGAAGGCGACCATGCCGATCAGGAGCAGCGGCGCGGTCTCGCCGAGCGCGCGCGCCAGGCCGATGATGGTGCCGGTGAGGATGCCGGGGGCGGCAAGCGGCAGGATGTGCTGGAACACCATCTGCATCTTGGAGGCGCCGAGACCGAGCGCCGCCGAGCGGATCGACGGCGGCACTGCGGCAAGCGCCGCGCGGGTGGCGATGATGATCGTCGGCAGCGTCATCAGCGTCAGCACCAGTCCGCCGACAAAGGCGGCCGAGCGCGGCATGCCGAGGAAGTTGATGAACACGGCGAGGCCGAGCAGGCCGAAGACGATCGACGGCACCGCCGCCAGATTGTTGATGTTGACTTCGATCAGGTCGGTGAAGCGGTTCTTCTTGGCGAATTCCTCCAGATAGATGGAGGCGGCGACGCCGATCGGCAGCGCCAGAAGCAGCACGATCACCATCATGTAGAAGGAGCCGATGATGGCCACGCCCATGCCCGACGTTTCCGGACGGCTGGAGGCGCCATAGGTGAACAGGCCCTTGTTGAAATGCTCGGCCATGGTGCCGTCGGCCTTGAGCTGGTTCATCCAGGCGATCTGCTGGTCAGAGACCTTGCGGCGCGCTTCCTCGACGTTGAGGTCGATCTGGCCCTTGAAGGCGGAATCGAGATTGGCCGCGGCGAGGATGTCGACGTTGCGCGTGGTGCCGATGACCGACGGATCGGCGACGACGATGTCGCGCACTTGCACGCGCGCGCCCTCCGACAGGAAGCCCTTCAGCTTCAGCGCCATCGGCTTGTTGGCGGGATCGATGCCGAGCTTGGCCATCAGCGCCTTGTCGGCCAGCTTGGGATAGTTCGCCTTGATCAGCACGTCCGGATCGGTGGCGCGCTTGTTGGAAGGATCGATGATCTTCTCGTCGAAATTGATCGGCAGCGTCACGGTCGTCTGCCAGAAGGCGGTGTAGCCCTTCGAGACGATGGTGATCAGCATGATGGCGAGGAAGGCGAGGCCGACCGAGATCGCCAGCACGCCATAGATGCGGAACCGGCGTTCGGCGGCGTAGCGGGCCTTGAGGCCGATGTCGCGGCGCGCGGGAGCCGCGGCCCGGACCATCGTATCCAGCGGGATATCGGTCATTCGTACTGCTCCCGGTATTTGCGCACGATGTAGAGGGCGACGATGTTCATCACCAGCGTCAGCGCGAACAGCGTGATGCCGAGCGCGAAGGCGACCAGCGTCTGCGGCGAATTGAATTCGAGGTCGCCGGTCAGCTGGTTGACGATCTTGACGGTAATGGTGGTCATCGCCTCGAACGGATTGGCGGTGAGATTGGCGGCGACGCCGGCGGCGAGCACCACGATCATGGTCTCGCCGATGGCGCGCGAGGCGGTCAGCAGGATGGCGCCGACGATACCGGGCAGCGCGGCCGGCAGGATCACCCGCTTGATCGTCTCCGAGCGCGTAGCGCCGAGGCCGAGCGAGCCGTCGCGCATGGCGCGCGGCACCGCGGTGATGATGTCGTCCGACAGGGAGGATACGACCGGGATCAGCATGACGCCCATGACCAGGCCGGCGGTGAAGATGCTCTGGCCCTGGATGAAGGGCGAACCGCCGGTCAGCGCCGCCGAGAGATCGCGCAGGAACGGCCCCAGCGTGACGACGGCGAAAATGCCGTAGACGATGGTCGGGATGCCGGCCAGCAGCTCGAGCGCGGGCTTCACCACCGAGCGCACCTTGGGCGAGGCGTATTCGGCCATGTAGACGGCCGACATCAAACCGACCGGCACCGCCACCAGCAGGGCGACGAAGGCGATGTAGAGCGTGCCGGACAGGAGCGGAATCAGGCCGAACTGGCCCTGGCTGCCGCCCGAGCCGGCCGCGGCGAAGCGCGGATCCCAGACGGTGCCGAAGAAGAAGCTCGCCGGCGAAACGCTGTCGAAGAACTGGATGGTCTGGAACAGCATCGAAAGCACGATGCCGACCGTGGTCAGGATGGCGATGGTCGAGGCCGCCAGCAGCCCCCACAGCATCAGCCGCTCGACATTGTTCCTGGCGCGCGCCCGCGGCGCGACTTGCCGGAGCGCGTAAAAGGCGCCGGCGATCGACAGCACGAGCGTGACGACGGCGCCGACCAGGCCGAGCCTGTCCTGCACCGCATTCGCCTCGACGGCGATCGGGATCATGTAGTCCTGGGTGTCCGTCGCCAGCGCCACGCCCTTGGCGGCGAGCAGCGGCTGCAATTCAGCGAAACTGGCGGGAAGCTGGGTGTTTGCATCGAGCTGGCGCAGCCCCCTGGCGAGGCTCTTCACCAAGCTGACATCGAGCGCCTCGCTGGCGACCGCGCTGTCGGCGGTGCGCTCGGGCAAGGCGGCGTGGATGTGGCGCTCGAGATAGACGGATGAACCGATGTTCCACACGGCAAGCAGCAGGAGGGCCGGCAGGACGGCGAGCAGGAAGGCCCACCAGCCGTGATAATGGGCGCGCGAATGCGGCTTCACCGAGCCATTGTCCTGCGCCACGGCCCGTTGGCGGCCAATGAAGAATGCGACCACGCCGATGGCGGCGACTATGGCAAGTACGAGCATGGACGACATGAACCCACCCCAGGGGAAATCCCTCGTTCGAGCATGATCTTGTCCGGTCCCATTTCGGGATCACGCTCCGGTCGCCACCGCCACTGCGGCGGGCGAAGAGGCCGGGGCGCAGGTAATCCCGCGCCCCGGCCCTAAGCTTGATTACATGGTCTTTCCGGCGGCGAAGGCGTCGCGCTGCGACTGACGCTCGGCGTCGGGAGCCGAAACCAGGCCGTATTCGGCAAGCGGGCTTTCCGGGCCGATCATCTGGTCGTCGAGGAAGAATTCGACATATTCCTTCAGGCCCGGAACGACGCCGAGATGCGCCTTCTTGACGTAGAAGAACAGCGGGCGCGAAACCGGATACTTGCCGCTGGCAATGGTCTCGGTCGAAGGCACGACGTCTTCAACGCTGGCGACCTTCAGCTTGTCGGCATTGTTCTCGTAGAAGGCGAGGCCGAACACGCCGACGCCGGTCTTGTTGGAGTCGATGCGGGCGAGCGTCTCGGTGTAGTCGCCGTCGATATCGACAGCCTTGCCGTCCTTGCGGATGGCGATGCAGGTCTTGCCGATTTCCTTGTCGTCGCTGATGCCGGTGGCCTTGATGGCAGCCTTGTCGCAGCCGGCGTCGAGAAGCTTGGTCTCAAACACTTCGCGCGTGCCGTGCTTCTCACCCGGGATGTAGGCGGCGATGTCCCAGTCGGGCAGCTTCGGGTTGACCTGGCTCCACTTGGTGTTCGGATTGTCGACCAGCTTGCCGTCGACAACGAGCTTGGCGGCCAGCGCCTTGTAGATGTCGGCGGGAACCAGCGCCCAGTCCGGGCCCTTGATGTCGGTGGCGAAGACGATGCCGTCATAACCGATGCGGACTTCCTGGATATCCTTCACGCCAGCGTCGGCGCAGGACTTGATCTCGTCCTTCTTGATCGGGCGCGAGGAGTTGGCGATGTCGATGGTGTCTTCGCCGACGCCCTTGCAGAATTCCTTGATGCCGGCGCCGCTGCCGCCGGACTCGACCACCGGGGTCTTGAACTTGGTGAAGGTCTCGCCGAACTGCTCGGCAACGATCTTGGCATAGGGAAGCACGGTCGACGACCCGGCAACCTGGATCTGGTCGCGCGCGGCGGCGAAGCCGGACGACGCGGCCAGCGCAAGCGCGGCGGCCGACGCCGTGAGGAGAAATTTGTTCATGTGGCCTGCTCCTGTTCGGAAGATGGTCTCTTCGAAAGATGGACTCTTGGCACCGCTGTCCATCGGCGCCCGGTGAGGCCAATAGCTTCCGATTATTACAGTCGCATGACAGTTTCGTGTCAGCCCGGTAACGCCTGACCGGCTCGCCGGAAACGGCTGGCAGCCAGCCCTCGGCGAGGCAACGGCGGTTTGCCGTTGGAATCAGGGACTTGCGCGATTCTGGAGGCCCGCCCTGCCCTCGGCGGCACGAGCCTCGGCCGCCGAGAAAAGAAAAGCCGGACGAGAGCGCGTTGCCCCTGGCCAGAGCGTATCATGGCCGAGCCATCGCCGAAAACAGGTCCGTTGGGGTAGAGTCGACGCTGTTTCTAGCCGGCGGTCGCTGCTCCCGCCCGTAACCGGGGGAGCGAATCCGATGCCGCCATTGTTTCGGCTCGATGCCCGGTTCGATATGGTGCGATCGCACCATATCCCCACGGCAGCCCCGGTTTTCCGCCGTGCTTCGCAAACCGGGCGCTGCGATGGCACTCGCTCCGAAGCAGCGGCCTCGACAGGTTTAACCGGCGTTTCTCTGCGCCTGGCCGTCGGCGCCGATCCAGCGCTCCAGCTTTTCAAGCAGGGCCCTGGGGCTGATGGGCTTGGGCAGATAGTCGTCCATGCCGGCCTCCAGGCAGCGCTCGCGATCGCCCTTCAGCGCATGCGCGGTGACGCCGACGATCGGCACATGCATGCCGCTTTCCTCCTCCAGCCGGCGAATGGCGGCCGTCGCCTCCAGTCCGTTCATCTCCGGCATCGACACATCCATCAGGATCATGCGCGGTTTGAGCCGACCGTAGGCGTCGAGCGCCTTGCGGCCGTTGCCGACGATCTCGAAGCCGTAGCCTGTCTCGCCGAGGATCTGGGTGAAGACCATCTGGTTCACTTCATTGTCTTCGGCCACGAGGATATCGAGCCCGCGTTCGCCACCGGTCGGCCGGGCGCGCGCACGCGCCGGCGGCGGCTGCAGCAGGGCCCGTTCCGACACCGCCGAGGCGGCCCTGGCCGGCGCCGGCTGCGCTATCCCCGCACTGCCGCTCGCCGCCTGCGGCGGATGGCTGACCGCCGCGCTGTGGCGGTGACGCTGGACGGTGGCGACCAGCGTCTCCAGCAGCACCGAGGAGCGCGCCGGCTTGATCAGCTGCGCATCGATGCCGAGGTCGCGGTAGCTGGTGTTGGCGAGCGACTGGTCGACGGACGTCAGCATGATGATCGGCGTGTGCGCGAGGCCGTCGGTGTTGCGCACGATGCGCGCCATCTCGGCGCCGCTCATGCCCGGCATCTGGTAGTCGAGCACGACGCAATCGACCGGCACGCCATAGGCGGCGGCGGCGATCAGCACCTTCAACCCCTCGGCGCCGCTCTCGGCCGCGCAGGAATCGAACGTCCACGACGCCATCTGCTCGCTCAGGATCGAGCGGTTGACGGCATTGTCGTCGACGATCAGCACCCGGGCTCCGGTGACGTCGACCGGCATGATCCGCTGCCCGCTCTGTTGCATGGCCCGCGGCAGCGTCACCGTGAACCAGAAGGTCGAGCCCTTGCCCTCATCGCTCTCGACCCCGATCTCGCCGCTCATCAGCTCGACCAGCCGCGAGGTGATGGCAAGACCGAGCCCAGTGCCCTCGTGCCGCCGCGTCGACGACGTATCGACCTGGTTGAACTTCTCAAACACCGCCTTCAGCTTGTCTTCCGGAATGCCAATGCCGGTGTCGGTCACCGAGATGGTGAGCTTCGTTCCCGTCGGCACGCGCTCGCCGGTGACGTCGACCAGCACATGGCCTTCGTCGGTGAACTTCACCGCATTGCCGAGCAGGTTGGTGACGATCTGCCTGATGCGCCCGACATCGCCGACGAACTGGCTGTCGAGGCCAGGCTGCACGCGCACGATGAGCTCGAGATCCTTCTCCTTGGCGCGAGTCGACACCAGCGTTGCCACATCCTCGATGGCCTCGGCAAGGTTGAAGGGCGCCGGATCGAGCACCAGCTGGCCGGCATCGATCTTGGAGAAGTCGAGGATGTCGTTGATGATGGTCAAAAGCGCGTTGCCCGACTTCACGATGATGTCGGTGAACGTCTTCTGCTTGGGGTCGAGGTCGGACTTGGCGAGCAATTCGGCCATGCCGAGCACGCCGTTCATCGGCGTGCGGATCTCATGGCTCATATTGGCCAGGAATTCCGATTTGGCGCGGTCGGCGAGCACGGCGCGCTGCCGCGCCTCGCTGAGCTCGGCCTCGCGCTGCTTGAGCTCGGTGATGTCGGTGGTCGATCCGATCAGATAGAGCGAACCGTCGGAGGCAATCATCGCCCCCTTGCGCGCGAACTGGTGCCGCACGCTGCCGTCGGGCAGCGTCACGCTTTCCTCGATCTCCTGCGTCTCGCCGGTGCGCAGCACGGCGAGATCGCCAGCGACGAAGGCCTCGCCGTCCGGCCCGAAGATTTCGACGTCGGTCCTGCCGATCGCATCTTCCTTGGCGAAGCCGGTGAGGTCGCACCAGCCCTTGTTGACGTAGAACTGCCTGAGGTCCGAACGCTTGGCGTAGATCGACACCGGCACGTTGTCGATGAGGCTGCGGAACACCTCGTTCTCGCGCATGCTCTCTTCCAGCGCCCGCTCGCGCGCCTTGACGTCGGTGATGTCGGTGCTGGAGCCGACCAGATGCACCGACCCGTCCGTCGCCACCAGGCGGCTCTTGCGCGTCATCAGCTGCCGCACGGTGCCGTCGCGATGGGTGACAGGCTCCTCGACCTCCAGGACCTTGCCGGCGACGACCACTTCGGTGTCGTCATGGCTGTAGCTTTCGGCATCCTCGGCGCCGAACAGCTGGCGGTCGCTGCGGCCGATGACGTCCTCCTTGGCGAGGCCGGTGATGGCGCACCACGCCTTGTTGACGAATTCGATGCTGAGATCTTGGGCCTTGATGAAGGCAGCCACCGGCAGCTCGTCCATGACGTGCCGGAACAGGTCGATCTGCCGCATCGAGTCATGCAGCGCCTTCTCGCGGCTCTTGATGTCGGAAATGTCGACGCGCACGCCGATGAAGGTGCCGTCCTCGGTCCGCATGTCGTAGACTTGGTACCAGCGGCCGTCCGGATTGCGCCGTTCATAGGATGAGTTCGGCAGCCGGTAGTGGGCGAGCATCGCGTCGAACCACCCGTCGCGATCGCGCTCGTAGAGGCTGTCGATCTCAGGATCGCCGCTCTGGCGGAAATAGCCGACCGAATGGCCGAGCGCCAGCGCCTCGCGGAAACTGCGGCCGGGCTGCCACACCGGCTTCAGCGCCGGAAGCGTCTCCTGCAGTTTTCGGTTGGCGAAGACGAACCTGTCGTCGCGATCGTAGATGATGACGCCGGCCGGCAGCGATTCCAGCACGGTGGCGAGGTTCTTGCGCGCATCCTCGGCCTCCGCCTCGCGCTCCTTCATGTCGGTGACGTCGACGTAGGAGATCAGCCGCTTGCCGCCGGCGAGCGGCGCCAGCGAGGCAATCAGCGTGCGGCCGTCATTGAGTGGGAATTGCCGCGATCCGGCAACGCCCGCCCTGATCTCGGCCTCGCGCTCGGCCATGAGGCGCTGCCATGCCTCGTCGTCGGCGCCGTAGGGGTCGATCCCGCGGCTCGCTTCCATCAGCTCGCGGAAGCCGCTGCCGATCCCGGCGCGGCTGGGCTCGATTTTCCAGAACTCGTGGAAGGCGCGGTTGATCACCTGCGCGCGCATGTCCGCATCGAGGACCAGGACGCCGATCGGCATCTGGTCGACCATGGCGCGAAGATTGGCGAAGGTCTCCGCGGTCCTGGCGTTGGCGCTCTCGACCTCGGCATCGCGGCGCTTGACGTCGGTGACCTCGTAATAGGTCAACAGCCGCTTGCCCCCGGACAGCGCGGTGACCGAGAACATCATCGTCCTGCCGTTGGCGTGGACAAACTCGCGCGGCGCGACGGAGCCGCCGCGAATCTCCGCGAAGCGGCTGGCGAGGTAGCGCTGCCATTCCTCTTCGCCGATATTGCCATAGATGCCGTTGCGGCGATTGAGTTCCATCAGCCGGCTGAACGGCGCGCCGACGCTCACTGCCCCGTCGGGAATTCTGGAGAGGTCGCGATAGGCCTTGTTGATGATCAGCGTGTCGAGCTGGGCATCCAGGAGCACGACGCCCATATGCATGGCGTCCATCGTGCGCTCGAGATCGGCAAGATGCTGCACGCCGTCTTCGGCGAGCGCATCGTCGCCGCGCGCAACCGCTGCTTCGAGGGGGTCGCGTTTGCCGCCGTTCCCCGTCCCGTCCACGTCCGCCATGCTGATGCCACCCCCAGCCGAACCCCCGTCGCGGTTCGTCGGCGGACTGTGCCTCAGAAGCATTAACGATCCGCTAACCTTAACAAACCGCGACCGGGGGCGAACTGTCGCGGCCTGGCCGCATCGCGCAGGTTGTCGGCCGCGGCGCTGCCGCGTTATAAACCGTATATTGGGGTGTTGCTAATGTTCGGACGGATCGTGCTGTTTTTCCTGTGCCCGGCGCTGCTTGCGGCAGGCGGCTGCGCACGCAGCGACGATGGCACCGTGATGATCCCGAAGCCGCTCGACGTCAGGCGTATCTGGGACAGGCCCCCGCCGCAGCCGCAGGCCGGACCGCCGCGAATGCAGGCAGGCCCCTTTCCGGTGGCACCGCAGGCGCCAAGGCGGTTGGCTGGCCGCAGGCTCGGCCCCCCGCCAGCGCCGGCAGGGCAGGTGGCGAGCCCTCCCTCGCTGTCGTCCGAGCCGGAGCAGCCGCTCGCCTGCCGGAACGTCAGCGAGCCCGGCAAGCGCTACCGCGTGGTCTGCGAATAGCGGCAGCAAGGTCAGTGGCCGGAAAGAAGGCCGGCGGCTCGATCCGACGGCGTCCTCGGCCGCCAACGCGGGGCCTAGCTCAAAGTGTCGAATGGCCTCGGTGAAACCTTTGGCGCACAATCGGCGTTCTAGGGCAAAGGAGACAGAGGATGTCGATTCACTTCACCGTCTCTGGCCTGACCAGGAACCTCATCCATTCACTTGGACTGGATCATGAGCGGGCGCCGAGACCCCTGACACAAGAGCAGAACCTGCTGTTGGAATGCTATCTGGCGGGCCAGATTCCGGAGTCGGCCTGGAGCGACTACGTCTTCGAGACACCGGAATTGCAGCGCCATGTCGATGCGAGGCGCGCGCGGCACTGATCCCC
Organism: Mesorhizobium abyssinicae; assembly: GCF_049887195.1. NCBI lineage: Bacteria > Pseudomonadati > Pseudomonadota > Alphaproteobacteria > Hyphomicrobiales > Phyllobacteriaceae > Mesorhizobium > Mesorhizobium abyssinicae. Next base: position 262,272 of record NZ_JARAKC010000006.1, read on the forward strand.
AGACCGACCAGCTTTCAGTGGTCCGCGCCCATATGTCTCTATTGCTTGGGCGAATTGAACCGCAGCGTGAAGATGTTGCCGGCAATGCCCTGCGCCAGCGCCGGCGAGAAGCTCAGCGGCAGGCACTGCTGCAGCGCTGCGGTCGCGGCGTCGACATAGGCCTGCCTCGCCTTCGCGTCGCCGTTCACCTTGATCGCCGTCGGCTTGGGTGGACCGATCAGCGTGCCGTCCCGCCTGAAGCTGAAGCTCAAGGTCACCGACGAGTTCTCCGAATTGGCCGGCGGGGTCCAGCACGCCTGTAGCGCCGCTCCGACATCGTTCATGGTGTTGAGCGAGGCGGCATTCGACTGACAGGGCATGGCCGCCAGTGCGACGAAGCCTGCCGAGAGTGCAGTGCCTTTCATTGCCGAAGATCCTCTCCTCTCTCCCGCTCCGCCGCCACCTTCATGCTACGGTCAAAGCCGAAGATGACAACAGGTTTTGCAGGATAGCCAGGCGCCTTCGCCAAGGTCGCGCAGTCGGCGAAAAGCAAAAGGCCGGCGCAAGGCCGACCTTTCCTTTCGCCTCGGCATCCGCGCCAGTACATCCGTGGTCGCGCGCCTGAGGTGAACCAGCGGCCAGTAGACAGGTCTTTGGTTAACCAATCCCTAACCCCGACCGGTCGCCAGGCTCAGCGACGCCACTTGGCGGCGCTCACGCCTTGGCCTGCGACCGCACATAGGCAATGTAGCCGCGCACGTCGCCGGCCGGCTCGGCATAGGCGTTGCCGAGCTTCTTCTCCATCGCCGCCATATAGTCCTTCGCCCACTGCGGCAGTGCATAGTCGATGACCGCCAGGAACTCGAGCGTCGCCGCCAGCCTTATGTCGGCGATCGACGGGTTGCTGCCGCCGATGAACGGCTTGCCGTTGCGGAAGAAGCTGTGGAAGACCTCCAGCGGCTCGGCGATTGCGGAGGCGGCCGCCTTCTGGGCCTCCGATTTCCTGTCGGGATGGGCGTCGCTGTGGCCGACCTCGCCGGCATATTGCGGGAAGCCGAGCGCCGGATAAGTGGCGCGTGCCACGTAAGGGTAGAGCGTGCCGACCAGGTAGAACATGGCGCTGTCGATCATGGCCCGCTTGGCCGGCGCCTTGGGGTAGAACTTCTCCAGTCCGTGCTTGTTGGCGAGATACTGCATGATGGCGCAGCTTTCCCACAGCACGCCCCGCGGCAGGCCCTTGTCCTCGATCATCGGCGTCAGATGGGCCGGGTTGCGCGCCAGGAATTCCGGCGAGCGCGTAAGCCCCCAGGCGTCGGTCTCGGCATGGTCGAAGCCGGCGGCGCGCGCGAACACCCGAACGGTCATGTTGTTGACGCTCGGCTTCAGCATGCTGAGCTTCAGCCCCGGCTTCTTCGCCGGTTTGGCCTTAGGCGCGGCCTTGGCCGTCGCCTTAGGCGCGGCCCTTGCCGTCGCCTTAGGCGCGGCCCTTGCCGTCGCCTGCGCGGCCTTAGCTGTCGCCCTCGCAGTTGGCTTGGCAGCTGCTTTTGCCTTTGCCTTTGTTGCCGGCTTCGCAGCCGCTTTCGCCGCCGGCTTGGCGGTCTTTGTTGCCGGCTTGGTTGCCGATTTGCTTGTGCTCTTTGTTGCTGCCTTCGCCATCTGTTCCTCCCTCAGGCTTGTCAGTCTCGTGCGTATGGATTTTTCGGCCCCCGATCATCCGACAAGGTCGCGCGCGACCATTCGACCAGCGTCTGGATCGCGTCGGCGAGATGCACTTCCGCGATGTTGTAATCGCCGCGCGCGACACGGATCTTGTGCGCCTGCATCAGCACGTCGGCATGGGTGAAGCCCGTCGGCGGCTCGAAGCGATACGAGGCGAGTTCGATCAGCAGGCCAAGCGGATCCTCGAAATAGATCGAATCCATGAAGCCGCGATCCTTGACGCCGCTATGCTTGATGCCGCTCTCGTCGAGCCGGGCGACCGCCTGCAGGAAGGTGACGCGCGACACCGAAAAGGCGATGTGGTGGACGCAGCCCGTATCGGTTGGCGTGCGCCTGGCCACCGCCGCGCGGCTCTCATCGGTGAAGACGGTGATCAGCCGGCCGTCGCCCGGATCGAAATAGAGATGGCTCTCGCTCGCCTTGTCGAGATTGGGCTGCTCGAAGATGAAGGGCATGCCGAGCACCCCTTCCCAGAAATCGATCGAGGTCTGGCGCCCGGCGCCGACCAGCGTGATGTGATGGACGCCCTGCGACTGCAGTTTCTGCATCGGTCTCCCTCCCCGGAACCCTGGCATCTGCGCCCACCGGATCTACGCCCGGCCTTTTGCACCGCCGCGCCGAGCGATAGCCAAAGTCCCATCACACGATGCTAAATCAATCGGGCCCTGCGCGCCAGAACCGAAGGCGGTTCCGTCTGCCAGATCAGAAACCCCGACCGTGCACGTTGGAAAGTGCGTGCCTCCGTCGCGTTGACGACAGAGCCCTTTCGAGCTCATGGGCTTGTTTCAAGGGTGCGTGCGCGGTGACTTGTCGATGGGCAGTCACTAATGTTAGTCGCCGTTTTCGTATGCCCGGGGGTATCGATGTTTCCCAACCAGGTCTTTTGCCGCATCTGTCACGTAAAAACCGGATATGAGGAGCGGGATCTGCACATTCGCAGCGAGTTTGCTCGTCGCGGTGTCCCGGTTCACTGGTATCTGGACCACGACATCGCCGATCTCTCGGCAGAGGATCGAAAGGCAGCTCTCAAACCTGCGCAGGTGTCCCTGGCGCGCAAGCACATTGGCATCTGGAGAGAATTCCTCAACACCGACTTGCCGTATTGCCTGGTGTTTGAGGATGACGTGTTTCTCGCTCGCAACTTCGTCGCACGCCTCGAGGACGCGCTTCAGGAGCTAGCAGCCGGCAGGCAGGCGGTCGTTTATCTGGGCAATGGCGGGAACTATTATACACCACGGTCCAAGCTGACCAAGGGCAGATCGCTCTATCCCGCGAGCCATAGTCGCTGCACGGATTCCTACATCTTGACTCGCCCCGCCGCGGAAGTGCGGTGCAACTGGTTCGACCGAAACGAACTTAGTTTTCCAATCGATATCGCGGTAAATCACTGCGACAAGGCCACCGGCACGGACATTCTGTGGTTCGAACGCCCGATCGTAGAGCAGGGCACGCACAACGGCCGGTTCACGACGTCGATCGAGGGCGGTAAGCAGAGGCCTCTCTGGTGGAAGCGCATTGAATGGAGATGGAAAAAGTATCGCCGGCAGTTCTTTGGCCACACCGCGAACTAACCAAAGCGCTCGACAAACCGCTCAGCCGGCAGATCGAAGGCTGCCTTCTCTTGCTTCAGTTTTTCCAGCGGCCAGTCCCACCACCGAATTCGTTGCATCGCGTTGATGGTTTCGTCTGAGAAACGGTATCTAATCAGCCTGGCCGGGTTGCCAGCTGCAATCGCATAGGGAGGAACATCCTTGGTTACCACACTCCCCGCCGCAACAACGGCGCCATTGCCGATGGTGACCCCTGACAGGATTATGGCGCGGGCTCCAATCCAGACGTCATTGCCAACGACGATCGGCCCCTTCGTCTGAAGATACTGATCTATCGTTTTCGTCATCAGGATCTGGTTCTGCAAGCCGAAATTGGATGCAGTCTCGGTCGGATGACCTGCCTGGCAAACAAACAGCACGCCCGGCGCTATCGCGCAGAAAGCGCCAATAGTCACTGGCGATTTCTCCGTGCAATAGAGGAAGGAGCTGCTGCTTAGGTTGTGAGAGTATCGTCCGACCCGGACATGTTCCGGCAACCGGTGCCTGCCGCGAAAGATCTTTTTGTCCCGAAGCCATTTGCTCACTTTCGACATTGCACCGCTGCCTCCCCAGCATCGCGAAGATTGCCCCGGCCACCTAACAGGGGCGATCCGCCAGTGGCCGATACACCTGACCCTGTGAGCCTTTGCCTCTGGAAATGATAGCAGCGATTTTGGGCACCGGCGCGAGGTCAAACAAGGCAACAGACCGATCGATGGTGCGAGACGGCGAGATTGAGGCGCGCATCTTGAGATCAACGCGCCTGCGGGGCGCTGAAGTAGCAATCACCAAATGACCGCCTTGGGATTGATGACCGAACTCGTGATATTGCTTGGTACGCCCAAGGGGAATCGAACCCCTGTTCCCGCCGTGAGAGGGCGGTGTCCTGACCGCTAGACGATGGGCGCGCTCAAGAACCGGCTACATAGGCTGGCGGCCGGGAAAAAGCAACTGGGGTTTCGGCGAGTTCGCTGACATTCCAAAACTGTCGAGTTCAGCCCTGTCGTTTCGGCTCGATCAGGTCCCAGAGATTGCCGTGCAGATCGGCGAACACCGCCACCGTGCCATAGGCCTCGAAGCGGGGCGCTTCGCGGAACTCGACGCCGTTTGCGAGCATCGCCTGATGGTCGCGGGCAAAGTCGTCGGTTTCGAGGAACAGGAAGACCCGGCCGCCGGTCTGGTCGCCGATGCGGCTTGCCTGCTCGGCGTCGGATGCTTCGGCCAGCAGCAGCCGCGCGCCGTTTCCGTTCGCCGGCGCAACGGTGACCCAGCGCTTGCCGCCGCCGAGGTCGACATCGTCGGTGAGCACGAAGCCGCCCGCTCGACATACCAGGCAATCGCCTCGTCATAGTCCCTGACCACGATCGCCACCGTGGCCACCCGGCGGTTGTCGGCAAAGCCCGTCATTTGTTGCGAATGGCAAAACGGCCAACGAGGCGGCGCTCGCCAATGTCGTAGACGAAGATGGCGCGACTGCCGTCGGCAAGCTCGGCATCGATCGAGATGCGGTTGCCGGACAGCGACTGGCTGGCCACCTTGGCGCCGACGGGCAGCACGATGTCGGCGCTCAACGGTTCGCCGGCCGGCACCTGGATATCGCCGGCAACCGGGGCGCTGGCAGGCGGCGCGTTGCGCGCTTTGTAGACAAGCGCTCCGATCACCACCATAAGGGCAAGCAACAAAAGGCCGAGATTGATGGCCATGAAGCGCAAGAGTTTCTTCCGCACGCTTTCGACCCCGGGATCGAGCGGCTTTTCTTCGTCTTCGTCGGCAATCGGCCTGACCATGGCAAAAATTCCGGAACCTTCTTTCGATGAGCGCTCATAGCGAAGAGACCCAGCAATTCATAGAGGCAGCCCCGATCGTGCTGCAGGCAGGGGCCGATGCCGTCGGCCAGCGCCTCGACCAATGGCTGGCCGGCCAACTCGGCCCTGACATGTCGCGCAGCCGCGTGCAGATGCTGATCAGGCAGGGCGCGGTCAGCATCGGCGGCAAGGTCGTCGAGGAGGCCAAGCGCAAGATGTCCGCCGGCGAGCGGGTAGCGGTCGAGATGCCGGAGCCCGAGCCGGCCGAGCCCCGCGGCGAGGCGATCGCCCTCGACATCCTCCATGAGGACGACGAGCTGATCGTCATCAACAAGCCGGCGGGATTGGTCGTGCATCCCGGCGCCGGCAACTGGACCGGAACGCTGGTCAATGCGCTCATCCACCATTGCGGCGACAGCCTGTCAGGCATTGGCGGCGTCAGGCGGCCCGGCATCGTTCATCGTCTCGACAAGGAGACCAGCGGCGTCATGGTCGTCGCCAAGACCGACCGCGCCCACAAGGCGCTGTCGGAGGCCTTTGCCGATCATGGCCGCACCGGCGACCTCGAACGCGCCTATCTGGCGCTGGTCTGGGGCATTCCGTCGAGACCGGCCGGCACGGTCGATGCGCCGCTCGGCCGCGCCGCCGACCGCGTGCGCCGCGCCGTGGTGCCGCAAGGCCGCGACGACGCCCGCCACGCGGTCACGCACTTCAGCGTGATCGAGCGCTTCGGCGAGCGGCAGAAGGACCTCGCCACCGCAAGCCTGGTCGAATGCCGGCTGGAGACAGGCCGCACCCACCAGATCCGCGTCCACATGGCCTATATCGGCCATCCCGTCGTCGGCGATCCCGATTACGGCCAGGCCTTCCGCACCAAGGCAAACCGGTTGCCCGAACCGCTGAAAGGCGCGGTCAATGCCTTTCCGCGGCAAGCCCTGCACGCCTGGCTCCTTGAATTCCGACACCCGGCTACCCATCTAACGATGAGGTTCGAGGCGCCGATACCGAGGGACATGGAGGAACTCGTCGGCGGCTTTCGCAATCTCTGAGCTCGCCATCAAGACGCTTCAAGCCAACCATCAAAAAACCTGACTGGCGTTGTTCACTTCAGCGTGACACACTGTTTCGCGTTGAACAAATGCCTGTCTTTTCTGGTTTTGTTCCTATATACACCAGTTGCCGCGGATGAGCCGATTGGCATTCGCGTCACATGCCCGCCGCGTTTCGGGGGCATCACTCCAATAGAGAGGGGGCGCTATCATGGCCCAGTCACTACCCAGTATCGTTTCCGGCGAAGGCGGCCTCAGCCGCTACCTGGAAGAAATCCGTCGCTTTCCGATGCTTCAGCCGCAAGAAGAGTACATGCTCGCCAAGCGTTACGCCGAGCATGAGGACACCACGGCCGCGCACAAGCTCGTCACCAGCCATTTGCGGCTCGTCGCCAAGATCGCCATGGGCTATCGCGGCTACGGCCTGCCGATCGGCGAGGTGATCTCGGAAGGCAATGTCGGCCTGATGCAGGCCGTCAAGAAATTCGAACCGGAGCGCGGCTTCCGGCTCGCCACCTATGCCATGTGGTGGATCAAGGCCTCGATCCAGGAGTACATCCTGCGCTCGTGGAGCCTGGTCAAGATGGGCACCACCGCCAACCAGAAGCGCCTGTTCTTCAATCTGCGCAAGGTGAAGGGCAAGATCCAGGCGCTCGACGATGGCGACCTGAAGCCCGAGCAGATCGCCGAGATCGCCACGCGCCTCAACGTCTCCGAGGCGGAAGTGGTGTCGATGAACCGCCGCCTCTCGGGCGACGCTTCGCTCAATGCCCCGATCCGGGCGAGCGAGGGCGAGTCCGGCGAATGGCAGGACTGGCTGGTCGACGACCACGAAAGCCAGGAAGAGATGCTGATCGAGCAGGACGAGCTGGAAAACCGGCGCTCCATGCTGTCGGGTGCCCTTTCCGTGCTCAACGAGCGCGAACGGCGCATCTTCGAGGCGCGCCGCCTTGCCGACGAGCCGCTGACGCTGGAGGAGCTGTCGGCCGAGTTCGACATCAGCCGCGAGCGCGTGCGCCAGATCGAGGTGCGCGCCTTCGAGAAGGTGCAGGACGCGGTCAAGGCCGCGGCCAAGCGCCAGACCCAGGCCCTGCGCACCATCGAGGCGCAGCCGGCGGCTTAGCCAGCTGAAGGCATAAATGAAAAGGCGGCGCTCCGGCGCCGCCTTTTTTGTTTGGCAAAGGCGGCGAAACCAGCCCTTTCTCCCCGTCACTATACGGGGAGAAATGTCCGGCAGGACAATGAGGGGCAGCGCCCACGCCGCGAGGTTTTCCTTTCAGAACGACCTACGAAGGTTTCGGCGCAATCACAGCCGAACGTCGCGCTGCCCCTCATCCGCCCTTCGGGCACCTTCTCCCCGTGAACGGGGAGAAGGAACGGGCTCACGCCGAAGGCTGCTTGGTCTTCCTCAGATACGGCAGGATCGTATCGAAGGCGCCGAAGCGCTTGATCGCGTCCTCGTTGGAAACCGCGGCGGTGATGATGACATCCTCGCCCTGTTTCCAGTTCGCCGGCGTCGCGACCTGGTGCTTGGCCGTCAGCTGGATGGAATCGATGACGCGCAGGATCTCGTCGAAGTTGCGGCCCGTGGTCATCGGATAGGTCAGCACCAGCTTGATCTTCTTGTCCGGCCCGATGACATAGACCGAACGCACCGTGGCGTTGTCGGCCGGCGTGCGGCCTTCCGAGCTCTCGCCGGCGCCGGCCGGCAGCATCTCGTAGAGCTTGGCGACCGCGAGGTCCTTGTCGCCGATCAGCGGATATTTCACCTCTTGGCCGGTCGCCGTCTTGATGTCGGCCTGCCACTTGTCGTGGCTGGCGACCGGGTCGACGGAAATGCCGATGATCTTGACGTTGCGCTTTTTGAACTCGCCCTCCAGCCCGGCCATGGTGCCGAGCTCGGTCGTGCAGACCGGGGTGAAGTTCTTCGGGTGGCTGAACAGCACCGCCCAGCCGTCGCCGATCCATTGATGGAAGCTGATCGTCCCTTGCGTGGTTTCGGCCGTGAAGTCCGGCGCGATATCGTTGATCCGAAGACTCATGACATGTCCCTACCCTTTGACTGCCGCCGGCATGCCGCGCCGGCACCGCTCGCAATCTCTACCACTCCAAAGGCAGGCTTCATACGGCGCAGGCCGCCGGGAATGGCGCCGGCGATGAAAAATTTTCATCTTTTCTCGGCAAATCCGGCAGGAATTTCTGCCGCCTCGGGGCTCAGGCCTTCTTGACCGCCAGCGTCGTCGCCAGGTCTTCCATGCGCTGGGCCAGCGCGCCCAGCGCGTCGGTTAGCACGCCGTCGCTCTTGCCGGCCTTGGCCAGCGCGTCGTCGCGCGTCTTGCGCAGCGTCAGCACTTCGCTTTCCATGCCCTTGACGCGCTTCTGCAGCTCCGAAAGCTCGTCCATGACCATGATGCCCGCCATCACCGTCAGCCGCTGGTCGCCGATCTCGCCGAACGAGTCCTTGAGATGCGCGACATAGCGGTCGAAGCGCTCGGCCAAGTCGATCAGGTGCTCTTCCTGGCCCTCGTCGCAAGCCATGCGGTACTGCTTGCCGTCGATGGAAACCGTGACCTGTGCCATTGGCCTACCTGTCCAACACCGCGCGGATGGTTTCCATGGCGGTCACCAGCCGGCGCGATACTTCCTTGTTGGCGTCTTCCAGCCGCTCGGCGCGCGCTTCGGAATTGTCGAGTTCCTGCGCCAGCCTTGAGCGGTCGGCGTTCATGCGCTGCACCTCCGCCTCGGCCTCCGAATAGTCGCGCTCGCGCTCGAGCTTGGCCGCGACGGCGTTTTCCAGCCCTTCGATGGCTTTGCCCAGCCTGGCGATGACTTCCTTGAGCGTCGTTTCCCCGGTCATGGCTCGTCCTGCACCCTGCCCATCACCGAATCGTTCGCGTTCAGAACGCGTTATCCAGGAAACATTAGGCGCCGTGTGAAGGCAACGTCAATAAAGCTCTCGCGACTGTCCCCCGCTAACGCTAATGTAGGTCTGCCGGGGCCATCACAAGCCCGGCAAAAACGCACCGATTTGTTGACTCAAGGGCCGCGCCTGCTATGTGTCGCGCACCCTTTCCAGGCCTTTCCCAGGGCCTCAAACCCCCACCCCGGAGGAAGCATGACCTCGCGTGAACAACATGACCGGATGGCCAATGCGATCCGTTTCCTTTCCATGGACGCCGTCGAGAAGGCCAATTCCGGCCACCCGGGCCTGCCCATGGGCTGCGCCGACATCGCCACGGTGCTGTTCACCCGCTTCCTGAAATTCGACGCCAAGGCCCCGCACTGGGCCGACCGCGACCGCTTCATCCTGTCGGCCGGCCACGGCTCGATGCTGCTCTACTCGCTGCTCTATCTGACCGGTTACGAGGACATGACCCTCGACCAGATCAAGAATTTCCGCCAGCTCGGATCGAAGACCGCCGGTCACCCCGAATATGGCCATGCCGCCGGCATCGAGACGACGACTGGGCCGCTCGGCCAGGGCCTCGCCAACTCGGTCGGCTTCGCGCTCGGCGAGCGCATCATGAACGCCGCCTTCGGCAAGGACCTCGTCGACCACTACACCTATGTTCTGGCCGGCGACGGCTGCCTGATGGAAGGCGTCTCCCAGGAGGCCATCGCGCTCGCCGGGCATCTCAAGCTCAACAAGCTGATCGTGCTGTGGGACAACAACAACATCTCGATCGACGGCCCGGTGTCGCTCGCCGACAACACCGACCAGGTCGCCCGCTTCCAGGCCTCCGGCTGGAACGCTACCCACATCGACGGCTTCGATCCGGAAGCCATCGCCTACGCCATCGAGGCGGCGCGCCACTCCGACAAGCCGACGATGATCGCCTGCAAGACCACCATCGGTTTCGGCGCCCCGACCAAGGCCGGCACCAACAAGGCGCACGGCTCGCCGCTCGGCGCCGAGGAAATCGCCGGCGCGCGCAAATTCTTCGGCTGGGATTCGCCGCCCTTCGAGGTTCCCGCCGACATCCTCGACGCCTGGCGCGCCGCCGGCCAGGCCGGCGCCAAGGCCCGCGCCGACTGGGAAGGCCGTCTCGCCAAGGCCGACGCCACGCTGAAGAGCGAGTTCGAGCGCCGCATCTCCGGCAAGCTGCCGTCGAACTTCGACAGCGTGATCGCCGACTACAAGAAGAAGCTCTCGGCCGACAAGCCCAAGGTCGCCACCCGCAAATCCTCGGAAATGGCGCTGGAAGTCATCAACGGCGCGGTGCCGGAAACCATCGGCGGCTCGGCCGACCTGACCGGCTCCAACAACACCAAGACCAGCCAGACCAAGAACATCACCCCTGACGACTATGGCCAGCGCTATGTCCACTACGGCATCCGCGAGCATGGCATGGCGGCGGCGATCAACGGCCTGACGCTGCATGGCGGCCTGATCGCCTATGGCGGCACGTTCCTGTGCTTCTCCGACTATGCCCGTCCGTCGATGCGCCTGGCCTCGCTGATGGGCATCCGCTCGATCTTCGTCATGACCCATGACTCGATCGGCCTCGGCGAAGACGGTCCGACGCACCAGCCGGTCGAGCATGTGGCAGCGCTTCGCGCCATCCCCAACCACAACGTCTTCCGCCCGGCCGACGCGGTGGAGACGGCGGAGTGCTGGCAACTGGCGCTCGAATCCGAAAAGACGCCGTCGACGCTGGCGCTGACCCGCCAGAACCTGCCGACCGTTCGCACCGAGCACAGCGAGAAGAACCTCAGTGCGTCCGGCGCCTATGAACTGGCCGCGGCGAACGGCGAGGCGGCGGTGACGATCTTCGCAACCGGCTCCGAGGTCGAGGTCGCGCTCGGCGCGCGCGATTTGCTGCAGCAGCACGGCCACCCGACCCGCGTCGTCTCTGTGCCCTGCTTCGAACTGTTCGAGCAGCAGAGCGACGACTACCGCAGGAAGACCATCGGCAATGCGAAGGTGAAGGTCGCAATCGAAGCCGGCATCCGGCAGGGTTGGGACCATATTATCGGCAGCGATGGCATCTTTGTCGGCATGACCGGCTTCGGCGCCTCGGGCACCATCGAGCAGCTCTATCCGCATTTCGGCATCACCGCCGAAGCGGCGGCGAAAGCGGCGGAAGCCCGCCTGCACGGCAAGTAAGGGTTGAGGCAAGCGAGCCCGTCAAAACCAAGCATGGCCGCTTTGGCGGGCTGGCCCAACCTAATCGATTTAAATCCAAGCCTTCCAAGGCTGGATTCTTCGCCCGTCCGCCGCTATGAAGCTGCGGACCCAATCGCCTTCCAGCTCCCAGGGAGAGAAACATGACCGTCAGAGTTGCCATCAACGGATTCGGCCGTATCGGCCGCAACATCCTGCGAGCCATCCATGAATCCGGCCGCAAGGACATCGACGTCGTCGCCGTCAACGACCTCGGCCCGGTCGAGACCAATGCGCATCTCTTGCGCTACGACAGCGTGCATGGCCGCTTCCCGCATGAAGTGACGGTCGACGGCGATCAGATCTCGGTTGGCTCGGAGAAGTTCAAGGTCACCGCCATCAAGGACCCGACCCAGCTGCCGTGGAAGGAACTCGGCGTCGACATCGCGCTCGAGTGCACCGGCATCTTCACCGCCCGCGACAAGGCGGCGGCGCATCTCACCGCCGGCGCCAAGCGCGTCATCGTCTCGGCGCCGGCCGAAGGCGCCGACCTTACCGTCGTCTACGGCATCAACCACGACAAGCTGACCAAGGACCACATCGTCATCTCGAACGCGTCCTGCACCACCAACTGCCTGGCGCCGCTCGCCGCCGTGCTGCACGAGACCGTCGGCATCGAGAAGGGCATGATGACGACGATCCACTCCTACACCGGCGACCAGCCGACGCTGGACACCATGCACAAGGACCTCTACCGCGCCCGCGCGGCGGCGCTGTCGCAGATCCCGACCTCGACCGGTGCGGCCAAGGCGATCGGCCTGGTGCTGCCCGACCTCAAGGGCAAGCTCGACGGCATCTCGATCCGCGTGCCGACCCCGAACGTGTCGGTCGTCGACTTCAAGTTCATCGCCAAGCGCTCGACCACCGCGCAGGAGATCAACGAAGCGGTGATCGCCGCCTCCAAGGGCAAGCTGAAGGGCGTGCTCGCCGTTACCCATCACCCGAATGTCTCGATCGACTTCAACCACGATCCGCATTCCTCGATCGTCGCCCTCGACCAGACCAAGGTCATGGACGGCAACTTCGTGTCGGTGCTGTCCTGGTACGACAATGAATGGGGCTTCTCCAACCGCATGGGCGACACCGCAGTCGCCTTCGGCAAGACCATCGCCTGATCGCGGCGGGCTTCGATCTTTCCAGACCAGACGCCCGGCTTCGGCCGGGCGTTTTTCGTTTGCAGGCCGGGCTGGCGCCCCAAGCGGCAAAACCTCCGGAAATCAGCCCCATAGGAGCAAAAAACCACGCTGCCGCCTTGCACTGGTCATGTCTTCGCCCCACTCTGCCGTAAAGCGGGGAGGGAGGCGGATTTGAGGGGCAATTCCGGATGGAGCATGCGATCTATCTTGTAACGCTGGTTGGCACCGCCCTTGTCGTTGCCGCCGCGTTTTCGAGCCTGATCGCCTTTCGCTTCGGCGCTCCCCTCCTGCTTCTCTTCCTCTGCATCGGCCTGGCCACCGGGACCGACGGCCTCGGCATCGAATTCGACAATGCAAGGCTGGCCTATTTTGCCGGCTCACTGGCACTGGCCGTCATCCTGTTCGATTCCGGCTTCGGCACGCCGCTCAATGCGCTGCGCCAGGCAGCCGGGCCGGCGCTGTCGCTGGCGACCGTCGGCGTCATCCTGACCACCGGCCTGTTCGGCGCCGCCGCCTTTTACCTGCTCGACCTCACCTGGCTGGAATCCTTCCTGCTCGGCGCCGCCGTCGCCTCGACCGATGCGGCTGCGGTGTTCTTCCTGCTGCGCGCCGGCGAGATCAATTTGCGCGAGCGCGTCCGCGCGACGCTCGAGGTGGAATCCGGCACCAATGACCCGATCGCCATCTTCCTCACCATCACCCTGGTCGAGATCATCGCCGCCCACGCCAATCCCGAGGCCAATGTGCTGGTCACCAACCTCGTGCTCGGCTTCCTGCTCAACATGGGTGTCGGCGCCGTCGTCGGCATTCTCGGCGGCCTCGCCATCGTGCGCCTTGTCGAGCGGCTGAACCTCGACCACGGCCTGCTGCCGATCTTCGTGCTGACGCTGTCGCTTATGGTGTTCGCGGCCGCCGGCGCCATTGGCGGCTCCGGCTTCCTGGCGGTCTACCTCGCCGGCCTGATAGCGGGCAATTCCGACATCCGCGCCGTCACCATCCTCAAGCGCTTCCAGGACGGCATGTCATGGCTGGCGCAGATCATCATGTTCCTGATCCTCGGCCTGTTCGCCACGCCCTCGCAGTTTCCGGCGATCCTGGCGCCGGCGGTCCTGCTCGGCCTGTTCCTGATCTTCGTGGCGCGGCCGGTCGCCGTCTGGCTTTGCCTTTTCCCGTTCCGCCTGCCGCGGCCCGAGGTGGCTTTCGTCTCCTGGGTCGGACTGCGCGGCGCGGTCTCCATCCTGCTTGCCATCACGCCACTGCTCGGCGGCCTGGAAAACGGCCGCGTCATCTTCAACACCGCCTTCATCATCGTGCTGGTATCGCTGGTCGTGCAGGGCTGGACCGTCGGGCCGCTGGCGCGCCGCCTCGGCCTCATCGTGCCGGCTAGGCTCGGGCCGCTCGACAAGGTCGAGCTCGAACTGCCGGGCTCGGCCCATCACGAGCTGCTCGCCTATCGCGTGGCGCCGGGCAGCCCGGTGGCGCGCGGCGAGCGCATCCCGCGCTGGGCGCGGCCCTCGCTGGTGCTGCGCGACGGCCGCTCGATGCGCTTCCAGGACATGGGCCGGCTGGCCGCCGGCGACCAGGTCTACATCTTCGTGCCGGACCGCTATCCGCGCCTGCTCGACAAGCTGTTCGCCAGCCGCGCCGTGGTCGATCCGGAGGACGCGGATTTCTTCGGCGCCTTCGCGCTCGATCCGACGCGCTTGGCCGAGGAACTGGAGGCCGCCTATGGGCCGGGCCTGACCGAGGCCGAGCGCAAGCTGACCGTCGGCGCCCTGGTGACGGAGCGGCTGGGCGGCCATCCCGAATATGCCGACCGGGTGCTGATCGGACCGATCGAGCTCATCGTGCGCGACGTCGACGACAAGGGGCGGATCATCGGCCTCGGCCTGTCCTTCGAGCCGACCGCGCCGGTGGCGCGCGTACCGGTGTTCCTGAGCGCCGGCGAGATCCGCGACCGCATCGCCGCCTTCGTCCGCGGCTGGCGCAAGCCGGCGCAGGCGCCTGCCGTCGAAGCGCCGCCCGAACAGCCCGCGACGCCCGAGCCGACAGCGCAAAAGGCAACAAGCGAAAGCTGATCTTGCGCGGCTACATCATTTTTGCGCGCGCGCTTCCACGCGGGCCTTGCATCGTCGCCGTTGGCGGGTAAGGTCCCCGCGATTTTCGAGGAAAGGGAACCAGCATGGCCGGCTTCAAGACACTGGACGACATCGGCAACATCTCCGGCAAGCGCGTGCTGGTGCGCGTCGACCTCAACGTTCCCGTCGCCGACGGCAAGGTCACCGACATCACCCGCATCGAGCGCATCGCGCCGACCATCGCCGAACTGTCCGGCAAGGGCGCCAAGGTCATCCTGCTTGCCCATTTCGGCCGTCCCAAGGACGGACCCACGCCCGAATTCTCGCTGGAGCCGATCGCAAGCGCCACGGCGGACGTGCTCGGCCGGCCCGTCGGCTTTGCCGCCGACTGCATCGGCGACATAGCGGGCAGCGCCGTCGCCGCCATGGACAAGGGCGATGTGCTGCTTTTGGAAAACACCCGCTTCTACAAGGCCGAGGAGAAGAACGACCCGGCCTTCACCGAGAAGCTCGCCGCCAACGGCGACATCTTCGTCAACGACGCCTTTTCCGCCGCGCACCGTGCCCATTCCTCGACCGAAGGCCTGGCGCATCTGTTGCCGGCCTTCGCCGGCCGCACCATGCAGGCCGAGCTCGACGCGCTGGAAAAGGGCCTCGGCAATCCCGTCCGCCCGGTCGTCGCCATCGTCGGCGGCGCCAAGGTCTCGACCAAGATCGACCTCTTGATGAACCTGGTGAAGAAGGTCGACGCGCTGGTCATCGGCGGCGGCATGGCCAACACCTTCCTGGCCGCGCGCGGCACCGCCGTCGGCAAGTCGCTCTGCGAGCATGATCTTGCCGCCACCGCCAAGCAGATCATGATCGAGGCGGCCGAAGCCGGCTGCGCCATCATCCTGCCGGCCGACGGCGTCGTGGCGAAGGAGTTCAAGGCCGGGGCCGCCAGCGAGACCGTCGCCATATCGGACGTGCCGGCCGACGGCATGATCCTCGACGTCGGCGAAAAGACCGTGAAGGCCGTCGGCGACTGGATCGACCGCGCCGCCACGCTGGTCTGGAACGGCCCGCTCGGCGCCTTCGAGATCGAACCTTTCGACCGCGCCACGGTGGCGACGGCAAAGCACGCCGCCGAACGCACCAAGGCCGGCAAGCTGGTCTCGGTGGCCGGCGGCGGCGATACGGTGGCCGCGCTCAACCACGCCGGCGTCGCCGACGACTTCACCTATGTCTCGACCGCCGGCGGCGCCTTCCTTGAGTGGATGGAAGGCAAGCCGCTGCCCGGCGTCGAGGTGCTGAAGCGCTGAAGCAATTCCAGGAAAACCGCGCAGCGGTTTTCCGTTCGGAATTGGGTGGAGCAAAGCATTTGCAGCCAGGCGGCGATGCTTGGCGTTGACCCGATCAAGACTCGGCGAGCCGGCCCCGCGGCGCGACTTTCAATCGATTTCGCGCTTTCCGGCATCATTCCTTTGGCGGTAGAGTTCCGTGAACCGCGGAAAACCACTGTCAGGAGGAAGCAACAATGAGCGAACGTCTCGAAGACATTGCCGCCGCGATCGTGGCCGACGGCAAGGGCCTGTTGGCCGCCGATGAAAGCTCCGGCACCATCAAGAAGCGCTTCGACGTCATCGGCGTCGAATCGACTGCCGACAGCCGCCGCGACTATCGCGAGATGATGTTCCGCGCCAAGGACGCGATGACGCGCTACATCTCCGGCGTCATCCTCTATGACGAGACCATCCGCCAGAAGGCTGCTGACGGCACGCCGCTGGTCGACATCATCAAGGCATCCGGCGCCATTCCCGGCATCAAGGTCGACGCCGGCGCCAAGCCGCTGGCCGGCTTTCCCGGCGACACCGTCACCGAGGGCCTCGACGGCCTGCGTGAGCGGCTTGCCGACTACTACAAGCTCGGCGCCCGCTTCGCCAAATGGCGCGCGGTGATCGATATCGACATCGCCAAGGGCGTGCCGTCTCAGACCTCGATCGGCTCGAACGCGCATGCGCTCGCCCGCTACGCCGCGCTCTGCCAGGAGGCGGGCATCGTGCCGATCGTCGAGCCGGAAGTGCTGATGGACGGCGCCCACGGCATCGACACCTGCTACGAGATCAGCAAGGCGACGCTGCTCAAGCTCTATGACGAACTCTATGCCGCGCGCGTCGTGCTCGAAGGCACTATCCTGAAGCCGAACATGGTCATATCGGGCAAGAAATCGGGCAAGCTGGACAGTCCCGAGATCGTCGCGGAAAAGACGATCAAACTGTTCCGCGAGACGGTGCCGGCGGCGGTTGCAGGCATTGCCTTCCTCTCCGGCGGCCAATCGGACGAGGAGGCGACCGCCAACCTCAATGCCATCAACGCCATCGGCCCGCATCCGTGGAAGCTGACCTTCTCCTACGGCCGTGCCCTGCAGGCGGCGGCGCAGAAGGCCTGGAGCGGCAAGGCGGCGAACGTCGCCGCCGGCCAGGCCGCCTTTGTCCATCGCGCCCACATGAACCATTTGGCGGCGCTCGGCAAATGGCAGCAGGCGCTGGAAAAGGCCGCCTGACACGTTTCCTCAGACGCGACGAAAAACCCGGGCTCACCGCCCGGGTTTTGTTTTTCGCCGGCGGCATCCCCACTTGCGCAGAAAAGCGCGCCGGCCATGTCGGGTCGCGCCGATATCGAACGTCCTTGGCAGGAGAGGACAGGAGATCGTCATGCATCGCAATGCCGTCGTTTCGCGGGAAGACTGGTTCGAGGCGCACAAAAGGCACCTCGATCGCGAGAAGGAACTGACGCGGCTGCGCGACAAGATCGCCGCCGAGCGGCGCGAATTGCCCTGGCTGAAGATCCGCAAGGACTACGTCTTCGAGAGCGAGCAAGGCCCGAAGCGGCTGGCCGGGCTCTTTGGCGAAAACAGCCAGCTGATCGTCTATCACTTCATGCTGGCACCCGGCTCGAACCATCGCTGCGAGGGCTGCTCCTTCCTTGCCGACCATATAGACGGCGCCAATCTGCATCTCCAGCACCACGACGTGTCGCTGGTCGTGGTGGCGCGCGCGCCGCTGGCCGAGCTGTTGCCCTACAAGCAGCGCATGGGCTGGCGGTTCGACTGGGTGTCGTCCTATGCGTCCGACTTCAACTTCGACATGCAGGTTTCCTTCACCGACAAGCAGATCGCCGCCGGCGACACCGCCTACAACTTCGAAAGGCGCGCTCGCACGTCGAAGGACCTGCCCGGCATCAGCGTGTTCTACCGCGACGGGGCCGGCGACATCTTCCTCACCTTCACGTCGCGCGCCCGCGGCGGCGATCCGCTGATCGGCGCCTATCACTATCTCGACATGACGCCGAAGGGCCGCAACGAGACCGGCCCCTATGGTGGCCTGATGGACTGGGTGCGGCTGCATGACGAGTACGGGGACGGCCCCCAGCCGCCACCGGCCTGTTGCGACTGAACCGGCGGCTAATGCATGTCGCCCAAAAGTGGCCCCGGTTTTGGGAAACGACATGCATAAAACAAAGAGCTAAAGCGCGTCGCATGAGGCCGTTCAGGCGCGACGCGCTTTAGTTAGATCGTTCACCTCTTCAACAATATGCGCTAAGGGCATGAGCCATGCAGCGCCTGCTCGCCCTCCTCACCTGGCTCGCCTTTCCCGTCTATGTCTGGCAGGGGCTCGGCGTGCGCCGTCGCACCAGCCGCATGCTGCCGGCCAGAGGTCCGGTCATGCATGAAATGCCGGGCAAGGCGCCGGCGATCACGCTGCTGGTGCTGGGCGATTCCTCCGCCGCCTCTGTCGGCATCGGCCATTCCGAGAACGGGCTCGCGGCGCAGCTCGCCATCCTGATTTCAGAGCGGACGGGCAGCGCCGTGCGCTGGCGGGCGGCCGGCTTCAATTCGGCGACCTCCGGCCAGGTGCGCGACCATGTCCTGCCCAATTTGTCTGCCGATCCGTGGACGCATATCGTGCTCGCCATCGGCACCAACGACACCAAGAACTTCCACTCGGTGCCACGCTTCAAGAAGGAGTTCGGCGGCCTGCTTTACGCGCTGCGCGCCAAATGGCCGGAGGCGCGCGTGGTGTGGTCGCCGGTGCTGGAGTTCACCCGGGCGCCGGCGATGCCCTCCCTGCTTGGCAGGATCCTCGAGATCAGGGCTGCCGAGATGAACCGGATGGGCAAGCGCCTCTGCCTGGAGCGCGGCACGGTACCTGCGTCGCGGCTGCCGATCCTCGATCCGCAGGCCGGCTTTGCCGTCGACGGATTCCATGCCTCGGAAGCCGGCTACCGCGCCTGGGCGGAGCATCTGCTTGCTCCCGTTCTGGGCGAGCAGCCCTCGGCGTAGGCAGCCGATGGGGTGACGTCGCGGCTCTAGCCCCAGTGCCCCAGCACCGCGGTGAGCGAGATCGCCGCCATGGCAAGCAGCGCCAGCTTCCAAAAATCGCTGCGCCGCCTCAGCCCCGGCCAGCCGAGCGGCTTGATCAGCTGGATGACCATGATGCCAATGATGACGAGCGCGAGGAGTTTCGACATGCCGCTTTTGAGCAGCATCGCGGCCGGCTGTCAAAGCCGGTATCGTTGCTTTGAAGCCGGGCGGAACCGGGCAGGACAGCCGCTTCTCCGCGTGCCGGCCAGACTGACCGCAATCTCCTTCGAAAGGCTGCCATCCTCCTGACAGACTGCTGTCAGCAGGGGTGTGCGATAGTGTCCTCATCAAAGAAGAGGAGACTAGCCATGACCGGTTACCAGATCCTGCGCGGTGTGCAGCACTATGTCGGCAAGATCCGCACGATGCGCAACGAGATCCGCACCCAGCGTTTCATGAATGGCTTGCCGGCGGACATCCGCAAGGACATCGGCTGGCCGGATATGTACGCCAACGGCCGCCACATCGACCAATGAGCTTTTTTTGCGTGCCGCGCTTGGATGCGGACACCGCGGTGCCCAGATCTAGAAGCGTCGGCGGATATGCTGAACCCTCCTGACAGTATGCTGTCAGGAGGGTCGTGTCATGGTGTGGCAGGAGTAGAGAGTGAACTTCGCATGGTGAAGAGCTGGAACGACAGGCTGAACACGCCGGGCGTCAATGGCATCAAGCCGTCGCCGCGGAGTTTTGCCGACGTCGTCGAAGGCCAGCCGATGCTGGTGCCGACGGCGCGTCAGGTCGATGATTTCATCCGCTCGATCCCGGAAGGCGTCGAGATGGATGTCCGCGCGCTGCGCACCGCGCTGGCCATCGAGCACGGGGCTGAAGTGACATGCCCGGTCGCCATCGGCTATCATTTGCGCACCGTGGCCGAGGCGGCCGGCGAGGATCTCGAGCACGGCATGGCGCTGAGCGAGATCGCGCCGTTCTGGCGGGTGCTGGACGCCAGGACGCCGACAACGAGGAAACTGTCCTTCGGCACGGAGTTCGTCGCCGTGCAGCGCAAGCGCGAAGGGCTGAAGCCATAGTGCATGTCGCCCAAAAGTGGGAACCGGTTTTGGGGCCACGACATGCATAGAAACAACATCGAGGAACCATACGATGCGTCGTGCCGACAGGCTCTTCCAGATCGTGCAGCATTTGCGCGGCGGCCGTCTGGTCACCGCCCAGAAGCTGGGTACGTGGCTCGAGGTTTCCGAGCGCACGATCTATCGCGACATCGCCGACCTGCAGTCGACCGGCGTGCCGATCGACGGCGAGGCGGGCGTCGGCTACATGATGAGGGAGGGTTTCGACCTTCCGCCGCTGATGTTCACGCGTGACGAGATCGTGGCGCTGGTCGCCGGCGCCCGCATGGTGCGCGCCTTTGGCGGCGCCGCCATGGCGCGGGCCGCCGACGAGGCGCTGGTCAAGATCGGCGCCGTGCTGCCCGATACCGAGAAGGACCGCATCGCCCGCACCGAGATCCACACGCCGATGTGGGTGGTGAGCGATGCCGCGCGCGAGGCGATCGACCTGATCGAGCGTGCGATCGAGAAACGCCAGGTCCTGACCATCGACTATTCGGACGAGGCCGGGCGCGGCACGGCGCGCGACATCCGGCCGCTCGGCCTGTGGTTCTGGGGCAAGGTGTGGACGCTGGTCGCCTGGTGCGAGATGCGCGACGATTTCCGCGCCTTCCGCATCGACCGCATTGCCTCGGTGGTGATCGCCGGCCGCATCTACAAGCCGGAGCGCGGCAAGCAGCTCGCCGATTTCTACCGCGCGGTGGAGCGCAGCGAGGACTATGGCATGACGCCGGACCGGGCGGCGCGCAACTGAAGCCTCGAAAGCCAATAAAAAAGCCCGCTCGAAGCGGGCTTTTTTGTTGGCATGCCGAGAATTCTACTCCTCGTCGTCCGTGTCCTTGTCCTTCGACTTCAGCGCCGAAAGCTTGGCGAAGACGGCGTTGGCGTCGAGCTCGGCGTCCTCGTCCTTCGGCTTTTCCGGCGCCGGGACCAGCCGTTCCGTCAACGCCGCCGGCAGCAGCGTGTCGCCGACCGGCTGCGCCTGCTCGCGGCCGCGCGAGGCGCGGTTGACTTCCATGTCGAGGTCGATCTGCGAGGCGAGGCCCAGCGTCACCGGATCCATCGGCTGCAGATTGGCCGAATTCCAATGCTTGCGCTCGCGGATCTGCTCGATCGTCGACTTGGTGGTGCCTACAAGACGAGCAATCTGCGCGTCCTTCAGTTCGGGATGGTTGCGTACCAGCCAGAGGATGGCATTCGGCCGGTCCTGACGCTTCGACAGCGGCGTGTAGCGCGGGCCCTTGCGCTTGGATTCCGGCACCCTGACCTTGGGGTCGGACAGCTTCAGCCGATGGTTCTGGTCCTTCTCGGCGCGCGCGATCTCGTCGCGGGTCAGCTGGCCGGTCATGATCGGGTCCATGCCCTTGATGCCTTGCGCCGATTCGCCGTCGGCGATCGCCTTGACCTCGAGCGGATGCAGCCCGCAGAACTGCGCGATCTGCTCGAAGGAGAGCGCGGTGTTGTCGACCAGCCAGACGGCGGTCGCCTTGGGCATCAGCAGCGTATTGGCCATATCTAGAAATCCTTCTCGTTCGCCCGCGTTCCCGCGCGGGCGGTGGTTTTAGAGCCACCAAAATGGGAAATTCGCGGTCTGTATAACCGCTCCGTCACCATTTCGCAATGTTTTTGGAAAGCCCCGAGAAGGGAGAGGCCGGGCACAAGCGCGGCTTGGAAAGACAAAACCCGCCGGACTGGGTCCAGCGGGTTTGGAACCGGAGACGAGCAAGCGTCTGCGACGGCTCTGGCTTCGCGACGCGGTCCCGGCGTTGCAGCCGGGTCGCGTTTGCAATCAAAGAGCCTGGCGGGCGATACGCTCGATGTCGGCGCGGTTGATGCCGAGGTCGCTCAGCTGACGGGCGTTGAGCTTGTTCAGCTCGCGCACGGTCTCGTTGTACATGCGCCAGTTACGGAAAGCGCGGATCGGGTTCATGGTGGTTCTCCAGTCGTTGGTTGATTTGTTCGATGCCGTGTAAATAGGCACCGCCGCCTAAGAATTGAACGGACGCTTTTGCATGGCGGCAATGCGTTTTGTGCATTGCAGCATTAAGCTCTTGTTCAGGTTTTCCGCAGGCGATTTACGCACCAGGGCGCGTCGAGATTCAGGTCAGGCCGAGCCGGAGTCGAAGACGGGGCGCGGAGCGACCAAAACGGTGGTTTCCGAGACCCGGCGCGGAGCGTACCTACGCATGTCCCGGAAAAGTGCTCCCGGTTTTCCGACAAGGACATGCGGCAGCAAGGAAACTACGTGAGCACCGGAAGCGCAGGTTTGCAGGCCGGCCTCACCTGAATATCCTAGCCGACGTCGAGCACGATCTTGCCGATATGCTCCCCATCCTCCATCCGCTCATGCGCCCGCCAGGCTTCGCTGAGCGGCAGGATCGTGTCCATCACCGGCGCAATCTTGCGGCTGCCGAGCAGCGGCCAAACCTGCGCCTCGAGCGCGGCCGCGATCGCCGCCTTGAATTCGACCGTGCGCGGCCTCAGCGTCGAGCCGGTATGGGTGAGCCGCTTGACCATCAGCTTGGAGAAATCGACGCTCGCCGCCGCCCCGCCCTGCACGGCGATCTGCACGATGCGGCCTTCCACCGCCGCGGCCTCGTAATTGCGCGTGACATAATCTCCGGCGACCATGTCGAGGATGACGTTGGCGCCCCGGCCGGCGGTCGCGTCCTTGACCGCGGCGACGAAGTCCTCCTCGCGATAGTTGATCGCGCGATCGGCGCCGAGCTTCAGGCAGGCGTCGCATTTCTCCTTGCTGCCGGCGGTGGTGACGACATAGGCGCCGAAGGCCGACGCCAGCTGGATCGCCGTGGTGCCGATGCCGGACGAGCCGCCATGCACCAGCAGTGTTTCGCCGCTCTTCAAGCCGCCGCGCTCGAATACATTGTGCCAGACGGTGAAATAGGTTTCCGGCACCGCCGCCGCTTCGGTGTGGGTGAAGCCGGCCGGCAGCGGCAGCACGCTGCCGGCATGCACCTTGACATATTCGGCATAGCCGCCACCGGGGGTGAGCGCGCAGACCCGGTCCCCGATACGCCAGCGCGATATCTGGTCACCCAGTGCCGCGACCTCGCCCGAGACTTCGAGGCCCGGCAGGTCGGACGCGCCGGGCGGCGGCGGATAGGCGCCCTTGCGCTGCAGCACATCCGGCCGGTTGACGCCGGCGGCTCGCACCCGGATCAGCACCTCGCCCGGTCCCGGCACGGGCACGTCGCGCGTTTCCGGCTTCAGCACCCGCGGCCCGCCGGGCTCCGAGATCGCGATCGCCGTCATCTTCGCCGGAATCTTCTGTCCGCTCGCCATGAACTGTCCCGTCCTCCTCCGGCCGGTCTGACCGGCAGTTTGCATCAGCGCCCCTGCCCTATGTATGCTCATTGTCGAATCCGGCAAATGGCAAATCAGGGAGGAGCGACGATGGCGAGCTTCGACGACGAACCCGTAAAGAAAGCGCGCCCGCATGAGATCGGGCAGGATCTGGCCCTGCTTTCGGCCGACGAATTGTCCGAGCGGATCGGCATGCTGCGCGACGAGATCGCCCGGCTGAAAGCCGAGCTCAAGGCCAAGGGCGCGACCAAATCGGCAGCCGAGGCGCTGTTCCGTCGCGGCTAGCGTTGACGACAGCAACGCTTGCCGCCGAAAAGCCCGAATGCGCCTGTCAGACCGGCGCCACGAACCCCAAGCCGGATCAGACAATGTTTG
Source organism: Mesorhizobium abyssinicae (assembly GCF_049887195.1). Lineage (NCBI taxonomy): Bacteria > Pseudomonadati > Pseudomonadota > Alphaproteobacteria > Hyphomicrobiales > Phyllobacteriaceae > Mesorhizobium > Mesorhizobium abyssinicae. The sequence goes on from NZ_JARAKC010000006.1 coordinate 285,959, forward strand.
CAACCTACCGACCGATCCTCTCGTTGCTTCGCGGCACCGCCTTCCTGCTCGCGGCGTCCGGCCTGCACGGGCTGCTTTTGCCGTTGCGTGGCCAGTTGGAGGGCTTTTCCACGGCATCGCTCGGCCTGATGGGCACGGCCTGGGCGGGCGGCTTCGTCACCGGCTGCTTCTTTGCGCCCCGCCTGGTTCGCCGCGCCGGCCATGTCAGGGCCTTCGGCGCCTTTGCCGCGTCGGGCGCCATCGTCGCCTTGCTCACCGGCCTCATCATCGATGAATATGTCTGGATCCTGCTGCGCGCCTTCACCGGCTTCACCATGGCCGGCGCCTTCATGGTCATCGAAAGCTGGCTGAACGAGAAGGCGACCAACGAGAATCGCGGCACCGTCTTCGGCCTCTACATGATGGTCACCTATGCATCGATCATGGGCGGCCAGATGATCGTCGCCGGCGGCGACGTGAAGTCGGCTTCGCTGTTCATGATCACCGGCATCCTGTTCTGCCTGTCGCTGCTCCCGACCGCTGTCTCGACGCAGTCGCATCCCAAGCCGCTGCAGGACGTCAAGCTGGATGTCAAAGGGCTCTACGCCAATTCGCCGGTGTCCGCTGTTGCCTGCCTGCTGATCGGCATCGCCAACGGCGCCTGGGGCACGCTCGGCGCCGTCTATGGCGCCCGCATCGGCATTTCCACGGCCGAGATCGCGCTGATGATGAGCCTGGTGGTGGTCGCCGGCGCGGCCATGCAGCTTCCAGCCGGGCGCCTCTCGGACAAGACCGACCGCCGTTTCGTGCTGGCGGGCGCCGCGTTCGGCGCGGCCTTGTTCGCCATCGTCGTGTTCCTGTTCGAGCCGCGCTCCGGCGTCTTCGTCCTTGTCCTGACCGCCTCCTATGGCGCCTTCGCCTACACGCTCTATTCGATCGCAGTGGCGCATGCCAACGACCACGCGCGGGCGGAGGATTTCGTCAAGGTTTCGGGCGGTCTTCTGCTGCTCTACGGTTTCGGCACCATGATCGGGCCCCTGCTCGGCGCCGGCCTGATGGGCTGGCTGCGCCCCGAGGGCCTGTTCCTGGCCACCGCGCTCGCCCATCTTTGCCTGGCGGGCTACACCCTGCTGCGCATCAGCCGCCGCGCCCCGGTGCCGATCGAAAACCGCGACGCCTTCAAGACCCAGCCGGCCGACCGTTCGGTGACGCCGGAAGCCCTGCGGCTCGATCCGCGCAGAAAGGCTGAAACCAATGGTTGAGATTTGGGAAACTTTGCCTCTAAAATGACGCATGATGTTTTCTGATGCCTTTGTGGCGATTGCCGATCCCAACCGGCGCTATCTTCTCGAAGAGCTCCGGCGCGGCCCGAAGACCGTCAACGAACTGGCGGCCGGACTGCCAGTTTCACGCCCAGCCGTCTCGCAGCACCTGAAGGTTCTGCTCGAGGCCGGCCTGGTCAACGCCAAGGCGGAAGGCACGCGGCGTGTCTACACGGTCAGCAGTGCCGGCTTCCTGCGGCTGAACATCTGGCTCGACCAGTTCTGGGAAGCATTGCCCGGCGAGTGACCTCTGGGCGGCAAGACCGGTCCGGCACTTGCTTCATGCGATTCCGTTCTGCGCTTTTTCTGGCTGTGGAGGAGGAACCCATGGGACGCGAAGCGGTACTTGGCGCTCTGACGGCGATCAATCTGGTTCTGCTCGCTGGCATGGGGCTGATGCAGATCCTGCCGGCGAAGGCGCAGGACGGCACAGGCATGCTGCGCGGAAGCGGGCTTCAGATTGTCGATAGTCAGGGCCGGGTGCGCTCCAGCATCTCCGTGCTGCCGGCGACGGCCGGCGAGGCCGAAACCGTTCTGTTCCGCCTCATCGCGGAGAATGGCCAGCCTTCGGTCAAGATCAGCGCCTCGACCGCAAGCGCCGGCCTGAGTTTCGTCGGCGGCGACGATGCAAGCTACATTTTGCTCGAGGCGGATGGTCCCGAAACCCGGCTCGAGATGGTGGAACCGGAAGGCCGCAAGGAGGTGATCGAGCCATAGGAGCGATTCAAGGCTAGGGGAGAAGGACCGCTCGCCCGATGCGAGGCACTGATGTCAGCCGTCGTTGTAGGGGAAGAACTTGAAGTAGGGCTGGGCTTCCTCGATCACGCGGGCGAAGGACGGTCGTTCGACCAGGCGATCGTGATAACGCCTGACCGCGGGGAACCTGTCGCCGAACGGCTCGACCTTGTTGGCGTAGAACAGCGCCGGCGCCGCCGCGCAGTCGGCCATGGTGAAGGTTTCGCCAACCGCCCAAATCCTCGACTGCATCTCGGTTTCGACGATGGCGTAGGAGGCGCGCAACTGCGCCCGCGCCTGCTCGACACCGAACGGATCGGTCTGGCCCTGCGGCCGCAGCCGGTCGCCGACGATCTTCTGCATCGGCTCCTGCACATAGAAATCGTAGAAGCGGTCGGCGGTCCGAACCTGGCGGGCGAGGTCGGCATCGGCCGGGATCAGCGCGGTCGGGCCAGGATAGTGGACGGCCAGATACTCGATCACGATGGTTGATTCCGGCACCGTCTGCCCGCGCGCCTCGTCGCGCAGCACCGGCATCTTGCCCGCCGGCGACAGTCTCAGGAACGCCGCGCGCGACTGCTCGTTGCCGAGATCGACAATGACGACATCGAAAGGCGTGCCATTCTCATAGAGCGCGATCAGCGGCTTCCAGCAGAAGGATGCCAGCGGGTGGAGGTGCATGGTCAGGGACATAGGGTGCTCGCTTCCGTTCGGCGTGGATTGGCCCGATTTCGATAGTGACGCATTCCGTGCGGCGATGTCACGGCAGACGGCGGGTCAGGCGGCCCGCGCTGCCCGGTCATGCGTCGCGATGGCGGCGATCATGACGGCCCAGTCGTCCGGATGCAGTTCGTGGCCGCCGCCCTCGATACGCACCAACTTCGCACCGGCAACCGCCTCGGCGAGCGCTGCGCCATGCTCGATCGGAAAGATCGGGTCCGTCGTGCCGTGGATGACGAGCAGCGCAATCCGCATCGCCCGAAGACGGTCCTTCCAGTCTCCGCCGCTCTTGAGCAGGAAGTGGTTGGTCGCGCTGAGCAGGCCTCCCGACCGGTCATAGTCCCGCTCGACGAACGCCCTTGTCCGCTTCTCGTCGAACGGATGCGCGGTGCTCGCGATGACGCGGGCCTCGCGGACGATGAAGTCGATCACCTGCTCGCGATCCGACCAATCGACCTTCTCGCCTGCCGCCGCGTGCTCTTTGTAGCTCTCGGACATTGCCGGCAGATGCGAGGTGTCGATGCCGACTGGCGACGTGCTGATCACGGTCAGCGCCGTGACGCGCGACGGGTGTTTCAGCGCCACCAGCTGCGCGATCATGCCGCCCATCGACATGCCGACCACATGCGCCCTCACGACCTCATGATCGTCGAGCACGCGTATGGCATCATCGGCCATGTCATCGAATGTGTAGGGCGGCTCGCCCGGCGCGTATTTCGCCGAGTGGCCGGTGTCGCGATTGTCGTAGCGGATCACGAACAGACCCTCGCCGGCCAGCTTCCGGCAGAACGCTTCCGGCCACCACAGCATCGACGCCATGGCGCCCATGATCAGCAGAACCGCCGGATCGGCGGGACTGCCAAAAGTTTCGGAAACGATCCGGGGCTGCTCTTTCGTCTTCATGGTCGCTTCCTCCTCTGCAATCCGATTGCATTTTGCAATCAGTTGCACGATAATCAGACTGATATGATAATGCAACCGGTTTTTTCTGGAGGCTTGCATGAACACCGACCACCGCTCCGGCTGCCCGATCAATCTGTCGCTCGAAGTGTTCGGCGATCGCTGGAGCCTGATCATCCTGCGCGACATGATCTTCGGCGGCCGGCGTCATTTTCGCGAAATGCTCAACGGATCGATCGAGGGCATCGCGTCCAACATCCTTGCCGACCGGCTGAAGCGGCTGATGGAGCTGGGCATGCTGACAAAGGCCGACGATCCCTCCCACAAGCAGAAGGCAATCTACAGCCTGACCGAGATGGCCATCACCCTGGTGCCGATAATGGCGCATCTCGGCGCCTGGGGCCGTGTCTGGCTGCCGGTCAGCGAGGAGCTCTCGATCCGCGCCGAGCTTCTGGAAAACGGCGGCCCACCCTTATGGGAGCGCTTCATGGACGAATTGCGCCATGAACACCTCGGCGCGCCGATCGACCATGCGGGGCCAACCGTTCGGGCAACCCTGCAGGCCGGCTACGAGGCGGTGGTCGCCCGCAAGGCTGAGGCTGCCGCCGGCTAGAGCAATTCCAGGAAAAGTGTGTAACGGTTTTCCGTCCGGAATTGCGTAAAAACAAATACTTAGAGCGGCTCGGCGATTCCATGAAGCGTTGAACCGCTCTAGACAGGGCGCGGCGTTTCGCCACTTCCCGAAAATCAGTTTCAACCGCCGCCGGGATTGTATCTTGCGTCTCGTCGACGATGATCGCGGCCTTTCAACAGGAGACTGCCCATGACCGCGCTGACGCTCGAGAAAGCCAAGCAAATCATCGACGCCGCCTTCGCCAGGGGTGCCGAGCTGAAGCTCAGGCCGCTGGGCGTGTCGGTGCTCGATGCCGGCGCCCACCTAGTCGCCTTCCAGCGCCAGGATGGCGCCTCGTTCCTGCGTCCGCAAATGTCGGCCGGCAAGGCCTATGGCGCGCTCGCCATCGGCATGGGCTCGCGCCGCGTCGAAGCCTTCGCCAAGGAACGGCCGCATCTGATGGCCGGCATCTCCGACGTCTCCGGCGGTCGTGTCCTGCCTGTCGTCGGCGGCGTGCTGATCCGCGATCATGCCGGCGCCGTCATCGGCGCGGTCGGCATCTCCGGCGACACGTCGGACAATGACGAGGCCGCCGCGATCGCCGGCATCGAAGCCGCCGGTTTCACTGCTGATCCGGGCTGAGCCGGCAGGAGGATGTGCCGAGATTCAGGTCAGGCCGAGTCGAAAATGTTGGTTTCCGAGAACCGGAGCGGAGCGTACCTGCATTTGCAGACCGGTCTCACCTGAATATCGGCACGTCCTAGTTCAGGTTGATATCCCGGCTTGCCGACCGCATCGACACCGAGAAGCCGGCGAGCACGTCGAACAGCGCGATGACCATCAGGGTGAAGAAGACCGAATGCGCCGCGCCCTTCACAAGCAGGAACTCGACCAGGAAGGCGATGAAGACCAGCGTCGACAACAGATGGTCGAGGATCGAGGCGTTGGTGGTGCGCACCGATTTTGAGATCTCGACGAACAGGAAGATCAGGCCGATCAGCACCATCAGGTCGCCGAGCGTCATCGAGAACACGCCACCGGACATCATGCGGAACGAGAACATCTCGTTGGCCCAGGGATCGTCGCCGCTGCCGAATATCCCGAGCAGCCCGAGATTGTAGAGCACGAAGGGCACGATCAGCAGGGGGATGGCACCGAACATCTGGCGACTCCGATTGAGCTTCCTTCAGTTGCAGCCCGCCGGCCTTCCTCGTCAAGAAGTTTCATGCGTCGCCGCTAACACGCTCGAAGACCGCGCGAAACAAGCATGTCAGAGCAATTCCAGGAAAAGTGCGCAGCGGTTTTCCGTCCGGAATTGCGTCAAAACAAAAACTTAGGGCGGTTCGACGATTCCATGAAACGCTGAACCGCCCTAGCGGGGGTTCCTCCCGCGCCTGTCAGGCCACAAGGACCGGCGCGCAGGGTCCGTCGGCGGAGTCGGTATCGGACCGCGACGCTGGAGCGATTGGCGAGGCCAAACGCAAAAAGACCGGCCAATGGCCGGTCTTTTGGAAGTCGCAAAACCGCCGGAAGCTTCTCAGCTTTCCTTCGGCTCCAGAACCTGGCGGCCACGATACATGCCGGTCTTCAGGTCGATATGGTGCGGGCGGCGCATTTCGCCGGAATTCTTGTCCTCGACATAGGTCGGGGCCTTGAGGGCGTCGGCCGAGCGGCGCATGCCGCGCTTCGACGGAGAGGTTTTTCGTTTCGGAACGGCCATGGATATGCTCCACTACATGGTCAAAATGCCCCGGCAACCCTCGTGAAAGGGCCGTGTCTGGGGCCATAATCTGAGAAAGTCGGGTGCCTATACACGCCCTGCGCCGTTTTGGCCAGCACCGCGGCAAATTTTTTTGCCGGAGCAGGAAAGCAGCATTAAGCTGCACCTCAGTCCAGGCAGCCTATATAGGCGCCGGATCTGCCAGCGCGTCGCTCGATCAGCGCCGCCAGCCGTCGCAGGCCAGGCCCCGGCTTGGCGGGATTGCGGGCGATCGGGTTGGGCAGCGTGACGGCAAGCAGCGCTGCCTGCCGGCGCGACAGCTGCTTTGCCGAAACGCCGAAATGATGCTGGGCGGCAGCCTCGATGCCATAGATGCCCGGCCCCCATTCGGCGATGTTGAGGTAGATCTCCATGATGCGCCGCTTCGACATCACCGCGTCGAAATAGACGGCGAGCGGCAGTTCGACCACCTTGCGCACTGTGCCCAGCGGCCGCGACCAGAGGAAGAGATTCTTCACCGTCTGCATGGTGATGGTCGAGGCGCCGCGCGTTGCCTCGCCGGCCAGCGCGTCGTCGACGACGCCGCGCAATTCGCCGAGATCGACGCCGCGGTGGAAGCAGAACTGCCCGTCCTCCGACATGACCACCGAATGCGCCAGCACCGGTGACACGTCGTCGATGGAAACCCAGCGCCGGTCGTAGCCGGAGAAGGTCGCGAGGTCCTTCAGCATCAGCGTCGACACCGGATGCACGAAGGACGGCAGATAGAGGAAGGTCAGCACCACTGGTATCACCGCCAGGATGGCGGCAACGACCAGGGAGCGCCGGCCAAGGCGCTTGAGGCCGGCGCGGTTCAGGCGCCTCGGCCGCGCCATGTCCAGTCCTTCGATTTCATGATCGACGATCGGTTCCGTCAAGCCGCCCCACCCGTGCCATCAGCTCAACCGGCATAATGGCGCGCGGCTTCTTGCGCAATGTCTGAGTGTCGGCTACCGCTCCCGGCCATGGCGAAAGACGAAGAAATCGCGTTCGAAACCGCACTTCTGATGCGCGCAGCGGCAATCGAGGCGCTGCTCAGGCGGCTTCTCGACCAGCGCGCGCTGTCCGGCGAGATCGCCCGGCCGAAGCGGCTGATGGCGGCCATGCGCCATGGCGTGTTGAACGGCGGCAAGCGCCTGCGTCCGTTTCTGGTCATGGAAAGCGCGGCGCTCTTTTCCGCCGATGGCGAGGCGGCATCGCGCGTCGCGGCGGCGCTCGAATGCGTGCATTGCTATTCGCTGATCCATGACGATCTGCCGGCCATGGACAATGACGATCTGCGCCGCGGCCAGCCGACCGTGCACCGGGCCTTCGACGATGCCACCGCCATCCTCGCCGGCGACGCGCTGCTGACGCTTGCCTTCGACATCCTCGCCGACGAGGCGACCGTGCTGCCCGTGGAACGCCGGGCAGCGCTGGTGCTGGCACTTGCCCGCGCCGCCGGCGTTGGCGGCATGGTCGGCGGGCAGATGCTCGATCTCGATGCCGGCCGCAATCCACCGGACGAGGCCGGCATCATCCGGCTGCAGGCGATGAAGACCGGCGCCTTGATCCGCTTTGCCTGCGAGGCCGGCGCCATCGTCGCCGGCGCGCCGCCGGAAGACCGCGAGCGGCTGGCCGAATTCGGCTCGGCGATCGGGCTCGCCTTCCAGCTTGCCGACGACTTGCTCGACCTGACGGCGGATGCGCACCAGATGGGCAAGGCGACCGGCAAGGACGCCGCCGCCGGCAAGGCGACGCTGGTCGCCCTGCACGGCGCCGACTGGGCGCGCAAGCAGCTCAGCGGCCTCGTCGGCCAAGCGCATGCGCTGCTGGATCCCTATGGCGAGCGCGCGGCCTTGCTGAAGGAAGCGGCGACATTCGTGGCGACGCGCAACAGCTGACCTGTTGCACAGGCGGACGACGCCGGCTCGCCACCAGTCCGATCTTCACAACCCTGCCAGCGCGAAATGCTGGATGCCATTCCAGCAAAGCGCGCACTGCTGAGCGAGCTGCGGATAGGGCGCCGACGTCGGCTTCGATTGTTCGCTCTTTCCGAATAGTGCTGCCAGCAGCGGGGTGATTATCCGACTTCTGCGGCAATCTATATCCGCCCGATGACGGCGCGACCGTCGTCATCAGCCTCGCCAAGCAACGCCATGAATCCACCGAAAGGAACCTGCAAATGCCCTTTGCCAACTTCAAGATGCCCGAGGCCGCCCTCACAAAAGCGCAGAAGGAAGACCTCGTCCACAAGACCACGCAGATGTTCGTCGACTATTTCGGCGAGGGTGTGCGCCCCTACACCATGGTGCTGATCGAAGAAGTTCCTGATGGAGGCTACGGCCGCGCCGATGAAGTCTTCGTCCTTCCCGATGCCTATCGGGCAAAGGATGGTGCCTGACATGGACAAGGCGGGCCGCTTGTCGAGCGGCTCGCCTTTCGAGCAATGCAAGTCGGACCTCAGCCTCTTGCGGCCGCGTTGGCGACCACGAACACCGCATAGAGCGACTGCCGCGCCGTGATGAACAGGCGGTTGCGCTTGGCGCCGCCGAAGGTGAGGTTCGCCACCGTTTCAGGGATGCGGATCTTGCCGATCAGCGTGCCGTCGGGGTCGAAGCAATGCACGCCGTCGCCGGCGCCTGCCCAGACACGGCCGGCCGTATCCACCCTGAAGCCGTCGAACAGGCCGGCCGTGCAGGTTGCGAAAACGCCGATTTCCCCCAGCGAATTGCCTTCGACGGCAAACTTGCGGATGTGCCGCGGCCCGTCCTTCTGATGCGTGATGCCGGTGTCGCCGACATAGAGGACGCTCTCGTCCGGCGAGAAGGCGAGACCGTTGGGCTTCGCCATCGTCGAGACGACCCGCGCCACCGCGCCGGTCGCGGGATCGGCGCGGTAGACGTGGCAGCCCTCGATCTCCTGTTCGGCGCGGTCGCCCTCATAGTCGGTCGCGATGCCGTAGGGCGGATCGGAAAACCACACTGTGCCATCCGAGCGCACCACGACGTCGTTAGGCGAATTCAGGCGCTTGCCGTCGAAACGGTCGGCGATCACCGTGATCGATCCGTCATGCTCGGTGCGCGTGACGCGGCGCGCCCGATGCTCGCAGGTGACCAGCCGTCCCTCTGTATCGACCGTGTTGCCGTTGGCATTGTTTGCCGGCGCCCGGAACACCGAAACCACGCCATTGGTCTCGTCGTAGCGCATGATGCGGTCGTTGGGGATGTCGGAGAAGACCAGATAGCGCCCGGCCGCGAACCATGCCGGGCCTTCCAGCCAGCGCCCGCCGGTCCACAGCCGCTCGACCGCCACATGGCCGACGAAGCAGCTTTCGAACCGCTCGTCGAGGACCTCGAAGCCGGCGCCCTCTATGTCTCCGAACATGCTTCTTCCTCCGCGAAAACGGGTTATCGATAGCCTTCGCGGCGAGCTGTTTTCAAGACTTGACCTGCAAAAATGTTAGCGATAACATCGGTGCCAATTCAGTCCGTTTGCTTGGCTTGGGAGGGCCATAGATGCGGCCCAAGCTCATCGAATTCATCGACATCTCCAAGCGCTTCGGCGGCACCCTGGCGCTGAAGTCGGTGTCGCTCGACATCCACGAGGGCGAGATCGTCGCCCTGCTCGGCGAGAACGGCGCCGGCAAGTCGACGCTCATCAAGACGCTCGCCGGCATCCACAAGCGCGACCAAGGCACGATCCGCTTTCGCGGCGAGGACTATCACCACCGCCCGCCCCGTCCCAACCAGCCGCAGAAGGTCGCCTTCATCCATCAGGACCTCGGCCTCATCGAATGGATGACGGTGGCCGAGAACGTCGGCATGGCGCAAGGTTTTTCGCGCCGCTCCGGCCTGATCGACTGGCGCGACACCGAGCGCCGCGCCGAGCGCGCGCTGGCGCTGGTCGGCTGCGCCTTCGATCCGGCGACGCGCGTCCAGGATCTTTCCCGCACCGAAAAGTCGCTGGTGGCGATCGCCCGCGCGCTGGCGACTGAGGCCGACGTGCTGGTGCTCGACGAGCCGACGGCGAGCCTGCCGGCGGACGAGGTCGAGCGCCTGTTCGAGGCGCTGCGGCCGTTGCGCGAGCGCGGCGTCGGCATGATCTATGTCTCGCACCGGCTGGACGAGGTGTTCCGCATCGCCGATCGCGTCGCCGTCATGCGCGACGGCCGCATGGTCGCGGTGAAGCCGGTGGTCGAGACCACGCCGCAGGAACTGGTCGACCTGATCGTCGGCCGGCCGGCGCACCAGATGTTCGCCAAGTCGCAATGGCAGGACGGGCCGGAGCGGCTCAAGGTCGAAAACCTCACTTGCGGCAACGTCGGCCCGGTCACCTTCGAGGCGCGCTCCGGCGAATTGCTCGGGCTGGTCGGCCTGCGCGGCGCCGGACAGGAGGCTGTAGGCCGCGCGCTGTTCGGCGCCGAGCGTTTCGAGGGCAATGTCTCGCTCGACGGCAAGCGCCTCGACCTGTCTTCGGTCGGCGCCGCCCTTGCCGCCGGCGTCGGCCTCATCGCGCGCGACCGCACCGAGGAATCGGTCGCGCTGTCGCTTTCCGTGCGCGAGAACATGTATCTCAATCCGTCGGCGGTCGGTCGCGGGCTGTTCTCCTTCATGAAGCCGGCTCGGGAAAGCGATCTCACGCAGGAACTCGGCGCGCGGCTGGGGCTGAGGCCCAACGATCCGCATCTGCCGATCGAAGCGCTTTCAGGCGGCAACCAGCAGAAGGTGGTCGTCGGCCGCTGGCTGGCGACGGGCCGCAAGCTGCTGATCGCCGAGGACCCGACGGCCGGCGTCGATGTCGGCGCCAAGGCCGAGATCTACCGGCTGATTGCGGCGGCCGTCGAGGCAGGGCTGGCGGTCATCGTCGTCTCCACCGATTTCGAGGAGGTCGCCCATATCTGCCATCGCGCCCTCGTCTTCTCGCATAACCGCATCGTGCGCGAGCTGGTCGGCGATGCCTTGACGACGGCTGCGCTCATTCGCGCCGCCTCCGTGTCCGAAGCCGCCTAGAGCCGGATGATTTCAGGTCGAATCGACCTGAAATCTGAATCCGGTTCTAAATCAAAGAGATAGAGCATGATGTCGTCCGAAAACCGCCTCACACTTTTCGGCATCACGCTCTAGGAGGACCTCATGAATTCGATCAAATCGACGGCGCTTGAGCCGACCCGGTCGGAACTTTCCGGGCTGAGCCTCGGCCAGAAGGCTTCGCGCTACCTGCCGGTCTACGGCCTGCCGATCCTGACGCTGCTGCTCATCCTGCTGTTCTCGCTGCTCTTGCCGCGGACGTTCCCGACGCTGCTCAATCTGCGCTCGATCATCTCCGACAAGGCGATCATCGCGATGCTGTCGCTGGCGGCGATGATCCCGATGGCCTCGGGCCGCATCGACCTGACGGTGGGCTACGGCATCGTGCTGTGGCACATCCTGGCCATCAGCCTGCAGACGGCCTTCGGCATCCCGTGGCCGATCGCGGTGCTGGTCGTCATCCTGCTCGGCGTGCTCACCGGCTTCGTCAATGGCTGGCTGGTCGAGGTGGCGCGCATCGATTCCTTCATCGCCACGCTCGGCACCGGCACCGTGCTGTACGCTTTGGCCATGTGGTACACCGGCGGCCGCCAGGTCGTCGGCGTGCTGCCCGAGGGCTTCCTCTCCCTCAACGGCACGATGCTGTTCGGCTTGCCGATCACCGGCTACTACGTGGTCGTCCTGGCGCTGGCGATGTGGCTGGTGCTCGAATACCTGCCGATCGGCCGCTACCTCTACGCCATCGGCGCCAATCCGAAGGCCGCCGCGCTCAACGGCATCCCGGTGCAGAAATTCGTCATGGGCGCCTTCGTCGCCTCCGGTGCGCTGACCGCGCTGGGCGGGGTGCTGCTCGCCTCGAAGCTCCGGATCGGCCAGGCCAGCGTCGGCCTGGAATATCTGCTTCCGGCGCTGGTCGGCGCCTTCCTCGGATCGACCACCATCAAGCCCGGCCGCGTCAATGTCTGGGGCACCATCATCGGCGTCGTCATCCTCGCCGTCGGCATTTCCGGCATCCAACAGTTCGGCGGCTCGTTCTGGGTCGAGCCGCTGTTCAACGGCGTCACCCTGCTCGTCGCGATCGGCATTGCCGGCTACGCGCAGCGCCGCCGCGGCGCCGTCGTGCCAACCCAGGCGCCCGCCAATCAACCAGCCACCAGCCAACCAACAAAGACAACCAACAATGCTTAATGGGAGAAACAGCATGCATCGCAGGACAATTCTTCAGCTTGGCGTCGCCTGTCTGGCACTTGGCATCGCCTCGCCGACGCTGGCCGATCCGATGGCCGACGCCAAGGCGGTCGTCGACAAATACGCCGGCAAGGTCGAGAAATGGGACGGGCCGACGACCGGACCGAAGGGTGCTGCGGGCAAGACCATCGTCGTGCTCGGCGGCGACATGAAGAACGGCGGCATTCTCGGCGTCACCAAGGGTGTCGAAGAGGCTGCGGCAGCACTCGGCTGGACGGTCAAGACGCTTGACGGCGCCGGCTCCATCGGCGGCCGCACCGCCGCCTTCGGCCAGGCGCTGGCGCTCAACCCGGACGGCATCATCATCAACGGCTTTGACGCCGTCGAGCAGAAGCCGGCGATGGAGCAGGCCAAGGCGGCCAAGATCCCGATGGCGGCATGGCACGCGGCACCGACGGTAGGCCCGATCGACGACCTCGGCATCGTCGCCAACGTCTCGACCGATCCGATGGAAGTGTCGAAGGCGGCCGCCGACTGGGCCTTCGTCGACGCCAAGGGCAAGCCCGGCGTCATCATCTTCACCGATTCCACCTACCAGATCGCCATTGCCAAGGCGGATCGGATGAAGAAGGAGATCGAGGATCTCGGCGGCAAGGTGCTCGAATATGTCGACACGCCGATCGCCGAGACCTCGCAGCGCATGCCACAGCTCACCACCTCGCTGCTGCAGAAATACGGCGACGCCTGGACCCATTCGCTGGCCATCAACGATCTCTATTTCGACTTCATGGGTCCGTCGCTGGCGGCCGCAGGCAAGTCGGGCACCGACGCGCCGATCAACGTCGCGGCCGGCGATGGCTCGGAATCGGCCTATCAGCGCATCCGCTCCAGCCAGTTCCAGAAGGTGACGGTGGCCGAGCCGCTGAACCTGCAGGGCTGGCAGCTGGTGGACGAGCTCAACCGCGCCATGGCCGGCGAGAAATGGTCGGGCTACATCTCGCCGCTGCATGTGGTGACCTCGGACAATGTCGAGTTCGACGGCGGTCCGGACAACCGCTTCGACCCCGGCAACGGCTACCGCGACGAATACAAGAAGATCTGGGGCAAATAGGCTTCGCCAGCATCTCTGTCGGAAAAGCCAACGGCCGGCGGGATCCCGCCGGCCGTTGCTTTTTCCAATCAAGCCGTGTGGCGTGCGATCACCTTGGGCGTCATGCCGACCACGATCCGGTCATCGGGTTCCCGCCGCCCATTGAGCAGGTCAAGCACCAGTTCGGCGACGCGGATGCCGATCTCATGCGCGCCGACGTCGATCGTGGTGATCGACGGCACCGACTGCTCGGCAAGGTCATAGGCACCGAAGCCGGCGATTGCGACGTCGTCGGGAACGCGGATGCCGCGCCGCAGGCATTCCATAAGCGCGCCGAAGGCGGAAAGGTCCGACACGCACATCACCGCCTGGGTGTCCGGCCAGCGCGAGATCATCTCGACCATGGCGGCAGCGCCCTCGCGCATCGAGATCGGCGGCACGCCGGAGGCGATGACGCGCGAGGCGTCGAGGCCGCGGTCCTGCAGCGCCGCCACGAAGCCGCGCCGGCGGTCGAGGCCGCGCGTATCGCGCGAGGTGTCGCCGCCGATGAAGCCGAGCCGCGAATAACCGCGCGCGACGAGATGATCGACCATCAGCCGCCCGGCCTCGGCGTTGGAGAAGCCGACGACGTGGCCGATCGGGTCGCTCGGCAGATCCCACGTCTCCACCACCGGCACGCCGGCATTGGCCAGCATCTTGCGGCAGCGCGGCGTGTGCCTGCCGCCGGTGACGATGATCGCTTCCGGCCGCCGCTGCAGCAACTGCCCGACCAGGCGCTCTTCCTCCTCGACATTGTAGTCGGTGAAGCCGAGCAGGATTTCCAGCCCGCTGTCGCGCAGGCCCTCGGTCATGCCGCGCACCGTGTCGGCGAAGTTGGCGTTGTTGATCGATGGTATCGTCACCGCGACGAAACCGGAGCGCCGCGAGGAAAGGTTGGCGGCGATGCTGTCGAAGACATAGCCGAGCTCCTCAGCCGCCTGCAGGATGCGGTCTCGCGTGTCGGCGCTGACCGAGGCGTCGCGCTTGAAGGCGCGCGACACAGTCATCGTCGAGACGTTGGCGCGATGCGCGACATCGGCCATGGTCGGGCGTTTGGGCGAGGACTGCATGGCCGTACGTTATCGATATCACAACGGAATGCAACGCGCCGCCGACGCTTATGCAAAGGCGATCTGGACCTTCATCGCCTGGCTTCGGTCGTTGGCAAGCTCGAAGCCGGAAAGCGCCTCGTCGAACGCCACCGTGTGGGTGATCAGCGGCTTGACGTCGATCAGCCCCTTGCGCATCAGGCCGACGCCGACGGCGAATTCCGGATGGAAGCGGAACGAGCCGTTGATCGACAGTTCCTTGGCGGTGACCGTCGACATCGGCAGCGCCATCTCGGCGCCGCCGAGGCCGAGCTGCACGATCGTGCCGCGCGGACGCGTCGCCGCGATGCCTTGCGCCAGCGCCGTCGCCGCGCCCGAGCATTCGTAGAGGATGTCGAACGTCCCCTTGTCGGCGAGATAGGGCGCCAGCCCCTCCGGATCTGTCCGCGTGTTGATCGCTTTGTCGGCGCCGGCGCGCAGCGCCATCGACAGGGTGAAATCGGCGAGGTCGACGGCGACGATCTCGGCCGCGCCCGCGCGCCGCGCACTGAGGATCGACAACAGGCCGATCGGCCCGCAGCCGGTCACCAGCACGCGCTTGCCCAGCATCTCGCCGGCCCGGCGCGTGGCGTGCAGGCAGACCGCCAGCGGTTCGGCCATCGCCGCTTCGCCGGCGCTCAATCCATCGGCCGGCACGCATTGCGGCGCGTCCGCCACCAGCATTTCGCGGAACGCGCCCTGGATGTGCGGGAACGGCATGGCGCTGCCATAGAAGCGCATGTTGAGGCACTGGTTGTGCATCCCCTCGCGGCAGTAGCGGCAGCTGTAGCAGGGCCGCGACGGCGAGACCGCGACCAGTTGGCCAGGCTCCAGCCCTCTGACGCCCGGGCCGAGCTTCTCGATCACGCCGGAGACCTCGTGGCCGAGGATCATCGGCTCCTTCAGGCGCACCGTTCCGAAGCCGCCATGATTGTAGTAGTGCAGGTCGCTGCCGCAGATGCCGCCGGCGGCAAGACGCAACAGCACCTGGCCCGGTCCCGGCTCCTCGACCGGACGGTCCTCGATGCGCAGGTCCTTGGCGGCGTGGATGACGATCGACTTCATGGTGGGCGAGCTCCTCGAGCAATACCAGGAAAAGTGGATGACGGTTTTCCGTCCGGGATTGCGTAAGCTAAAGCACCGGCGAGATGAGCGGCTGGCCGGCGAAATGAGCGGCGAGGTTGTCGCGCACCAGTCTGCCCATCGCCTTGCGCGTTTCGACCGTGCCCGAGGCATGGTGCGGCTGCAAAAGCACGTTGTCGAGCGCCAGGAACCGCGGATTGAGCTTCGGCTCGCCTTCGAAGACGTCGAGCGCGGCCGAGCCCAGCACCTTATTCTCGAGCGCGTCGAGAAGCGCGTCCTCGTCGATGTTGGAGGCGCGCGAGATGTTGATCAGCATGCCTTCCTCGCCGAGCGCCGCGATCACCTCGCCGTCGACGATGTGGCGCGTCGCGGCGGAAGCGGCAAGCGTCACGAACAGGAAGTCCGAACGCCTGGCCAGCGCGACGGGATCGGCGAGGAACTCCCAATCGGCGGCAAAGTCCTTCGGCGCGACGTCGCTGTAGGCGATTTCCATGCCGAAGCCGGCAAGGCGCTTGGCCACCTCATAGCCGATGCGGCCGAGGCCGAGCACGCCGGCCCGCCGTCCCCAGACCCGGCGCTTGAGCGGATAGAGCCCCTTCGCCGCCCAACTGCCGTCGCGTACCCAGCGCTCCGCGCCGATCATGCCGCGCGACAGGCACAGCATCATGGCGATGCCGAGATCGGCGACGTCGTTGGTCAGCACGTCCGGCGTGTTGGTGACGCGCACGCCGCGCTCCCGGCAGGCCGCAAGATCGACCGCGTCGAAACCGACGCCATAGACGGAAACGAGTTCGAGCGACGGGCAAGCCTCGATCATGGCGCGGCTGGCGCCAAGCTCGCCGCGCGTGGCAATGCCGCGCACGAGCGGTCCGACCTCGGCGAGAAAGGCCGGCTTGTCGTCGGCCGCGAAATAGCGGTGCACCGTGAAGGCTTCGTTGAGCGGCTCCTCGTCCCATGCGGGATAGGGTCCAACCTGAAGGATGTGAGGCCGCTGCATCGTATTCGCTCCACTTGACTTGACAGATGATGTTATCGATAACATAAGACGCTCAGCGACGAGAGGCAATCAGGAAAATGTCGTCCAAACTGTTCGATCTCAGCGGGCGCACCGCGCTCGTAACCGGCTCCTCGCAAGGCATCGGCTTTGCCTTGGCCAAGGGCCTCGCCGAAGCCGGCGCCAAAGTGGTCCTCAATGGCCGCGACGAAGCTAAGCTGCGTGCCGCGGCAGCGGACATTCCGGGCGCCGCGACGCTCGCCTTCGACGCGACCGACCATGATGCGGTCCGCGCCGCCATCGACGCTTTCGAGTTTGCCGGCGGGTCGATCGACATCCTGGTCAACAATGCCGGCATGCAGTTCCGCACGCCGCTCGAGGATTTTCCCGCCGACGCCTTCGAGCGCCTGCTGCAGACCAATGTCGCTAGCGTCTTCCATGTCGGCCAGGCCGTGGCGCGGCACATGATCGGGCGCGGTCGCGGCAAGATCATCAACATCGCCAGCGTCCAGACCGCGCTCGCCCGCCCCGGCATCGCGCCTTACACCGCGACCAAGGGCGCGGTCGGCAACCTCACCAAGGGCATGGCGACCGACTGGGCGAAGCACGGCCTGCAATGCAATGCGATTGCGCCCGGCTATTTCGACACGCCGCTCAATGCAGCCCTCGTCGCCGACCCGGCTTTCAGCGCCTGGCTCGAAAAGCGCACGCCGGCCGGCCGCTGGGGCAAGGTCGAGGAACTGGTCGGCGCCTGCGTCTTCCTGGCCTCCGAAGCGTCATCCTTTGTCAACGGACACATTCTCTATGTCGATGGCGGCATCACGGCTTCGATCTGATCCCCCGCCGCGCATGGTGGTCATGGGCGTCACCGGTTCCGGCAAGACGACGGTCGGCGAGGCGCTCGCCGATGCGATCTCGGCGACATATGTGGATGGCGACAAGCTGCACCCGCAGGCCAACATCGCCAAGATGAGCGCCGGCATTCCGCTCGACGATGCCGACAGGTGGCCGTGGCTGGCCAAGGTCGGCGAAACGCTGCGGCAGCGGCCCGCACCGGTCATTGTCGGCTGCTCGGCGCTGAAACGCACCTATCGCGATTTCATCACCGAGCAGGCGGGCGCGCCGGTGCTGTTCATCTATCTCGACGGGTCGCGCGCGCTGATCTCGAAGCGCATGCATGAGCGTACCGGCCACTTCATGCCCACCAGTCTGCTCGACAGCCAGTTCGCGACGTTGGAGGTGCCGGGCAAGGACGAGAATGCGATCGCGGTGACAATCGACGCGGAGCTCGATGAGATCGTCGCCGACATAGCTGACAGGCTGGCGGGAGGACCGACATGACCAACAAAGTGGCACTGATTGGCGCCGGCGCCATGGGTGGAGCGATCGGCGAGCGCCTGCTCGCCACCGGCAATCGCCTCGCCGTCTTCGACCTCGACAAGGCCAAGGTGGAAGTGCTGGTCGCCAAGGGCGCGACCGCGATGGCGAGCGCTGCCGAGGCTGCCGGCGCCGCCGACTACGTCATCCTCAGCCTCAATTCGGCGGCGATCGTGCGCCGCGCCGTGTTCGGCGATGCCGGCGTGGCTGCCGGCGCGAAGCCCGGCACGCTGATCATCGACATGTCGTCAATCGATCCCGACGCGACGCGCCAGCTGGCGGCCGACGCGAGCGACAAGGGTCTGCGCTGGGTCGACAGCCCACTCTCCGGCGGTGCGCCGAAGGCGCTGACCGGCGCGTTGACACTGATGGCCGGCGGCGAGGAGGAGGATGTCGCGGATGCCCACACCGTGCTGCGCGACGTCGCGGCCAATTACACGCATATGGGTCCGGCCGGCGCCGGCCAGACGACCAAGCTCATCAACCAGGTTCTGTGCGCGCTGAATTTCATGGCCGTGGCGGAGGCGACCCGGCTGGCGCTCGACGCCGGCGTCGACGCGCTCAAGATACCGCAGGCGCTCAAGGGCGGCCGCGCCGACAGCGCCATCCTGCAGGAATACCTGCCGCGCTTCGCCACCCGCGACTACCGCCGCACCGGCCGCATCGACAACATGGTCAAGGACCTCAACGCCGCCCAGGACTTGGCGCGGCGCACGCATACGGCGATGCCGCTGACGGCGCTCTGCGCCGAGGTGCACCGGCTGCTGACCGCCGCCGGACTGGGCGGCGAGGACCAGGCCGCACTGATGGAATTCTTCCAACGCAAAGAGGACGGCAAATGATCACGCGCTACGCACTGTTCGAAGGCAAGGTGAAGGACGGCCAGACGGAAGCGTTCCGCAGGGACGTGATCGAGACCGTCCTGCCCAAATGGAAAGCCTTCCCGGGCGCGCTCGATGTCCGCGTCTCCTTCGCCGAAAAGCGCGACGACGGCGCGCCGGAATACCCGATGATCCTGGCGATCAACTACCGCGACCTGGCGGCGGTCGACGCGGCTCTCGCCAGCCCCGCCCGCGCCGAATCGCGCGCCGCGACCGAGGCGGTGCTGTCGCGATATTTCGAGGGCCGCATCCACCACCATGTCACGATCGCCAATGAGTTTCCCCTGGCGGGCGATTGACCCCCCAATAACCGTCGCGGATCAGCGTGTAGTGTTTGAGGAAGTGGCGCCTGCCTATCTCTATCTCACGCAGCGCGAGTTCATGACCGACGAGACCATCGACGGCGGGCAGCGGCCGGTCTAGCCAACAGGCGCTCCTGCCCCTCAGCTCCGGTGCCGCAGCGCCTCGACGATCACTGCCAATGCCGGCGAGAGCTGCCGCCGGCTCGGATAGTAGAGATGATAGCCGGCGAAGGGCGGGCTCCAGTCGCCGAGCACCAGCGTCAGCCGTCCCTCGGCGATGTGGCGGCTGACAAGGCTTTCCGGCACATAGGCGATGCCTGAGCCGCTGATCGCGGCGTCGACCATCGGGATGGTTGAGTTGAAGGTGAGTTGGCCCTCCACCCGGACCCTGAGGTCGCGGCCGTCCTTGGCGAATTCCCACGCATAGAGGCCCCCAAACGTCGTCAGCCGCAGGTTGATGCAGTCGTGCGCAACCAGATCCTGCGGCGTCCTGGGCACCGGGCGGCGAGCGAAATAGTCCGGCGAGGCGACGGCCACCAGCCGCCAGTCCGGGCCGATCCGCACCGCGATCATGTCCTTGTCGATGCTCTCGCCGAGCCGCACGCCGGCATCGAAGCGCTCCTCGACGATGTTGCGCATGCCGTTGTCGCTGTAGAGCTCGACATTGAGGTCGGGATAGTCGCGCAGCATCGGCTCGAGCTTTGGCCAGACGGTCGACTGCAGCGCATGGTCGGAGAGCGTGATGCGGACCGTTCCCGACGGCTTGTCGCGAAACGCCACCAGGCTTGCGAGGTCAGCTTCGATCTCTTCGAAACGCGGCACGAGCGACTGGTAGAGCCGCTCGCCCGCATCGGTCGGCGCGACGCTTCGCGTCGTGCGCGTCAGCAGCCGAACACCCAGGCGCGCTTCCAGCTCCTTGATCGTGTGGCTGAGCGTCGACTGCGAGGTTCCGAGCTTCGCCGCCGCCCTGGTGAAGCTGCGCTCGCGCGCGACCGCCACGAACCAGAGCAGATCCTTCATGCCGTCGCGCTGCATCGCTGCCTTGTGCAAGATTTATATCAGATCTCGATAAGTCCATGCGGATTATATCGCCTATTCGAACGAGGTCGACCGCAATATGTTCCCCGCAAGTCGGCGCAGGAGGCTCTCCGGCGCGCCGGTCGGGCTCGGCCGGCTGGGTCGAAGATCCCGCAACCGCCCTGCGGCCCACATTGAACGCATCAGACGAGAGATCCCCATGGACATTATTCGCGCCGGCACGAGACCCTCCGCCAACGGCCCCTCGGACTGGTTCACCGGCACGGTCCGCATCGATCCGCTCTTCAATCCCTTCGATGCCGCGCGGGTGCAGGGCGCGCAGGTGACCTTCGAGCCGGGCGCCCGCACCGCATGGCACACGCATCCGCTGGGACAGACGCTGATCGTCGTCTCCGGCTTCGGCCGTGTGCAGCGCGAAGGTGGTCCGGTCGAAGAGATCCGGCCGGGCGATGTCGTCTGGTTCGCTCCCGGCGAAAGACATTGGCACGGCGCGTCGCCCAACACCGCGATGGTCCACATCGCGGTCCAGGAGCCCAGGGACGGCAAGACCGTGGACTGGCTGGAACATGTCAGCGACGCCGATTACGGCGCCTGATCCCGATCGAACGAAAGGAAGAAAAATGCTCGCAACCGTTCTCCACAAGCCCGGCGACATCCGCTGCGAGGAAGTCGCCGATCCGAAAATCCTTCACCCGACGGACGCCATCATCAAGCTGTCGGCGAGTTGCATCTGCGGTTCGGATCTGTGGCCCTATCGCGGGCTGCAGCCGGTGGACGGCCCGATGCACATGGGCCACGAATATTGCGGCATCGTCGTCGAGGTCGGCGCAGAGGTGCGTAACGTTCGCCCCGGCCAGTTCGTCGTCGGCTCGTTCTGCCTCTCCGACAACACCTGCCCGCATTGCCGCTTCGGCTTCCAGTCTTCCTGCGCGCAGCGCGAGTTCATGTCGGGCGCGCAAGCGCCTTACGCCCGCGTGGCGCTGGCCGACGGCACGCTGGTGGCTACCGCGGAGGTTCCACCGGCCGAACTGGTGCCTGACCTCTTGGCCGTCTCGGACGTGCTAGGCACCGGCTGGTATGCGGCCGACGCGGCCGAGGTGCGGCAAGGATCGACCGTGGTCGTGGTCGGTGACGGCGCCGTCGGCCTGATGGGCGTTCTTGCGGCGAGGGAGATGGGCGCGGAGCGCATCATCGCCATGAGCCGCCACGCAAGCCGCCAGAGACTCGCACGCGAGTTCGGCGCCACCGACATCGTGGCCGAGCGCGGCGAGGAAGGCGTGGCGCGCATCAAGGACCTTACCAGAGGGGTCGGCGCCGACTCGGTGCTGGAATGCGTCGGCACGGCCGAATCCTTCGACCAGGCGTTGGCCGTCTCGCGACCCGGCGGCACCATCGGCTATGTCGGCGTGCCGCATGACGTTTCCCTGGACGGACAGCGCCTGTTCTTCGGCCAGAAGCGCATGCTCGGCGGCCCGGCGCCGGTCCGCCGCTTCCTGCCCGACCTGATGGATCGCGTGCTCAAGGGCAGGATCAAGCCCGGCAAGGTCTTCGACCTGCAGCTCCCGCTGGCGGACGTCGCCGAAGGCTACCGCGCCATGGACGAGCGTCGCGCGATCAAGGTGATGCTTTCCGTTTAGCCGGCTTCAGTTGCCGGGAAGCACGGCCCACAGCTTGGCGGCAAAACCGCGCTTGTCGAGCTGCCACGGATTGCCGGTGACCTCCGCCTTGCCGTTCCGGCATTTGTAGGAATAGACGGCGTCGTGGCCGGTCGCGAAGGCCGGCACGACGTCGTCATTCGGGTTGGCGTTGCAGAATCCATCCGCGCCGGGATTGTCGCGCGCGGCGTTCATCCTGGCGCAAGGCAGGTTGGCGCCGACGAAGCAGACCAGCACCTTGCCGTTCATGCAGCGATAGCTGGCCTGTGCCTGCAATTCGGACTCCTGCGGCGCGGCTCTGGCGTCCGGAAACAGCTTTTTGAACGCCTTGGCTGTGCCGTCGTAGAGATCGTGCGAATAGGGGCGGATCGTGTCGTCGTTCTTCACCTGTCGGCACAATTCATGGAGGTTCGTGGTCGTGGCTGCCGCCGCGCCACTTGGGGCGGCGACCCACCAGGCGAAGGTCGACAGCAGCACAGAAGCGAAGCCGATCGCCGAAAAGCGCAATGCCCGCATTTTGAGCTCCTCAGCAAACTGCGCGGCGACTGCCGCGCGAACGAAATCTTAATGTAAATCAAGCGTAATCCCGACAATTAAAATTATGCGTATGTGTTGGGGTTGCGCATGCCGGAATATTCTTCCTTCATCCGGTCGATCCGGGTCCGTTATCTCTCGGGATTGCTGATTTTCGCGCTGGCCTCCACCGCGGTCATGTTCGCGCTCAACCGGGTCAATTCTTTCCGTCACAACGTGGACGCGCTGAGCAGCAATCTGGTCATTTTCGGCCGCGATCTGCGCAACGCCACCAATTTCGCCGAGACCACCGGCACCGCCTGGCGCGCCGAGACGCGCGATGGGCTGGTGGCGTCGGCGCGCGGCCATTCCGAGCGGCTCTCCGGCGAGATCGAGGCCTTGACCGCCCAGCTTGCCGCCATCAGGCCGCGCCTGTCGAAGAGCACCGTCAACGACCTCGATTCCACGTCCGTCAACGGCGACCTGTTCTGGTCGGCACGCGACATGGTGCGCAACTTCAATCTGATGTCG
Source organism: Mesorhizobium abyssinicae (assembly GCF_049887195.1). Lineage (NCBI taxonomy): Bacteria > Pseudomonadati > Pseudomonadota > Alphaproteobacteria > Hyphomicrobiales > Phyllobacteriaceae > Mesorhizobium > Mesorhizobium abyssinicae. The sequence continues at coordinate 308,775 of NZ_JARAKC010000006.1, forward strand.
GTGGCGCAGAAGGTCGATGAATGGAGTTACCGCGAGATCCGCAACCAGAATGACCTGTTTGCCCAGCCGATGCTGGTTCGCGTCCGCACCGCGATGGACAATGAGCGCCATCTGGCCGACGCCGCCAGCGACAGGCTGCTTCTGTGGGCGAGCGGGCTGTTGTTCGCCGTGCTCGCCATCGTCGCCTTCTGGGTCTTCAGGCCGATGGAAAAGGCGATCCGCCGCGCCTTCGCCGAGACCGCCGCCTCGCTGTTCAAGGCCGAGGCGGCCGACCGCGCCAAGTCGGAATTCCTGGCCAATATGAGCCACGAGATCCGCACGCCGATGAACGGCGTGCTCGGCATGGCCGAGCTTCTGGCCAAGACCGAACTGACGACGCGCCAGAAGACCTTCACCGACGTCATCGTCAAATCCGGCAACGCGCTGCTCACCATCATCAACGACATCCTCGACTTCTCCAAGATCAATGCCGGGCAGATGATGCTCGACCCGGCGCCCTTCCGCCTGGCGGAAGCGGTCGAGGATGTGGCCACGCTGGTGTCGGCGCGCGTCGCCGAGAAGAACATCGAGCTCATCGTCCGTGTCGATCCGCGTCTGCCGTCCTTCGTCGTCGGCGATGCCGGGCGCTTCCGCCAGATCGTCACCAACCTGGTCGGCAACGCGGTGAAGTTCACCGAGAAGGGCCACGTGCTGGTCGATGTCGGCGGCGAGGTAACGGACGGCGTCGTCCAGCTCAAGGTGCGTGTCGAGGACACTGGCATCGGCATTCCGGCCGAGAAGCTGCAGAACGTGTTCGAGAAGTTCGCGCAGGTCGACGGCTCCTCGACGCGCCGTCATGAGGGCACCGGCCTCGGCCTGGCGATCGCCGCCCGCCTTGTCGACCTGATGGGCGGCAAGATCGGCGTCGAGAGCGAGATCGGGCGCGGCTCGGTGTTCTGGTTCGCCGTGCCGCTGCCGGCGCACAGCCAGGACTCGCGCGACGAGATCGTGCCGGTCGACGTCACCGGCGCCCGCGTGCTGGTCATCGACGACAACCCGGTCAACCGCGAGATTCTGCTGGAGCAGTTGCGAAGCTGGAGCTTCGACTGCGCCGCCGCCGAAAGCGGCGCCGTCGGCCTTGCCTTCCTCGATCGCGCCAGCCAGCTCGGCGCCGCCGTAGACTGCATCATCCTCGACTATCAGATGCCGGGCATGAACGGCGCCGACGTCGCCAAGGCGATTGCCGCCGACAGCCGCATGTCCGCAATCCCGGTGGTCATCCTGACCTCGGTCGACCAGGTCGATTTCGGCAAGATGGTCATCGATTTCGGCATCGCCGCGCATCTGACCAAGCCGGCGCGCTCGGCGGTCCTGCTCGGCACCGTCATCTCGGTCATCCAGAAGGCGCGCTCGCAGGTCGGCAAGGCACGCTTCGTCCGCGAGGCGGTCGCGCCGCAAGCAGCGCCCGCACCCGCCTTCACCGTCATCCGCGGTCCGGCCATGCCGGCGCCCGCCGCACCGGAACCGGCTGCCGCCGCGAACGGCCCGATCGACATCCTGATCGCCGAGGACAATGACGTGAACCAGCTGGTCTTCGGCCAGATCCTCAACGGTCTCGGCCTCAGCTACCGCATCGCCGGCAATGGCCGCACGGCCGTCGAGATGTACAGGGCGCTGCGGCCGAGGCTGATCCTGATGGATGTCTCCATGCCCGAGATGAACGGCTACGAGGCGACCGGCGCCATCCGCCAGATCGAACGGCAGAGCGGCAACCACACGCCGATCATCGGCGTCACCGCGCACGCGCTGAAGGGCGACCGCGAAAAATGCATCGAGGCCGGCATGGACGACTATCTGCCGAAGCCGATCTCGCCCGACCGCCTCGGCAGCAAGATCGGCACATGGCTCAGCGAGACGGTGGCTGTGAAGACGGCGTGATCGCCGTTGAGGAACTGGTCGCAACGATCGCCCGTCGAATTCCTTCGCGCTAGCGTCTCTGATCTTCTTTGAATGCCAGCTATCGGTTGCGCACCACCAGGCAGGCGCCGCCGACGCCGTGCAGTTTCTGGCAGATGCCATTCGCCTCGCCCCGGCTGTCGGCGCCGATCCGGACCGCGTAGATGCCGCGCCGGCCGATCGGCGTGCGCACCCGGCTGACCACCGGATCATGACTGGAAAGCAGGGCCGGGAAACGGCTCCTGACCCTCAGCCATTGGCCGACCGCGGCGCTGCGGCGGAAATTGCCGGCCACCTGCACGCCCCAGGGCTTGACGTTGATCGAGGCCATGGCAACGGTCTGCGACATGATCACCGGCAGCTTGCGGCAGGCGGCGGCAAAGCTTGCCTTGGCATCGAGCGGCTCGATCTTGCCGGCATAGGAACTATCCGAGAATTTGTCGACCGGCTCGCCCATGACGTCGAAGACATAGCTCTCGGTCTCCATCGGCAGGAAGCCGCCGGAGCCGAGCCAGCGCGACACGCGGTTCTCGCCGGCATTGTAGGCGGCGGCCGCAAGGCCGAGATTGCCGTAGCTGACCTTCATCTCGGCAAGGTATTTCGCCGAGGCAGGGATCGCCTGCTCGATGTCGAAGGGGTTGGCCAGTCCCCGCATCTTGGCCGTGCCCGGCATGAACTGGGCAATGCCTTCGGCGCCGACGGGGCTCACCGCATTGGGATCGAAGCGGCTTTCCTTCCAGATCAACCGGGCGAAGAAGTCCTTGGGCAGGCCATTGCCGACGGCATGCGCCTCGATCAGGTTGCAGACCTTGCCGATGAGCCGCTGCTTGGCCGACGGCGGCGGATCGGCTTGAGCGATTGTCACCCAGCCTGCCCCGCACAACAGGATCAGCGTCGCCCTGAGGAAACGCCGCATCGGATCTACTCTGCCGCTGCCTTGCCGCGTCCGTAGCGCTGCTCGATATAGTCGGCGACCATCTTCTCGAAATCCTGGGCGATCGACGGGCCGCGCAAGGTCGCCGCCTTCTTGCCGTCGACGAACACCGGCGCCGTCGGCGTCTCGCCGGTGCCGGGCAGCGAAATGCCGATATCGGCATGCTTGGATTCGCCCGGACCGTTGACGATGCAGCCCATCACCGCGACCTTGAGGTTTTCCACGCCGGGATACTTTTCGCGCCACACCGGCATGTTCTTGCGCAGGTCGGCCTGAATGTTCTGGGCCAGTTCCTGGAATACTGTGGACGTCGTGCGGCCGCAGCCGGGGCAGGCCGCGACGATCGGCACGAACTGGCGAAAGCCCATCGTCTGCAGCAGTTCCTGCGACACCTGCACCTCGCGGGTGCGATCGCCGTTCGGCTCCGGCGTCAGCGAGATGCGGATGGTGTCGCCGATGCCTTGCTGCAGAAGGATGCCCATGGCGGCGGACGAGGCAACGATGCCCTTGGTGCCCATGCCGGCCTCGGTCAGGCCGAGATGCAGCGCATGGTTGGAGCGGGTGGCAAGCTCGGCGTAGACGGCGATCAGGTCCTGCACGCCGCTGACCTTGGCCGACAGGATGATCTTGTCGCGGCCAAGCCCGATCTCCTCGGCCATTTCGGCCGACAGGATCGCCGACTGCACGATCGCCTCGCGCGTCACCTCCTGCGCGGTCAGCGGAAAGCCCTGGGCCTGGTTCTCGTCCATCAGTCGCGTCAGTAGCTCCTGGTCGAGCGAGCCCCAGTTGACGCCGATGCGCACCGGCTTGTCGTATTTGATCGCCATTTCGACGATCGCCGCAAACTGCCTATCCTTCTTGTCCTTGAAGCCGACATTGCCGGGATTGATGCGGTATTTGGCCAGCGCCTCGGCGCAGGCCGGATGATCGGCGAGCAGCTTGTGGCCGATATAGTGGAAATCGCCGACCAGCGGCACATTGATGCCGAGCCGCGCCAGCCGGTCGCGAATGGCCGGCACGGCGGCGGCACTTTCATCGCGATCGACGGTGATGCGCACAATCTCGGAGCCGGCGCGGTGCAGCGCCGCGACCTGGGCGACGGTCTGGTCGATGTCGGCGGTGTCGGTGTTGGTCATCGACTGCACGACGACCGGCGCGCCGCCACCGACGACCACGCCGCCGACGGAAACGCCGACCGATGTCCGGCGCGGGAAGGGAGAGGAAAAATATCCGGTCATGCCGGCTGCCTTTTGCTCAGAGCAAAGCGTGCTCAAGGGTCCGGGCATGAGGTGGAGGAGCAAAGATGGCTTGTCAATGGCAACGGGCCAGCGGAAGCCGCAAATTGGCGGGGCGGCGATGCGACCGTTGCGCACCGCGATGGCCGACTGCCGCCCACCCGCATGCCGAGATGAATGGCGAGAACGGTCCGATATACGGCGCCCGAGGCACGCGATCCGCATGCCTGAAGCCGTGGGAACCTTTATCGGGATAAAGAAGGAAACATCTCCGGCGACAGGCTGCCACCGGAGAGATGATCGCACCGAAGGCGGCGCGGCTTTGTTAAAGGAGCGTCAGTGCGTCGTCGGTTTCGCCTTCAGCTTTTCAATCTCGTCCTTGATTGCCAGCTTGCGCCGCTTGAGATTCACGATTTCGAGGTCGTCGACCGACGGATGGTTCATCGCATCGGTGATCTCGCGCTCGATGTCACCGTGTTTCCGCTGCAACTCATCAAGATGGGATGCAAGAGACATGATTGGTTCTCCCTTTCATGATTTTCCTCGATTGCAGCCGCCAAAATGCGCCCACCGCCAGTCCGCATCTGTGACAGCACGATGACACTCTGCCACCAACCGATCCCGATGTCGAATGCCGCGTGGTAGCATTCCACGACAATGTGAAATGTGATATGAGCGGCCCGCCGGTTGCAAAATCCCACCGGCCCCGCCCAATCAGGCCCATCTCTTGGGCGCCGCAGACGTGCAGACGGTAGAGAATGTCCGAACAGGAACAGGCCGAGATCCGGCTCGAATTTTCCCGCCTGAAGCAGGAACACGCCGATTTCGACGCCGCCATCAATGCGATGATCGCCACCGGCTGCGACCCCCTGCAGATTCAGCGCATGAAGAAGAAGAAACTCTTCCTCAAGGACCGGCTGATGGCGCTGGAAGACCGCATCATCCCCGACATCATCGCCTGACGCGCGGCCGGGCGTCCCGGCCCGATCGGCTCACGCCGCGATCGACAGCCGTGCCGCGCGCTCGCGCAGCAGAGCGATGAGTTCGGCTGTCCGCTCCTCGGATGTGTCTATCGGAACGACAAGGCACATCGTTGCCTCGACCTTGCCCAGCGCCGAAAATACCGGCGCTGCCAGGCACTTGGTGTAGGCGTCGACGAGCCCGGAGGTCACGCAATAGCCGGTGGCCCGCGCCTTGCCGATGTCGTCGATGAAATCGTCGAGCTTGAGCTTGCGGCCATCCGGCAGGATGAGGTCGGCCTCGGATACCATGGCTTCGATCCGGTCCCGGTCGAAGCCCGCAAGCAGCAGCCTGCCGGAAGCGGTCCAGGGGAGCGGTATCTGCAGGCCGGTGGCCGAGCTGATGCGGAACGGCCTCGTGCCGGGACTGGAATGGATGATCGTGTAGCGGCCGCTCTGCAGCATGCACAATTCGGACGTTTCGCCGGTCTCGTGCGAAAGCGTGTCGACCTCCTGCCTCCCGCGCCGCAGCATGTCGTTGCCGCGCATATAGGCCATTCCATAGAGGTAGAGCTTCTTGCCGAAATAGACCCGGTTGCCGTCGCCGGCCAGCTCCAGCAGCCCGGCGTCGACCAGCTCGCGCACCAGCGTGTAGGTCGTCGATCGCGGCGCGTTCACCCCCTTGGCCAGCTCGCCTATGCCGATCGCGCGCTGGGTGGCGTGCAGGAAGTCCAGAATGTGCAGCACCCGGTTGAGGCCCTTCTCGCGTGAGTTCGCGGGCTTCTCCTCGTCCGTTCCGGTCTGCCACTCCGCGAGAGTTTCGCCATCTTGCATTGTCGATTCCTGGTGTTAGTATTGTCTTGTACAGGATACACGCGTCTCTTGTAAGAGACAATCGCCTTGTCGATCACCGACGCGTGTATCGCTCGTCCACTGGGGAACACAACACGAAAGGAGGTCGCCGTGAACGACACATCCAAAAGACGTGATTTTCTGAAACTGGGAATGGCGGGGCTGGCAACGGCCGGCGTGGTAGCCGCGGCCGCAACGGTCGATGCCAAGAAGGCGGCGGCTCAGGCGGCGCCCGACAGCCTGCTGCGCACCGTGCTCGATCGCGGCAAGCTGATCGTCGGCACCGGCAGCACCAACGCGCCCTGGCACTTCGAGAACGATGCCGGCGAGCTTGTCGGCATGGACATCACCATGGGCCGGATCCTGGCCAAGGGCCTGTTCGACGACCCGACCAAGGTCGAGTTCGTCATGCAGGACCCGGCGCAGCGCATTCCGAACGTGACCACCAACAAGGTCGACATCACCATCCAGTTCATGACCATGACGGCGCAGCGCTCGCAGCTGATCAACTTCTCGCGGCCCTACTACGTCGAAGGCGTCGCTCTGCTGACGCTTCCTTCCGCCGAGAACAAGACCTTCGACAAGCTGCTCGCCGCCGGCTCGGCGACCCGCATTTCCATCCTGCAGAACGTCGATGCCGAGACCTCGGTCCATTTCGCCCTGCCAGATGCTCAGGTAATGCAGATCGACACCCAGGCCAATGTGCTGCAGGCGCTGGAATCCAAGCGCGTCGACGCCGCCGCCGTCGATCTTTCCACGGTGCGCTGGCTCGCCTCGCGCAATCCCGACAAATATTTCGACGCCGGCAAGAGCTGGTACTCGATGCTCTACGGCGCGGCGCTTCGGCAAGGCGATCTCGACTGGCTGACCTACGTCAACCAGACCTTCACCATCGCCATGTTCGGCCACGAAACCGCGCTCTACGACGCGGCGTTTAAGGACTATTTCGGGCTGGAGCCGCCGGTGCGTCATCCGGGCTTCCCGGTCATCTGATGCCGTTCGCAGAAAGGGCGCCTGGCGCGCCCTTCCATTCCCTTCCAGCGCGGCGCGACCTGTTCGCGCCGCGGCGGAAGTCTTGAGGCTGCAGCACATGGGCTACGCGCTCAACTTCAACCTGATCTGGCGCCATTTCGACAAGCTCTGGGGCGGGCTGCTGCTCAGCCTCGAGCTCGCTGTGATCTCGATCGCCATCGGCATCGTCATCGGGCTGGTGCTGGCGGTCTGGTACGTTTCGGCCGGACGCACGGTGCGGGCGATCATCGCCGCCTATGTCGAGTTCATCCGCAACGTGCCGCTGATCCTGCTCGTCTATCTGGTCTTCTACGGCCTGCCGACGGTGATCGACATCGCCTATAGCGCGCCGACCTCGTTCGTGCTCACGCTGTCGGTCTATAGCGGCGCCTATCTGGTCGAGGTGTTCCGCTCTGGTCTCGAGGCCGTGCCCCGCGGCCAGTTGGATGCCGGCAAGGCGATCGGCCTCACCCCCTGGCAACGGCTGCTCCATGTGCGCCTGCCGACGATGCTGCGCATCACGCTGCCGGCGCTCTCCAACACCTTCATCTCGCTGTTCAAGGACACCTCGATCGCCTCGGTCATCTCGGTGCCCGAACTCACCTACGGCGCGCAGTGGATCAACTTCAACACCTTCCGCATCGTCGAAGTCTACCTGGTCACCACGGCGATGTACCTGGTCACCGGCTATGCGCTGCTTTTCGCGCTCAGGCTCGTCGAGCGCCGGTTCAGGGCGGCGCGCTGACATGCTGAGCCAGATCCTCTACGCCGTCCCGTTCCTCGCCCAAGGCTTCGCCATCACCCTGTGGGTGTCGCTGCTGGTCGTGGTGCTTTCGCTCATCGCCGGTGTCCTGTTGGGCGTCGGCCTGGTCTATGGCCCCGCCCCGCTGCGCTGGGCGGTGCGCATCTTCAGCGACACCATCCGTGGCATCCCGATCCTGGTGCTGATGTTCTTCGTCTATTACGGCATGCCGGCGGTCGGGCTTCATCTACAGTCCTTCTGGGCCGCGGTGCTGGCGCTGACGCTGTTCAAGACGGCGCAGGTGGTCGAGTATGTGCGCGGCGCCGTCGGCTCGATCCCCAAGGGCCAGTCCGAAGCAGCGATGGCGATCGGGCTGACCTTTCGCCAGCGGCTGACCTACGTCATCTTTCCGCAGGCCTTCAGGCGCTTCCTGCCGCCCTGGATCAACGGCGTCACCGACGCGGTCAAGGGCAGCGCGCTGGTCTCGCTGCTCGGCATCACCGACTTGATGCAGGCGATCAACCAGGTCATCGGCCGCACCTACGAGGCGATGCCGCTCTATATCCTCGGCGCGCTGGTCTACTTCGCCGTCAATTACGCGCTTTCGCTGGCCAGCCGTCGGCTGGAGCGACGCTTCTCCTTCATTCGGGAATAGCATGATGTCCGACGCCTCAAACGCCCGTCCCGCGCTGCTCGAAGTCCGCGATGTGTCCAAGGCCTTCGGTGCCGTCGCGGTGCTGCGCTCCGTCAGCCTCGAGGTGACGCGCGGCGAGGTGGTGACGGTCATCGGGCCGTCAGGCAGCGGCAAGACCACGCTGCTGCGCTGCGTCAACTTCCTCGAAAGCTACGACAGCGGCTCGATCCGCATCGACGGCAGGGAGGTCGGCTACCGCGACGCCGCAACGCGCCAGCGCCGCAGCGAGCGCGACTTGGCCAGCATGCGCGCCGAGACCGGCATGGTGTTCCAGGGCTTCAACCTGTTCCCGCATCTGACCGCGGCCGGCAACATCATGCTCGGCCTCACCAAGGTGCGGGGCAAGAGCGCGGCAGAGGCACGCTCGATCGCCGAACACTGGCTCGGCCGCGTTGGCCTTGCGCACAAGGCCGACAGCCTGCCGGCCGAGCTGTCCGGCGGCCAGCAGCAGCGCGTCGGCATTGCGCGCGCGGTGGCGATGGAGCCGAAGATCCTGCTTCTCGACGAGATCACCTCGGCGCTCGATCCGGAACTGGTCGGCGAGGTGCTGGCCGTGGTGCGCAGCCTCGCCGAGGACGGCATGACCATGCTGATGGTGACGCATGAAATGGCTTTCGCCCGCGATGCGTCCAGCCGCATCGTCTTCATGGCCGATGGCGGGGTCAGTGCCGTCGGCCCGCCGAAGGAGATCCTGGCGGCGGAGACCACCAACGAGCGCCTCCGCAGCTTTCTGGCGCGGTTCCGCGCCTCGCATTTCTGACATCGGGCGGCGACCCAAGCAACTCCAGGAAAAGTGCAAGCGGTTTTCCGTCCGGAGTTGCGTAGAACAAAGAGAAGCCGCAAGGAGACTACATGACGCCCTATATCCGGCTCGCCGAACTCGGCCTGAAGCTGCCCGAGCCGCCGACGCCCATCGCCAACTTCGTCACCCACGCCGAGAGCGGACGGCTGATCTTCCTCTCCGGCCAGGGGCCGTTGCGCGCCGACGGCACGCTGTGCACCGGCAAGGTGGGCGAGGACGTGACGGTGGAGGAAGCCTATGAGCACGCCCGCCTCACCGGCCTCAACCTGCTTGCCGTCATGCATGCCGCTGCCGGCGACCTCGGCCGCATCGTGCGCGTGGTGAAACTGCTCGGCTTCGTCAACGCCACGCCGACCTTCAGCGACCATCCCAAGGTGGTCAATGGCTGCTCCGATCTTTTCGCCGACGTCTTTGATAAGATCGGCGGCCATGCCCGCTCGGCGATCGGCGTCGGCTCGCTGCCGGGCAACATTACGGTCGAAATCGAGGCGGTGGTCGAAATCGCCGCCTGAGGTCTTTTCAATACGGGATTCCAGAAGATGACGATCTCCAACATGACAATCCGTGAACGTCTCGGCCTGCGCCCGATCATCAACGTCTCCGGCACGATGACGACGCTCGGCGCCTCGATCATCGTTCCGGAAGCGATCGCGGCGATGGCAGAGATCGCCTCGCAATGGGTGGAGATGGACGACCTGCAGCGCGCTGCCAGCACAGTCGTCGCGCGGCTGACGGGCGGCGAGGCCGGATTCATCACCGCCTGCTGCGCCTCAGGCATCACCATGGCGATCGCCGGCGCGATGACCGGCACCAATCTTCTGGCGATCGAGCGGCTGCCCAACGACACGGAAGGGCTGAAGTCGGAGGTCGTCATCCAGCTCGGCCACATCGTCAACTACGGCGCGCCGATCGACCAGTCGATCCGGCTAGCCGGCGCCAGGGTCGTGCCGGCGGGCACCGTCAGCGTCACGCAGGACTATCATGTACGCGAGGCGATCAACGAGCGCACAGCGGCCGCCCTCTACGTCGTCGCCCACCACACGGTGCAGTACGGCATGCTGTCGCTGGAGGAGTTCTGCGAGATCTGCCATGCCAAGGGCGTGCCGGTGATCGTCGACGCCGCCTCGGAATATGATCTGCGCAGCTTCCTCGCGCGCGGCGCCGACATCGTCGTCTACAGCGGCCACAAATTCCTCTCCGGCCCGACCAGCGGCATCGTCACCGGCCGCAAGGACCTGGTGCGCGCCGCCTATCTGCAGAACCGTGGCGTGGCGCGCGCCATGAAGGTCGGCAAGGAAAGCATCGCCGGCACGATGGCCGCGCTGGAAGCCTGGGAGAAGCGCGACCATGCCGGCATCCGCAAGCGCGAGGAAGCGGCGCTCCACCTGTGGAAGGACGCGCTGCATGGCCTGCCCGGCATCGTCGCGCGCATCATCCCCGATCCGACCGCCAATCCGCTCGACCGCCTGCAGATATTCGTCGCGCCCGAAAGCCGCTTCACCGCCGCCGGCCTCGCCTCGGCGCTGGCCGCCGGCTCGCCGCCGATCATCGTGCGCAACCATGAGGTCGAGCGCGGCCATTTCTTCCTCGATCCCTGCAATCTCCATCCCGGCGAGGCCGAGATCGTCGCCGAGCGCCTGCGCGCCGTGCTGACCGCCAAGGACCGGCCGGCGGACGCAATGAAGGTGGCGCGCAAGGATTCGGCCGGTGCCTTGCGCTGGCCGGACTAGCATTCGCGATCACGACAGTGTGAACGGCCGGGTTTTCGCCGGGCGGGAATAAACCGCCGGCATGATGGGTCTCCTCGACATACGCCGCTTCGGGCGTTGAGGAGACCGACATGACCCATCACCACGATGACGACGGCGGCGACGGCATCAGTCGCCGCCATGCGCTGGAATGCATGATCTGGGCCGGCACCGGCGTTCTGTGGACGATTTCGGGCGGCGTGCCCATATCGCTCAACCTGCTCGGGGCTGCTCAAGCCGCCGAGGCCATGGCCACCGGCTTCACCTTCCTGCAGATCTCCGACAGCCATATCGGCTTCGACAAGGCGGCCAATCCTCATGCCATCGACACGCTGAAGGAAGCGATGGGCAAGATCCAGGCGTTGCCGCAAAAGCCCGCCTTCCTGATCCACACCGGCGACATCACCCATCTTTCCAAGCCGGCGCAGTTCGACAATGCCGCCCAGATCATCGGCGGCGCCGGCTTCGACGTGCACTACGTCCCGGGTGAGCATGACCTGATCGACGAGGGCAACGGCCAGGCCTATCTCGAACGCTACGGCAAGGGCACGAAAGGTGCCGGCTGGTACTCGTTCGACCAGAACGGCGTGCATTTCGTGGCCCTCGTCAATGTCGTCAACTTGAAAGCCGGGGGGCTCGGCAACCTCGGTGCCGAGCAACTCGGCTGGCTGGCGGACGATTTGAAGGCCGTCAGCGCCTCGACGCCGGTCGTCGTCTTCGCCCATATTCCGCTGTGGGCGGTCTATCCAGAATGGGGCTGGGGCACCGACGACGCGGCGCAAGCACTCGGCCTGCTCAAGCGCTTCGGCTCGGTCACCGTGCTCAACGGCCACATCCATCAGATCATGCAGAAGGTGGAAGGCAACGTCACCTTCCACACCGCGCGCTCGACCGCTTTTCCGCAGCCAGCGCCCGGCACCGCTGCCTCGCCCGGACCGATGACGGTGCCGGCCGGCCAGTTGCGCAGCCTGCTCGGCACCAGCCGGGTCATGGTCAAGCAAGGCGGCCAGGACCTCGCCATCATCGATTCGACACTGGCCAACGCCTGAACGGCAAAGGAACCCACCATGATCTGCATACGCCTTCCGGCCCGGCACATGGCCGCGATGCTGACCGCCTTCGCCCTGACCACGGCGACCTCCCAGCCGCTCAGCGCGGCGGACGCGCCGATGGTCAAGATCGAGAACTTCGCCTTCACGCCGCCGGTGCTGACGATCAAGCCCGGCACCACTGTGACCTTCCGCAACGACGACGACATCCCACATCTGGTCGTCGCCAACGATTCCTCCTTCCGTTCCAAGGCGCTTGACACCGGTGACACATATGAATTCACCTTCACCAAAGCAGGCGATTTTGCCTATTTCTGCGGGCTTCACCCGCACATGCAGGGCAGGATCACCGTCGCTCCCTGAAGGCGCGCGGCGGACCCAGCCCGGGGTGCCGGACAATGGTGCGGTGTTGAGCGAAAAGGCCCTGGCCGAGCGCTTCGGCGCGGTGGTGCTGCCCCATCTCGGCGACGCGCTTGCGCTCGCCCGCTGGCTGACCGGCAACGCCGCCGACGCCGAAGATGTGGTGCAGGAAGCCTGCCTCAAGGCGCATGCCGGCATTGCCGGCTATGCCGGCGGCAACGCCCGCGCCTGGCTGCTGACCATCGTGCGCAACACCGCCTACAGCTGGATGTCGCGCAACCGGCCGCGCGGCACGATCGCCGTCGGCGACCTCGGCGATCTCGACGAGATGGCGGCGGCGCATGGCGCCGGCCTGCCGGATGACAATGGTCTCGAGGCGAGCCTCATCGCCAAGGCCGATACGGCGGCACTTGGGGCGGCGATAGCGGCACTGCCGCGGCCGTTCCGCGAGACGCTGGTGCTGCGCGACATCAACGGCCTGAGCTACCGCGAGATAGCGGCCATGCTCGGCGTGCCGATCGGCACCGTGATGTCGCGGCTGGCGCGCGCCCGCGGCCTGCTTGTGTCTGAACTGGGGAGAGCGCCATGACCGGACATGACGACGGACTGCCCAACGATCCGGAAGGTATCAGACTTATGATCCATGCCCTTGTGGATGGCGAACTTGATGCGGCAGCGGCGTTGGCCGTGGAGCGGCGCATCGCCGCCGACCCGGCGCTTGCCGCCGAGCATGCCCGCATCGTCGCGTTGCAAGCGGCGGTCAGCCGCTTGCCGCGTCCCGATGTCAGCGATGCCTTTCGGGCCCGCATCGCGGCGATCGGCATGGCGGGCATCGAACAGCAGGTGCCCGCCGAGGCGGCAGAGCCGCAGCGGGGTGCGTCGCCGGCGCTACCAAGATTGATTGCGGGCGCTGGCGGAGGCCAGAGGCGAGAAACCGGGACGCGTCCCTCCCAGACGCGGCCATCGTCAAAGACACGCCTTTTTGGCTCGTTCGATTGGCGGGCGCTGGCGGCGTCGATTGTGATCAGCGCGGTGCTGGCCAGCGGCGCAACGCAATGGCTGATGTTCAACGGCGCGTCCGACAGCTTTGCCGCGGCGGTCGCCAGCGGCCATCGCCGCAGCCTGCTCGCCGCCAGCCCGATCGACATCGTTTCGTCCGACCGCCACACCGTGAAGCCGTGGCTCGACGCCCGCATCGGCGTGTCGCCCCCGGCGCCCGACCTCGCGCAGGACGGCTATGCGCTGATCGGCGGCCGGGTCGAAGTGATCGCCGATCGGCCCGTGCCGGCATTGGTCTATCGCCATCGCGAACACCTGATCACGCTGGTCGCCGAGCCGCGGCAGGGTGGCAATGCCAGCCAGCCCGAAGACCTATCGTCCGGCGGCTTCTCGCTGGTCCACTGGAGCGACGGGGCCTTCTCCTACTGGGCGATCTCGGACATGGAGCGGCCCGAACTCGAGGACTTCGTCGCCCGCTTCCGCAAGGCGGCGGTGTAAGCCGATTTATGGCCGCCGGCCTCGCGATGCCGGCGCGTCCTTGCCGTTGCCGGCGAATTCCGCTAAGGCGCGCCTTTGCCGCCGGGAGCGAAAACTTTGACCGATCAGCGTGCCGACGTCGCCATCATCATGGGCAGCCAGTCCGACTGGGCGACGATGCGCCACGCCGCCGAGACGCTGGAGGCGCTGGGCATCCCGCACAAGCGGCTGATCGTCTCCGCCCACCGCACGCCCGACCGGCTCTATGATTTCGCCAAGGGCGCCAAGGCGGCCGGCTACAAGGTGATCATCGCCGGCGCCGGCGGCGCCGCGCACCTGCCCGGCATGACGGCGGCGATGACGCCGCTTCCCGTCTTCGGCGTGCCGGTGGAATCGAAGGCGCTGTCCGGCCAGGATTCGCTGCTCTCCATCGTCCAGATGCCGGCCGGCATTCCGGTCGGCACGCTCGCCATCGGCAAGGCGGGTGCCGCCAATGCCGCTCTTCTCGCCGCCGCCGTGCTGGCGCTGAACGACGACCGGCTGGCCGCCCGGTTGGACGCGTGGCGCGCCGCCCAGACCGCCAAGGTTGCCGCCGAACCGACGGACGCGCCATGAGCCTGCCTGCGGGATCGACCATCGGCATCATCGGCGGCGGTCAGCTCGGCCGCATGCTGGCGATGGCCGCGGCCCGTCTCGGCTATCGCGCCGTGGTGCTCGAACCGCAGGCCGATTGCCCGGCGGCCCAGGTCGCCAACCGTCAGATAACAGCCGCCTATGACGATGCAGCGGCCCTCGCCGAACTCGCCGCGGCCAGCGCCGTCGTCACCTACGAATTCGAGAACGTGCCGGTGGCCGCCGCCAGCACGCTGGCCGCCAAGGTGCCGGTCTACCCGCCGGCTCGCGCCCTCGAAGTGGCGCAGGACCGGCTGGCCGAGAAGAAGTTTCTCAACGGCGTCGGCATTTCGACCGCCGATTTCCGCGCGATCGACAACGATGCCGAACTGACTTCCGCGCTGAAGGAATTCGGCGGCAGCGGCATCCTGAAGACCCGGCGCCTGGGCTATGACGGCAAGGGCCAGCGCGTCTTCCGCAACATGGACACCGGCGGCTTTTCCGGCACCTGCGAGGCGATGGGCAATGTGCCGCTGATCCTCGAATCCTTCGTCGCCTTCGAGCGCGAGATATCGGTGATCGCCGCGCGCGGCCTTGACGGCAGCATCGCCGCCTACGATCCGGCCGAGAATGTCCATCGCGACGGCATCCTGCACACTTCGACCCTTCCGGCCGGGATCAGCCATGAAACGGCGGCCGCCGCGCAGGCCGCGGTGGCAAAGGTGCTGGCGGCGCTCGACTATGTCGGCGTCATCGGCGTCGAGTTCTTCGTGCTCGCCGACGGCTCGCTGCTCGCGAACGAGATGGCGCCGCGCGTCCACAATTCCGGCCACTGGACGGAGGCCGCCGCGACGGTCTCGCAGTTCGAGCAGCATATCCGCGCCGTTGCCGGCCTGCCGCTGGGCACGCCCGGCCGTCACTCGGACTGCGTCATGGAAAACCTGATCGGCGACGACGTCAGCCGCGTTCCGGCCTTGCTCGCCGAGCCCGACCTGATGTTGCATCTCTACGGCAAGGCCGAGGCGCGCGCCGGCCGCAAGATGGGCCATTTCACCCGGATCAGCCGTCGAAGCTGAGCACCGGCTTACTGCATGTCCTGGTCTTCGTCCTCGTCCGGGCTGGCGCAGGTCGCGTCGCCTTCCTGGCAGTTGCGGCCGGACGTGAGCCGCTTGACGCGCTCATTGGTCAGCTCCGTCAGGCATTGCGAGACCTCCATCGGGTAGATGGAGCCGCCCTCGCTGTCCGCGGCGGAATAGGCGCATTCCGCGTCGCGGAACGTGATCCAGGCGCGCTGCGCCGCCTGCAGCAATTTGTTGGATTTCTCGTCGCCATCGCCGACAAGACCCTTGTAGGTTGCATTGAGCTTGGCGTCGGCCGCCTGGTAGTCGGCATCGGCGCAGATATTCATCATCTGCTGGCTGTCGTCGCCTCGGTCGCATTCCTGCGCCCGCGCGACCGGGGCCGCCGCCAGCACGGCAAGACAGGTGGACAGAACCGTCAGGCGCATGTGCGTCTCCAAATCATCTTGCGAGGCGACGGCACCATTCCAGCCCGACCCCGGCTGCGCAATGCCACGCAGCGGAGATGGCGAACATTTGATTGCCCGCGATTTCAGCCGGCCATAAAGCACGCTTGCGGTTGACACGGGCAAGGCTCCTCGTTTATGAGCCACGCAAGTTCAGAGGCGCGCTTTTTCGGGCGCGCCTTTAAAATTCGGCCCGGCAGCGGGCCCCGACCGAACAGGCAAGACCATGAAGATCAAGAATTCGCTCAAGGCGCTGAAGGCGCGTCACCGCGACAACCAGCTGGTTCGTCGCAAGGGTCGCATCTACATCATCAACAAGACCGCCCCGCGTTACAAGGCGCGCCAGGGCTGAGCCTTGCGCGCGGCTTAGTGCATGTCGCCCAAAGGTGCCAAGCGGTTTTGGGACAAGGACATGCACATAGAGACCACGCCGCGCGTCTATGATGGTATTGCCGGCTTGCCGGCCCCTTCACGCTAAAATCACTTTGCCGATCCGCCGTCCGGGATTAGATTCCGGCGATGCGGATTCGTTTTGCATTCCTCGCGACCCTTTGCCTGTCCGGCGCTGTCCTGCCGGCCGCTTTGGCGCCCGCTTGGGCGAATGATCCGGCCGCGCCGCCTGTGGCTGTGACCAAGCAAGCCCGCCTCGACCAGTTGTTCACCGATCTGAAGCGCGAGCGCAATGAAAAGGCCGCCGAGCGCATTGCCCAGCGCATCTGGAGCGAATGGTCGCAATCCGGCAGCGCCTCGATCGACCTGATGATGCAATGGTCGCAAAAGGCGATGGAAGACCAGAAATACGACGTCGCGCTCGATTTCCTCGACCAGGTGGTGACCTTGCAGCCGACCTATGCCGAAGGCTGGAACCGGCGCGCCACGCTGCATTTCATGATGAAGAACTACGGCAAGTCGATGTCCGACATCGACCACACGCTGCATCTCGAGCCGCGCCATTTCGGCGCCCTGTCCGGCCTGGCGCAGATCATGGCCGAAACCGGCCACAAGCAGTCGGCGCTGGAAGCCTGGCAGAAGGTGCTCGCCATCTACCCGATGATGCGCAGCGCCCAGGACCAGGTCGGCACGCTGTCGGAAGAGCTTGCCGGCGAAGGCATCTGATAAGGGAGTAGGGGAGTAGGGGAGTAGGGGAATAGGGGAGTAAGGCAGTAGGCAGTGCTTCATGGAACACACTCCCCTATTCCCCTATTCCCCTATTCCCCTATTCCCCTATTCCCCTACTCCCCTACTCCCCTACTCCCCTACCAAAACTAATTTCTCTCCGGCTCGTATTTCCTCCGCATGAACCTCATCTACGCTGCGTTTGCCTTCTTCCTCGCGCTCGTCCTTGCCTTTGTCGGCGTCACCCGCGCCGGTGCCTGGCTGATCGAGCGCCGCAACCTGCCGGTCGGCGACTTCGCCGACATCGGCGGCGCGCGCATCCATTATGTCCATGTTCCGGCGCCGGCCAATGCGGAGCTGCCGCCGATCGTCTTCATCCACGGCGCCAGCGCCAATCTCAAGGATCAGATGCTGCCGCTGCGGCCGCTGCTCGAAGGCCGGGCCGAGATGCTGTTTCTAGACCGGCCCGGCTTTGGCTGGTCGGAGCGCGGCGACAACGAGACCTTGCCGGCGCAGGCCGACACCATCGCCGCGCTGATGGATCAGCTTGGCATGAAAAAGGCGATCGTCGTCGGCCACTCCTTCGGCGGCGCGGTCGCCACCGCCTTTGCCCGCAAGCATCCGGACAAGACGCTGGGCCTCGTCTTCCTGTCGCCCGCCAGCCATCCCTGGCCGGGCGGGGCGACGGCCTGGTACTACAATCTGACGGCCATTCCGCTGATCGGCCCGCTGTTTTCCGAGACGCTAGCCTATCCGGCCGGAGCGCTGCGCATCGATGCCGCCACGGCCTGCGTCTTTTCTCCCAACAAGGCGCCGGACGGCTACGTCGCCGCCGCCTCGATTCCCCTGGTGCTGCGGCCAGGCGCCTTTCGCGCCAACGCCGCCGATGTGGCTGGGCTCTACAGCTACGCGCTCGACGCTTCGCCGCACTACCATGACATAAAGGCGCCGACCGTCATCATTTCCGGTGACCACGACAAGGTGGTCTACGCCACCATCCATTCGACCGGCCTTGCCCGCGATATCCCCGGCGCCGAGCTGGTCTGGGTACACAATCTCGGCCACAAACCCGACTGGATCGCGCCGGATCTCGTCGTCGGCGCCATCGAGAAGACCGCCGGCAAGAGCATCGACCTGCAGGCGATGGCGAGGAGGGTCGAGGCGCGGCTTGCCGACGATGCCTACAACCAGGGACAATGTCCCGACATCACGGTGCCCGACGCCGAGCTGGCGCCGACCTGATGTATGTCCTGAAGCACGGCATCAAGAAAAACCCCGAAAAATTCTGGGCACTGCCGGACCGCATTTTCTTTGGCTACGGCGCCTGCCACATCCTTGCGGGCACTTTCCTCGGTCATCCTCCCAAGGGCGGATTTTACGGCGAGCGGATCATTCCGGGCGAAGGCTTTTCGGGAAACCACATCTATGTGACGAACGGCGTGATCGCCTTCGACTACCATGGCTATTCCCGGCGCGAGCGGCTTCTGGTGCACCACAAAAGAGGATGGGCCGCGCACAGCGCCGGTTGGCACTGCGCGCTCGAAAGGGTCGACTTCGATCTGCTCGACACCGCCGAACTCAACCGGCGCAAGATGCGCGGGCCGGATCAGTATCTGCATGATCCCATCCCTCGCGCGCGCCACTTCCTGCGGCGTGTCGATCACGCCGAAGGTGCGGCAAGAGCGCTCGGAACTGCAGCGGACTAAGCCCAGGAGCTAGGTGCGGCTGGCCTGCGTCTCCGACCCGACATAGGCGATGCGCAGCATGTTGGTCGAGCCCGGCGTCCTCAGCGGCACGCCCGCGGTGATGATGACGCGGTCGCCCGGCTTGCCGAAGCCCTCGTCGATCGCGATGCGGCAGGCGCGGTCGACCATGTCGTCGAGGTCGACGGCATCGGGCGACACCACGCAATGCGTGCCCCACAAAAGCGACAGCCGCCGCGCCGTGTTGAGGATCGGCGACAGCGCCACGATCGGCACTTGCGGTCGCTCGCGCGCGGCGCGCAGGCCGGTCGTGCCGGAGGCCGTATAGGTGACGATCGCCGACAGTTTCAGCGTTTCGGCGATTTCGCGAGCGGCGAGCGATATCGCATCGGCGCCCGTCGCTTCCGGTTCTGAGCGCTGCGCGTTGATGATGCCGGCATAGGTCGGGTCGGTTTCGACCTTGGTGGCGATGCGGTTCATCATCGCCACGGCCTCGACCGGATAGGCGCCGGCCGCGGATTCGGCCGAAAGCATGATGGCGTCGGCGCCCTCGAACACGGCGATCGACACGTCAGACACCTCGGCGCGGGTCGGCACCGGCGCGGTGATCATCGATTCCAGCATCTGCGTTGCGATCACCACCGGCTTCCCGGCGCGGCGCGCCGCACGCGTGATCTGCTTCTGGATGCCGGGCACCGCCTCGAGCGGCATCTCGACGCCAAGGTCGCCGCGCGCGACCATCAGCGCGTCCGACAGTTCGATGATCTCCGCTAGGCGGGTAACCGCCTGCGGCTTCTCGATCTTGGCCATGATCAGCGCCCGGCCGCGCGCGATCTTGCGCGCTTCGGCGAGATCTTCCGGCCGCTGCACGAAGGACAGCGCCACCCAGTCGACGCTTGCCGCGAGCACCGCGTCGAGATCGGCGCGGTCCTTCTCGGTCAGCGCGCCGACCGGCAGGTCGGTGTCGGGCAGGCTGACGCCCTTCTTGTCGGAAATCGTGGTGCCGGCGACGACGGTGCAGGTGATCGACTTGCCGTCGCTCTTCACCGCCCTGAGCTCCAGCTTGCCGTCGTCGATCAAAAGACGATGGCCGGCCTCGACCGAACTCAGGATTTCCGGATGCGGCAGATAGACCCTGCTCGACGTGCCCGGCTCCGGATTGTTGTCGAGCGTGAAGGTCTGGCCGACGCTGAGCGTCTCCTTGCCATTGGCGAACTTGCCGACCCTGAGCTTCGGCCCTTGCAGGTCGGCGAGAATGCCGATCGGACGGCCGACCGTTTCCTCGACCGCGCGGATGCGCCCGACCAGCGTGCGCATCAAATCGTGGTCGGTATGGCTCATATTGATGCGGAAGACATCGGCGCCGGCTTCGAAAAGCTTTTTCAGCATCTCCTCCGACGAGGAAGCCGGACCGATGGTGGCGAGGATCTTGACCTTACGGTTACGTCTCATTGACTGTTTGTTCCCGGGGCGGGGGCCGCTGGTGCGCCTCCCGTTGCGGGCTCGTCGGTCAGCTGGACCATCCAGCTTGCCTGCTCGCCCGTGTCATATTCCTGAAATCCGGCGCGTTGGAAGCCCCGGGCGACGCAATCGGTTACGCCGGCGATCTTGAACTCTTTTTCGGCCACGCACATGTTGATCGGGCCGTCCCAGCGCCCGCCGCGCTCGGCGTCTTCTGCATAAAGATAGTAAAACCTTGATGACAGCGGACCCTCGATCAGCGTCTTGCAGCTCGACCCTTCGATGTGCCACCAGCCCTCGGTGATCCAGCCGGCCTTGGCGCGGTAGCCGATGCCGACGCCGACCAGGTTCTGAGTGGCGTTGCAGACGCGGAAATCGGCCCGGGCGGGGGACGCCGCGACCATGGCTGTGAGCCCGGTGGCGACGGTCAGGATCGGCAAGGCGAAGGCGCGGCGCATGCGCGGCCTGCCGGCGGAACCCATCCTGAAACCCCTCAAGAACGACATCTGCATCTCTCGACGCCCCTTTTCGGCAAACTCCGGGCGCATGTCAACGCGCCGTTTTGTTCAATTCCAATCGATTTAGAAAGGCCCCAGGCGCGATTTGCCGCCATGCTTTGGATTCTTCGCAGAAACCGTGGCCAAACAACGGCATTGCGCCAGCGTCCTCTTCGTGGAATGACGTTACCACCCTGCCGGGAAGCCAGCGACCAGACCATTTCCAGCCGATGACCCGATCCACAGTTTTCGCGCCTTTCGATATTGTCGAAGGCGACCGCAAGCGAGGCATCGTTCTGCTTGGCGATCATGCCCGCCGCGCGCTGCCGGAAGAGTATGGCAGCCTCGGCCTGCCGGCGAGCGAGTTCGAGCGCCACATCGCCTACGACATCGGCGTCGAGACGGTGACGCGCGAACTGGCGGCGACGCTCGGCGTGCCGGCGGTGCTGGCCAATTTCTCGCGGCTTTTGATCGATCCCAATCGCGGCGAAGACGACCCGACGCTGATCCGCCAGCTCTATGACGGCACCATCGTGCCGGGCAATTATCCGATGGCTCCAGAAGAACGCGAGCGACGGCTCGACCGCTTCTACCGGCCCTATCACGACGCCGTCGGCGCCATGATCGCCTCGGTGGCCGAGGCGTCAGCCAAGGCGCCCTTCATCTTCTCAATCCATTCCTTTACGCCCGTCATGCAAGGCATCCGGCGGCCCTGGCATGTAGGCATATTGTGGGACCTGGATGATCGCGTGGCGCGGCCGCTGATCGACATGCTGGCCGAGGACAAGAACCTCGTCGTCGGCGACAACGAACCCTATGACGGCGCGCTGCGCGGCGACACCATGTTCCGGCACGCCATCGTCAACGGCTTTGCCCACGCGCTGCTCGAGATCCGCCAGGATCTGATCGCCGGGCGCGAGGGCGCCCTCGCCTGGGCCGAGCGGCTGGCGCCGATCGTTGACGCGATCGATGGCCGTCCCGATATACATCGGGTGAAGATGTTCGGCTCGCGCACCGGGCCGGTATCATAGGGCCTGAGAAGGGCCCAAGGAGTGCATGACATGACCGAACTCAGCGATGAGCAGAAGCGCGATTTCGAGGCCGCCGCCTTCCGCCGGCTTCTCGATCACCTGCGCCAGCGCGGCGACGTGCAGAACATCGACCTGATGAACCTTGCCGGCTTCTGCCGCAACTGCCTGTCGAACTGGTATCGCGACGCGGCCGAGGCCGAGGGCGTCGCGCTATCCAAGGACGAGTCGCGCGAGATCGTCTACGGCATGCCCTATGCCGAATGGCAGGCGCTCCACCAGACCGAGGCGTCGGAGGCCAAAAAGGCCGAGTTCGAGGCAAGGCGACCGAAGGATCACTAGCGAATCTGGTGCGGTTCAAGGCGACGACGTTCGTTCGGCTGACCCGCTATGAACTTTAGCGGCTCGTTGCCGTTCTAAAGTCATGATGAAAGATACGACAGAGATTCCCGGCTTCACAAGCCGCGTGGTTGAAGGCGAGCGCGGCGGAATTTTCGTTTACGAAGGTGGCGACGGGTTTCCCGTACTTCTCCTGCACGGCTTTCCAGAGACGAACCTGATGTGGCGCGAGATCGCCCCATTGTTGGCGGGCGAATATAAGGTGATCGCGGCCGACCTGCCCGGATACGGGCGAAGCAACTGTCCAGACGAGCGCTTGAGAGACGCTATGTCGAAGCGCGAGATCGCCACGACGCTGGTGGAAGCCATGCGATCCGCCGGCCATGATCGCTTCGCCATAGTCGGCCACGACCGAGGAGGCAGAGTTGCCTATCGGGCCGCGCTTGACCATCCCGCATGCGTATCTCACGTCGCGGTGTTGGACGTTGTGCCAACTTTCGACGTGTGGGATCGCGCTGACGCGCGCCTTGCCTTGGCTTTCTGGCCGTTTTCGCTGCTCGCGCAACCATCTCCTCTTCCAGAGCGCCTGATTTTCTCCGCGCCCGGCGCGGTCGTGGACAATGCGCTTGGTGAGTGGGGAACACCGCGAGACGTTTTTCCCGACTGGGTTCGAGAGACCTATATTGCCGCCCTGAGCGATCCTGGCCATATCCATGCAATCTGCGAGGAATATCGCGCAGCGGCGAGTATCGACCGCGAGAACGACGCGGCAGATCTCGGTGCTGGCCGGCGCATCAATTGCCCTCTGCTCGCCCTTTGGAGCGAAAGCGGCGCCCTGGCGAGCTGGTACGACGATGCCGGGGGTCCCTTGGCCCTCTGGCGCCGGTGGGCGATCGATGTACAGGGAAGGGCGATGACGGGAGGACACTTCTTCCCTGAGGAGCATCCAGCGATCACGGCTGGTGTGATAACCGATTTTCTCAAGAGTCGAATGTCTTGATAACTGTCCTTGGCTGACTTGGCGGTCACCCTGCAACGACATGCGCCGGCATGCGGATGGCCTGTCCACGAGTTTGTCGTTGACGCTGTGAACCAACCCGATGTCGCCGCTTTGGCCCAAGCACTTCTGCCGGCTCAGCGCTTGACTATGAATTGAATCGATCTAATTTTCTGCCCAAATCCACCGGCGTACTTCACATCATGAGCGTGCAAATCACGATGCAAGCCGCGACGCGCGGACGCTGGGCCGTGGCCGGCATCTTCCTCGCCAACGGCTTTCTGACCGGGAGCTGGGCACCGCAGATCCCGGTGTTCCTGACCCGGCTGGACATCTCGAAATTCACGCTCGGCCTGCTGATCCTCCTGTTCGGCGCCGGCGCGGTGGCGGCGATGACCTGGTGCGGCCATCTGATCTCCAGGCATGGCTCCCGCGCCGTGCTGCGCTCGTTCGGCCTGTGCGGCAGCTTCGGCCTGCTGGCCGTTGCGCTCGCCCCCAATGTGCCGCTGGCGGCCATCGCCATGTTCATCTTCGGCGGCTCGATCGGCGGCATGGACGTCGCCATGAACGCCAACGCGGTGGCGGTGGAAAGAAGGCTCTCCCGCGCCATCATGTCGTCCTCGCACGGCTTCTGGAGCCTTGGCGGTTTCGCCGGCGGCGCGCTGGGCGGCTTCGCCATCCAGAACTACGGCCATTTCGCCCATGCGACGGTGGTGACGGTGCTCGCCTTCGCGGTGATCGCGCTCGCTGTCGGCCATCTCATTGTTGAGGACAAGCCCGAGGCCGCCGAGCATCGGAAATTCTCACTGCCGGCGAATCCGCTGGTCTATCTGGTCGGGCTGATGGCTTTGCTGACGATGGTCTCCGAGGGCGCGGTGCTCGACTGGGCGGCGCTCTACCTGCAGCAGGAGCTCGGCGCCGACCTTGCCATCGCCGGCCTTGCTTACGCGGCCTTTTCGGGCGTCATGGCATTGATGCGCTTCCTCGGCGACGGCGTGCGCAACCGCTTCGGCGCGGTGGCGACGCTGCGCGGCTCGGCCCTTGTCGCCGCCGCCGGCATGCTGGTGGCCGGCCTGTCGCCCTCGCCCTGGCTTGCGATCGCCGCCTTTGCCTTTTGCGGCTTCGGCATCGCCAATATGGTGCCGATCATCTTCTCGGCCGGCGGCAACCAGGAAGGCATGTCATCCGGCACTGGCATGAGCGTCGTCACCACCATGGGCTATTCCGGCATACTGGTGGCGCCGTCGGCGATCGGCTTCGTCGCCGAGCATTCGAGCTTCGGCCCGATCTTCGTCGCCCTGTCGGGGCTGTTGATCGTCGTCCTGTTGATGGCCGGGCTTGCTCACCGCGCCGAGTTCGCTCCGGAACCGGCACCGGCCGAATAGCGCTTCAGCTCCTCGTAGAGGAAGTCGGCGACGCGGCGGATGCGCACGCTGCTGCGCACGTCGCGATGCATGGCCAGCCACACCGGCAGCACCGGCAGTGGAAGCTGTGGCAGCACGATCTCCACCAGCGGATCGCGCTCGGCCAGCGGACGCTGGCCAAGGCCGATGCCATTACCGGCCCGCACCGCCTCCCACAAAACGATCTGATTGTCGGTCCTTAAGCGAAAGCTGTTGCGGCTGACCGGAATGCCGTACCCGGCAAAGCCTCGGATCATCTCGTCGCTGCGATCGAAGCCGATCAGCGCATGGCCGGCAAGGTCGGCGGGCTCCAGTGGGCGGCCGCCCCTGCCGAGATAGGATTTGGCCGCGCAGGCGCAGAGCGGAATGTCGGCGACCTTGCGCGCCACCAGCTCGTTCTGCGCCGGCTTGACCATGCGGATGGCGATATCGGCATCCCGGCGCAACAGGTTCTCGACCTGGTTCGAGGCGACGATCTCGACTTCGATGCCCGGTTCCTCAACACCAAGCCGCGCCGTGATCTCCGGCAGCACATAGGCCGCCACCACCTCGCTGGCGGCGATGCGCACCGTGCCCTCGATCGCCTCGACCGACCCCAGCGCCAGCAGCGAAAAGGCGCTCGCCTGCTCGCTCACCGCGCGGCCGCGTTCGAAGAGCACGCTGCCGGCCTCGGTCAGCGCGTAGCCGCTGCGGCCGCGACGGAACAGCGTCACGCCGAGCGCCTGCTCAAGCTCGGCGATGTGCCGGCCGAGTGTCGGCTGGCTCGCCACAAGCTTTCGCGCGGCGGCCGACAGGCTGCCGGTCTCCGCCACGGCGACGAAACTCTTGATCAGGTTCCAGTCAATCTCTGCCATTCATTTATGAATATCAAAACGTCAACATCAGTCAATTTCCATTCGTTTGCGAAAGGCCCAGATTGAGGGCCCAACGCAAACACGGAGACGAGAAATGACCAAGATCGCAATCCTCGGCGCCAATGGCCGGCTCGGCCGCGTCGTCGGCAAGGCCTTCATCGACGCCGGCTTCGACGTCCGCGCCGTCACCCGCAGCGGCAAGGTGCCGGCCGACCTCAAGGGCGCCGCGGCGATAGCCGGCGATGCGCTCGACCGCGGCTCGCTGATCCGCGCGACGCAAGGCGTCGACATCATCTTCAATGGCCTCAACCCGATCTACACCGACTGGGGCAAATGCCTGCCGATGGCCGAGAATGTCATGGCCGCCTGCGGCGCCAACGGCGCGCTGCATCTGTTCCCCGGCACCGTCTACAATTACGGCTCGCCGATGCCTCGCGTGATCACGGAAGACACGCCGTTCCGGCCGACGACCGAGAAGGGCCGCATCCGCGTCGCCATGGAGGATCTGTTTCGCCGCGAGGCCGAGGCCGGCCGCGTGCGCACCATTCTGCTCAGGGCGGGCGACTTCTTCGGCGGCACCGGCAGCGGCTCCTGGTTCGATCTGGTCGTCGCCGCCAAGATGGCGAAGGGCATCTACACGGCGCCCGGTCCGGCCGATCTCGTCCACGAATGGGCCTATCTGCCGGATTTCGCAGCGGCTTTCGTCGGCCTGGCGCGCAATCTCGACAAGCTCGGCTTCTATGAGGCGCTCAACTTCCCCGGCCATGCCGTCACCGACCTCGATATCAAGGCCGCGGCCGAGAATGCGCTCGGGAGCAAGCTGAAGCTCGGCTTCATGCCGTGGTGGGTGCTGCGCGCCGGCAGCCCGTTCGTGGCGATGTGGCGTGAGATCGTCTCGATGTCCTACCTTCGTTTCGAGGAGCACCAGCTGGTCTCGACACGGCTGGAGGAGATCATTGGCGAAATCCCGCACACTCCTCTCGATCAGGCGGTGAAGGAGGCCATGCGGGATATCGGCATTGCCGTCGCTCCCGCTTCGCGCGAGGCCGCCTGACTGCGGCCGACGACGACCGGGCCTCCGAGGAAGCTCGGTCGCATAAGGGATCAGATTCTGCCCATCAACAACAGGATCAAAAGCACCACCAGGATGACGCCGACGATGCCCGAAGGGCCATAGCCCCAGGAGCGCGAATGCGGCCATGCCGGCACGGCGCCGATCAGGATGAGGATGAGAATGATGACGAGAAGTGTGCTGACCGTCATGAGAAAGCCCTCGCCGTGAGGTGAAGTTATGCTGGGACAATGCAAAAGGCCGCCCGGTTGTTCCCCGGGCGGCCTTTATCTTCCTGGTTGAGCTGACTTATTCGGCGGCTTTCTGGAAGGCGATGGCCGGCTCGGCGCCCGCATCGTCGCCTGGGACAGTCGTTGAAACCTTGCCCTTGCCGCGACCGAACAGCCGCCGGAAAAACGCGTTGAAGCGACTGTCCTTGCTGCGCGTGAACACCATCAGCATCGATGGCGTCACCACCAGCGTCAGCAAGGTGGCGAAGGACAGGCCGAAGACGATCGCCGACGACAGCGATATCCACCACTGCGTCGACGGCGCGTTGATCGTCGTCTCGTGATGGAAGATCTCGAGGCCGAGGCCGAAGGCGATCGGCAAGACGCCGAGGATCGCCGACACCGCCGTCAGCACCACCGGACGGGCGCGCTCGCGGCAGGTCTGCAGCACCGCGTCCATCTTGTCCCAGCCTTCCTCGCGCAACCGGTCGTAAGTGTCGATCAGCACGATGTTGTTGTTCACCACCACGCCGGCGAGCGCGATGACGCCGATGCCGGACATGACGATGCCGAAGGCTTCGCCCGTCAGAAGCAGCCCGAGGAAGACGCCGACCGTCGCCATGACCACGCAGGACAGCACCAGCCAGACGCTGGTGAACTTGTTGAACTGCATGAGCAGCACCAGGAAGATCAGGAAGATCGCCGCGCCGAAGGCCTTGCTGAGGAAGGCGCCGGCCTCGGCGCTGTCCTCGTTGGAGCCGGCGAGCTTCCAGCGGATGCCGCTGCCCAGCTCCATCTCGGAGACGGCCTTGGTCACTTCCTGCTGCACCGCCGCGACCTGGGCGCCGGCGCTGACATTGGCTTGCACCACCACCGTGCGCGCGCCGTCGATGCGGTTGAGGATGCCGACCGTCGGCTCGGGCTTGCGCACGACGAAGTTCGAGATCGGCACCGAGCCTTGCGAGGTCTGTACCCTCAGCTCATCCAGCGTCGACAGCGTGCGCCGGTCCTCGGGCAGGCGCAGCCTTATGTCGACGGCGTCGTCCGCCCCGGCGGGCCGGTATTCCGAGAGCTTCAGGCCGTTGGTGACCAGTTGCACCACCGTGCCGACCGAGGTCGGGCTGATGCCGTATTGCGCCGCCTTGGCGCGGTCGACCTCGAGCGCCCAGTCGACGCCCGGCGGCGGCAGGCCGTCCGATATGTCGATGACGTTAGGGATCTTGGCGATCCGCGCCGCCACCGCGCGCGCCTTGTCGTCGAGCCCCTTGGGATCGGCGGCCGAAAGCCTGATTTGGATCGGCTTGCCGGTCGGCGGGCCGGCTTCCGGCACGCGCACCTCGACATCGACGCCGGGAATGCCGGCCATGACGCCGCGCAGGTCGCTGAGGATCTGGTTGGCCGACTTGCGCTCGCGCCAGTCGACGAACTCGTACTGGATGACGCCGACGACATCCTCAGGAATGTCCTGACCGCCGCCTTGCGTCTTGCCGGCGCGCGTATAGACCGACTTCACCCCCGGCCAGCCGAGCAGCCGGTTTTCCGCTTCCTTGGTGGCGGCGTCCATCTCGGCCAGCGAAAGGTTGCCGCGCGCATGCACGTAGAGCAGGCCGTAATCCGGCTCGACGCTGGGGAAGAATTCGACGCCGGCACCGTATTTCGAATAGGCGAAGCCGACGCCGACCAGCAGGCCGACGGTGAGCAGTATCACGGTGATCGGGAAGCGCACCGCCTGCTTGACCAGCGCCATGTACCAGCCGTCGCGGTTCTCGTCCTCATCATGCTTGGGCGCCTTGGCGAAGATGGCGCCCAGCGTCGGCGCGAACACCAGCGCATAGAGCATCGAAGCCGACAGCGTCACGATCAGCGTGATCGGCATGTATTTCATGAAGTCGCCGATGATGCCCGGCCAGAACAAAAGCGGCGAGAAGGCGGCGATGCGCGTCATCGTCGCGGCGATGACCGGACCGGCCATGCGCCTTGCGGCCAGCGCGAAGGCGTCCGCCTTCGGCATGCCTTCGCTCATGCGCCGCTCGGCGAATTCGGTAACGATGATGGCATCATCGACCAGCATGCCGACCGCCAGGATGAGGCTGAACAGCACGATCATGTTGATCGTGTAGCCCATCATGGCGAGCAGCAGGATGCCGATCAGGAAGGACGACGGAATGGCCAGCCCGATCAGCAAAGAGGCCCGGCCAGACAGCGCGTAGAGGATGACGATGAACACCAGGATGACGGCGATCATCACGTGGTTCTGCAGGTCGCCGAGCAGCTGGTTGACGAAGACCGACTTGTCCTGCGTGTAGGTGACATGCATGCCTTCCGGCATCGTCTTGATGAAGCTGTCGGACACTTCCCTGACGTGGTTCAGCGTGTCGATCAGATTGGCGCCGATGCGCTTCTTCACCTCGATGGCGATGGCCGGCTTGCCGTCGAGGCGCGTCACCGTCTCGGCGTCCTTGAAGGTGGAGCGGATGGTGGCGATGTCCTTGGCCTGCACCACGGCATTCGGCGTGGCGACGACCGGCAGGTTGGCGACATCCTCCGGCGTCTCGATCAGCGACGGCACCTTGACCGCGTATTTGCCTTCCGAGCCCTCGAGATTGCCGGCCGCGACCAGGCTGTTGGAGGCGCCGACGCCTTGCATCACCTGGTCGAGCTGCAGCCCGTAGGAGGACAGCTTGACCGGGTCGATGACGACTTCGACCAGATCGTCGCGCGCGCCCTGCAGCGAGCCTTCGAGCACGCCGGGCACTTCCTCGATGCGGTCGCGCAATTCGCGCGCCGCCGCCGTCAGCACGCGCTCCGGCACGTCGCCGGACAGCGTCACGACAAGGACCGGGAATTCCGAGACGTTGACCTCGTTGACGGTCGGCTCCTCGGCGGCCTGCGGCAGGTCGGCCTTGGCGTCCTGCACCTTGCTGCGCGTGTCCTGCAGCGCCGTCGCCAGATTGGTCTGCGGCTGGAACTCGACCAGCACGTAGCCGCCGCCCTGGAAGGCGGCCGAACGCATCTCCTTGAGGCCCTTCAGGCTTTTCAGCTTGCTTTCCATCGGGCGCAGAAGAAGGCGCTCGGAATCCTCCGGCGAGATGCCCTGATAGATCAGGCTGATATACATCATCGGAATCGGAACGTCGGGCTCCGCTTCCTTCGGCGTCGACTGATAGGCGACCCAGCCCGCCACGAGCAGGAACAGCAGCGCGGATATTGTGAGGCGGGCGTTGTGGATGGCGAGTCTGACGATATCCATGACTTATGCCTGCTGTTGTCTTCGAGGAGTCGCGATTTGGCCGACGCCGGGCGCGCCCGACATCGGACTGCGCTACTGCGTCCCGGAGGTGGCTTCGCCGATCAGCTTGTTGATGGTCGCCTGGTCGGCCTCGACCGGCTTGACCGCATCGCCTTCCTTCACCAGCTCCTGGCCGGCGACGATGATGCGCGCGTCACCTGGAATGCCGCCCAGCACCAGGCCGTTCGGCGTGTCGTCGACGAGATCGATCGGGTAGAACGCCACCTTGTTGTCCTTGCCGACGGCGCGGATGCCGAGGTCGCCCTTGTCGCCGAGCGTCACCACCGAACGCGGCAGCATGACCGCGTCGGTCGGCTGCGCGCTGAGCGTGATTTCGGCCGTCATGCCGGCGGGGATGGCGCCATCGGCATTGGGGATCGCCACTTCGACACGGAAGGTGCGGGTCTGCGATGAGGCGTCGCGGCTGATGTAGCGCACGGTGCCGGTGACCTTCTGGTCGTTCACAAGGCGCACATTGGCCTCGTCGCCGATCTTGATGTAGCGCAGGTCGCGCTCGCTGACCTCGCCGCGCGCGATCACCGGGTCGAGCTTGAGGATGGTCGCCACCTCACCGCCCTGCATCACCGAGCTGCCCAGTTCCACCGGAACGCGGTCGATGACGCCATCGAACGGCGCCTTGACCTCATTGCGGTCGAGCTCGGCTTGCGCGGTCTCCAGCTGGGATTGCGCGGACGTCAGGTTCGAGCGCGCGGTGTCGAGCTGCAGCGCCGGCAGATTGCCGGTTTTCATCAGCCGCAGGGCCGCTTCCAGCTCGGCCTGGCGCTGCACCAGAAGCTGCTTGGCGTTGTCGACATTGGAGATCTTCTCCTCGGCCGCCAGCATCAGCACGAGGTCGCCGGTCTTGACGCGCTGGCCCTGCTTGACCGGCAGCTGGTCGATGACGCCGGCGACCCGCGTCGCCAGCACCGCCCGCTTGTCGGCTTCGGTCAGCCCGGAGATGCGGATGGCGCGCGCATAGGTCTTGCGCGGCGGCGTCACCACCGCGACGGTGCGCAGCGGCGCCTTCGCCTCGGCCTCGGCGGCTTTCGGCTTGGCGGCCTCCGGCTGCGTAGCCTTCGAGGCGTCTTCTGCCTTCGGCTTGTCGGCGGCGGCGCTGCCCACGGACGAGAATTCACCAGTTCCCATCCAGGCTGCGAATCCGATAAGCACAACAATGGCTGCAAGCTTGTGAAACCTGATTTTCGGCATCGTCGTCGTTTCCACTGCGGGGTTCGGCCAGGCCGCTTCTTTCAGATGCGGGCGCGTCGCCGATATGGGTGCGCGCAAGGCCCTATTCAATTTGCCGTGATAGGCGAAGCGCCGCTTCTACCTCAAAGTTGCAACGCAAAATAGTCAGAAACTTTGATGGATTATTGCGCTGCCGGACAGGGCGCGCCCGCCGCCATCCAGTTCTCGATCGCTGTGTATGTCTCCTCCGCCGAGCCTGGCGCCGGCTCACGATCCGCTCCCGGGGCCCAGCCCCAGGCAACCAGTTTGTCGTCGCGAACATGCAGCGCGACATCCTGCAGGCTGCGCCCGCCATTGCGGGCGGGGTCCTTGATCTGGGCGCAGATTTCGGCCGAGGACTTTCCGAACCAGACCATCTCGGCCGGCGCCAGATGCCAGTTCTCGGCCCCCGGCGGCCCGTGCAATGCCTTGGAATTGCTGGAGAAATGGCACGTCGTGCAACGCAGGCCGGGATTGCCGAAGCCGGAGCCGTCGGCGCCGCGCTGGACATTGAAGCCATGCACGCGCGTGCCGCCATAATGCGCGCCGGACCAGCGCGGCCGGTCGTCGGCGACATGGCAGTCGGCGCAGCGTGGATGCGAGAACACCGCATAGACCTTGTCCCATTCGGGCAGACCCTTGGCCGTGTCGACTGCTGCTGGGGCTGGTTGCTGGGACTCCTGCGCGGTTGCAAAAGGCGCCGCCAGCAACATGATGGCAGCAGGCGTCAGCATGATGAGAAGCTTCCTCATGCGAAGGTCACCTCTTTTGACAGCGGCAACCTACGGATGCGCTTGCCGGTCAGCGCGAAGATGGCATTGGCGAGCGCCGGAGCGGCCGGCGGCGTGCCGACCTCGCCGACGCCGCCCATCTTGTGGAAATTCTCCAGCACCGCCACCTCGAACACCGGGGCCTGGAAGATGCGCATGGCGTCGAAATCGTGGAAGTTCGACTGCTCGACCATGCCGTCGGCGAAGGTGATTTCCTGGCCCATCGCCGCCGACAGGCCGTAGATGGCGCCGGAGATGAGCTGCGCCTTGATGATGTCCGGGTCGAGCGCGGTGCCGACATCGGCAGCGATCCACACCTTCTCGATGCGGATGCCGGCCGGCGTGTCCGCGACCTGCACGATCTCGCCGACCCAACTGCCGAAGGACAGCGTGAAGGCCATGCCTTTGGCCTTGCCGGCCGGCAGCGCCTCGCCCCATTTCGCCATCCCGGCGACTGCCTCGACCACCTTCAGCGCCGACGGATAGGCGGCCATCAGCTTCTTGCGCAGTTCGACCGGGTCGGTTTTCCCGACGGCCGCGATCTCGTCCATGAAGCCTTCATGGAAGAAGCCGTTGATCGAGCTGCCGACCGAACGCCACGAGCCGACGGGAATCGAGACGGGCGCGGCGACGCCGCTCACCCGGTAGTTCGGGATCGTGTAGGGCTGGTCGTAGGCGCCATCGACGATGGTCTTGTCCGGTCCCATCGCCGACAGCGAGGGGAACAGCCGCCGCAAGGTGCTGGCGATCATCGATGGCGACGATACCTTCATGTCGACCGCGACCGGCAGGCCATCGTCGCCGAGCCGCGCCTGGAACCTGCCGATTGCCGCGGGGCGGTAGGCGTCGTGGCGCATGTCCTCCTCGCGCGTCCAGGTCACCTTGACCGGACGACCGCCGGCTTCCCTGGCCATCAGCGCCGCGCACAGCGCATAGTCCATCTCGACGCGCCGGCCGAAGCCACCGCCGAGGAAGGTTGTGTGCACCGTGACCTTGTCCTGCTCGATGCCGACCGCGTTGGCGCAGAGCTGGCGTACCAGCGTCGGCGCCTGGTTGCCGCACCAGATGTCGAGGGCGCCGTCCTTCAGCCGCGCCGTGGCGTTCATCGGCTCCATCGTCGCGTGCGCCAGGTACGGCACCGCATAGTCGGCCTCGACGATCTTTTCGCGTGGCGCGTCGGCGAAGGCGGTGTCGACATCGCCGTCGTTGCGGAGTGCCGAGCCCTTGGTGATGAGCGCCTGTTTCAGCGCCGCGTCGATGGCGGCGCTGTCCAGCGGATATTCGGGGTCGGCCCATTTGGCCTCGATCGCCTCGGCGGCCCTGAATGCCGCCCAGGTGTTTTCGGCGATGACGCCGAAGCCATGGCCGTAGCTGGTCTCGATCGGCACGATCTTGACCACGCCCGGCATTTTTTCCGCCTTGGACAGGTCGGCGCTCACCGGCTTCGACCAGAAGCGCGGGCTCATCTTCACCGTGCCGTAGAGCATCTCCGGCAGCCGGACATCGATGCCGAAGATCGGCGCGCCGGTGACCTTGGCCAGCATGTCGACGCGCTTCTGCGGCTTGCCGAGCAGCTTCCAGTCGACCCTGTCCTTGAGCCTGACCTCGGCGGGCGGCGGCATGGCGCTGGCTGAGGCGGCGACTTCGCCATAGGTGACCGATTTTCCCGACGCCTTGTGCAGGACCGTGCCGCTGGCGGTTTCCAGCTCGCCGGCCGAAACGCCGAGCTTCTGCGCCGCCGCCGCGATCAGCATCTGCCTTGCGGCAGCGCCCGCCTGCCGCATCTTGTCGAACCCGTCGCGCATCGAGGACGAGCCGCCGGTGCCCTGCAAAGCGAGCAGCTTCCCGACGACGCCGAGGCCGGAGCGCACCGCTTCCGCCGTCATGCTCTCGTCGAAGAAGGCGAACGGACCGCCCTCCTGGAGGATCGCCGCGTTGTAATAGGCATAGGAGGCCGGGCCGTGCTCGACCTTGACCTGGTCGAGACCGACATCGAGCTCCTCCGCGACCATGGCGGCAAGCGTCGTCGACACGCCTTGCCCCATCTCGGCGCGCGGCGCGACGATGGTGATGGTGTTGTCGGCGCCGATCTTCACATAAGGATTGAAGGTCGCCTCCCCCTTGCCGAGATCGGCCTCGAGCGGGTTCGCGAAGGGCTTGCGGTAGTAATAATAGCCGACGGCGACACCGCCGGCGACGGCGGCGGCGCCGATTAGGAAGGTGCGGCGGGCGATCTTTCCGATGCTGGCCATGATCAAAGCCCCGCCGTCTTCAGCGCCGCGGCTTTCTTGATCGCCGCGCGGATCTTCGGATAGGTGCCGCAGCGGCAGAGGTTGCCGCCCATGGCGTTGTCGATGTCGTCGTCGCTCGGGTCCGCCACCTCCTCGAGCAATGCCACCGCGCTCATGATCTGGCCGGCCTGGCAGTAGCCGCACTGCGCCACCTGCTCCTCGAGCCAGGCCTGCTGCACCGGGTGCAGCTTGCCGCCGGCGCCGATGCCTTCGATCGTGGTGATCGCGCCGCTGACTCCGCCGACCGGCAATGAGCAGGAGCGCACCGGCTGGCCGTCGACATGCACGGTGCAGGCGCCGCAAGCGGCGATGCCGCAGCCGAATTTCGGGCCCGTCTTGCCGACGAGATCGCGCAATGCCCACAACAGCGGCATTTCAGGATCGGCATCGATGTCGAACGATTGTCCATCGACGGTGAGGCGCATGGGGATACCCTTCGTTGTCGTCCACAGCCAGGAGCGAAATGGCAGGTCTCGGCCACTTCGCCTTCATACAACTTGACAAAATCCGTCATTTTGTCAATAGAGTTCGTACAGGATAGACTTGCCGCCATGATCGAAGCCGAGGACATTGCCGTCGACCCCAAGCGCGCCCGCATTCTGGAGGGCGCGATGAAGGTGTTCCTGGCCTATGGTTTTTCGCGCACCACCATGGACGACATCGCGCGCGCCGCCGACATGTCGCGGCCGGCGCTCTATCTGCTGTTCAGGAACAAGACCGACATTTTCCGCGCCATCGCCCTGATGCTGCTCGGCCGTTCGGTCGAACAGGCAAAGAGCGAGCTCGAAGGCGGCGGCGCCTTCGCCGAACGCATGATGCGCGCCGTCGACGCCGCGCTGATCTCGATGATAGGCGCCGTGCACGCCTCCCCGCACGGCGCCGAGCTGCTCGACATGAAGTCGAGCGTCGCCGACCTCGTCGGCTGCTGGCGCGGCGGCCTTGTCGAGCACATTGCCAGGGCGATCGAGGGCGAAGCGAAAGGGAACGGCGTCGACCTCGCCGCCAAGGGACTTTCGGCGCGGCTGCTCGCCGACATGCTGCTCGACGGGCTGGAGGGCATGAAGACGCGCATCAGCAATCCGGACGAGCAGCGGCAGGCCGCCGCCGCGCTGATCATGGTGATCGACCTGGTGCTGCACAAGGGTTGAAGTCGGCGGGCAGTACCCGGTGCGCTAGGCGCCGCGCCGCGCCTGCTCGGGCTTCCTGCGTATGGCGAGAAACTCCTTGACCCGCCGGCCCGGCGCCGGGCCGCGCACCGGCCGGTAGCCGTCGTCGAGTTCGCCGGACAGATCGAGCGTCGGCCGCTTGCCGACGGCGTCGTAGTTCTCCTCCAGCCAGTCGCTGGCGGCACTTCGGCCAAGATCGCGCAGATAGGCGAGGAAGGCCCATTCGGCATTGACCTTGGACGACGCCGACAGATCCTTGAACGCCTCGTCGGCATCGATGCGATGCATGCGGATGTCGCGGTACTCGCCATGCGGCAGCCGGCCGGCGGCGATCAGCTCCTTGACGAAGGCGATCGAGCGGAATTCGCGCAAAAGCCCGGCGTTGAAGGTGATCTCGTCGATGCGGTTCTGGATCTCGTTGGCGCTCCTCGGCGTGCCCTCGCGCACCACCGGGTTGATCTGCACCAGAAGCACGTCCTCGGTGGCAGTCGTCTTGAAGAACGGATAGAGCGCCGGATTGCCGCCGTAGCCGCCATCCCAGTAGGGCACGCCCTTGATCTCGACGGCGCGGAACAATTGCGGCAGGCAGGCCGAGGCCATCACCGTATCGAGGTCGATCTCGCCATCGGAAAAGACGCGCAACTGCCCGGTCTCGACATTGGTCGCCGAGATGAACAGCTCCACCGACTTGCAGGCGCGCACATTGGAGAAGTCGATCTCCTGCTTGACCACGTCGCGCAGCGGATTGAGGCCGAGCGGGTTGGCGACATAGGGGGAAAACACCCGCGACATCGTGTCGAAGAAGACATAGCCGGGCGTGTTCTCGATCGACCAGTTGCCCCAGGCGACGTCCCACGGCATGCGCTGCACCGGGCTGAAGCGGCCCTTCCGCGCTACCGCGCGCCAGAAATCGTCGAGCTTCTTGCGCGCGCCTTCGACGCCGCCACGGACGAAGCCGTCGGCCAGCGCCACCGCGTTCATGGCGCCGGCGCTGGTGCCGGAAACCGCAGAAATCTCCAGCCTTCCGTCCTCCAGCAGCCTGTCGAGCACGCCCCAGGAAAAGGCCCCGTGCGAGCCGCCCCCCTGCAGCGCGACGTTGATCTTCTTGTTTTCTTCCGCCTTGCCGTTCGTCGTCATGGCGTTCCTGTCGTTGGGTGGCGCAGCCTCATCCGGCCCGGGAATCGGGTCGGCGCGGCCGCGGCGGACCTATGTTGCAGTGCAGCATATAAGTCCTGACCAAGGCAAGAACACGAACACGCTCGCGTGATCACATGAAATTTCGCTCATGAGCGAGATTCTCCGCCTGAAGGCGGAGACCGACTTCAGGCGACGAGATCCGGCACCGGCCCGACATAGCGCGACTGCGGCCGGATCAGCCGCCCGGTCGTCTGCTGCTCGCGCGCATGGGCGATCCAGCCGGCGATGCGGCCCGCGGCGAAGACATTGGAGAACGCCTCCGCGGGAAAGCCCGCCGCTTCCAGCAGGAGCGCGGTGTAGAATTCGACATTGGTCTGGATCGAGCGCTGCGGCTTGGCGACCCGCAGCACCTCGAGCGCTGCCTGCTCGACCTCTTCGGCGAAGGCCAGCCGGCGGCCGGTTCCACCCTTGCCGCCCAGCTGCCGCACCACCGCCTTCAGCACGTCGGCGCGCGGATCGCGCACCCGGTAGATACGGTGGCCAAAGCCCATGATGCGCTCGCCATGCACGATCTCGTCGCGCAGCCAGCCGGCGGCGTCCCCGCTCGCCTCGATCGCGTCCAGCATTTCGACGACCGGTCCGGGCGCGCCGCCATGCAGCGGCCCCTTGAGCGCGCCGAGCCCGGCCAGGATCGCCGAGGTCAGCCCGGCCTGGGTCGAGGCGACGACGCGGGTGGCAAAAGTCGAGGCGTTGAGGCCATGGTCGCACACGGTGACCAGATAGGTGTCGAGCGCCCTGGCCAGGTCGGGTGAATCCGCCTTGCCGCTCAGCATCCGCAGCATGTCGGCGGCATGATCTGCACCCTTGTCCGGCGCGACCGCTTTGTCGCCGCGTTTTGCCCGCAGCAAGGCCGGCGTCAGCACCGCTGGCGCGGCGATCAGCCGGAGCGCATCCGCCAGCGTCCCGCCATCCTGCAGCAAGGCGATGCCGGCGCGCATGCCGCTGTAGACATCGAGCGCGGCCAGCGTCGGAAAAATCGGCTGCAGCCGCCGGAACACCTCGACCCGCGCCCGGCCGATCGCCTCGGCCAGTTCAGCATCGCCGGGAAGGTCGTCGAAGAAGCCGTCGAGCAACAGGCGCGCCACTTGCGGATAGCGCCAGCGGCCGGCCAGTTCCAGCAGCGAATGGCCACGGATCGTCAGCCGGCCGCCGAGGCCGTCGACATCGGAAAGCACGGTTTCAGCCGCCACCACATCATCGAGCCCGTTTGCCATGTCCGTCTCCTTCGCCATTTACGGAGCTGAATTAATGGTGCAAGTTCGAGGCATCAATCTTGATCAAGTGAATCAATATGTCCAAGCAATCGGCTGCATGACAAACAACATGTCCGAATGGCTGACGCGCGAGGAGGCGCTGGAACGGCTCAAGGTGCGGCCGCAGACGCTCTATGCCTATGTCAGCCGTGGCCGTATTGGCATGCGTCCGGACGCAGCCGATCCGCGCCGCAGCCAGTATCGTGCCGACGACATCGCCGCCCTCGCCACGCGCCGCGCGCGCGGCCGAAGCCCGCGAGCGATCGCAGAAAGCGCCATCGACTGGGGCGAGCCGGCTTTTGCCACCTCGATCTCGACCATCCAGCATGGCGGCCTTTTCTATCGCGGAAAGGATGCTGTGACGCTCTCCAGCGCGGCGACGCTGGAGGAGACGGCAAGCCTGCTCTGGGCAGCGGACGTCCCGGTGTCGTTTGCCTCGCCCGGCCGCGGTGACGCGCGCGACAGCGGTCGCGGCGCGGCATTCGCGACGCTGGCTGGACTGGCTGCCGAAGGCCGGCCTTCGCTGGGACGCGGGCCAGCCATGCTCTACCGCGATGCCGCCGACGCCATCGCGGCCCTGGCAGAGGCGCTCGGCGCGGCTGCGGGAAACGGCGCCGTGCATGAGAGATTGGCGCGCAGCTGGTCGGTCGGCGCTGCCGGCGCCAATCTGATACGCAGGGCATTGGTGCTGCTCGCCGATCACGAGTTGA
Organism: Mesorhizobium abyssinicae; assembly: GCF_049887195.1. Classification (NCBI taxonomy): domain Bacteria; kingdom Pseudomonadati; phylum Pseudomonadota; class Alphaproteobacteria; order Hyphomicrobiales; family Phyllobacteriaceae; genus Mesorhizobium; species Mesorhizobium abyssinicae. The sequence continues at coordinate 347,291 of NZ_JARAKC010000006.1, forward strand.
ACGCCTCGACCTTCGCCACGCGGGTCGCCGCGTCCACCGGCGCGTCAGTTGCCGCTTGCCTGCTTGCCGGTCTTGCCACCCTGTCCGGACCGCGCCATGGCGGCGCCGGCGAGGCCTTGCTCAATCTGGTCGAGGACGCCGAAAGGCTGGGAGCCGATGCGGCGGTCGAGCGCTGGCTTGGCCACGACCGGCCGCTGCCCGGCTTTGGCCATCCACTCTATCCGGAGGGCGACCCAAGGGCGGAGGCGTTGTTGGCCGATGTCGAGATCGATGGCTGTATGTCATGCCTCGGCGAGACCGTCCTCGGCGCGACGGGGGCGCGCCCGAACATCGACTTCGCGTTGGCCGCGCTGACGCGCCAGTTGCGCCTGCCGCCCGACGCGCCGTTCCGCCTGTTCGCGCTCGGGCGCAGCGTCGGCTCGGCCGCGCATGCCGTCGAGCAGGTCGTGAGCAACCGCCTGATCCGGCCGCGCGCCCGCTACGACGGGCCCGTCGGGATTTAGCGGAACTGGTGCTTATCAAAGCCAAGCCCTGGGGCGCGTCGCTCCAGGGCTTGTTGAGATTCAGGGTCAGGCCGGCTTCACCTGTATGGCAACGTGCCCGTCACGACATCGTGTCGAGCTTGCGCTGCATGGCCGCGATCTGTTCCTTCAGTTCCTGGAGGTCATCGGATTTTTCCGGCGCTTCCTTTTTCACCGGCTCGGCCGGGGCGGGCGCAGTGCCATTCGAGGTCGCCGACGGAAACGGCGTGAACATGCGCATGGCGTTCTGGAACATCTCCATGTTGCGGCGCGTCTGGTCCTCCAGCGCCTTCATCGGCGTCGACATCTTCATCATGTCCATCGGCGACTTGCCGAACGCGCCCTTCATCTGTTCGCGAAAACGCTCCTGCTCCTTGGAGAAGGCGATCATCGACTGCTCGAGGAAGCTGGGCACGATCATCTGCATCTGGTCGCCGTAGAAGGCGATCAGCTGGCGCAGGAACGGGATCGGCAGCATGTTCTGCCCATCCTTGTTCTCCAGCTCGAAAATGATCTGGGTCAGCACCGGATGCGTTATGTCGTCGCCGGTCTTGGCGTCCTGGACGGTGAATTCCTCGCCCTTCTTGACCATGTCGGCGAGGTCTTCCAGCGTCACATAGGTGCTGGTGCCGGTGTTGTAGAGTCGGCGGTTGGCATATTTCTTGATGACGATCGGGTCGTCTTTTGCGGCCATCAGTATCCTCCCCGGACACCGGCGCATTTGAGTAAGCAGCCGGTAACGATTGCGCCCTGTCAAGGATATGCGCAAAAGCGTCACAATTCCAAGCGGTTTGTGCAGTGCAAGATCGATTAATGCTGCACGGCGGCCGGAATATGCTGCGCAGCGAAGCGAGGACCGCCGCCCTGGCCGGCGCAGGCCTGCTTGCCGCGCATGGCCGGCATGCCCATTTCCGGTTTGACTTGGCACCGGGAAAGGGCAAGAAAGTTCCTCAACGACACCCAAAAACACCACACCTCGAAGTCTGGAGAAGAAAATGTCCGCATCCAATGGCATCGTTGTCGCCAGTGCCGCGCGCACAGCAGTCGGCTCCTTCAACGGCAGCTTCGCCGCCACCCCGGCACATGAACTCGGCGCTGTCGTGATCAGGGAATTGCTCGCGCGCGCCAACGTCGAGCCTTCCGAAGTCGACGAGGTCATCCTCGGCCAGGTGCTGACCGCCGCCCAGGGCCAGAACCCGGCCCGCCAGGCTTCGATCAACGCCGGCCTGCCCAAGGAGACCACTGCCTGGGGCCTCAACCAGGTCTGCGGCTCGGGCTTGCGCGCAATCGCGCTCGGCATGCAGCAGATCGCCACCGGCGATGCCAAGGTGATCGTCGCCGGCGGTCAGGAATCGATGTCGCTCTCGGCGCATGCCCAACATCTGCGCGCCGGCGTCAAGATGGGCGACTACAAGATGATCGACACCATGATCAAGGACGGGCTGTGGGATGCCTTCAACGGCTATCACATGGGCAACACCGCCGAGAATGTCGCGCGCCAGTTCCAGATCACCCGCGACGACCAGGACGAGTTCGCGCTGGCTTCGCAGAACAAGGCCGAGGCCGCGCAGAAGGCTGGCAAGTTCAAGGACGAGATCGTCGCCTTCACCATCAAGGGCAAGAAGGGCGACACGATCGTCGACCAGGACGAATATATCCGTCACGGCGCGACGCTCGACGCCATGACCAAGCTTAGGCCCGCTTTCGACAAGGACGGCACGGTCACCGCCGCCAATGCGTCCGGCATCAACGACGGCGCTGCCGGCGCGCTGCTGATGAGCGAGGCGGAAGCCGCCCGCCGCGGTATCACCCCGCTGGTCCGCATCGCCTCCTGGGCGACCGCCGGCGTCGATCCGGCGATCATGGGAACCGGCCCGATCCCGGCCTCGAAGCGGGCGCTGGAGAAGGCAGGCTGGTCGGTCAAGGACCTCGACCTTGTCGAGGCCAACGAGGCCTTCGCCGCGCAGGCCTGCGCCGTCAACAAGGGCATGGGCTGGGATCCGTCGATCGTCAACGTCAATGGCGGCGCCATCGCCATCGGCCACCCGATCGGCGCCTCCGGCGCCCGCGTCTTCAACACGCTGGTCTTCGAGATGCGCCGCCGCGGCGCCAAGAAGGGTCTTGCCACGCTCTGCATCGGCGGCGGCATGGGCGTTGCCATGTGCGTCGAAGCGCTCTGAGCTCAGCGAATAGCGAAAAGGGAGTAGCGAATAGAGAAGAAAAGCGTCGCGCGGCGGGACGACTAATCCCTGTTCGCTATTCGCTGCTCTCTATTCGCTCAGACGATTCAAAGGGAGGACCACATGAGCAAGGTAGCAATCGTCACGGGCGGATCGCGCGGCATCGGCGCGGCGATATCGATCGCTTTGAAGAAGGCCGGCTATTCGGTTGCGGCGAACTATGCCGGCAATGACGAGGCGGCCGCGAAGTTCAAGGCCGAGACCGGCATCCCGGTCTACAAATGGTCGGTCGCCGACTATGACGCCTGCGCTGCCGGCATCAAGCAGGTCGAGGCCGATCTCGGCCCGGTCTCGGTGCTCGTCAACAATGCCGGCATCACCCGCGACGCCATGTTCCACAAGCTGACGCGCGAGCAGTGGAAAGAGGTCATCGACACCAATCTGTCCGGCGTCTTCAACATGACGCATCCGCTGTGGGGCGGCATGCGCGACCGCAAGTTCGGCCGCGTCATCACCATCTCCTCGATCAACGGCCAGAAGGGCCAGGCCGGACAGGTCAACTATTCCGCCGCCAAGGCCGGCGACATCGGCTTCTCGAAGGCGCTGGCCCAGGAGGGCGCGCGCGCCGGCATCACCGTCAACGTCATCTGCCCCGGCTACATCGCCACCGAGATGGTCAAGGCGATCGATGAGAAGGTGCTCAACGAGCGCATCATCCCGCAGATCCCGGTCGGCCGGCTCGGCGAGCCCGAAGAGGTCGCGCGCTGCGTCGTCTTCCTCGCCTCCGACGAAGCCGGCTTCATCACCGGTTCGACCATCAGCGCCAATGGCGGCCAGTATTTCGCCTGAGGTCCGCCAATTCGCCTGAAGACGCGACGCGCTTCGGGTCCGAAATTCCGAGACAGCGATCTGAAAAACGGGCCGGGAGATCGGCCCGTTTTTTGTTGCCGTTGCAACCCCCGCGGCGTCTCCCGCGCGACGCCCTGCCCCGATCCGGCACGCAAAGGTTAACGGCCGTCGCGGGGCCTGTGCAAAAGCTGTTCGCAACCCTGTGGATTCTCGGTGGAAAACTTTGCCGCGACACAACATATTGGGGTGAACAAACCGGGAAAATACCGCCATCGCTGATTCGTCGCCGATTCGTTCCGGCTTTGGCCGGAACGTTAACGCCGAGGACCGAAAATCCGCCTCGAAAGGTTAACGCGCGTTAGGAAAAGTCAAGAATTTCATAATCTTGGGCAAGGCCGGAAGATCAGGGTCCGTCGCCGATCGGCAAAGGTTAACGGCGCCGCGCGACTCGCGTTCGCCCTGCATGAATCGGGCCAATCAAGAGATTCAGCATGTGGTGAGACTCGCCGTCGAAAAACCCACATGTAGCCGTGAACAAAACCTGAATCTCGGCGAGTCAGTGATTCGTCGCCGATTCGTTCCAGACTCGTTCCAACCATTAACCGAGACCGCATTTCGGACCCTCATACGGAGCCAGGGAGACTGACGGCGGAACATTCCGCTTTCGCTTCGCGCATGAAGTCCTTATGTGTCGCCTGTCACACGCGCCGACGCTGGCGTGCTCCCGACAACGAGCGGCAGAGAGTCTATTTCCGGGCCGATGAACGTCCAGCCGAAACATCCTCAGCCGTTGATCCTTTCCGGCCGTGACGTGACGGCTGTGCTTGGGCCGACCAACACCGGCAAGACCCACCTCGCCATCGAGCGCATGGTGGCGCATGAGAGCGGCGTCATCGGCCTGCCGCTCAGGCTCCTGGCACGCGAGGTCTATACGCGCGTCTGCGAGAAGGTCGGCGCCCACAAGGTCGCGCTGATCACCGGCGAGGAGAAGATCCAGCCGCCTGGCGCCAGATATTCGGTCTGCACGGTCGAAGCGATGCCGCGCGAGACCGATGCCGCCTTCGTCGCCATCGACGAGGTGCAGCTTGCCGGCGATCTCGAGCGCGGCCACATCTTCACCGACCGCATCCTGCATCTGCGTGGCCGCCAGGAGACGCTGCTGCTGGGCGCGGCGACCATGCACGGCATCCTGCAGCGTCTCCTCAAGGGCGTCTCCGTGGTCACGCGCCCAAGGCTGTCGCACCTTGCCTATGCCGGTTCGAAGAAATTGACCCGCCTGCCCAGGCGCACGGCGATCGTCGCCTTCTCCGCCGACGAGGTCTATGCCATTGCCGAGCTGATCCGCCGCCAGCAGGGCGGCGCGGCCGTCGTGCTCGGCGCGCTGTCGCCGCGCACTCGCAACGCCCAGGTGGCGCTGTTCCAGGCCGGCGATGTCGACTATCTCGTCGCCACCGACGCCATCGGCATGGGATTGAACCTCGACCTCGACCATGTCGCCTTCGCCCAGAACCGCAAGTTCGACGGCTACCAGTACCGCAACCTGACCGCCGCCGAGCTCGGCCAGATCGCCGGCCGCGCCGGCCGGCATTTGCGCGACGGCACGTTCGGCGTCACCGGACAGGTCGACCCGCTGGACGAGGAGCTGATCAAGAAGATCGAGAGCCATGATTTCGATCCGGTGAAGGTCATGCAATGGCGCACCGCGGATTTCGACTTCGCCAGCCTCGACGCGCTGAAGCGCTCGATCGAGACCAACGCCCCGGTCGAGGGCCTGACGCGCGCCCTGCCGGCAGTGGACGCGCAGGCGCTGGAGCATCTGTCGCGCGACGAGGCTATCCGCGCGCTCGCCACCGACGCCAAGCGCGTCGCGCTGTTCTGGGAGGCCTGCGCCCTGCCCGACTACCGCAAGATCGCGCCGGCCCAGCATGCAGACTTGATCGCCTCGATCTACATGGACCTGGCCCGACATGGCCATGTCGACGAGAACTACATGGCCGAGCAGGTGCGCCGCGCCGACACGACCGACGGCGACATCGACACGCTGTCGCACCGCATTGCCCAGATCCGCACATGGACTTTCGTCGCCAACCGCCCTGGCTGGCTGGCCGATCAGGCACACTGGCAGGAAAAGACGCGCGAAATCGAAGACAGATTGTCGGATGCGCTGCATGAGCGGTTGACGAAACGCTTCGTAGACCGCAGGACTTCCGTCCTCATGCGGCGCCTTAGAGAAAATACCATGCCTGAAGCCGAAATCAGCCCAACCGGAACCGTCCTCGTCGAAGGCCATCATGTCGGCGAGTTGCAGGGGTTCCGCTTCACCGCCGACCAGAGCGCCGGCGGCGAGGATGCCAAGGCCGTGCGCACGGCCGCCCAGAAGGCGCTTGCCGCGGAATTCGAGACACGCGCCGAGCGCTTCGGCGCCTGCGCCAATGGCGATCTCGCGCTTGGCTCGGACGGCACGCTACGCTGGATCGGCGCGCCGATCGGAACGCTGGTTGCCGGCGACGAGCCGCTGAAGCCGCGCCTCGTGCTGCTGGCCGACGAGCAGCTCACCGGTCCGGCTCGCGACAAGGTGGCGGCGCGCGCCGAGCGCTTCGTCAATTTCCAGATCGAGTCGCTGCTGAAGCCCCTGGTCGACCTCAAGAATGCCGAGCAGCTCACCGGCATCGGCCGCGGCATCGCCTTCCAGCTCGTCGAGCATTTCGGCCTGATCAACCGCCGCGACATCGCCGAGGAGATGAAGTCGCTCGACCAGGAGGGCCGCGCCGCGCTGCGCCGGCTGGGCGTGCGCTTCGGCGCCTATCACGTCTTCGTGCCGGCATTGATCAAGCCGGCGCCGGCCGGGCTGGTGACGCTGCTGTGGGCGCTGAAGAACGACGGCAAGGACAAGCCCGGCTTTGGCGACGTCGTTCATGCGCTGGCGTCGGGCCGCACCTCGGTGGTCATCGATCCCGCCTTCGACAAGAGCTTCTACAAGCTCGCCGGCTATCGCAATCTCGGCCGCCGCGCCGTGCGCGTCGATATCCTTGAGCGGCTGGCCGACCTGATCCGTCCCGCCACCAACTGGAAGCCCGGCCTCGGCCAGCGCCCCGACGGCGCCTATGACGGCCACGCCTTCATGGTGACGCCGCCGATGATGTCGATCCTCGGCGCCACCGCCGACGACATGGAAGAGATCCTCAAAGGCCTCGGCTACCGCGCCGAGCCGAAGCCGGCCGCCGAGGTCAAGGCGCGGCTCGAAGCGCAGGACAATGCCGCCCGCGAGGCGGCCGCCGCCAAGCTTGCGGCCGAGGAAGCGGCAAAGGCCGAGCTGGCCGCCGCGGCCGAAGCGGCGTCTGCCGAAGCCGGCGTCGAAACACCGGCCGAGGGTTCCGAACCTGGCCCGGATGCCGTTGTGGCGTCGGATGTCATGGTTGAAGTTTCGGCCGAACCCGTCATCGAGATGGTTGCCGAGCCGGTCGCGGAAGAGGCCACCGACGAGGCCCCACTCGCCGCGGAAGCCGTCACCGAGCAGCCTGCGGATACTGCTCCGGCAGTCGAGCCGCACGCAGAAGCCGAAGTTGACGCCGTCGCCGCAGAGCCGGTGGCCGAGGAGTCGCTGGCGGCCGAAGCGGTGTCCGCCGCGCCTGCCGCGACGCCGGAAGCCGCCTCCAGCGAGGCGGCCGCCGAGGCCGAGGAGCCGAAGCCCATCCTTCTGTGGCGGCAGGGCCGCTTCGACCAGCGCCCGCGCCATCGCCACGACAACCGCAGGGACAATCGCCCGCGCAACGGCCAGGCCGCGCGCGAGGGCCAGGCTGACGCCGCCGGCGGGCAGCCTGGCGGAGCCCAGGAAGGACGCCGCGATCAGCGCGACGGCAAGCCTCGCTTCGACCGCTCCAAGTTCAAGCCGAGACCGCAAGGCGAGGCTGGCGAGCGCCGCGAGGGCAGACCGCAAGGCGAACGTCCCGACCGCCGCGACGGCAGGCCCGACTGGAAAGGCGGCCGGCAGGACGGCAAGGGCGGCGCGCAGGCCGGCAAGCCTGCCTTCCAGGCCAAGCCGCGCGAGGAGCGGCCGGCGCGCTTCGATCCGGACTCGCCCTTTGCCAAGCTCGCCGCCTTGCGCGACCAGCTGAAGAAGTAGCCCGCGGGTACGATGGTCACCGATGCCCGCCAGCGCATCGACAAATGGCTGTTCTTCTCGCGCGCGGTGAAATCGCGCTCGCTGGCGGCCAAGCTCGTGGTCGCTGGCCGCGTGCGCATCAACAGCGACAAAGCAGCGCAGGCCTCCGACATTGTCCGCCCCGGCGACGTCCTGACCCTCACTCTGGATCGACGCATCCTGGTCTGGAAGGTGCTCGGCGCCGGCGCCAGGCGCGGCCCCGCCGAGGAGGCCCGCCTGCTCTATGAGGACATGTCGCCACAGCCCACGCCGAAGGGCGAGGCGGTGCCGGACGCCATTCCGGCGCTGCGCGAAGCCGGCAGCGGTCGCCCGACCAAGAAAGAACGGCGGGAAACCGACCGGCTGCTGGGCGAGGATTGAGAGAGGATTGAGACAAGACCGGCCTTGTCCGGCGGGCCGTCTGGAAAATCCTTTCCGGGCACGCCGGCGGCGCCGGGGACGGCCGCCCTTGCCAGCGGCCGGCAAAGGCGTTACCTCACCAAAAAGCCCAGCAAAAACGGGACGTCCCGGAGCCTGCGATGACCTATGTCGTGACCGACAATTGCATAAAATGCAAATACATGGACTGCATTGAGGTCTGTCCGGTCGACTGTTTCTACGAAGGCGAGAACATGCTCGTCATCCACCCCGACGAGTGTATCGACTGCGGCGTCTGCGAACCGGAATGCCCGGCCGACGCGATCAAGCCCGACACCGAGCCGGGGCTCGAGAAGTGGCTGCAGGTCAACACCGAATATGCCGAGAAGTGGCCGAACATCACCGCCAAGAAAGAGCCGCCGGCCGACGCCAAGACCTTCGATGGCGAGGCTGGCAAATTCGAGAAATATTTCTCGGCCGAGCCCGGCGAAGGCGACTAGCGCATGACCCCGAAAATCGCTTTCGATTTTCGGAAAGGATCATGCGCAAATCAAAAGCGACACGGCCGGTTCGGCCGGCATGACGCTGCGTAACAGGTGCGAAACAGGAACTGTCTTGACAGGCAGGGATGGCGCACGGCCTTCGCGAATGCAGCAAAACCTTGATTCTTCCGACTTTTTGTGCTACATCAGCCAAACATGCCGGTGACACAACGTCGATTTATGGCGCAGACGCCCCAAATCACTGAAAGGTGAACTTCACAATCCGGACCAGAGCGATCTGGGGCAGGCGGTCGCAATTGTGCGGTTGGCTGGCCCCGGTTTTTCCGGATGGGTTCATCTGTTGTGCGGCTAACGGTCGGTGACCCCGATCGCGCGAGTTTCAGCCGGCGCCGCCATGCCGGCGCTACAACAAGGAGTTCAGGGCGTAATGGCAACGATCACCCCGCAGAAGAAGTCCAGCGCAGCACGTCACGGTTTCAAGACCGGCGAGTTCATCGTCTACCCGGCGCACGGCGTCGGCCAGATCGTCTCGATCGACGAGCAGGAAGTCGCCGGCCACAAGCTGGAACTGTTCGTCATCGACTTCCAGAAGGACAAGATGCGCCTCAAGGTGCCGGTCGCCAAGGCGACCTCCATCGGCATGCGCAAGCTGTCGGAAGAGGACTATGTCGACCGCGCGCTGAAGGTCGTGCAGGGTCGCGCCCGCATCAAGCGCACCATGTGGTCGCGCCGCGCCCAGGAATATGATGCCAAGATCAATTCGGGCGACCTGATCTCGATCTCGGAAGTCGTGCGCGACCTCTACCGCGCCGACAACCAGCCGGAGCAGTCCTATTCCGAGCGCCAGCTTTACGAGGCCGCGCTCGACCGCATGGCCCGCGAGATCGCCGCCGTCAACCGCATGTCGGAGACCGAGGCGGTTCGCCTCATCGAGGTCAACCTCAACAAGGGCCCGAAGCGTGGCGCCAAGGCCGACAACGAGGAAGCCGAGCAGGAAGAAGCTGCCTGAGCTTTTTCGCTCAAGAATACGAAAAACCCGGCCTCGCGCCGGGTTTTTTGTTTCCTGGAGCCTCTGCCCTCCCCCTTGTGGAGAGAGTCGCTGCGAAGCAGTGGGGCGGGGGTGCCGCGCCGACCCCCACCCGGACCTTCGGTCCGACCTCCCCACAAGGGGGAGGTAGGGGGCTCAGCTACCCTTCTGAGCCTCCTCCTGCCGCAGCGAGGCGATGAAGCGCTTCGTCCGCTCGCGCTCCGGCCTGTCGAACACGACCGAGGCCGGGCCTTTCTCGACGACGACGCCGGCATCGAGGAACACCACCTCCTGCGCGATCTTGGAGGCGAGCCTCAGATCGTGCGTGGCCATCACCATGGTCGTGCCCTCCCGGGCGAGTTGCCCGAGCACCTCGACCACTTCCTGGGCCAGCTCCGGGTCGAGCGCCGAGGTCGGCTCGTCGCAGAGCAGCACCTTCGGCGACGGCGCCAGCGCGCGGGCGATCGCCACGCGCTGCTGCTGTCCGCCCGACAGCGTCGCCGGCCAGGCATCGGCCTTGTGCGCCATGCCGACCTTCTCCAGCAGCGCCAGCGCGCGCTCGCGCGCCCTCGCCTCCGGCCGTCTCAGCACCGTCACCAGTCCCTCCATGACGTTCTCGATCGCGGTGCGATGCGGGAACAGCTGGAAGTTCTGGAACACCATGCCGGTCTGCAGGCGAATGCGCTGGATGTCCCTGGCGTGCACCTTGATGCCCGGGCGGAATTCCAATGTCTCCTCGCCGATCCGCACCGTGCCGGAGGTCGGGATCTCCAGCAGGTTGATGCAGCGCAGGAGCGTGCTTTTGCCGCCGCCGGACGGGCCGACCAGCGCGGTCACGCTGCCTTCCTCGATGCTGACGGTGACCCCCTTCAGCACGAGGTTGTCGCCGAACCGCTTCTCGATCTTGTCGAGGCCGATCATGCGTTCGCCTCCAGGAAGCCGCCGTAACGGTTGAGGCGCACCTCCAGCCGCGCCTGCAGCGCCGACAGCACGGAGCTCATCACCAGATAGAGCGCCGCCGCCTCGATATAGAGGATCAGGGGCTCGTAGGTGGTGGCGACGATGCGCTGCGCCGCCTGGAACATCTCCGGCACGGTGATGGCTGCGGCCAGCGAGGTATCCTTGACCAGCGAGATGAAGGTGTTGGACAGCGGCGGCACGGCGACGCGGCCTGCTTGCGGCAGGATCGTGCGCCGCATCGCCTGGCTCCAGGTCATGCCGATCGAATAGGACGCCTCCCACTGCCCTTTCGGCACCGAGCCGATGACGGCGCGGATGATCTCCGACGTATAGGCGCCGATGTTGAGCGTGAAGCCGATCAGCGCCGCGGGAAAGGCGTCGAGCAGGATGCCGACGGAGGGCAGGCCGTAGAAGATCAGGAAGAGCTGCACTAGGAGCGGCGTTCCACGGAAGATCCAGACATAGAAGCGGGCCACGGCCGCCAGGGGCTTGGGGCCGAACAGCCTGAGCAGCGCCGTGGCCAGCCCGGCGACGAGCCCGAAGGCGAAGGACAAAAGCGTCAGCGGCACGGTGAAGATCAGCGCCGCCCACAACAGCGTCGGCAGCGATTCCAGCATCAATTGCAGCCAGTGCGGCACGGGGCCCTCTCCTTGAGGTGCAGCCTGGATAACCGTCCATCGCCTCCGGCGTCGCGGCGGGTGGCTCCGGCGAGGGGCTGCGCGGTGCATATCACGCGAAAACCGGCGGGCCGTCAAAGACGACTCGCCGGGATCGAAGTGCCAGACGGCCTGGCTTACTGCGAAACGTCCTGGCCGAAATAGGTGTCGGCGATCTTCTTGTAGGTGCCGTCCGCCTTGATGTCGGCCAGCGCCTTGTTGATCGCCGCGACCAGCTCCGGATCGCCCTTGCGCACGATGACGCCGGAATAGTCGGCATTCTCTTCCTGCGCGGCGATCTTCACATTGGCGTCGGGCTTGTGCTTCTTGAAATCGAGGAAGGAGAGGCTGTCGTTGATGGTGGCGTCGGCGCGGCCGGTGAGCAGAAGCTGGATCGACTGGTCGAAGCCGTCGGTGCCGACCAGCTCGGCGCCGTTGGTCTCGGCCAGCTTGCCGAAATTGGAGGTCAGCGACTGCGCCGACTTCTTGCCCTTGAGATCGGCGAAGGTCTTGATGTCGGTGTTGTCGCCGCGCACGATCAGCACCGCCTTGGAGGCGATGTAGGGCTCGGAGAAATCGTACTTGGCCTTGCGCGCGTCGGTGATGCCGACCTCGTTGATGACGGCGTCGTAGCGGTTGGCGTCGAGGCCCGCGATGAGCCCGTCCCATTTGCCTTCGAGGAACTCGATCTTGACGCCGAGCTTGTCGGCGATCGCCTTGGCGATCTCGACATCGAAGCCGACCAGCGCGCCGGACGTGTCATGATAGGTGAAGGGCGCGTAGGTGCCTTCCGTGCCGACCTTGAGGACGCCGGCCTGCTTGATCTGGTCGAGATTGGCGCCGGCATGGCCGGCGGTGACCGCCAGGGCCTGCAGCGTCCCGGCGATGATGAGCGACTTAAGCCATTTCATTTTTCTGTGATCCCGTTTTGGCCGGTGCCCCGGCGCGTCTGTGAGAGCCGGAAACTGACAGATAGGGCTGAGCAAAATAAGGAACCAGATTTCAAAAATCTGGCATTCCAGGAATGACATGCTCAAGCGCATGCGAGAACCGATCCGCATGCAGGCTCCCCGCTGTTTTCGAGTCGTCCGAGACAACGCAAGGCGGCCCGGCCGTCGCTGCGGAACATTCCCCGGCATGGCACGTTCTTGGCTTTGTAGGGCGCGGCGCCGCCATTTCAACCGCCGCTGACGCCAGGGATGGTATCCGGACACCGGAAACGTCCGCGATATCGGAAAATGGAGCGCGGCATGATCGACGACACGGCAGGACGGACCATGGTCCGCGCGGCGATGAAGGCTCCCTATCTCGAGCGCGAGGAAGAGCATCTTCTGGCGTTGCGCTGGAAGGAGGACAACGACCAGCACGCGCTGCACCGCATCACGGTCGCCCATATGCGGCTGGTCATCTCCATGGCCTCGCGGTTCCGCCACTACGGCCTGCCGCTCGGCGACCTGATCCAGGAGGGCCATGTCGGCCTGCTGGAAGCAGCCGCCCGTTTCGAGCCGGAACGCGAAGTGCGCTTCTCGACCTATGCCACCTGGTGGATTCGCGCCTCGATGCAGGACTACATCTTGCGCAACTGGTCGATCGTGCGCGGTGGCACCAGCTCGGCGCAGAAGGCGCTGTTCTTCAATCTCAGGCGTTTGCGCGCCCGGCTGGCGAACGGCGCCGAGCCGATTTCCAACGCCTCGCTCTATCGCGAGGTGTCGGCGGCGCTCGGCGTGCCTGAAGCCGACGTGGCGATGATGGATTCGCGCCTGTCGGCTCCGGACAGCTCGCTCAATGCGCCGCTTGGCGATGATTCCGGTCCGGCCGAGCGCATGGATTTCCTGATTTCGGACGATCCGCTGCCGGACGAGGTCGTCGGCGACACGATCGACATCGAACGCCGCTCGCTGTGGCTGAAGGCGGCGCTCGGCGCGCTCAACGCGCGCGAGCTGAGGATCATCGAGGAGCGCCGGCTGACCGACGAGGGTGCGACGCTGGAAGCGCTCGGCGAGGCGCTCGGCATCTCCAAGGAGCGCGTCCGTCAGATCGAGGCCCGCGCCATGGAAAAGCTGAAAGTCGCGCTGGTCGAGCAGAATCCTGAATTCCTGGCGACCGCCGCCTGACTTCTGTCTGCCCCAGCTTATCTGTCGGTGACGATCTTGACCTTGTCGCCGGTCGAGACGGCGGCGCCCGGCGATAGCGCGTTGAGCACCCTGAACAGGTCGAGCTTGCGGTCGACGCCGACCATCTGCGCGGCGAGCGAGCCCATGGTCTGCCCGGCCTGGACCGTGACGACGCGAATATGCAGCGGCTTCAGCGCCGCCTTCTCGGCAGCGCTGAGGATGCGGAACGAGCCACTGACCGAACGCGCCACCGGCTCCAGCGCGGTGCTGGCCGAAGGTGCCGCCGTCAGCAGCCGGTAGACCTGGCCGCCAGCGCGGATCACAGCGATGTCGAACTGCCAGCCGTCGGCGCCGGCATGCGCCACGGCCGCCTCGTTGCCATTGATGGTTTCCTGGCGAACGCTGGCATCGTCGAGGCCGGCCACCCAGCCGCTGCGGATATAGTCGGTCAGCGCCCGCGACTTGTCGATCGAGACGCCATCGAAGCGGATCGCCATGTCGCCGGGGCCGGTTGCCGTCACCGCCGCCGCCGAATTGTCGATGACGAAGCCGTCGGGCACCGTGAACGACACGCCGAGGCCCGGATGCAGGAAGGTCTGGCCGCGTACATAGCCCTCTTCCGGCGTGTCGCCGTAGAGCAGCCCGTCAATGCCGGCGAGGAAGGCGTCGCGGTCGCGCGTGCCGATGCCCGGCGGGCCGAAGTTGCGGGCAAGCCGCTGGGCAAGCTCGATGCGCTGCGGCGTGTTCGGATGCGTGGCCAGGAAGTCGAGGCTGGCATCGGTTGCGCCGCTGATCGAGCGGAAGTCGGTATAGGCCGACATCGACTGCAGGAAGCGACCGGCGGCGTAGGGATCATAACCGGCCTCGCCGATCGACTTGATGCCGATGGCGTCGGCCTGCAGTTCCTGGTTGCGCGAGAACTGGGCGAGCCTCAGCTTGCCGCGGATGAGCGCCGCCTTGGCCGTCGGGCTGTCGCCCAGCACATCCGACACCACCTTGGTCGCCAAGCCTTCCTCGGCTTCGAGCTGCTGGCGCTGCAGGCCGTGATTGGCGGTGACATGGCCCATCTCGTGCGCGATGACGGCGGCGAGCTCGGACGAATCATTGGCCAGCGCCAGCAGGCCGCGGGTGACATAGAGGTAGCCGCCGGGCAGCGCGAAGGCGTTGACGTTGGGCGAATTGAGGATGGTGATACGATAGGTCTGGGTCGGATTGGCCGACACCACCGTCAGGCTGCCGACGACCTTGGCCACCATGCGCTCGAGCTTGGGATCGGAATATTCGCCGCCATAGGTGGCAAGGATGCGCGGGTGCTGCGCCTTCGCCATTTCGGCAAGCTTCGAGTTGGCGACGACATTGTCGACGGTGATCGGCTTGTCGGACGGCTGGAAACCGGATTCCTGCACATCCGGCGGCGTGAACATCTGGCAGCTGGCCAGCGCCACGGCAAGGCCGGCCAACGCGAGGAGACGCGCCAGCGGTTTCGTCAGCACTCTATGCTTGCCGGTCGGCAGATCGGCTTCCTTTCCAAATCTTTGCGGGCAAATCACGGCCTATGCCGGACCAGTATGGGCGGACCTAGCCATACTCCTCCAGTCAAGGCAAGCAAACGCTGCATCACCCAAACCCGGTTTGAGCGTAAATTATGTCCGCTTCCGGGCAACACGCCATGATCCGGCGGCGATGCATGCCGCCCGAAAATGCACTGTGGTTTTGAGGCAACGGCCTGCATCGAACAGAACCCGAGCGCCTCATCCGCGGTCGTCGAGGCGCGACCCTTTGGCCGCGCCCATGCCGACATAGCGCCGGAAGGCGTCCGGTCCAGAGCCGTCGAAGAAATCGGCCGCCGTCCCCGTCGCGGCGACCGTGTGGTTGTCGAGGAACACCATGTCCTGGCCGATGCGGCGCGCGTCCTCGGGCTGGTGCGTGACAAACAGCACCGTCATCTGCCGTTCGGCATGGACGCTGGCGAGGAGGTCGAGCATGTCGTCGCGCAGCGCCGGACCGAGCGAGGCGAAGGGCTCGTCGAGCAAGAGCACCGGGCGGTCGCGCACCAGCACACGCGCCAGCGCAACCCGCTGCCGCTCGCCGCCGGAAAGCTCGCGCGGCAGCCGCCTCTCCTTGCCGGCAAGGCCGACACGCGCCAGCGCCTCGGCAATCGCCGCATGGTCGGCCTCGCCGAGGCTGAGCGATGGCGAGCGGCCGAGCCCGACGTTGCGCTCCACCGAAAGGTGGGCGAACAGATTGTTCTCCTGGAAAACCATCGAGACCGGCCGTGCCGAAGGCGGCGCGGCGCTGACGTCGCAGCCATCGATCAGCACGCGCCCCGAACGCGGCGCCTCGAAACCGGCCACCAGGTTGAGCAGCGTCGACTTTCCCGAACCGCTCGGCCCCATGATGGCGGTGATCTTCGCGGCGGCGAACCCGACGTCGAAACGGAACGGCGCTTCGCCATAGTCGAATGACACGTCCTCCAGCCGAACCGTCGCTCCTTTCGCCCTGCTTTCCTTCGCCGGCATCATGATCTCTCCCCGCGCCCGAGCCGGTCGGCGGCAAGCACCAGCGCCAGGCAGACGAGGCCGAGCAGCAATGCCAGGCCGGCGGCGTCGGCGGTGCGATAACTGCCCATGCGTGCCAGCAGAAGATACGGCAAGGTCTGCACGGAATCGCTGCCGAACAGCGCGATGACGCCGAGATCGCCGAGCGACAGCGCCATGGCAAAGGCGAAGCCAGTGGCGAGCGGCCGCCTGAGCGACGGCCAGTCGATCAGGCTGAGCCGGTTCCAGCCGGATATGCCGAGCAGCAGGCAGAGCCTTTCATGGCGTTCGCTTGCCGCGTCATAGGCGGGGCGGATCGCGCGGATGGCGAAGGGCATCGCCATCACCGCGTTGACGGTGACGACCATCAGCGGGGCAACGGCAAAGACGTCGCCGACCGTGCGCAAGAGCAGGAACCAGCCGGCGCCGACGACGATGGGCGGCACGACGAGGACGAAGCCGGCGCCGGTATCCGCTGCATGTTCCAGCAATGTCTTGCGGCCGGAACGGCGTTTCAGGGCCAGCGCCCGGCGCGCCGCGATCAGCGCCAGCGACATCGCCACCGCGAGCGACGCCGACAGGAAGGCCAGCCCCACGCTGGTCAGCGTCGCCTGTCGCACCGCGCCCTCGCCGGCCAGCCGGCCAAGGTCGGCGCCAAGGCCCGCCGCGACCGTCGCCGCCATCGGGCCGGCCACGAACAGCAGGGCGAGCACGATCAGGGCCGCGTTCAGCAAGGTTTCCGTGGGGCTCGCCGAAAGGTAGCGGCGCGCCGCCACCGGCAGGTTGGCGTCGCCGGCCGTGTTGGCGCCGAGCCGCGTCAGCGCCAGCACCACGGCAAAGGTCAGCGCGATCTGCAGCAGCGTCAGCGTCACCGCCCGCGCCGGATCGAAATCGAAGCGCAGCGCCTGGTAGATGGCGACCTCCAGCGTTGTCGCGGCCGGCCCGCCGCCGAGCGTCAGCACGATGGTGAAGGAGGTGATGCACAGCATGAACACCAGCCCGGCGACACCGGGCAGCGCTGCCCGCAGCGCCGGCCACTCGATCAGCCGGAAGGCGGGCCGGACGCCCATGCCGAGCTGGCTTGCCAACCGCCAGTGATTGGCCGGCACAGTGCCCAGCGCCTCGAGGAACAGGCGCGTGGCCAGGGGCAGGTTGAAGAAGACATGGGCGACGAGGATGCCGGACAGTCCGTAGATGCCCGGCCAATCCCGGCCGCCGAGCAGGCCGGCGAAATAGCCGGCGCTGCCATAGAGTGCCAGAATGCCGAGCGCCGCAACGATCGCCGGCAGCGCCAGCGGCAGGGCGAAGAGCTGCAGGATCAGGCCGCGCCCGAGAAATCGCGGATGCCGGGAGAGCGCGCGTGCGACGAACAACGCCGGCACGACGGAAAGCAGCGTCGACAACAGCGCCTGCCACAGCGTGAAGCGCACGACGCGCAGCAGATAGGGATCGAAGGCCGAGGCGGCGCCGGAGAAATCATGCGCGCCTTCGAGGACAAGGCCGGCAAACGCCCCGCCGATCAGCAAGGCGATGGCGCCTAGCGCGGCGATGCCGGCGGTGATGCGGGGGTCAGAGCGAGGCGCGAGCTGCACGCTGCACCACCAGTCTCCGGATGGCTGGTTGGCCCGAACTCAATGAACGTCGAGTTCCTTCGCGCCCCCCTCTGTCCTGCCGGCCATCTCCCCCGCGGAGGCTCCTTTCCTCTCCCTCCGGAGGGGGGAGAGGTGGCGCCGCGAAGCGGCGACGGAGTGGGGGAACCACCTGGAAACCGCCGCAGCGGACACAGGAAAGAGGATCGCGTGCAAGCATCGTCTTGATGCGCGCCAAGGTCGACCCCCACTCCGTCGAGCTTCGCTCGCCACCTCTCCCCCGATCGACGGGGGAGAGGAAGGATGCCAAGTCATCCGAGCCGGCGCCTGTCCTCAACGGCAAAGGCTCCCTTCCGAAGATTGTGTGATCTGTCCCCCCTTGCGGGGGTGGCTTGGCGCAAGCATCGAAAAACCTACTTGCTCATCGCCGCCAGCCATTCATCCACCCAGGCCTTGCGGTTGGCGGCGACCTCTTCGGCGCTGAACAGCAAGGTCTTGGTCGGCTTGACCAGTTTGTCGAAGGCCGGATTGAGCGGATTGTCGGTCTTGCCGGCCGGGAACATCCAGTTGGTCTCGGGGATGACATCCTGGAATTTCGGGCCGGTCATGAAGGCGATGAATTTTTCGGCCAGTGGATTCTTCGCCCCTGCCGTGGTGATGCCGGCAACCTCGATCTGCAGATATTCGCCCTCCTCGAAGGACGCCGCCTGGTAGCGCTCGGTGTTTTCCGCGACCATGTGATAGGCCGGCGAGGTCGTGTAGGACAGCACCATCGGCGCTTCGCCCTTGGTGAACAGGCCATAGGCCTCGCTCCAGCCCGGCGTCACCGTCAGCACCTTGGGCTTGAGTTTGGCCCAGGCTTCCGGCGCCTTGTCCCCATAGACCGACTTCACCCAGAGCAGCAGGCCGAGGCCGGGCGTCGAGGTGCGCGGATCCTGGATGACGATCTTGTCAGTGGCGCTGCCCTCGACCAGTTCCTTCAGGCTCTTCGGCGGGACTTTCAGCTTTTCGGTGTCGTAGACGACGGCGAAATAGCCGTAGTCGAACGGCACGAACGTGTCGTCGCTCCAGTCGCCGGGGACGTTGAGGCCGGACACGCCGCCATGCGGTGCGAACAGGCCGCTCGCCTTGGCTTCCGCCGTCAGGTTGGTGTCGAGGCCGAGCACGATGTCGGCCTTGGTCGCCGCGCCTTCCAGCTTGACGCGGTTGAGCAACGCCACGCCATCGGCGACCGAGACGAATTCGAGATCGCAGCCGCATTCGGCCTCGAATTCCTTCTTCACCGCCGGGCCTGGCCCCCACTCGGCGGTGAAGCTTTCATAGGTGTAGACGGTGAGCTTGTCCTTCGCGGCCGCAGGGCCCGCGAGAAGCGAAACCAGGCCGGTGGCCAGAACAAGGTGGGATAAGAGCGTGCGCATCGGCGCCTCCTTCGTTGGTGTTGAAAGGAATTGAGGCGTCGGATGTTCCGAAACGTCTAATCCCTCCGCCGGTACAAACCGGATCAGGTTCAGCGGGTTGGCGATTGCCTCTCAGCCGGCCCGCGAAAACCCGCGTCCGGCACCCCGTTAGAGCGTTTCGACACATAGGCCCGGCCACGGCACCGCGCAAGCGGAAGTTTGCCGGGTTTCCAAGGCGCCGCTTCCGTTTCGCCGGCGAGGCTGATAAGGGCGACGCCCATGGGCACATTCACCATCCTGCTTGGCGGCGACCTCGTCCGCACGCCTAGGCTCGAGAGCCAGCTCGCCGGCGCGCGCGTCATCGCCGCCGATGGCGGCATCGGCCATGCCCGCATGCTGGGCCTGACGCCCGAGCTCTGGGTCGGCGATTTCGATTCCGTGCCGGCGGACTTGCCGCATGATCTGGCCGCCGTGCCGCGCCAGGTGTTTCCGGCCGAGAAGGACAAGACGGACGGCGAGCTGGCGATCGCTGCCGCCCTCGAGCGCGGCGCCACCGCCCTGGTGCTGGCCGGCGCCTTCGGCGGCAAGCGTGCCGACCACGCCTTCCTGCATCTGGCCCTCGCCGTCCGCCTGGCCGAGGCCGGCATCAGCGTGCTTTTGACCAGCGGCGCGCAGGAGGGCATCCCCCTTCTGCCGGGCAAGGCCGGCTTCGACTATGCCGACGGCACGCTGTTTTCAGTGCTCGGCTTTTCCGATCTTTCCGGCCTCAGCGTCACCGGCGCCAAATGGCCGCTCGACCATGTCGAGGTGGCGTTCGGCTCGTCGCTGACTATATCCAACGAGGTCAAGGGGCGGCTTGAGATCGCTCTCGGCCACGGCCGCGCGCTGCTGCTCGCTCACCCCTATCCTCTTCCTGAAAGCTGACATGGCCCCGCCTCTTCTCAATCTCGACGGGATAAGACTGACCTTCGGCGGCACGCCGCTGCTCGACGGGGCGGCACTCAGCGCATCCGCCGGGGACAAGATCGCGCTGGTCGGCCGCAACGGCTCCGGCAAGTCGACGCTGCTCAAGATCGCCGCCGGCATGATCGAGCCACAGGACGGCGAGGTGTTCCGCCAGCCTTCGGCGACGGTGCGCTACCTGCCGCAAATGCCCGACATGGATGGCTTCGCCAATGTGCGCGCCTATGTCGAGGCG
Organism: Mesorhizobium abyssinicae; assembly: GCF_049887195.1. Taxonomy (NCBI): domain Bacteria; kingdom Pseudomonadati; phylum Pseudomonadota; class Alphaproteobacteria; order Hyphomicrobiales; family Phyllobacteriaceae; genus Mesorhizobium; species Mesorhizobium abyssinicae. The sequence continues at coordinate 367,341 of NZ_JARAKC010000006.1, forward strand.
GGGCTCGGGCCGGCCGACGATCCCTACCGCGCCACCTATCTGATGGAGCATCTCGGCCTCACCGGCGAGGAGCGGCCGAACGACCTGTCCGGCGGCGAGGCGCGCCGCGCCGCCCTTGCCCGCGTCATGGCGCCGGAGCCCGACATTCTGCTGCTGGACGAGCCGACCAACCATCTCGACCTGTCGGTGATCGAATGGCTGGAGGAGGAGCTTGCCCGCACCTCCTCGGCGGTGATCCTGATCTCGCACGACCGCCGCTTCCTCGAGCGCGTGTCGCGCGCCACCGTCTGGCTCGACCGCGGCCAGACCAAGCGGCTGGACAAGGGCTTTGGCCATTTCGAGGAATGGCGCGACCAGGTGCTGGAAGAGGAAGAGCGCGAGCAGCACAAGCTCGGCCGCCAGATCGTGCGCGAGGAGCACTGGCTGCGCTACGGCGTGACCGCACGGCGCAAGCGCAACATGCGACGGCTCGGCGAGTTGCAGACCATGCGCCAGCGTTTCCGCAGCCATCGCGGCGCCGAGGGCACTGCCACCCTGGTGGCCAGCGACGCCGCCGAGTCCGGCAAGCTGGTGATCGAGGCCAAGAGCATCGAAAAGAGCTTCGGCGACCTCACCGTGGTCAGGGGTTTTTCCACCCGCATCCAGCGCGGCGACCGCGTCGGCCTGGTCGGGCCGAACGGCGCCGGCAAGACCACGCTTTTGAAGATGCTGACCGGCGAATTGGCGCCGGATGCCGGTTCGGTGCGGCTCGGCGTCAATCTCGAGATCGCCACGCTCGACCAGAAGCGCGAGGCCGTCGATCCGCAGGAGACGCTGGCGCATTACCTCACCGACGGGCGCGGCGAGAACCTTCTCGTCAATGGCGAGCAGCGCCATGTCGTCTCCTACATGAAGGACTTCCTGTTCAAGCCGGAGCAGGCGCGCACGCCGGTGCGCGAGCTTTCGGGCGGCGAGCGGGCGCGCCTGCTGCTCGCCCGCGTTCTGGCCAGGCCGGCCAACCTGCTGGTGCTCGACGAACCGACCAACGACCTCGACATGGAGACCCTGGAGTTGCTGCAGGAACTGGTGGCCGGCTTCGCCGGCACCGTCATCCTGGTCAGCCACGATCGCGATTTCCTCGACCGCACCGTCACCAGCGTGATCGCACCGGATGGCGGCGGCCGTTGGATCGAATATGCCGGCGGCTATTCCGACATGCTGGCGCAGCGCGGCGGCTCGAAGCTCGAAGACCGCAAGGCAAGGCCAAGGGCGGAGGCCGGCGAAACGCCCGCCGCAGCGAGATCTGAAACGGCCGCGCCGAAAGGCCCGGCGAAGAAACTGTCGTTCAAGCAGAAATTCGCGCTGGAATCGCTGCCAAAGAAGATCGAGGCAGTAACCGCCTCGATATCCCGGCTGGAGAACAATATCGCCGACCCCTCCTACTACGAGCGCGATCCGGCCTCGTTCCAGAAGACCATCGCCGCCCTCGACAAGGAGCGGGTAACGCTCGCGGCGCTGGAAGAGGAGTGGCTCGAACTGGAGATGCTGCGGGAAGAGATGGAGGGGTGAGCGGCAATCAACGCCGCCTCGCTGCCGTAACCGTACAATGCGCATATACGCATGTTGCGGAGGCCATCATGCGCAAGATAGCCGCGAACGCGGTTCGTCAGCCGGCAAATCTGTCGATCGATTCACAGATCATGAAGGAAGCGAAGGGGCTCAATGTGAACGTCTCGCGAGCCGCCGAAGCCGGGATAGCCGAAGCGGTCGCCGCCGAGAAAACGCCGCTATGGAAGCTTGAGAACCGCGCCACCATGGATGCTTGGAACGACTATGTCGACAAGCATGGCGTTCCGCTCAAGGAGCATCGGCAGTTCTGATGGCCCGCTATGACGTCTTCGCCGCCAGGCTGTTCCAAGGCTTCTGAGCCGACGACAGCCCTTCCTCATCCCGACGTTTTCGCCTGCCAGGCTTTCAGCGCCTCGTCGAACACCTTCTCGCCGGGAATGCCCTTTTCCATGGTGAGCAGGGCGCGGCGTCCGGTCTTGTAGACGACCGGAACGTCGATCCAGTCCTGGCCCCTGAGCAGCGTCAGATTGGCGTCCTCGTCAGCCTTGGTGTCGTTGAGAGCAACAAGGAAGAAGCCGTCTGCGATCTTGGCCGGGATGCCGATCAGCGGGCTGCCGGCATCCTGTTCGGAGCTCTTCATGGCGATGCGCAGGATGTTGTCGACGCCGCCGCCGTCAAACCCTTCCGGCGTCAGGAAGATCATCTCGATGATGTGGCTGGCCGGCAGCGTCTGGTCGGTGTTGCGCCTGATCGTCATGCGCAGCTGGATGTCCTTGCCCGGAATGGTCGCCTCGGCGCGGATCGCCGGTTCCGGCGGCAGATCGCCGCCCGGCGATTCCTGCACCAGCGACCAGACGATGTTGCCGGGCTCGGCCGAGCCCTGCTGGGTGCTGGTGCGCTCTTCATAGAAGATCGCCTTCTGGCCGACCGGCAGCGCGGTTTCAGTCGGCGCGGCGGCCGGTGCGGCTGGCGCAGCGCCAGCGGCCGGTGCGGCGCCGGCTGCCGGCGCGGGCTGTGCGCCGGCGGCCGGTGTTGGCGGCGCAGCGGCCGCATCAGCCGGCGCGGCGGGTGCGGCAGCATCGGCGGGAGCGGCAGGTGCGGCAGCATCGGCCGGCGGCGTTGCACCGGGCGCGGGAACCGCGGGTGCGGCGGTAGCCGCTGCCGGCTGGCTGACTGGCGGCGGAGCGGCTGACGGCGGTGTCGTCAGCGCAGCGACGGATTCGCCTTCGCCAATGCCGCTTTGCCCGCCGGCCGGGCCGGGATCGGTCTCCTTGCCCTCGGGGGTCAGGCGCTGGGTGAACTTGGTCGCCTCGGACGGTTCGCCGGCGCCCGCCGCCGGCGGCGCCGCCGCGGCGTCGGCGGCAGGCTTGGCCGGCTTCACCAGCGGCTCGGTGGTGACGGTCTTATCTCCGCCAAGACCGAGCATCGAGCCGAATGCGTCCTTGTTCAGCCAGATGCCGTAGCCACCGCCGCCGATCACCACGAGCACGGCGGCCGCGGCGATGAGCCCGCCATAGCTGCGCTTGCGCGCGGCGGGGCGCAGCCGCTGGAAAGTTTCGGCCGGCGCCGGCTCCTGGTCGTTGTCGAAGACCTCATCCTGGTCGTTCGGCACCGAGCTGTCCATGCCAGCCAGGGGGACATCGGTCTCGAATGGCGGCGGCGCTGGCGGCGCCTTCTGCCAGCCTGGCTCCGTCTTGGCGACGGGCGGCGCCGGCCGGAACGGTTCGGGCTTGGCGGGCTCCGGCCTGGCCGGTTCGGGTTTGGCGACGACAGGCTGCCGGACATGGCTCGGCTGGTTCTTGTTGCGGTCGATCGAGGAGAAGATGTGCTCCAGCTCGGCCAGCGGATCGGCCGCCGGCGCGCTTTTGGCATAGCCCCGTTCGACGCTGGAAATGGCATCCTCGAGAGTGCGCTTCTGCTGATCGGCGACCGACGGCGCCAAAGGCGGGACGTGGTCCGCAAGCTTCTTGGCGATTGTCGCCCGCGCCTTGTCATAGACCTTCGACCGCATCTCCGGCGTGTTCTCGCTGAGACTGTCGATCGTCTTTTTCAGAACGGTGATGAAATCTGCCATGCTTCAGTGGACCTGCATTTTGTTCCTGGGCCGGCCCCCGCAAATCAGCCGCTATGCCCTGGAAAGGCTGAGAAACTAGTCTTGAAACGGATCGGTCACAAGTATCGTGTCATCCCGCTCCGGGCTGGTGGAAAGCAGCGCCACCGGCGCGCCGATCAGCTCCTCGATGTATCGGACATACTTGACCGCCTGGGCCGGCAGATCGTTCCAGCTGCGCGCGCCGGCGGTGGTGCCTTTCCAGCCTTCGAGCGTCTCGTAGACCGGCTCGACACGTGCCTGCGCGCCCTGGCTTGCCGGCAGATAGTCGATCGTCTCGCCATCGAGGCGGTAGGCGGTGCAGACCTTGATCTCGTCCAGCCCGTCGAGCACGTCGAGCTTGGTCAGCGCGATGCCCTTGATGCCGTTGACGGCCACCGCCTGGCGCACCAGCACCGCGTCGAACCAGCCGCAGCGGCGCTTGCGGCCGGTGACGACGCCGAATTCATGGCCGCGCGTGCCGAGGAACTCGCCGATCTCGTTCTTCTGCTCGGTCGGGAACGGACCTTCGCCGACACGCGTCGTGTAGGCCTTGGTGATGCCGAGCACATAGCCGATGGCGCCTGGACCGACGCCCGACCCGGCCGCCGCCTGGCCGGCGACGGTGTTGGACGAGGTGACGAACGGATAGGTGCCGTGGTCGATGTCGAGCAGCGTGCCCTGCGCGCCTTCGAACAGGATGCGCTCGCCGGCGCGACGACGGTCGTCGAGAACCTTCCAGACCCGGTCCATATAGGGCAGGATCTCGCCGGCCACCGAGGTCAGCTCCTGCATGATCGCCTCATGCGTCGCTTCCGGGTGGCCGAGCCCGCGACGCAGCGCATTGTGATGCGTCAGCAGCCTGTCGACCTTCACGGGAAGCGTTTCCAAATCCGCCAGATCCATCACCCTGACCGCGCGCCGGCCCACCTTGTCCTCGTAAGCGGGTCCGATGCCACGGCGGGTCGTGCCAATCTTCGTCCCGGAATTGGAGGCGGCGTCCTCGCGGAATCCGTCCAGTTCGCGGTGCAGCGACAGGATAAGCGCGGTGTTTTCGGCTATTTTCAGGCGGTCCGGCGTCACCTCGACGCCTTGCGCCTTCAGTTTCGCCGCCTCGGCGACGAACGCGTGCGGATCGAAGACCACGCCATTGCCGATGATCGACAGCTTGCCTTGCCGCACCACGCCGGAGGGCAGGAGCGACAGCTTGTAGACCTTGCCGTCGACGACCAGCGTGTGGCCGGCATTGTGGCCGCCCTGGAAGCGCACGACGACGTCGGCCCGCTCCGACAGCCAGTCGACGATCTTGCCCTTGCCTTCGTCGCCCCACTGCGAGCCGACGACCACCACATTGGCCATGTTGCTTTTCCCTTGAGATGCCGACTTGCGGCTTGAAAACGACAGGCCTCTATAGCGTCAAGACCCGGCGAACGCGACCATTCTTTGCCGCCGAAAACGGCCAAAGGCATAAGAATTTTGCCTGCCGCGCCATTTGCCCGGGCGAGCGGGGCGCGATGCCGCGGCTTTGCTCCCGGGCGCTCCCGCCAAGCCGACGCCCGGCACAAATGCAAACGCCGCGCGGGCTATCGCACGCGCGGCGCTGTCATGCAAACCGGCGAGACTTCGTTCAGTCGCCGCCGACGTCGAACCGCAGTCGCTTCGCCGAGTCGATCGACTTGTGCGCCCGCACCTGCTCCAGGACCGTTTCCGGGAACGGCGCGTCGAGATAGAGCAGCGCGATGGCGTCGCCACCCGGCCGGTTGCGGCCAAGCTGGAAGTTGGCGATGTTGACGCCGTTCTCACCGCAGACCGTGCCGAGCAGGCCGATGATGCCGGGCGCGTCGGCATTGGTCGTGTAGAGCATGTCGCGGCCGACCTCGGCGTCGAGATTAATGCCCTTGATCTGGATGAAGCGCGGCTTGCCGTCCGAGAAGCAAGTGCCGGCGATCGACCGGGTCCTGTGCTCGGTGGTCACGGTCAGCTTGATGTAGCCGTCGAAGACGCCCGACTTGTCGCGCTTGACCTCGGCGACGATGATGCCGCGTTCCTTCACCATGATCGGCGCCGACACCATGTTGACGTCGGAGACCTGCGGCCGGATCAGGCCGGCAAGGGCCGCGCTGATCAGGGCGCGCGTGTTCATGGTCGCGGTCGAGCCGTCGAACAGGATCTCGACCTCCTTGATCGGATCCTCGGTGACCTGGCCGACAAAGGCGCCGAGCACCTCGGCGAGCTTGACGAAGGGCTTCAGTCGCGGCGCTTCCTCGGCGGTGATCGAGGGCATGTTGATGGCGTTGGAGACGGCGCCCTTGATCAGGTAGTCGGACATCTGCTCGGCCACCTGCAGCGCTACGTTCTCCTGCGCCTCGGTGGTCGAGGCGCCGAGATGCGGCGTCGCCACGACGTTTTCCATGCCGAACAGTTCGTTGTTCTCGGCCGGCTCGACCTCGAACACGTCGATGCCGGCGCCCGCCACCTTGCCGCTCTTTAGCGCCGCCACCAGGTCGGCCTCGACGATCAGCCCACCGCGGGCGCAATTGATGATGCGCACGCCGGTCTTCATCTTGGCGATCGCCGCCGCGTCGATGATGTTGCGTGTCTTTTCGGTCAGCGGCGTGTGCAGCGTGATGAAGTCGGCGCGCGCGAAAAGCTCGTCGAGCTCGACCTTTTGAACGCCGAGCTCCTCGGCGCGGCTGTCCGAGAGGAACGGGTCGAAGGCGATGACATGCATCTTCAGCCCGACGCCGCGCGTGGCGACGATCGAGCCGATATTGCCGCAGCCGATCACGCCCAGCGTCTTGCTGGTGATCTCGATCCCCATGAAGCGGTTCTTTTCCCACTTGCCGGCATGCGTCGAGGCATTGGCCTCCGGGATCTGGCGGGCGAGCGCGAAGATCATCGCGACCGCGTGCTCGGCGGTGGTGATCGAATTGCCGAACGGCGTGTTCATCACGATGATGCCCTTGCGGCTGGCCGCCGGGATGTCGACATTGTCGACGCCGATGCCGGCGCGGCCGACGACTTTGAGATTGGTCGCGGCGTTGATCAGCTTTTCGGTGACCTTGGTGGCCGAGCGGATGGCGAGGCCATCATACTGGCCGATGACTTCGGCGAGCTTTTCCTTGTCCTTGCCGAGATCGGGCAGATAGTCGACCTCGATGCCGCGATCCTTGAAGATCTGCACTGCGGTGGTTGAAAGCTTGTCTGAGACGAGAACGCGGGGCGCCATGGCGGCCTCCTTCGAATGGGATTGATCCGGTTGGAAATGGGCGGCCTTGGGGGCCGCCCGCCAGAAACTCAGGCCGCTGCCTTCAGCGACGCCTTCTGCGCGGCAAAGGCCCAGTCGAGCCAAGGCAGCAGCGCCTCGAGGTCGGCGGTCTCGACGGTTGCGCCGCACCAGATGCGCAGGCCAGGCGGTGCATCGCGATAGGCGCCGATGTCATAGGCGACGCCGTCCTTGTCGAGCGCCGAGACCAGCCCCTTGGCGAAAGCCGCTTGCCCGTCGGCGTCGAGCGCCGCGACATCTGGATCTGTGAAGGAAAAACACGCCGAGGTGTTCGAGCGCGTCGCCGGGTCGACGGCGAGATGGCCGAGCCAGGATGATTTGGCGACGAACCGGTCGAGCACCGCCGCATTGGCGTCGGCGCGGGCGACCAGGGCGTCGAGGCCACCGATTGATTTCGCCCAATGAAGCGCGTCGAGATAATCTTCCACGCACAGCATCGACGGCGTGTTGATCGTCTCGCCCTTGAAGATGCCCTCGATCAGCTTGCCGCCCGAGGTGAGGCGGAAGATCTTCGGCAGCGGCCACGAAGGCTTGTAGGTCTCCAACCGCTCGACGGCGCGCGGCGACAGGATCAGCATGCCGTGCGCGCCCTCGCCGCCCAGCACTTTCTGCCAGGAGAAGGTGACGACGTCGAGCTTGGCGAAATCGAGCCTTTGCGCGAAAGCCGCCGAGGTCGCGTCGCAGATGGTCAGACCCTTGCGATCGGCGGGAATGAAATCGCCGTTCGGCACCCGCACACCCGACGTCGTGCCGTTCCAGGTGAAGACCACGTCGCGGTCGAAATCGATGCCGGCCAGGTCCGGCAGCGCGCCATAGCCGGCCTCGAACTTGCGCACGTCGGCGAGCTTCAGCTGCTTGACCACGTCGGTGACCCAGCCCGAGCCGAAGCTTTCCCAGGCGACCATGTCGACGCCGCGCTCGCCGAGCAGCGACCAAAGCGCCATCTCGACCGCGCCGGTGTCGGACGCCGGCACGATGCCGATGCGGTAGTCGGCCGGAACCTTGAGGATGTCGCGCGTCAGCTCGATCGCCTGTTCGAGCTTGCTCTTGCCGATCTTGGCGCGGTGCGAGCGCCCGAGCGCGGCAGCTTTCAGCGCCTCGACCGACCAGCCGGGACGTTTTGCGCAGGGACCTGAGGAGAAATTGGGATTTGCCGGACGGAGTCCGGGCTTCGTAAGCGTCGTCATCGTGGTCTATCCTTCCAGATAGTGGCCCCTCGTTGGGGAGGGGTGGCCCACGGACGGCGATATGCGTTCAGGCTTCCGGCGTCAAGAGGAAAGTTTTTGTCGCTGGCGGGATACTCGCGCTGAGTCGGCAAGCAGCGGCCCGCAAAAGCAAACGGCGGGCCACGGACCCGCCGTCAAGAATCCTGCCCCGGCGGACCTACCAGAGATCGTAGCGCAGCCCGAGCTTGACCGTCTGGTAGTCGATACCCTTGTGGATGTTGAAGGCGCCGCTGTCAAAGGCCACGTATTTGGCGCTCGGCACCGAGAAGTACTCGTAGCCGAGATCGACCGAGAGGTTCTTGCTCACCTGATAGGAGAACCCGGCGCCGATCGAATAGGCGAGGTTGAATTTTGCTTCGGAATCCTCCGATCCCTGGTAACCCGCCGGATCATCGCAGGTGAAGCCGCCGCCGCCCGACGAATCCGGCGCGATCTCGACGCAATTGCGCTCGCCCTGGGTCTTGAAATACTTGTTGTAGGCGACGCCGATGCCGCCGCCGACATAGGGCGTGATGCCGACATAGGTGCCGAGGTCGACATAGCCATTGGCCATCACGCTGTAGCCCTTGTTGGTGGCGCGGTTCGTGGCCACGCAGTCTTCCGTATCCGGGGCCGTGCCGATGATGATGACGCCGCCGGGCCCGATCGTCACCGTATTGGTGTGGCCGGCGCAGCCGTCCGGCACCACTGCGTGGTCGCCGAACTTGTTGGTCGGCAGGATGCCGCCATTGAGTTCGACCCTGAGGAAGTCATTGAGGTGGTAGCCCATGCCGATGCTGCCCGTGAACAGGCTGCTGTCGTTGGTGAAGCTGGTCGCTCCGCTCGCCGAGATCTGATGCTCGAACGGATGGCTGAACGCGTAGCCGATATCGCCGCGCAGATACCATCCCGAGCCGACCTCGACCGGCACGTAGTCTGGCGCCTGGTCGACATAGATCGGCGGATCGTAGTCGGCCGGCAGCGCCTGCGTCACCGGCATCAGCACGATGGCGGCCAGCGCCAGCGCAATACGCGATTTGAATACCATGTCCCCGGCTCCCGAACTTGGCGCGCGCCGCAAGCGCAGCACCGTTTTTCAAGGAGCATTGTTAACCATAGTGGTTAAGTGCCGGTTAAGGATAACAGAGCGTTAGCGAATTGATTTCGAAGAGCTTTCGACCTGACTTTTCTTGCAAACGAAAAACCGCCCGGCAAGGCCGGGCGGCTGAGGAACTTCTCGAATATTCAGGCGCTTACTTGGTATAGATCGGCTCCGGCTCCGGAACATAAGGCTCCGGCGGCGGGGCGCAGTCGGACCTGCCGAACTGGTAGCGCAGGCCGCCGCGAACTTCGTGCACGTCGATGCCGCGGTCGTAGCCCGGGCCGACGTTGCTGGTCGCCTCGTAGTCGAACATCTTGCCGCCGTTGATGTGGCTGTAGCGATAGCCGACGTCCAGCTTGACGCGGTCGGTCAGGCAGTAGGACGTGCCGGCCATGAGGGCATAGGCGAAGCGCCAGCCCTTGCCGCCGCGATGGAAGAAATCGCCGTCGGCGTCGCTGTTGTGCAGCGTGTCCCACTTCACCCAGGCACCGCCGATACCGGCGCCGACATAGGGCGTGAAGCCGTGCCAGGTGCCGATGTCGACATAGGCATTGGCCAGGAGCAGCAGCGCCGAATAGGACGAGGTGTCGGTCGACACGCAAGGCGTGCCAGGAGCGGGCGTGTTACAGAAGCCGCTGGTCGAGCCGCGGAACTTCGAGCCGAACATCCAGTCGCCCGTCAGGTCGGTGCGGAAGTGCTGGTTGATCTGGTAGCCGACGCCGGCGCCGGCGGAGAAGGCGCCCTTCAGCTTGCCGCTGTCGAAGCTGCCGGGGATCTGCGGTGCCGCGCCATAGGTGATATAGTCGCCGCCGCCGAAACGCGACCAGTGATAATCGATGTCGCCGCGGATATACCACCCGCCGACGTCGACGGGCTGCTCGTAGGTGACCGGCGGCGGCGCCGCTTCGACCACTGGCGGTTCCGCGAGATCGGCGGCAAGCGCCGGTCCGGCCACCCCCGCGAACAGCGCGGCAAACAGTGCCATTCTTGCTGTATTGAACATGCTTGTCACCCCTAAGAAGCCTCGGAACAACGAATCCGCCCGAATGCGATTGACCTCGGGTGTGGATAATGAATTGCAAAGGTTAAAAGCCGTTTAACCGTACCGATTAACTACGAATCTATACAATTTTAGAGCGAACTGCTCGCCCGGCCGGCCCGGCCTTGCCGAGGCGATTGCGCAAAAAAGCCCGCCGGATGGCGGGCTTCGCGAATTCGGCGGCCGTGCGCGCTCGGATCAGGCGGCGCTGCGGGTTTCCGAAATGATGCCGACGAGATCGTTCACGACAGCCTCGACCAGCTGCGGGTCGTCGCCCTCGGCCATGACGCGGATCAGCGGCTCGGTGCCGGAGGGGCGGATGACCAGGCGCCCGGCCTTGCCAAGCCGGTTGCGCGCCTCCTCGATCGCCGCCTTGACCGGCGCTTCCTCGAGCGGCTTACCGCCGGCGATGCGGACATTCTTCAGAAGCTGCGGCACGGGCTCGAACTTCTTCGACAGCTCGCTGACCGGCCGGTTCTGCCGCTTGATGCAGGCCAGCACCTGCAGCGCCGAGACCAGCCCGTCGCCCGTGGTCGAGAAATCGGAGAGCACGATGTGGCCCGACTGCTCGCCGCCGACATTCAGCCCATGCGCGCGCATGTGCTCGACGACATAGCGGTCGCCGACCTTGGTGCGGTGCAGCTGCAGCTTCATGTCGCCGAGGAAGCGTTCCAGGCCCAGATTGGACATCACCGTCGAAACGACGCCGCCGCCGGCCAGCCGCCCGCTCTGGTGCCAGGACTCTGCGATCAGCGCCATGATCTGGTCGCCGTCGACGATGGTGCCGTTCTCATCGACGATCACCACCCGGTCGGCGTCGCCGTCGAGCGCGATGCCGATATCGGCGCGCACCTCATGCACCTTCTTCTGCAGGCCTGCCGGATGGGTCGAGCCGCATTCCTTGTTGATGTTGAAGCCATTGGGCTCGACATTGATGGCCACGACCTCGGCGCCGAGTTCCCACAGCGCCTCGGGCGCCACCTTGTAGGCGGCGCCGTTGGCGCAGTCGACGACGATCCTCAGGCCCGACAGCGACATCGAGCGCGGCAGCGTGCGCTTGGCGAATTCGATATAGCGGTCATGCACGCCGTCGACGCGCTTGGCGCGGCCCAGCCCGTCGGAATCGGCAAGCGCCAGATCGATGTCCTTGTCCAGCATGCCCTCGATGCGCTCCTCGATCTCGTCGGAGAGCTTGTAGCCGTCAGGGCCGAACAGCTTGATGCCATTGTCGTAGTAGGGGTTGTGCGAGGCCGAGATCATCACCCCAATATCGGCGCGCAGCGAGCGCACCAGCATGGCGACGGCCGGCGTCGGGATGGGACCGAGCAGGAACACGTCCATGCCGGCGGCGCACAGGCCCGAGACCATGGCGTTTTCGATCATATAGCCGGAAAGCCGGGTGTCCTTGCCGAGCACGACACGGTGGCGATGGCTGCCGCGCTGGAACGAAAGGCCGGCGGCCATGCCGACCCTCATGGCGACTTCCGCCGTCATCGGAAACTTGTTGGCGCGTCCGCGAATACCGTCGGTGCCGAAATACTGCCCTGCCATGCGTTCCCTGATCCCCGTCGGTTTTTCAGCCGCTCGTATTGCCACAATTGAGCCGCACCCGAACATCACATTTCGTGATTATATATTACCATTCCTTAGAAAATCATTGTTGCGGGCCGTGCAAGCGATTCGACAGTCTATCATGGCGGTCCTTCTTGCGGGAACGACCAGGCGTTGCAGCTCCATGGGGTCCGGAATCGCCCGCCAGACCTTGCTCGAGGGCATCTGAGCGCAAGGATTCCATCACCTTATCGGGAGCAACACAGTTTGTGAGGGTGTCCGCGCCGCTGGCATCTGGCGCGGGCGGGCGTTGAGGGCTATTGGTTTCGCAAAGGGACAACCTATGGGCGGCAGCAACGGAGAAAACGCCATGCTCATCCACCGACTTGCAACCTTGACGGGATTAGCCGTCGCAACCCTGTTCCTGGCGGCGCCGGCCAATGCGCTGACCATGGCCGAGTGTAGCACCAAGTATAACGCGGCCAAGGACGCCGGAACACTTAACGGCCAGACATGGAACCAGTTCCGCAAGGCTGAATGCGGCACCGACGCGGCGGCAACGACCGCCGAGACCAAAGCCGCCAAGAAGACGGCGAAGGCGAGCGATGCGGCCAAGACCGACACCAAGGCCGCCGCTGCCACCGACGACAACGCGGCCAAGGGCCTGACCGCCAAGGAATGCAGCACCAAATACCAGGCCGCCAAGGCCGCCGGCACGTTGAACGGCATGAAGTGGAACGACTTCCGCAAGACCGAGTGCGGCGCCGGTGCCACCGCCGCTGCTGCCGACGCCAAGCCCGCCAAGACGACCAAGGCGGCGGCCGCGACCGAAGAACCCGCCAAGGGCCTGACCGCCAAGGAATGCAGCGCCAAATACCAGGCCGCCAAGGCCGCCGGCACGCTGAACGGCATGAAGTGGAACGACTTCCGCAAGGCCGAATGCGGCCCCGGCGCCACCGCCGCGGCGGAACCCGCCAAGGCAACCACCAAAGCCGCCGCCGCTGAAGGCGGCAAGGGCCTCAGCATGGCCGATTGCAGCGCCAAGTATCAGGCGGCCAAGACCGCCAACAAGCTGAACGGCATGAAGTGGAACGACTTCCGCAAGGCAGAGTGCGGCGCTGCCGCGGACGACGACGACACGGTGCCGGCTCCGACCGAGGCGACCTACACCAGCGAGCCCGAGAAGCCCACCGTTGCCGCTCCCAAGGGCGTGAAGTTCCCGACGGCGATCTCCAAGAAGTATGCCAGCGAGACGCCGGGCAAGGGCCGCATGCACACCTGCCTCGAGCTCTACTACGCCAACAAGGACGCCAACACGCTGAATGGGCTCAGGTGGATCCAGAAGGGCGGCGGCTTCTACAGCCTCTGCAATGCCAAGCTGAAGAGCTGATTTCGCTTCGTTTACGGCTGACGAAGGCCCGCGAACCGTAAGGTTCGCGGGCCTTTTTCTTTGTTGGGGGTATTTGAGCGAGTACGGCGCATTTGAGCTGGCCAGCGGATATTCCTCAGGCGTTGGCGCTGCCCCTCACCTGCCTGCCGGCATCCTTGTAACTTGTCCCTTGCCGACTCTGCTATTGCAGCAGGTGCGGTGGCGGACGAGAGACCGGAGCATCTTTGGGCCTTGAAGCCCGTGGGAGAGCGA